>NZ_FQVB01000039.1 GCF_900129305.1 Desulfacinum infernum DSM 9756 | reverse complement strand
GCTTCGCGAAAGCGGAATTCGTCACCACTGGGCCACCTTGCGAACGCATCTGAGTGGCCAGGTGCGGGTGACCACCAGCATGGTCAATGACAAAGGGCAGGTCATTCACATACGACACACGTCCGAGCCGGAACCGGTTCACGTGAAAATTTACAATGCTCTCGGGCTGCCGGTACGACCATTAAGGAGGCTGACCACCATCGAATGAAAAATTTGTAGTGTAGAATTTGAAAACACTCTACAACAAAATCAGTAACTTACACACAAAAGTGACAAACTTGGGCTAGCGACCTGCTGATAACCGCCAACCGAAATCTGTAAACTGACAACGACCCACGGACCACGCATAACGGAAAACAGATCACGGATAACGGACAACGGATCACGAAAACAATGGAATCCCTTCTCACCAACACTCTGAACGGCCTGAGCTGGGGCATGCTGCTCTTTCTCATCTCCGTGGGACTCACGACGATCTTCGGCGTCCTGGGCGTCCTCAATTTCGCCCACGGTTCCCTCTTCATGCTGGGGGCCTACGGCACCCTGACGGTGATGCACCTCTTTCCCTCCTTCTGGGCGGGGGTGCTCATTGCGCCGCTGGCCACGGCCCTGCTGGGCATGGCTTTGGAGGTGACGCTCCTTCGGCGGGTGTACGGGCGGGATGTGAGTTACCAGCTGCTCCTGACCTTCGCGGTGCTCCTGGTTTTGGACGATGCCGTGCGCATCATCTGGGGACCCGCCTACCACGTGGTGGACCCCCCTGCCCTGCTGTCCGGGACCGTGCCCCTCTTTGCCCATTCCTACCCCGTTTACCGGCTCTTTCTCATCGCCGTGGGGCCGGTGCTGGGCCTGGCCCTGTGGGCCTTCTTTTCCTGGACGCGCTGGGGGAAAATCATCAGGGCGGCGGCCCAGGATCGGGAGATGGCCGAAGGGGTGGGCATCCGCGTGCCGCTCCTCTTCACACTGGTTTTCGGTCTGGGGGCCTGGCTGGCCGCCTTGGGAGGCGCCCTGGCGGCTCCCCACCAGAGTGTGGGGCCGGCCATGGGCGAAAGGATCATCATCGAAAGCTTCATCGTGGTGGTGGTGGGAGGCCTGGGGAGCTTTCCCGGGGCGTTTGCAGGCGCCTTGGTCCTGGGGCTCCTGGAGGCCTTCGGCACCACCTTTGCCGGTCGGGTGCAGATGGCGCTGCCCTATCTGCTGCTGGCCCTGGTGCTGTTGGTGAGGCCGCGTGGGCTTTTGGGAAGGGAGGTGTGATGGTGAAACGACCTTCCCTTTCCGGCTGGCCCGGGGCCCTGGTTCTGCTCGTTTTTCTTGCGGCGGCGCCTTCTTTTCTGCCTGTCTACTGGGTTCTCCTGGGGACGGAGATCCTCATCATGGGCCTCTTTGCCATGAGCTTCAACCTGCTCTTCGGCTACACCGGCCTGCTTTCCTTCGGCCAGGGGGGTCTGTTGGGGGTGGGCGCCTACACGGCCGCGCTCCTCATGACCCATGGCGTCACGTCCCTTTGGCTCGTTCTTCTCGCTTCCGTGGGCGCGGCCGCCGTGACGGCCCTCTTGGTGGGGTTTCTTTGCGTGCGCCGCGACGAGATCTTTTTCGCCATGTTGTCCCTGGCCTTGGGGATGATGCTCTTTACCGTGGCCCACAACTGGCGGGAAGTCACGGGGGGAAGCGACGGACTGCCGGTCTTTTCCGTCCCTCCGGTGGTGCTGGGACCTTGGAGGGTATCGCTTTTCGCCCCCGCATCGGCCTACTACTTCGTACTCTTCTGGGCCGTGGCGGGAGCGCTCTTCCTGTGGGCGCTGGTCCGGTCCCCTTTCGGCCTCATCCTGACGGCGGTAAGGGAGAACAAGGAACGCCTTTCCTTTTCGGGCGCCAACGTAAAGGCCGTTCGGCTGGCGGCGTTCGTCACGGCGGGAGCCCTGGCGGGCCTGGCGGGTTTCCTTCTTTGCCTCTTCAACCGCATGGCGACTCCGGACATGCTCCATTGGAGTTTTTCCGCACGGCCGGTTCTCATGACCATCCTGGGTGGTGCCGGCACGTTCCTGGGGCCGGCGGTGGGAGCGGCCATCTTCTTCGTGCTGGAACATTGGGTCACCACGTTTACGGAAAACTGGATGATCGTGCTGGGAGCCATCCTCATCCCCGTGGTTCTCTTTTTCCCGGAAGGCATCTGGGGCACGCTGCTCCACGCCTTCCGTAACCGGAGGTGCGGCACCCCATGAAACAGCGGCCGATCCTCAGTGTGGAAGACGTGCATCACTCCTTCGGAAAGTTCGCGGCCCTTTCCGGGGTGTCGCTCCAGGTCCCGGAAGGGCGGCTCACGGCCCTCATCGGGCCCAACGGCGCCGGAAAAACCACCTTTTACAACGTGGTTTCCGGCCGGTATCGGCCCAGCCGGGGGAAGGTCCGTTTTCTGGGTCGGGACGTGACGGGGCTTCCCCCGCACCGTCTGTGCGCCCTGGGCCTGGCGCGCTCCTTCCAGATCACCAATATCTTTGAGCGGCTGACGGTGCTGGAAAACGTCCAGGTACCCCTGGTGGTGAAAAACCGGGGGACGTTTTGTTTCTGGCGCCGCTTGCATCGGGACGGGGCGCTGGAAAAGGCGGCCCTGGAGGTCCTGGCCATGGTGGGCTTGGAGGATAAGGCCCGCTGGGGGGTGCACGAGCTTCCCTACGGGGACAAGCGGTTGGTGGAAATGGCCATCGTGCTGGCCGGTCGGCCTCAGATGGTGCTCCTGGACGAGCCCACCGCAGGTATGAACCCCGAGGAGACGGACCACATGATCCGACTCATCAAGAGTTTGGCCGAAACCTCCGGGACCACCTTCTTCATCACCGAGCACGACATGAAGGTGGTCTTTTCCGTGGCGGACTATATCTACGTGCTGCATCAGGGAAGGCTTCTGGCCGAAGGGACTCCGGAGGAAATCCGCGCCGACCGCCGCGTGAGGGAAGCCTATCTGGGAGGAACCAGTGAGCCTTGAAGTGGTGGATATCCATGTGTTCTACGGGGACAGCTACATCCTGCAGGGGATCAGCCTGGAGGTTCGCGAGGGGGAGATCGTCTGTCTGTTGGGGCGAAACGGTGCGGGAAAGACCACGACCCTGCGGGGCATCGTGGGGTACGCCCCGCCCCGGCGCGGTGAGATACGCTTTCGGGGAAAGGTGATCAGCGGCCGGCAGGTGCACGAGATCGTTCGGGCCGGCATCGGTTACGTACCGGAAGACCGGCGCATCTTTCCGGGACTCACGGTGGAAGAAAACCTGGAGGTGGCCGTGCTGCCGGAACGCCCGGGCCGGAAACCCTGGACTCCGGAGAGGATCTTTGAGGAATTTCCCCTTCTCGAGCGGCTTCGCAAAAAACGGGGAGGCGAGCTGAGCGGCGGGGAACAGCAGCTCTTGGCCATCGCCCGGGCCCTGGTGGGCAATCCCGCTCTTCTGCTTCTGGACGAGCCCTGCGAAGGGTTGGCTCCCGTGGTGGTGGAGTTTCTCGGGGAAGTGATCTCGGGGCTTAAAAGTGAGATGCCCATCCTGCTCGCCGAACAGAACGCCCGGTTCGCCCTTTCCGTGGCGGACCGGGGATATGTGATTGAAAAGGGCCGCGTGCAATGTGAGGGTCCCGTGGAGAGGCTCCGGGAGGACCGAGAGGTCCAGGACCGGTACCTGGCGGTCTAGGAGCTTGTCTGAGAACTCCGCAAACCGTCACTCCCGCGCAAGCGGGAGTCCATAAGTTCCCGGAAATCCTGGATCCCAGCTTTCGCGGGGATGACGAATCGGCGTTGAACGGCGCGAATCTGCCGTTTCCGGTCAGCCTCCTAGCAGCTTGTCTGAGAACAAGTTCCCTTCATCAACCGACAGGGAATCCGTCTGCTTTCGTAGCCGCGGGGCTTCAGCCCCGCGGAAAGGGGCCATCATAACCCAATGAAGTGACAGGCAGTACCCCATGGCCCATCCGGCGTGCAGGGATTCCTCCGCAGCCCTGAAGGGCTGCGCTACGAGAAAAACGGCCCTCCCTGGCGTTCTGAAACAAGCCCCCAGGAGCCTGGCGGAAAGCTCCGGGCAAGAGCGTTTTTCCCGTAGCGCTTGGCTGGGCGGGGATAAACCCCGCCCCTACCGAAGAGCCCGGTGCGACCTGTAGGGGCGAATCATCATTCGCCCCTTCGCATATAGTGGTGGAGACGCGATCGGCTGTCCTACCGGTGCTTCCAGATGGGAGCGCGCTTTTCCACGAACGCCCGCATGCCTTCCTGGGCGTCGTCGGCCAGGCAGTTCATGACGATGGCTTCCTTGGCGAAATCATAAGCGGCCCGCTCGTCCAGATCCACCTGGCTGTAGAAGGCCTCCTTCCCAAAGGCGAGGGTAAACCGGCTGAAGGATGCGATGGATTCGGCCAGCTCCATGGTTTCTTCCGGAAGCCGCTCCAGGGGCACCACCCGGTTCACCAGGCCCCAGTCCAGGGCCTCCTGGGCGGAAACGAAGCGGCCCGTGAGGAGCATCTCCAAGGCGCGGCGCCTTCCGATCACCCGCACCAGAGGCACCATGGGCGTGGAGCAGAAAAGACCGATCTTGACGCCCGGCGTGGCGAACTTGGCCCCTGTCTCCGCCACCGCCAGGTCACAGGCGGCCACCAGCTGGCAGCCGGCCGCCGTGGCGATCCCGTGCACCTGGGCGATCACCACCTGGGGAAGCCGGTGCAGCTGGAGCATCATCTTGGAACAGGTGCTGAACAGCCGGCGGTGGGCGTGAAGATCCGCTTCGGGAGCAACCATGTCCTTGAGATTGTGGCCGGCACAGAAGGCCGGTCCTTCGCCCCGAACGATGAGAACGCGTACACCGGGATCCCGGGCCACCTCGTCCAGGTGGGTCAGGATGGATTGGATCACGGGCAGCGACAAAGCGTTTCGGGTGGCGGGATTGTTCAGAATCAGATGGGCGATGGGTCCCATCCGTTCCAGGATCACTTCTTTCATGGGCGGCACCTCCATGGGGCTGGCGGGTCAGCGGGTGAGTCGACGTGGGCGAAGGACGGCCCGGAAAAACGGCATTGCTGGAGCTTTCTCCTTGCCCCTTCGCCCTTTGGCCTATAACCTTGCTGGGTTTCACACGGATTCCCTGACTCTTAGCACAGGAAAAAGGTGGACGAAATGGAATTTATCGATCTGAAAGCCCAGCAGAAGCGGATCCGCGCCTTGTTGGAAGAGCGGATCGGCGCGGTTCTCGACCACGGCCGGTACGTCCTGGGGCCGGAAGTCATCGAACTGGAAGAGGAGCTGGCCCGCTACGTGGGGGTGCGCCACGCGGTGAGCTGCGCCTCCGGCACGGACGCGCTCCTCATGGTCCTCATGGCCTGGGGCTTCGGGCCCGGCCACGTGGTCTTCACCACCCCGTTTACCTTCATTGCCACGGCGGAGGTGGTGGCCCTGTTGGGAGCGGTTCCGGTCTTCGTGGACGTGGATCCCGAAACGTTCAACATGGACCCGGAGAAGCTCAGCCTGGCCGCGGAAGCTCTGGACCGGGACGACCCGTCGCTGCACCCCCTGCCCCAAGCGGCCCGGGGATGCCGGGCCAAGGCCGTCATTCCCGTGGACCTTTTCGGCCTTCCCGCCGACTACCCGGAGATCGAGCAGGTGGCGACCGAGCGTGGGCTGAAGGTTCTGGAGGATGCGGCCCAGTCCTTCGGGGCGTCCCTGGGAGGTATCCGGGCGGGCCGGTTCGGCCATGGGGCGGCCACGAGCTTTTTCCCCGCCAAACCCCTGGGAGGCTACGGCGACGGGGGCATGTGCTTGACCGACGACGGCGAGCTGGCGGAACGGCTCCGCTCCATCCGGGTCCACGGCCAGGGAAGCCACCGCTACGACCATGTGCGGCTGGGAATCAACGGGCGCCTGGATACGCTGCAGGCGGCGGTGCTGCTGGCCAAGATGACGATCTTCGACGAGGAGCTGATGCTCCGCCAACAGGCCGCCGAACGCTACCGGGAGCTCCTGGAACGCCACCGGCCCGATCTGCAGCTCCAGCACATCCCGGACGGCGCCGTGTCCGCCTGGGCCCAATTTTCCGTCGTCGCCCCCAGCGAACAGGATCGGGACGCCCTCCGAAAACGCCTGGAGGATGCCGGAATCCCCACGGCCGTCTACTACCCGGTGCCGCTCCACCTGCAGCCCGCCTTCGCGCATTTGGGCCACAAGGAAGGCGACTTTCCGGTAAGCGAAGACCTGGCCCGACGCATCTTCGCCCTGCCCATGCATCCGTATTTGTCGGCGGAGGAGCAGCAACACATAGTGGGAGTGATGGGTGATGGGTGATGGGTGATGAGGGATGGGGGATGGGGGATGGGGGATGGGGGATGGGGGATGGGGGATGGGTGATGAGTGATGGGGGATGAGTCAGGTGGGGGGATCTTGCTTGAAATGGCGCAGGAGTCCTAAATGAAGCTTGCGCACCTGTTCGATCTTGCTTTCCAGGCTTTCGTCCCGGGCCAGGCCCAAATCGTTGGCAAGTATCCATTGGGTTTCCAGCTCGGCCAGGGAACCCAGGCGATGTAAAGAAATTGAATGAATTCCTTTCTGGAATTGCGCGCGGCACCTTCGGCGATGTTGCAGGGAACGGACACCGCAGCGCGCCTCATCTGGGCCGTCATCCCATAAACTTCTTCCCTGGGGAACCGTGAGGTGACTAGGTAGACGGCCTTGGCCAAATCCATGGCGGCTTTCCAGAGTTCCAGATCCTTGTGGGTGCGCACCTCCGCCTCCTGCCTTCTACCTTCCTGGGCTTCCCTGCTCACCTGTACGTCATGTGTATCAAGCATGATGGCAGTCCTTTACCCATCACCCATCACTCGTCACTCATCACTCATAACTCGTCACTCATCCCCTAAATCGAAACGCCGACTCCACCCAGGAGCCGATGATTTCGCGGTAGTTGGGGTCGGTGATGCGCACACGCGGGCGGGATCCCGGCCCGGGTTCCACCCGCACCCTACCGTCGGCGATCCAGTTGATCACCTGGGCGTAGATCTTGTACTCCAGATGCAGCCCTCGGTTCTGCACGGTGCGCTCGTCGTCTTCGTCGAAGATGGGATAGACGCCCTGGGCGATGACAGGTCCCGAATCCTCTCCTTCGTCCACGAAGTGGACGGTCACGCCGCCCCACTTGCAGCCGTAACGGAAGGTATCCCGGTAGCCGTGCCGTCCGGGAAAGGCGGGAAGGAGCGCCGGGTGGATGTTGACCACCCGGAAGGCGCCCGACGTGTTGTAGTGGTCCAGGAAGTGAGGGGTGAGAAGGCGCATGAAACCCGCCAGGCAGATGATGTCGGGCTGGTGTGCATCCAGCTGAGCCATGAGCTCCCGTTCGGCGCCGATGAGGCGCTGAATGCGCGCACGGGCTTCCTCAGGGGATACTCCGGGGCTCAGGATCCGCTGGCGGCCCAGGACCTGACCCACCAGCGCTTCGTCCAGGGCCGGCGTGGGTTCGGAAGTCATGTGGCGGGCGTAATCCACCACGAACGTGGGGATTCCGGCCATGCGGGCCCGTTCCAGGCCGTAGGCGTCCGCGCGGTCGCTTCCGACGCAGACGATCCGGGCCTTGAGGGACCCGTCGTTCATCCGGTCGATCAGGGCCTGCAGGTTGGTCCCGCCGCCGGAAAGAAGAACGGCGATGCGCAGGGGCTGGGAAGTGTTCATGGCTTCCTCTCTCTGGGGTCAGGCAACGAACTGTTCGCCGGTGCGGGCGAAGTGCACCGCGTTTCGGAAAAGGAGGACTCCGGCGCCTTCCTCCGGCAGGGGCTCACCGGCCCGACGTCGCCGTTCCTTTTCCAGGGTCCAGTCGGGGTGGTTGGTCCAGTGGTTGAACGCTTCCGGGTGGGGCATGAGGCCCAGGATGCGTCCCGTGGGGTCGCAGATGCCCGCGATGTCGTGGATGGATCCGTTGGGATTGGCGGGGAACGCTCCGCCCGCAGGGTGCCCGTCTTCCGTGGCGTAACGGAGCACCACCTGATGGTTCTTCTCCAGCCTTTCGATCACGTCCGGCTCGGCGAAGAACTTTCCCTCCCCGTGGCGCACGGGTAACTCCATGGCCTCCAGGCCCCGGGTGAAGACGCAGGGGGATTGGTCGTTGAAGACCACATGGACCCACTGGTCCCGAAAGGTTCCGCAGTCGTTGGTCACGAGCGCCGCCTGCCGTTCCCACGACCCCGGTTGGAAACCCGGCAGCAGGCCCGTGTTGACCAGGACCTGGAATCCGTTGCAGATTCCCAGCACCAGGCCGCCTCGGTCCACGAAGGACAGGATCTGATCCCGCAGGCGGTGTTTGAGGCGCATGGCCAGGATGACGCCGGCGCCGTGTTCGTCGGCCCAAGAGAATCCGCCTCCGATGACGAAGATGTGGTAGTCCTCCAGCCGTTGGGCACCGGAGATGATGGCGTTGAGGTGAACCCGCCGGGCCTGGGCCCCGGCCAGGTTGAGGATATGGGCCGTTTCCCAATCGCAGTTGAGGCCGAAGCCTGTGAGTACCAGAGCTCGTACGTCCTTCATGGGTCGGTTGTCCTCCCAGGGATTAAGGCACGATTTTCAGAATGTCATGAAATCCCGCACGCGGGGATAACAAATCGATAAAGTAGGGTCCCTGTGGGGGCGGTTCGCGAACCGCTCCCACAGGGTGGGTGTCCTTTGAGGTCACGGGGCTGGGAGCTTTTCTGAGAATGGCTCCCTGGCCCAAGAGGCCCGGGATCTCCGTTCTTTTTGTAGCCGCGGGGCTTCAGCCCCGCGGGAAAGAGTCATCATAACGTTTTCTAGTGATGGACATCATGCCCGGTGGCCAGCCCGACGTCCGGAGGTTTCCTCCGCAGCCCTAAAGGGCTGCGCTACGAGAAAAACGGCCCTTCGCAGCACTTTCGGATAGGCTCCCAGGAAAACGCCATTCTCGGACAAGCTCCTAGCCCTTTCCGCCGCACCAGGCCTGCCGGAGGCGTTCCAGCGGCACGTTCAGCAGCTCCTTTCCGTCGCTTGCCCGGATGCGAAAAACAGGCGCCTCGATCACCTCACCGATCCGGCCCGCGGGAAGCCCCTTCATGAGTTCTTCGAAGGCGGCGATCCGATCGGGCGGCACGGTCACCAGGAAACGGCCGAGAGACTCGCTGAAGAGCAAGGCCGAAGGGGGAAGATCGCCATCCACCGGAACGCGGCTCAGATCCCATGTCATGCCAAGCCTTCCTGCAAAAGCCGTCATGGCCCCGTGTACAGCCAGCCCACCCCGGCCCACGGCGCGGCAGGAAGCGCAGAGCCCTCGATCCACGGCCTGTTCCAGGGCGCGGTAGAGCTTGAGGAAGTCTTCCGGGCGGGCGCGCGGAACGTTCAGGCCCACGTGGCCCAAATGCTCGTAGTATTCGGAAGCCCCCAGCTCGTTTCGCGTGATCCCCAGGACGTAGACCGCATCCCCGGGCATCTTCACGTCCATGGTGAGGCAGCGGTTCACGTCGGGCACCACCGTGGTGGCGGTGAACTGCATGGTGGGAAGCCCCGACACCTTGTGGCGTTCGCCGTAGGCTCCGGGAAGGTGGCCGTCCACATACATGCTGTCCTTTCCGGAAAGGAGCGGGATGCCGTAGGCCAGGCACATGTCCCGCAGCGCCCAGTTGGCCCGCACCAGCTGGGCCGCCTTGTATCGCCCGTCCGGGTTCTTTTCCGGATCGTACTGGATGTTGGGCCAGCAGAAGTTGTCCACCCCGCCGATCTCATCCAGGATCCCGCCCACGGCGAGAAGCCGGCGCACGCATTCGTCGATGGACGCTTCCACCATGTGGTAGGTGTCGATCTGCGAATAGGTGGGATGGAGCGCCTGGGTGACGGCCAGTCCCCGGTTGGAGGAGAGCACCGGCCGGATGACCGCCGCATCGTTGGGTACGTCCCGATCGCGGCCCACCAGGAACTTCACCGCGCTGGTTCCCTGCACTTCGTGATCGTATTGCCGCTGGATCCACTCCCGGCTGCACAGGTTGGGCGAGGCCAGAAGATCGCATAGCAGCCGGCCGAAATCCTGCGGCTCGCTCAACACGGGTTCCGTCAGCCCTCTCGATTGGGGCGACCGCCATTGGGCGTCGAACTCCCACTGGGGAAAATCCTCGCGGAAGAAGCTCAGGTCCAGGTAGGCGCAGGTGCGGCCTTCGTAGGTGAGGTGGAGCTTTCCCGAATCTTCGTAGCGACCGATCACGGTGCATTCCACCTCATGGAGGCGGGCCAGTTCCATGAACCGGTCCAGATTCTCCGGCCGCACGGCCACCGTCATCCGCTCCTGGGATTCGGAAACCCAGATCTCCCACACGTCCAGACCCTCGTACTTGAGGGGAACCTTGTCCAGCTCCACCAGGGCGCCCCCGGCCATCTGAGCCGATTCGCCGATGGACGATGAGAGCCCGCCGCCTCCGTTGTCGGTGATGAAGGTGATGAGCCCTTCGTCCCGGGCTTCCAGGAGAAAGTCGTGCATTTTCTTCTGAGTGTAGGGATCGCCGATCTGCACGTGCCCGGCGGGGGTGTGTTCGCTGTAGCTTTCGCTGGAGGCCGTGACCCCGTGGATGCCGTCCTTCCCCACGCGGCCGCCGGCCATGATGATGAGATCTCCTGGGTTGGGTTTCTTCCGCTCCGTGGGTTCCCCTTTCACAGTCTTGGGCATAAGGCCGATGGCGCCCACGAAGACCAGGCATTTTCCAAGGTAGGAGGGGTGGTGGAGCAGGTTGCCGAAGACCGTGGGAACGCCGTGCTTGTTGCCCCCGTCGCGCACGCCTTCCACCACGCCGTCCAGGAGCCGGCGCGGATGCAGGTGCGGGCGGAGCGGGCCGGCGTAGTCCCGGGGGCCCACGCAGTAGCCGTAGAGGCCGGCGATGAGGCGCGAGCCCTTTCCGGTTCCCATGGGATCCCGGTAGACACCCACGATGCCGGTGAGGGCCCCGCCGTAGGCTTCCATGTTGGAGGGGCTGTTGTGGGTTTCCCCCGTGATCACGTAGTGATGGTCGTCGTCGAAGCGGGCCACCCCGGCGTTGTCCCACAAGACCGATACCACCCAGTCCTTTTTCTTTTGAATCTTCAGGGTGGGAGCTTCGATGCAGGTCCTGAAGAGACTGTCCACCACGGCTTCTTCACCGGAATCGGGATCGCGGTAGAAGAATTTCCCCCTGAAGGTGTTGTGGTTGCAGTGGTCGCTTCGGGCCTGGCTGATGGCTTCCAGCTCCACGTCGGTGGGGAGATCGAGGCCCACCTTGCGCCGCTCTTCCACCACCTCCGGCCGAAGGAAGTAGGCCCGAATCACGGGGATGTCCCGGGGATGGAGCGCCAGGTTTCGTTCATCGCTCAGCCTCTTGAGCTCGTCGTCGCTGCCGATGGCGAGGGTCTGCACCGTCGGTGTGTGGGCCAGGTCCACCTTGGGGAGAATGAAGCCGATGCCATGCCGGGAATCCCAGTCCTTTGGGGCGTAGATGCGCCATTGCTGGATGATGTCGTTGGCCAGCAGTTCCCGGGCGATGGTGTCCACCTGTTCGCGGCTAAGTGGGGCGTCCCGGAGCAGCACCAATTTGGAGGTGTAGGCGGCCGCATGGGGAGGCATCGGCCGTTGCAGGAAGTCGGTAATGGCCTCCAGGGCCACGCTTCCGGCCGTATCCCGCACACCCGGGCGGAACCCCACCCAGACGGCCCAGTCGAAATCCTCAGGTCTTGCCAGGGGCCCATAACTGGAAACCTGGGTCACAGGGTTGGTGAAGATCTCCGTGCGAACAGCTTCCAGTTCCGATTCGTTCAGACCGGCGTCCAGCATGAGCACATGGATCACACGGGCGCTTCCCACGTGCCAGCCGAAATAGTCGTGGATCATCCGGCACAGGCCGGATCCTTCCGCATCGAAAAGGTGAGGCTTGAGAGCGATCTCCAATCTGGCTGCCATGGATCCATCCCGTTTTTTCTGATGTTAACCTTTGAGAAGTTTGAAGGCGATGAGTATAAGGATGCCGCCGCCCACGACGCCCATGCGGCGGCCCCACAGGGCGGAGAGGCGATCGCCGATCCGCATGGCCGCCCAGGTCATGAGCCCGGCGGTGACTCCGATGCAGACGGCGGCTCCCAGAAGGCGCCTGCCCAGAAGGCCCAGGCTGAACCCCACTCCCAAGGCGTCCAGGCTGGTGGCGACCGAAAGGACAACCAGGCTCGTGCCTCGGGTGGGGTCGGCGCAGGCCTCCTCTTCCTCACCGCCCCGCAGACTTTCGTAAGCCATCTTGGAGCCGATGAAAAGGAGGATGGCGCAGGCGACCCAGGGGCCCCAGGTGCGGGCCGTTTCCACCAGGGTGGTTCCCAGCACCCATCCGATGAGGGGCATGGCGAACTGAAAGAAGCCGAAATGGAAGGAAAGGCGAAAGATGTGGCGGGGTGTGCAGAAGCGGGTGCCCACGCCGAGGCCCACGGCAAAGGCATCACAGCCGAGCGCCACGGCCACCAGCAGGGTCTCCCATACGGACATGATTCTCCTTCGTGCAGTTTCGGACCGGCCCTTAGGTGTAATAAATCTCGTACTGCGTGCCGTAGCTCTGGTACTGGAGGCTCAGATCCCCCAGGATCCGAGCGATGCTGGAATCGAGCTGCAGGAACTTGATCCCCATGCCCCGTGGCGTGGCCGCGTCGTCCGGGCCGTACAGGTTGGACCAGATCACCTCCCCCTCCACCTCAAAGGGCTTCTGGAAGCCGGGAAAGAGAAGGCTCAGTCGAACGCGGGTCTGGATGGGCGCCGGGTCCTTGCAAAGAACGAGCATGCCCCTTTCATTGAAATGGATCGCCCGCCCCATGCCCTTGTTGTCGCCGTAGGTGAAGGCCACCTGGCAAGGCTTGGGCCTCTTTTCCCCTCCATCGCCTCCCGCGTTGGCGCCGTTGAGCATGGAGATCCTCCGTAATCCGTGAGCCGTGGTCCTGGGGGAATCGGGGGCGTTGGCACGCGTTCCCAGGGCCGTACCCCGGAAAATGGCCCACCCCGTTACCCCTCTACCCTACCCCTTCAATCCTTAATCCTTCGAATCTTCAATCCTTCAATCCTGATCAGCGAAGCTGCGCGTCGAAGGCGGCCAGCACCTTCTCCGTTATCCGCTCGTGCAGGGCGTTGACCTCTTCGTCGGTCAGGTTCCGGTCCGGAGCGCGGTACACGATGCGATACCCCACGCTCTTTCTCCCCTCCCCCAGTTGCTTGCCCCGGTACAGGTCGAAAAGGTCCACCTGTTCCACCAGCGGCTCCCGGAGGGACCGGATGTAGTCCAGCGGAGCGGCCACCGGCAGATCGTCGGCCACGATGAGGGCCATGTCCCGGGTGACCGAGGGAAATTTGGGAAGGGGCGAAAAACCGGGATGGGGCCGCTTCAATCGGTAGAGGGTTTCAAAATCCAGTTCGAGGTAGTAGGTGTCCCTCTTGAGGTCGAACGCCTCCTGCACGTCGGGGTGGACCCTTCCCACCGATCCCACCAGGGTGTCCGCCACATGGATGGCGGCGCCCATGGACGGGTCGCAGTACGGGGGAAGCGGCTCCCGGGAAAAGCGAACGGCATCCGGGCCCAGGTGAAACCGTTCCAGCACGGCTTCCACCGCTCCCTTGGCGTCCGCATAGTCCACCGTTTCCTCGGATCCGTACAACGGGTGGGGAACCCGGCGTCCGGCCAGGATGCCCACAAGATGGTGGTCTTCCTGCGGCAGGGCTTCCCCCTCTCGGGGCAGGAAGACCTTGCTCAATTCAAAGAGCCGCAGATCCGTGTTGGCGCGATCGAAGTTGTGGCGTGCCGTCAGGAGCAGCCCGGGCAGGAGTGACGTACGCATGACCGCCTGCTCCTCGCTCAAGGGATTCAACAGTCGAACGGGCTGCAGGCGCGGGTCCCCTTCCGGAAGCCCGAGGTCTTGCAGGGCCTTTTCGGGGATGAAGGAATAAGTCAAGACTTCGTCGAACCCGATGGCCGTCAGGGTCTCCTTGAGCTTCTGGCGCAAGGTGGCATGGGGGTCCGGAGGATCGGCGTAAAGCGGGGCCGTGGCGTGGGTGACCGGCACCCGATCGTAGCCCACGAGGCGGGCCACCTCTTCGGCCAGGTCAACTTCCCGCGTCACGTCGGAGCGGCAAGAAGGGGGTGTGACCAGGAGGGTCTCCGGATCCTTCGACTCCACCTGCATTTCGATGGATTCCAGCACACGTGCCATGTCGCCGGCATCCAGGTCGAGGCCCAGGAAGCGGTTCACCTTGGCAACGCGCAGTTCGATGGTGGGGCGGGCGATGGGCGCCGGGTATTCGTCGATGACCCCCTTGGCAAGAACCCCCCCGGCCAGCTGGACCATGAGCTGGGCCGCACGATCCACCGCCCGGATGACGCCCTCCGGGTCGATGCCCCGCTCGAACCGGTAGCTGGACTCGGTTCGAAGGCCCAGTTTGCGGCTGGAGCGCCGGATGCCTTCCGGCTGGAAATAAGCGCTTTCGATGAGTACTTGGGTGGTCTGATCGGTGATTTCCGAATCGAGGCCGCCCATGATGCCGGCGATGGCCACGGGCCCCACTCCGTCGCATATCAAAAGGGTATCGTCGAAAAGGGTCCGTTCCACTCCGTCCAGAGTGGAAAAGCGTTCCCCGGAACGGGCGCGGCGCACCACGATCCGGCCTTCCCGCAGGCGCTCGTAGTCGAAGGCATGGAGCGGCTGGCCTAGTTCCATCATCACGTAGTTGGTGACGTCCACCACATTGTTGATGGACCGGATGCCGGCGGCTTCCAGGCGGCGCTTCATCCACTGGGGAGACGGCCCGATGCGCACGCCCCGGATGAGGCGGGCCGCATAGCGCGGACAGCCCACGGGGTCCTGGATGGTGACCGAGGCGGTGTCGTGGATGGAGGGGCCGTCTTCGGCCAGGGTGATTTCCGGGTAGCGCAGTTGCGTGCCGCAGATGGCCGCGACCTCGCGGGCCACGCCGACCATGGAAAGGCAGTCGCCCCGGTTGGGGGTGATGGAAACGTCCAGGACGGCGTCGTCCAGGTCCATGGCTTCCAGCAAGGTCTTTCCCAGGGGCAGATGGGGATCGAGAACCCAGATGCCGGAGGCGTCCTCACCCAGGAAAAGTTCCCGTTGGCTGCAAAGCATGCCCTCGGACAACTGACCACGGATCTTGGCTTCGGAAAGTTTCTGGCCGTTGGGAAGGACGGCTCCCGGAAGCGCCAGGGCTACCACCTGCCCCGGGGCCACGTTGGGAGCCCCGCAGACCACCTGCCGGATGCGGGTGCCGTCGTGGACGTCGCACAACCGGAGCTTGTCCGCGTTGGGATGGGGTCGAACGGCATCCACCCGCGCCACGACCACTTGGGTCAGAAAGGCATGGGGGCGTTCCACCGATTCCACTTCCAGGCCCGCCATGGTGAGGCGGTCCGCAAGGGTGTCGGCGTCCACGGTGAGGTCCACATAGTCCTTGAGCCACTGGGTGCTTACGCGCATCGATGTTCCCCTCTCAGTGCCTGATGGAGCGCCCTCGCCGTTACGACAAAGGGCACGACCCGGTCGTCGTGCCCTTTGTGGGGGAGCGGCGGAAGATGAAAACAGTGCGGCCCGGCGATGACTCTCCCCGCTAGAACTGCCTCAAGAATCGGACGTCGTTTTCGAAAAAGAGCCGCAGGTCGTTGATACCGTAGCGAAGCATGGCGATCCGTTCGATGCCCATCCCGAAGGCGAAGCCGGTCACTTCATCGGGATCGTAACCGACCATTTTGAAGACCTCCGGGTCAACCATGCCGGATCCCAGGATCTCCAGCCATCCGGTCTGGGAGCAGACCCGGCACCCGGCCCCCCGGCACATGACGCACTGGATGTCCACTTCCGCACTGGGCTCGGTGAACGGAAAGAAGCTGGGGCGGAAGCGAAGACCCACATGAGGGCCGAACATTTGATGGACGAAGACGGTGAGAACGCCCTTGAGGTCCCCGAAGGAGATGTCGCGCCCCACCATGAGGCCCTCCACCTGATGGAACATGGGCGTGTGGGTGACGTCCGAATCGCATCGGTAGGCCTTGCCGGGCGCGATGATCTTGATGGGCGGGCGCTTCTTTTCCATGGTGCGGATCTGAAGCGGAGACGTATGGGTGCGCAGGACCACCTCGTCCGACACGTAGAAGGTGTCTTGCATGTCGCGGGCCGGGTGGTCCTTGGGAATGTTGAGGGCCTCGAAGTTGTAGTAGTCCAGCTCGACTTCCGGTCCTTCCACGGTCTCAAAGCCCAGCCGGTTGAAGATGGCCGCGATGTCCATGGCCGTCTGCGTGATGGGGTGCAACCGGCCGGAAAGGGGACGCCGTCCGGGGACCGTCACGTCTAGGACGGACTTGGGGCGCTTGGCCTGTTCCTTGGCCTTGCGGATCGCTTCGGCAAGACGTTCCTCAAGGGCCGCCTTCACCTCGTTCAAGACCCGGCCGGCCTCGGGCCGGGCCTCTGCAGGCACAGTGCCGAGGCGCTTGAAGAGGGCCGTGAGCTTGCCTTTGCGGCCCAAAAAGCCCACGCGGACCGCATCCAGGGCCTTCAGGTCTGCGCCCGCCGCCGCGATGGCCCCTTCCGCTTCCCGAAAAAGTGTGCGCGCATCCTCTTCCATGGGTCCCTACGCCGCTTCCTTGGCAACGGCTACCAGTTGGGCGAAGGCCTGGGGATCGGACACGGCCAAGCCCGCCAGCACCTTGCGATCCAACTCCACGTTGGCCTTCTTCAGTCCGCTCATGAAGGCGGAATAGCTCAGTCCGTGTTGGCGCGCCGCTGCATTGATGCGCATGATCCACAGGCTTCGGAAGTTGCGCTTCTTGGCCCGACGGTCCCGATAGGCGTAAACCAGGGCGCGACTGACGGTTTCCTTGGCGGTGCGCAACAACCGGCCGCGACCGCCGCGGTAGCCCTTGGCCATATGAAGAATCTTCTTGCGGCGCTGACGTGATTTCACCGCCTTCTTTACTCGAGGCATCTTCCCACTCCTTGAAAGTCACAAGTGTCTGTATTGAATAGGCCCTGCCGGCGCCTAGAGGTACGGCAGCATCCTCTGCAGACCCTTCACATTGGCGGGGTCCACGATAGTGGATCGGCGAAGCGCCCGCTTGCGTTTGGAGCTCTTCTTGGTGAGGATGTGACTCTTGTAGGCTTTGGCTCGCGCAAAGCGTCCGCCTCCGGTCTTGCGAAAGCGCTTCGCGGCCCCACGGTTGGTTTTGAGCTTTGGCATGGATTCCTCCGAATGGTCTCGTTTCACAAGGTCTCAGACCGGGCTCTTTCGGCACAAAACAGCGCAACGCCGCACGGAGGCGGTGTTGCGTCCGGCACGGGGACGGGCGTACGCATCGGGAAGCCTCGTCCCCACGGTGGATCGAGGCGTGTAATCTATTGACACCCCTGGGGTGTGTCAAGCTTTTTGTGAGGAAGGTTAGGCCTTTGGCGCCAGGATCATGACCATGTTGCGCCCTTCCATCTTGGGCGGCATCTCCACGACCGCTTCGTCCTGGAGCTCATCGAGGATCTTCTGGAGCACCATGGCCCCGCGCTCCTTGAAGGCGATCTCCCGGCCGCGGAAGATGACCGTCACCTTGGCCTTGTCCTTCTGGGCCAAAAAGCGACGGATGTGACGCAACTTGGTCTGGATGTCGTGGTCGTCGGTCTTGGGGCGCACCTTCACTTCCTTGACCTGGATGACCGTCTGCTTCTTCTTGGCTTCCTGAGATCTCTTGCTCTGCAAGTACTTGAACTTCCCGTAGTCCATGATCTTGCAGACGGGAGGATCGGCATTGGGGGCCACTTCCACCAGGTCCAAGCCTTCCTCTCGGGCCGCCTCCAGCGCCTGTTGAAGGGGCATGATCCCTAGTTGGGTGCCGTCGGAACCAATGACGCGCACTTCGCGAGCCCGAATCCTCTCGTTCACGTTGCCTTCTTGCTTTTTCAGGGCCTTCTCCTCCTTGCTGGATGTTCTTTTTGGAATGGGTCCAAGTAAGCAGCTGCGGAACTCCATCCGCCGCCGCGGGACAAAAGCTGTGTTCGTCTATTGGCGTCTCTATGCGGTTCTGGTTCTTTCTCCCATGAGCCTAGCGGACCCCACAGGGGGTCACACGGCGCCGAGGCCGATGCGCCCGCCGGAGCCTTCCAGGCATTCCTTTTCCACCAGTTGGACGAACTCTTCCACGGGCATGAGGTCCAGTTGCGTGCCGTCCCGGCGCCTCGGCCGCACGCCGCCGGCCTCCACTTCCTTGTCGCCCACCACCAACATGTAGGGAACCTTCTGGAGCTGGGCCTCGCGGATCTTGAAGCCCAGCTTCTCGTTTCTCTCATCGATTTCCGCCCGCACCCCGGCGTCGCGGAGCTGCCGGTACACTCTGCGCGCGAAGTCCAGCTGGCTGTCGGTGACGGTCACCACCACGGCCTGCACGGGGGCCAGCCAGGTGGGGAACGCGCCGGCGTAATGCTCGATGAGCACCCCCATGAAGCGCTCGATGGCCCCCAGAATCACCCGGTGGAGCATCACGGGTCGATGGCGGTTGCCGTCCGGTCCCACGTAGGTGAGATCGAAGCGTTCCGGCAGGGTGAAGTCGCACTGGATGGTGGCGCATTGCCACTTGCGTTCCAGGGCGTCCTTGAGCTTCACGTCGATCTTGGGACCGTAGAAGGCCCCTTCCCCTTCGCAGATGTGGTAGGGAATGCCCTTATCCTGGAGGGCGTCCATGAGCGCCCTGGTGGCCCGCTCCCAGTCTTCGTCGGTTCCGATGGACTTCTCCGGGCGGGTGCTGATTTCCATCTCGTAGTCGAAGCCGAAAAGGCCCATGACCTCAATGACGAAATCCACGATGCCCTGGATTTCCGAATGGAGCTGTTCCGGCGTGCACAGGATGTGGGCATCGTCCTGGGTGAACTGACGGACGCGCAACAACCCGTGGAGAACGCCCGACTTCTCATGGCGGTGCACGGTGCCCAGTTCGAAAAACCGCAGGGGCAGGTCCCGGTAGCTGCGGACCTTGGACTTGTAGATGATCATGTGCGACAGACAGTTCATGGGCTTGATGCCGTAGGACTGCCCGTCGATTTCCGTGAAGTACATGTTTTCGCGGTAGTTGTCGAAATGGCCGGATCGCTTCCACAGCTCGGTCTTGAGCAGGGTCGGCCCCATGACGATCTGGTAGCCGCGGCGGAGATGTTCCCGCTTTTCGAAGGTCTCCAGGATGTGGCGGAGCAGAGCGCCCTTGGGATGGTAGATGACCATCCCGGCTCCCACCTCGTCGGAAAAGCTGAAAAGATCCAGTTCGCGCCCCAGCTTGCGGTGATCGCGCTTTTGGGCTTCCTCCAGGAACTGCAGGTACTTCTTGAGGGCCTTGATGTCGGCGAAGGCCGTTCCGTAGATGCGCTGGAGCATGGGGTTTCGTTCGTCGCCCCGCCAGTAGGCGCCGGCCACGGAAAGGAGCTTGCACGCCTTGATGTAGCCGGTGTGGGGGATGTGGGGACCCCGGCAAAGGTCCACAAAGTCTCCCTGGCGATAGATGGAGATGGTGGGCTCTTCCAGTTCTTCCAGGAGCTCCACCTTGTACTTTTCGCCCTTTTGGCGAAAGAGCTCGATAGCCTCCTCCCGGGCCACCTCCTGCCGTTCAAAGGGAACCTTCGCCTGGATGATCTCCTGCATCTTGGCTTCGATCTTGGCCAGATCGTCGGGGCTGAAGGGCTGCGGCACGTCGAAATCGTAGTAGAATCCGTTTTCGATGGCCGGTCCGATGGCCACCTTGGCCTCCGGAAAGAGGCTGAGCACGGCCTGGGCCATCACATGGGAGGTGCTGTGGCGGAGGATTTCGAGCCCTTCCGGACTGTCGGCCGCCACCGGTTCCAGCACGGCGTCCTGTTCCACGGGCCGGGTGAGATCCACAAGGCGACCATTGAGTCGTGCCGCGATCCATTGGTTGCCCTTGACTCCCAGGTCCCGAAGAGCGTCCTGGACGGTTTGGCCAGCCGGCAACTCCACACTTTTGCCATCCGGCAAAGACACTCGTACGTGTTCCGATTCTTCGTGCATTCCCTGTTCATCCCCTTTCTTCGCATCCGCCGGCGGGCCCCCTTGCGGCTCCGGCGAAACAAAAAGAGCATCAGCCGCCGCAAGACGGGACTGATGCTCTGTGATGTTCAATCGGCTTGCGCGCTGGATTGTGATACGCGTGCTGGTTTGCGCTTCACCCGATGGCCTTGCGTATCTGTGTCGGTGTGCGTCTCGGATTCCGTGACCCGTTCCCCCTTCGAAAGGGGTGGTAGGCACGGGCGGGATTGAACCGCCGACTTCTACCGCGTCAAGGTAGCGCTCTCCCACTGAGCTACGTGCCTACAAAGTTGGTCTCCCTATAGCGAAACAGCCCGAGGGTGTCAAGGAAAATGCAAGCCTCAGGCGGTGCCGCCGCTCGTGTCCCCCTCCCAGAGGCGGAAGGCGATGAGGATGTAGTGGATGCCGCTGGTGATGGTCAGAAGTCCCGTGACCACGTAAAGGCTCTGCTTGGCCCAGATGGGAAGCGTCAGCAGGGGCGTGGCCAGGGTTGCCAGCACGGTGACGATTTGGGACAAGGTCGTGAATTTGCTCACCCAACTGGGGCGGATCTCCACCCGCACCTGAAAGAACATGAGCGTCATGACGCCGATGACGATGAGGGCGTCCCGGCTGACGGCGATCACCACCAGGGAGGTGGGCAGGAGCTTGAGACGGCCCAGGAGAATGAAGCTGCTCACCAGGAGGATCTTGTCGGCCAGTGGATCCAGGTAGGCCCCGAGTCGGCTCTTTTGGTGAAAGACCCGGGCGATGAAGCCGTCCAGTCCGTCGGTGATCCCGGCCAAGAAGAAGACGAGAAGCGCTTCCGTGAGCCGGGATCCCAGCAGGAGCCACACCAGGAGCGGGGTGAGCAAGATCCGGATAAGCGTCAGGAGGTTGGGAACGGTCATGGCTTCGAGGGAGTCTCCTCGGCTGCGTCAGCGGTGGACTCCGGTGCAGGAATGAGGATAAAGCCCATGCGCCGGCCCATGGGGTCGTATTCCTTGAGACGAAGGATGTGCCGGGGGCCCACGCGGGTTCCGTCCGCAGCGGCCGCCTGCCCGGCTGCATCCGAATCCAGGTCTACGGTGAGAGAGCGTGGCTGGAAGGTCATGGAGGCCGCCTGCAGGCCCGGACCGGAATCGGCCAATAAAGCTTGCAGGTTCAACCAGGCGGCGTAGGGGTGGTCACCCGTGATGGTAATCTGCCAGAGTCCCGGTGCCGGCCCTCCCGCCGGGGGTGAAGGGGCAGCCTCCGTGGTGGCAGGCCGGAGCACCTGGTCCAGGGAGGGAACCAGAAGAGCCGCCAACTGTAGGGCGGCCTCCTGGCGGCTCCCTTGGGCCGGCGCCCGCTGTTCCACGATTCCCAGGGTGATCCCATCCGGTACGGCGTAGACGGTGCACCGGACCACGTAGGCATCTCCTTCCCGGGCTGCGGTCCCCACGATGGCGTAGCGCCTTCCTTCCCGGCGCGCTTCGTCCAGGACGGCCTGGACCCTTTGGGGGGCAGAGGGGTCGGAGATCCGGCCTGAATCCAGGGTGGGATATCCCATGGTCCAGAGATAGTCCGAGGCTTCGTCCCGGACCATGGGGGCTAGAACCACTGCAGCTGACGTGTCCGGCTGCGGGATCACCCAATCGCCTTCCCAGTTTTCCGCCACCGCCCACAGGACGTCCTTGACGGTGGTGGGCATCGGCGCACCCTGCGTCCCTCCGGTTTCGGTCACAGGCCCCGCCGCCGGACCCGCAGGAGCCTCCGGTTCCGGCGGCGTCCCCTGCGGCAGCCAGGGTTTCAAGTCCTCCGTCAATGCCTTCATGTCGATGGACACGGACCCCTGCAGTCGGTACAAAGGATCCTCGGGTGTCTCGGATACGATCTGGTAGCTGGGGATGTAGCGGTCGGGAGATGCCAGGATGTTCGTTTCCAGCTCACTTCGATGGCGGGCGATCCCACCGGCGTCGAGAACGGTGCCCACGGCTTGGAGCACCGCCTGGCGCAGGAGATCCTCCAGCGCCTTCTGGCGGGACTGGGCCGGGTTCGCCGGGTCGTACGGGGCGACGCCCTGGGCCAAAAAGGATTTTGGAGCGTCCTGTGCGACGGCCGCCGGCGCACCGGAGAAAGCAAGGCACAAGGCAAGGACCATGAGCAGATATCGTCGAAGGTCGAAGTCCAGGCGATCCCTATCCATCCTTCACCACTCCCATCCGAGACGCGATCCAACTTTTCCTTCTTTTCGCAGATCCCACTTGCTATCATAGGTCGTCAGCGCGGCCAAAGCCAAAAGTTTCCCCGGGAGAGAAAACGGATGGATCCCCGTCGGTGTAGTGTCTATGAGGTGGTGCTGAATCCTGCGTCCATCCACCTGCTGACATCCATCGTCGAAGCCTACGAAGGGGTGGGCACGGTAACCACAGTGGACCGGCGATTGGCCTTGGTGCATATCAGCACGGCGCCCGGTTGTGAGGACGTGGTGCGGGCCGTTGTGGAAGCAGAACGGCTTCGGCTGGGCATCCGCTCCGTGCGTGAAACCAATCGTTTCGCACCTTGAAATACCACGGGCGATTGGATATGGAAACGGGTGAACGAGCGAGGAGACCATGGACTACCAAGCGGAAGCCGGCTACCGGGTGGAGGCCCGGACGTATCAGGAAGGGGAACTGATCCTTTCGGAGAACGATCCCCTGGATGCCTTTTTCGTGGTGCTTTCCGGTCGCGTGAAGGTCTTCCATAAAGGGCGCAAGATCCGGGTCCTTGGCGAGCAGGATGTATTCGGACTGGAAGGCGTGCTGGGAAAGCGGGTGTCGGCCTTCGACGTGCGAGCCTCCGAACCCTGCCGGCTCATGGTCTACGCATACGATGCGTTGGATGATTTCTTCGAGAACGACCCCCGTCGGGCCCGCTCCCTCCTGAACTCCGTATTGAAACAGCTCCTGGAAACCACACTGGCGCTCCAGGGGGAAGAGGTGGTGGTGCTCCCCCAGGACATGGAGGTCCGCTACTATGACGAAGGCGAGGTGGTGGTTCGGGAGGGGGAGTCGAGCAAGGAATTCTACCGCTTGGTGTCCAGTGACGCCGGTCTTCGGGTGACCCGCTCGGGCCGGGAGATCGGCCGGATCGAGCTGCCGGGTGAGTTCTTCGGCGAAATGGCCTGCGTGCTGGGCGGCAAGCGGCAGGCCACGGTGACCAGCGTCGGCCGAAGCGTGATCCAGGTCTTCAACGGATCCATGATGGAACAGATCCTCACGGAAAACCCCCAATTGGCCGTGAAGCTGATCCGGACCCTGGCCGGCCGGTTGATCCGGGCCAATGTTCAATTGACGGAAGGAGACTTACGGACGTCCCAATGGAAGGACTTTGTGTAGAAAGAGAGCAGCGTTCCCGGACCCTCTACGTGTACGTGCACACCTTCGGCTGCCAGATGAACGAGTACGACTCCCTGCGCGTGGAGCGGATGCTTGCTCAGGAAGGCTACGAGAGCACCGACGATCCGGCGTCGGCGGATGTGATCTTCATCAACACGTGTTCGGTGCGGGAAAAGGCGGAGCAAAAGGTTTTTTCGCTTTTGGGCCGTCTTCGCCGCCTCAAAAACAAGAATCCCCGATTGAAGATCGTGGTGGCGGGCTGCGTGGCCCAGCAACTGGGCGACGCGCTTCTCGCCCGGTTCCCTCATGTGGACATCGTGCTGGGAACACGGGCCATCGGAGCTCTTCCGCGGCTGTTGCGCCGAAGCACGGAGGAGGACGCCCGCACGGCCCATCTGCCGGAGCACGACGAAGAAGGCTGGAAGGAGCTTTTTCACCAAGACCATCGCTGGGAATGCCCGGTGGTGGCGCCGGTGACCATCATGCAGGGCTGCGACAACTTCTGCACCTACTGCATCGTTCCCTACGTGCGGGGGCGGGAGCGAAGCCGGCCCGCGGACGAGATCCTCCGTGAAATCCACATCATCACACGGAAGGGCACCCGGGAGGTGTTGCTGCTGGGACAAAACGTCAATTCCTACGGAAAGGGGCTGGCTGACGGCATGAACTTCGCCCGGCTGCTCCGGCGCATCGAAGAGGAAACCGATCTGGTGCGCATCCGCTTCACCACTTCCCATCCCAAGGATCTCGACGACGAACTCATCGAATGCTTTGCCCGGTTGAAGAAGCTGTGCCGACACATCCACCTACCCTTCCAGGCGGGTTCCGACCGCATTCTGGCCCGCATGAACCGACACTATACGGCCGCCGATTACCTGGACAAGGTGGCCCGGCTGCGCTCGGCCTGCCCGGATATCGGGATCTCGGCCGACGTGATGGTGGGCTTTCCCGGCGAGACGGAAGAGGACTTTCAGGCCACCCTGGAGCTGATCCGCACCGTTCGCTTCGACACTCTCTTCTCCTTCCGGTATTCGGATCGCCCCTTCGCCAAGTCCGGCGCCTTTCCGGACAAGGTGCCGGAAGAGGTCAAGGCCCGCCGTCTCACGGAACTGCAGGCGCTTCAGGCGGCCATCACCTTGGAGAAAAACCGCCGGGAGGTGGGCCGGACCCGGGAGGTGCTGGTGGAGTCGGAGAGCAAGGCGGGCAACGGGCAGATGACCGGAAGGACCTCCCAGAATCGCATCGTCAATTTTGCGGGATCCCCAGAGCTGGTGGGGACGCTGGTGCCCGTGAGGATTCGGGAGGCCTACTCCCATTCCCTCAGAGGGGAGTTGGCGGACGGGAGCGCCTGCTGATGACGCTCCGGGAGCTGGGGCCTTGGCCGAGAACGGGCTTCCGTCTGGAACCGGTGAGGAGCCTTAACTCTTTCGTAGCTGCGGGGCTTCAGCCCCGGGAAAAAGGGGCCATCGGAACCCTATGAACTGACGGGCAATACCCGATTGGCTATCCGGGGTTTCCTCCGCAGCCCTAAAGGGCTGCGCTACGAGAAAGGCGGTGACCCCCGGCTTTTTCGGACAAGCTCCAGGGCCCTGCGGAAATTCCGTCTCAAAGGATCATCCGTCCGGAATCGGCGTAAGGGCGGTTCGCGAACCGCCCTTACAGGGGGCCCGCCATCGACTATGTTCGTTCCCGCGGAATCTTATTTCAACTGGTTCCGAGGCGGGAACGCACCTGAAGAGAGTCGGGGGATGGGAGCGGCCGCATCGCTCGCCCCGGCCATAAGGAGACGTTATGTATCGACGCATGCAAGTGGCCGGCTTGGTGATGGATCCCCAGAGCAACACGCCCATTGTCATCTTGAACGACCCCGAAGGGGATGAGCACCTTCCCATCTGGATTGGTCTCTTGGAGGCCACTTCCATCGCCACGGAACTGGAAAAGATCAAATTCCCGCGTCCCATGACCCACGATCTTTTCAAGAGCGTTCTCGACCATCTCGACGTGGTGGTGGAAAAGATCGAAGTCTGCGACCTTCGGGAAAACACCTACTATGCCCTGATCCACCTGCGCACCTCCAACGGAGTGAGCACCATCGACTCCAGGCCCAGTGACGCCATCGCATTGCGCACGGACGCGCCCATCTTCGTCAAGGAGGACGTGCTCCGAAGGTCCCAGAAGATGCCGGAAGACAAGGATCATCCGGTGTTCCGCCGGGAGGACAAGGAAAACCTGGACGAGCTTCTCGAAAGATTGGACCCGGAAGACTTCGGCAAGTACAAGATGTGAGAGGGAGTGGTGGACGGCATGCTGGACTTGGCAGCGTTGTCCCAGTGGATCCGGGTGGCACGGGGGCTGGAGCCCGCCGACCTTTGCCTGAAGAACGCGCGCATCGTCAATGTGTTTACCGGCGGCGTCCAGGACGGCGACCTGGCGGTCCACGGTGGCCGCTTCGTCGGCTGGGGGGAATATGGAGGGCGCCGGGAAGTGGATCTTCAGGGGGCTTTCGTGGCGCCCGGCTTCATCGACGGGCACCTGCACATGGAAAGCACGCTCCTGGGCCCCTCGGCCTTTTGCCGGGCCCTGCTTCCACGGGGCACCACGGCGGTCGTCCTGGACCCCCACGAAATCGCCAATGTGCTGGGAGGGGCCGGCATCCGCTACCTGCTGCAAGCGGCGGAGGACATGCCCGTGGACCTCTTTTTCATGCTCCCCAGCTGCGTGCCCGCCTCGCCCCTGGAAACCTCCGGGGCCGAGCTTCGGGGGGCGGACCTGCACACCCTGCGATCCCATCCGCGGGTTCTGGGCCTGGCGGAAGTGATGAATTTCCCCGGGGTGCTGGCAGGCGATCCGCAGGTCCTGGAGAAGGTGGTGCTTTTCCAGGATGGGCCCATGGACGGCCATGCCCCGATGGTTTGGGGGAAAGACTTGAATGCCTATGCCGGCACGGGCATCCGAACGGACCATGAAGCCACCAGCTTGGACGAAGCCCGGGAAAAGCTGGCCAAAGGCATGGTGCTCATGATCCGTGAGGGAAGCCAGTCCAGGGACCTGGAAACCCTGGTGGGGGCCGTGACCGACGCCACATGGCCCCAGTGCCTGCTGGTGAGCGATGACCGCCACCCCACGGATCTCCTGGCCCACGGCCACATGGATGCCGTGGTGAACCGCGCCGTGTCCTTGGGCCTGGACCCCGTGCGGGCCATCGCCATGGCGAGTCTCAATCCTGCGCGGCACTTCGCGCTGCGGGATCGCGGCGCCGTGGCCCCGGGGTTCCGGGCCGATTTTTCTGTGAGCCCA
This sequence comes from Desulfacinum infernum DSM 9756, assembly GCF_900129305.1. Classification (GTDB taxonomy): domain Bacteria; phylum Desulfobacterota; class Syntrophobacteria; order Syntrophobacterales; family DSM-9756; genus Desulfacinum; species Desulfacinum infernum. The sequence continues at coordinate 6,577 of NZ_FQVB01000039.1, read as the reverse complement.
ACGCTGCATCCCTGGACGCCCGTGCGGGTTTTCAAAGACGGGGTGGAGATGGCTCGCGAAGGCGCTCCGATCGACCGCGACGGGGAGAACACCGACTTCACGCCCGGCCTTCCCGAAAGCCCCATGCATCTGCCCCCTTTGCGTGAAGAGGATCTGAAGGTACGGGCGGAGGGCGGGCGCCTTCGAGCCCTGGGGGTCCGTGCCGGGACCCTCCTCACGGACCACGAAGTGGTACAGGTTCAAAGTACGGACGGCTTCGTCCACGCGGATCCGGCCCGGGACCTTTTGAAGGTGGCCGTCTACAACCGATATTCCCCGGAGGGGCCTCCCAAACCTGCCGTGGGCTTCGTGAGGGGCTTCGGCCTCCAAAGAGGCGCCCTGGCGAGTACGGTGGCCCACGATTCCCACAACCTGGTGGTGGTGGGAGCTTCCGATTCCGCCATGATCGCGGCGGCACGCGCGGTGGCCGAAAGTCGGGGGGGGCTGGCGGTGGCTGTTGATCAGCGCGTGCTGGCCTTCCTCCCCCTTCCCATCGCCGGGCTCATGAGTCCGCGGCCGCTGGAAGAAGTCTGCCGGGCTCTGGATGCGCTCAACGAGGCGGCGCGCTCTCTGGGATCTCCCCTGCCCCATCCCTTCATGGCCCTTTCCTTTGTGGCTCTTCCCGTCATTCCGCGCCTGAAGATCACGGACCGAGGGCTGGTGGACGTGGAGACGTTCCAGTTGGTCCCCCTCTTCGTGGGGCCGTGACTCGTGACAGCCAGTACCCCATGCCCTGTCCGGCGCCGGGCGATTTTCCGCGGCCCTGAAGGGCTGCGCTAGGATGTAGGGAAGCACATGGACCGATGAGGTGGAGTCGGGGTTTATCCCCGCGGATCGCCCGGTGAGAGAGAAAGCCGATGAAAGAGGTTGCCCAGGGGCCGCGGCTCTTGCTATGAGAGCGCATGCCCCTTGGGTGGAAACGAAAAAACGGCTGATGCCAAGCAAGCGCAGAGGAGGCCCGTTATGTCCACATTGAGTTGCCGCTCTTTTGACGATGTGGTGAATTTCGCCATCCGTAAGGAAGAACTGGCCATGGATTTCTACCAGAAGTGCGCCGATCGGGCCAAGAACCCGGGCATTCGGGAATTCTTCCTGGAGATGGTGGAAGAGGAAAAAAAGCACCGCAAGCTCCTACAGGATCTGGATCCCGCCGGTTTGAAGGATTTCACCTTGGACAAGGTGGAAGATCTCAAGATCAGCGACTACCTCATGGACGTGGAGTTCCGGGAGGACATGACCTACCAGGAGGCCCTGACCCTGGCCATGAAGAAGGAGGAAAAGGCCCATCTCTTCTATTCCGCCTGGAAGGACAAGTGCCTGCACGAAAAGACCGCCAAGGTCTTCGAGATGCTGGCTCAGGAAGAGATCAAGCACAAGAGGAAGATCGAAAACATCTACGACGAGGAAATCCTGAGCTGGGACTAGACCTCCTTTCCACCCGTGCCTGCTGCCTGGGCGGTTGGTCCGCCCGGGTTTTTTTTTGAAGGAAGCTTATGAAGACGACGGCCAAGGCCTATCTCGCCGCTCTGGGGGCGGTGACCATTTGGGGAATGTCTTTCGTGGCCACCAAGGTGGCCCTGCGCTCCTTCCCTCCCTACAGCCTCCTCACGGCCCGGTTCCTGCTGGCGGGAGGCCTGCTCGCCCTGCTCTGGATTTATCGGGCCAGGGAAAGGATTCATGCGCGGGATCTGGGGCTCTTTTTCCTTCTCGGGATCATGGATCCCGGGCTCTATTTCGTGTGTGAGACCTACGGGCTGCTTCGCACCAGCGCGTCGGTGGCCTCGCTCATCATTGCCAGCATACCGGTTTTCGTGGCCCTTCTCGCTTCCGTCTTTCTCAAGGAACGCACGGGGCTTCATGGAGCCATGGGCATCCTGCTGACGCTGGCGGGCGTCGGCCTCCTGGTGAAAAACGGTGCCGACCCGGCGGCTTCCTCTTCGCTCGCCGGAAATCTCCTGATTCTGGGAGCGGCCCTTTGCGCAGCCGTCTACACCGTCGTGAGCCGCACCCTGGGTGGGCGCTACGGCGCCCTCACGGTCACGACCCTCCAGGCGTTCTTCGCCGTCGTCTTCTTCCTGCCCTTCGCCGTCGGGGAATGGGAGGGCGGCTGGGTTCACCGCGTTTCGACGCAAGGAGCTTTGGCCGTGGGCTTCCTGGGCCTCTTCGCCAGCCTGGGCGCCTTTTTCCTCTACAACCGCGCCTTGGGGGCCCTTCCCGCATCCAGCGTGGCCGTCTTCATCAACCTCATTCCGGTCGTGACGGTGGTGACCGCGTGGCTGGTGCTGGGAGAACGTCTCTCGGCGGGGCAGGTGGGAGGCGGCCTGCTGGTGGTGGTCGGAGTCGTGCTCAGCGCCCGCGGGCGTGCGGAGGCCGGGAGCCCATGGGGCGTGGGGTTGTGGCGCCGACTGCTCGCCGTCTTCCTAAAGCGCGGGGGAGCGTACGGGGGCCTTTCCCTGGCCTCGGCGCAGCAGCACGTAAAAGGCCCCGGCGCCCCCGTCCCAGGTGCGGGCGCTGGCAAAGGCGAGCACGAGGCGCTTTAGGGGCGCCTGGGTGAACCACTGCACCAGCACCCGTTTGAGGACCGGTTCCTTGCCCTTGGAATTGAGCCCCCGGCCGCAGATCACCAGAACGCAGCGAAGCCCCCGGGCGTGGCTTTCTTGCAGGAATCGGACGACGGACTCCCTGGCTTCATGGCGGTTCAGGCCGTGGAGATCCACATGGTCCTGGTAACTGAAGTCCCCGTTGCGGAGGCCCTTGAGGATGGAGGGGGGAAGCCCCACTACGGCCCCGTCCATGTATTCATCGGACAAGGTGAGCTCGAAGCGGCATTCCCCCCGCACCAGTTCCCCCAGGTGCCGGAGAACCTCCCAGTCTTCCGCTTCCGCAAAACGCGGAAAATCGCAGGGGCCACGGAACCGCGGGACCCGCGAACGGTCCTCGGGCGAGAGAGGAATCACGTCGGAGACTTCGCGCAAAAAGAGCTCCTCATCAGGCCCGGTGTCAGGGCCCGGCCCACGGCCCGTGGGGGAATCCGGCGGAGGAGGAACGCGGCGACGGGCCTTTTTCTGTCCCTTCCGCACCTTTGCAATCTGTTGATCCAGCTCCTGGAAAGGGGTATAGAAGCCTGTGTTTTTCGGCCGGGGATGAGGATGAGACCGAAAGGCGCGGCCGGACTGCGATGCCTTTTTCCTTTTTCCCATGGATTCGCTCCTTTCATCAGCATCTGATAACACAGGCCCAGAAGGCAGGAAACCGCTCATGCGCCCGTACCAACTGATCGACTCCGATGAACAGCTCCCGGAGCTGGTTGAGAACTTGCTGCGTCAAAGGCACATCGCCGTGGATACGGAATCCAACGGCTACTACGCCTACTACGAAAAGGTCTGCCTGATCCAGATCTCCACCGAGGATGAGGACTACATCCTGGACACCCTCGCCCTGAAGTCCGCCCACCTTCTGGGAGAGGTCTTCCGGTCCGCCAAGGTGGAGAAAATTTTGCATGCCGCCGCCAACGACATCGGTTCCCTCAAGCGCGACTATGGGTTCCGCTTTCGCAATGTCTTCGATACGGCTTTGGCCTGTAAGATACTGGGAGAAAAACAACTGGGGCTTGCCGGCATCCTGGAGACCCGCTTCCAGGTGCAGCTGGACAAGAAGTGGCAGCGCTGCGACTGGGGAAGACGCCCCCTGAAGCCGGAGCAGCTCCACTATGCACGGCTCGATACACACTATCTTATCCCGCTTCGCCGACAACTCCACGAGGAGCTGACGGCGAAGGGCCTCTTGGAGCAGTCCCGGGAAGCCTTTGGCAGGGTCTGTTCCCAGGCCCCTCCCCGGGAGCGCTTTCCGGAGGACGGTTACCGGCGAATCCGGGGGGCGCGGAGCCTGTCCAAGGAGGGCTGGAAGGTTCTTCAGGAAGTGTATGCGTTCCGGGACCGGGAAGCCCGGCGCCTGGATCGGGCCCCGTTTCGCGTTCTTTCCAACGAGGCCCTGCTTCGGCTCGCCAAGGTTCGGCCCACCACCCTGCCCCAATTGGATGCGGTCCGGGGACTTTCCAGAACCTACCGCACCGGCCGTCCCGCCCGGCGCCTGGTCCAGACCATCCGGCGGGCCGTGGAAGCGGCGGAAGCCGAAGAGCTCACCCGGGCCCTTCCGTGATCCCCGATGGCCGCGTGCCGACGGACGGCAACCGCGAAGTCTGCAATGTTTCACCAAGTGACGGAGACGGGCGGGGGCGAGTGACCGTGTGCCCGTATCGTACGCCCGGTCCGGTGGTGTAATGACCCGTTCCGTGTAAAGTCTACTGGAAAAGTGGGAAAAAAGCGGTTAAGGTGCCCGGTGCCCGGCCGGTTCCCCCTGCAGGCGCGGGGCACCATTTCCATAGGAAGAAAGGGAAGTTATGGTTCCAGATGCCAAGATTCGGATTCAGGACAGTTTCAAGACGTTCAGTCACGACCAGGAAAAGACGAGGCGGCCCGAAGAGACGGTGCAATGGGTTCGGGAGCGGCTCAAGAGCGTAAACATCCGGATTCTCGCCAAGACGTTGAGGATCGACACGGGGCGTTTGGGCATCCCGGTCTATATCAGCCTGTGCGGCGAGGACGCCACGGCCTTTACGGGAACCAAGAAGCAGATGGGGAAAGGCGCCACGCCGGCCCAGTCGGAAGCCAGCGCCGTCATGGAACTCATGGAGCGCTTCAGCTTCTTTTCCTTTATTCACGGCGCCGATTTTCGAAAGGCTCGGGCGACGGACCTGGGCGGGCACGCCGTGGGGGCCCGAATGCTGTTGCGCTCAGTCTTTGATGAAAAGACCCCCGTGGAAAAGGCGGAGGCCTTCCTTTCCCAGTGCCCGCTCCGATGGGTTCCGGTGCGGAACCTGACCCGGGGGGTCGATCAATGGGCCCCCATCGACTGGTTCTACCTGATCAACGAGTACAACGGACCCGCCGCCGGAAACACCCTGGAGGAAGCGGTTTTGCAGGCCTTGTGCGAAGTGGTGGAGCGCCATGTGGGCTCGGTGATCTGCCACGACGAGCTGGTGACTCCCGCCATCGACCCCGACAGCCTGGCCGATCCCGCTTCCCGGGAGCTGGTGGAGAAGTTTCAAAGACACGGGATCCGGCTCTATCTCCGGGATTTTTCCCTGGATACGGGAATCCCCACCGTGGGGGTGTTGGCCTACGACCCGGCCACGTTTCCGGAAAAGAGTGAAATCGTCTTCACGGCGGGCACCACGTCGCAGCCGGAAAAATCCCTGTGCCGGGCTCTGACGGAGGTGGCCCAGTTGGCCGGAGACTTCGAAAACCGCACCACCTACCGCCCCACCCTTCCCAAGTACCCCAACCTGGAGGCGGCGAGCTACCTTATGGAACACGACGGCACCGTGCCCATTCAGGCCCTTCCCGACATCAGCCACGACAACATGAAGGTGGAAATTGAACGGGCGGTGGCTGCCTTGTCGGGCATCGGGATGGAGGTGCTGGTTCTCAACGTCACCCACCCGCAGCTGCAGGTTCCGGCCGTTTACGTGATGATCCCCGGTGCCCATTTCCTGGAGCACACGCGCAACACGGACTTCGCCCAGCACATGGCTCGAACCTTGATCCGCGGCCTGGAACCCGTGGAGGCGGCCCGGTACCTGGAGAGTCTGGACGCGATGTTCGGACCGCGGTTCGACCTCACCTTCTTCCGGGCTCACAGTCTGGAAGCCATGGGAAATCCGGGCGAGGCATTGAGTCTCTTTTCCCGATCCCTGGAACAGGATCCTGATCCGGGGGAGCTGGCCAGCATCTATGTGCACATGGCGTCCTGTCACAAGGACCTGGGCGACTACCGCCGTGCGCTGGATGCCCTGGAAAAGGCGGAGATGCACAACCCGGAGCTGAAAGAGATCTACAATCTGCGGGGTTTCTGCCTTTACCAGCTCAAGGAACACCACCGCGCCATCGAGGCCTTCGAGCGCGCCATCGAGTTGGATCCCGGATCGGCCATCGACTATGCCAATATCGGCTCCAACCTGCGCGAGCTGGGCCACATCCGGGAGGCGGTTCGGCTCTACAAGATGGCCCTGGAGCTGGATCCCACCATCGAGTTCGCACGGGATAACATCGAACGGCTGGAAAAGCACCTGGCCCGCGAAGCCGCCGGGGCGTAGGAGCCCGGAAGCATGGGGATCCATTCATGTGGGGGCGGTTCGCGAACCTCCCCTACCGCCTACACCGGCGGCGGGCGAGCCGCCCGTACCGCTGAGGGGATGGTGCTTCTACCAGGTGGGAATGTGGCGGCTGTCCTGCGGATTGGCTTCGTGCCGGGCGTTGGATGGACCTTCACGTATTTTCTGTCGCCTCATGGGCTTAGCCCAAGTTTGTCACTTTTGTGTATAAGTTACTGATTTTGTTGTAGAGTGTTTTCAAATTCTACACTACAAATTTTTCATTCGATGGTGGTCAGCCTCCTTAATGGTCGTACCGGCAGCCCGAGAGCATTGTAAATTTTCACGTGAACCGGTTCCGGCTCGGACGTGTGTCGTATGTGAATG
>NZ_FQVB01000012.1 GCF_900129305.1 Desulfacinum infernum DSM 9756 | reverse complement strand
TGGAGCTTGTACAGCACCTTCGCCGCGCTCAGATTTGGAAACTGCCGAAGCAAGGTCACAATATAATCTCGATAGGCGTCCAGCTGCTTGCGCCGTTCCCGGTGGCTTTGCTTCACCTCAATGGCCGCCTCATCCATGCGCAGATATTTCCTGACCGTGTTGCGGGATAGGCCCAGCTGGCGTGCGATGGCCCGAATCTTCAGCCCGTTGCCTTCATCGTAAAGCGCCTTGATCTTATGAATCACGACCCACTCCTTCAAAGTCTGCCTCCCACCTCCTTTTTGATTTTTCAGAGATGGGGTTGTACGGCCAAATCATCGCCAATGCATCCTCAAGGTGGGTCATTTTAGTTGGCCATTAACACCGCCTAGCAGCAACATCCAGCGGACGGCGCTTCGCGCCACCGTTGATACTGGGCGTTGGGCATCAAATCTACGAGGAGACCTACTATGGACACCGTAACTTGTTCGAACTGTGGTGCCTCTCGTTCGCCGAAACTGAGTGCAACGCTGGATCGCCCGCCGTGCCCGCATTGTGGAGAAACGGCCTTGAGGTTTAGCGTGTCGATCGAAGTCTCAATGTCCTTCTCAGGCCAGTTGTTAGCTGGACTTGTTCCCGGTAATCAAGTCAGAGATTGGAAACAACGCTGGAGCCAACTTCAGAAGGATCTCCAATCCGTGGTCTCTCCGAGGACGGAGGTCATGACCAGCGAGTCCATCCATGGGTGGGCACAGCAGTTATTTTCGTTCTTCATTAACGCCTACCACTTGCAAGATGCACTGATAGTCGCAGCGTCTTCCGGGGATCTCAGGGGTCTCAAGAGAGATGATATCGAAACTGCCATTACAAATGATCCAATGTTGGCGCTACTCGCCGACTTGGCGAATCTTGACAAGCATTGCAGGCTCACAAAAACTAGAAGTGGTGACGTGCCCGTTATCCAGCGAATTTCCGGCGTTGATAGCGCGGCGGGTAACGGATGGTTATTGTCCGTCAAGATCGAGCATGGCACGGTCACGTTGGACGGCCTGACTGTCGCAAAAGATGCCATCGCTGCTTGGCAAGAAAAGCTTTCGGCGTGGGGAATCCTTTGATGCCCAACTGGGGCCAACCGGACCTTTGGCATAAAGCCCCGCAAGGCCGGTTGCTTTGAACGTTGGCTGGCAGAGTGTATGGATACCCCAAGACCACGAGGGCGGGCAGAGCTGTTTTGGGTTGGTGGTTCGAGTCACGATGAAGACGGCCGACGCCAAAGGCTAAATGCTTCTCGAACCGGATGTCGAACTCGAAGGATAGTGAACGAACGTGGACCTTCCTGAAGAAGGCATCATCGCTCTTTACGAAAACCGGGGGTTGAGCGAGCCGTTTCACAGTGAAATCAAGACGAATCTGAATTTGGAGCGGCTGCCCTCGGCAAAGTTTTTCGTCAACGCCTTGGTGCTGAGTCAGGGGGCGATGGTTTACAATGTCCTTCGAATACTCGGCTAGGAAGGCCTTTTGGGAGACGACGTTCCGGTTCGTCATCGCACCAAAAGGCGGCGCATTCGAACCATCATCCAAGAGCTGACTATTCTTGCGGCCCAGGTGATCCGCACGGGATGGCGCACCAACCGCTCCGAGATGCTCATCCCCACAGCCGTCACGGATTCAGGGTGCATTTATCACCTTTTTGACGCGCAACGCTCAGCATCAGCAGCGGCGCGTAGCGCTGTCTGCTGCATGCTGTTGTTAGGGGCTCTCTGATTCATTTCAACCGGCCACGAGATACTTCCACTAAACGCCTCCATACTTGCCAGAACATCCGGCCTGTATGTATAGCAAGACCGATCGAAGTGACTGCTATCGCGGCAAAGAGCGTTTTTACCGCATTATAGTGCTTGAGCGCCCCGAAGCGGTCTGCAACGGCCCTATGGATTCCTGAGACAATCACTGCGAGCAAGTCTGGCGTGAGCACGATCGCAAGGAGTATGGACGACATGAACAGAGGAAGAGCACGGGTACGGGTGACTCTGCGTAGTTCTCGGACGGCAGGTCCCCTATCTGCTTCGTGCGGCGGCACATGCATAGTTATCGCTCTTGTTATCTCTTCATACCAGACGCTGTATAGCAACCCAATCAGCGCAAGAAATAAACTAGCTGCGGAGAGAAGGTCACTCATTGTTCGCGCCATCAATTTTCGAAGTAATCCCGAAGCGCTCACACAACTTCAGGTATGAGGATCGCCGAAGCCGGTAGGTAGAGACACTCCCTCTCTTCTTCTCGACCGGGGGAAGACTTGAGTCAAGTTCGGCCAGTACGCGATTCAATTCCTCGACTAGGTTCAGGTTGTGGATAGCCACCATCAGCTCGTCACCGTCATCAGCAACCTCGACTCGATTCAGAAGTTCCTGCAGTGTCCGCTCGATCCCGTCCTTCAGGAGGTACTGGTACTTGGACATGACCGCACGAAGGAGGGCTCGACTCCCGGAGGTGGTAGTCTGAAACAGCTTGCAGACCTCTTGCTCGTCGGGGATTCTGGATGAGAACGCGTGCTTGATAAGTAGGTAGAGGCGCCATTCCCGGATGTCGGTGCCTCGGGTGAAAACCTTTTGGCCTAGGAACATGGTCACCAACTCCTCAACCGCCGCTGCGGCATATGGGCTCAGAGTCACTGACAACTCATCCTCCCCACAACCGAGAATCCGTGAAAGTTCCTTTATATCCTCTGACGACAACTCCAAGTTAACCTTGATCTCCATCTCATCTCTCCGTGTGGTGACGCCTAACGGGCGCCGCGGATCAGCGGCCCGAAGCAAGAGGGCGAAGCCCGCTTGCGAAGGGTCCGTCTGAATCCGGTTGTTATGCATTTCTGCCTACCTCAGCTGTGTGGCAATGGGAACCAAGTCGTCGTTCGGAATTAGCGCCAGCTTCATAAGATTGAAGACATCAGCCCCAAGGCCTTGAAGGGTCATCTTGCCGGGCACAACATCTGTGGGTCCAAAGGCAACTGTACCACCAAAGTTGACAAAGCCTCGGTGATAAAGGTCAAAGCACTCGTAGAGAATTTGGTAGAGCCCCTTTGGGAACGACCCCTGGCCTCGATAGTCCGCAGCGCGCAGGCCGAACTCGTCCTTGACCACCGCTAGCTTCATTATGCAGAGCTGCCGATAGGTCAGTTGCTCGGCGGCCTTAGAGATTTGATGAGCCATGTGGGCACTGATCTCCGGATCGAACGCCACGCTAGACAGCAGATGCGCCATGTAGGTAATCTTCTTCTCTTCCGGTTCTCGCTGACTCTTCAGCAGGACACTTTCTGCGACTTCTTCTGCGTCGGATCGGCCTACTGGATTCCTCTCGAAGAATCCGTCGGTACGGAGACATTCCCCTTGTTCGATGCGCTGACGGATTTCTGCGGCAGCGATGGCGAGAACGGCCCCAACGCGTGTAGCCTCTCTCGGCCCCAAGAGGCGCTCCGAGACCTCCTGGCCAATATGCTTCAGCGCCATGGCCGCTGCAGCCCCACCGGCACCAAGAAAAGCAGCGCCTGCAGGGTCGCCGGCAAGAAAGCCCAAGGCTCCGCCCACAGCCCCTCCGGCGATCTCGGCACCGGCGTTGATCAACCTTCGAATGCCGCTGCTCTCTTCTGCCTCGGCATCGGCGTTCTCAGACACGCGTGGTACCTCCATGCTCAAAAGCATAACGACCAAGCTCACCGGCCGCTATGGAGCGCAGCGGAATAGCGGTCCGGTGCAGCGCCTTGTTATGCAAATTATTTTTCATTTAAAATCCTTAAAATTAGAGATGCCCATTTCAAACTATCATAAACTAATGGTTTCAGAGTTGGTTTAGTTCCGTGAACATCGCCCATTTTAGATCGCAAACTCTGCATTACATAGGCTGCTTGATTTAGTGATCCTTCTAGGTTTTTTACAAATATGTCAACTTCTTTCCAACCCAATTCTTTTAGATCATTTTTTATTTTGTCCATTACGCACAAAGCTTGAATTGATTTCTTACATTTTTCTTGAAAAGAAGCGCTGCCATGGTCTCCAAGGTCTTTTTTAATATATATTTTTGATGTTACACTATCAATTGCGGCACACGCAGATGAAACAGCCCCGGATAAGTCTCCATTTCTAAATCTTTCGATTGCCTTTACCAAATCTTGTTGGGCATCTGCAGGAAGTTCTGCCAACTCTGAAGTATCCAGCAATTCGATAGGCAGAACTTTTCTCTCCGCAATCGTTAATTCTAATCGATTTAGATACTGTTGTAGTTCATTTTCTAAATGATTTTTCCTTTTCAGAATTTCTTCAACAACTATAGAAATAAAATGGGTTTTGTTTTCTGTTTGAGCAAATCCTTTATCTATAGCAGTAATCAGTTGCCCTTTTGAAGCTCCTCCGCCTGCTTTCTGTTCCAGATGAGAAATAAGAGTTACATTAAAACCAGCAAGTCCTACAATTTCTTTGATTTCATAAAATTTAAAGTTATTTTGTAATATTGCTCTTATAACGTTCCAAGATTTATTTATCTCTGACATTGCTTTTCCTTTATTACATAACTTGTTATTCTGCACAATCTCGGTTAGGCGGCGATCCTTTATTAGGAGGAGTCCAGAAGGACCGAGCGCCGACGGGCTGTGCATGGTTGCCGGTATTGAGAACGTGGGTGCCCAGGACGTCAGGACTCAAAATCTTCCAATTACCATTGGCTACCTGTTCCCCCTGTTATGGAGATTGGAGATAATCAGCGTTTTGATTGGCCAGGATGTCCTAGTTTGCCGTTTTCCCACAGTCGATGAAGTCGACCGTCTGTGTCACGATGGAGCCGATGCCGCTCCTTTTTGCTGATTTATGCCAAATTTCACATTGCATTGCAAGCGGGTTTGAATTGTTCCCGGGAACAGCCGGGAAAAAGGACGGATCCGGGAATTCCCATTGGCGTACTTTGGATGCAGGATATGGAAATCCAAGAGATGGAATCTGGCACGGTGGCGGTCAAAGATGGCGCACCAAGCGCTTGTGTGAGACTCATTCCCCCAACCGTTGCGGATTCAGGATCTTTGCCGCTTGCAATTCTGCGCATGGGTGACTTATTAGTTCGTGGTACGTCGTCGAGCTGACGCGGGCCGAGTAAACAGATGGTGAGAGTTGGAGCGGAGAAGCATACCCCTGAGCGGACCCCTTTTGCTGTCGGAAGGGGTTTGGGGGGGTGCACAGCGAGTGTACTCCGAAAGGGGTACCGAGGGTTCGAATCCCTCTCTCTCCGCCATTGCTTCCAAGAAGGCCCCGCCGAACGGCGGGGCCTTTGTGTTCCTTCCGGGAAATCGTTGCCTTATGGATCCTTCCTCCGCTTCCTGGCAGACCAAGCCCACCGACCGGTTCATCCTCAAGTGGATCAAGGTCCATCTGTCCGCACGGGTCACGCCGCATCTGGCCGCGCGCCAGGGGCTGGAGCCCTGGATGGTCACGGTCACGTCGGCCGCCCTGGGTGTTCTCGGCGGGATTCTTTTCGGTTTGGGCTGGGGATTTGCCGCCGGGTGGACGGCCGCGGCGGCCCAGGTGCTGGACGGAGTGGACGGGCAGTTGGCCCGCCTCAGGGACTGCCAGAGCACCGGCGGCGCCTTTTGGGATTCCGTCCTGGATCGATACGCCGACGGGGCCATGGTGATCGGCATGACCGTCTACCTGGCCCGCCCCCCCGTTTCCCTGCCCACGACGGTCCTGCTCTTCCTGGGCGCCGCCGCGCTCATCGGGAGCAACCTCATCAGCTACACCACGGCACGCGCGGCCACGCTCCGTCTTTCCATGGGCCCGCCCACCCTGGCCAGCAAGGGAACCCGGACCTCCGTCATGATCCTCTCGGCCTGGGCAAGCCTGCTGTGGCCCCCTGCGCCTTTGTTGGCCCTTGTGTACCTGGCTGTGCACACCAACGCCGTGGTGTGGTTGCGCCTGCGCCGCGCTCGGGAAGCGTCGCAGCCTTTGGACGTTCCGTGATAGCCGGCTCTGCTCTTGGGTTTCGGTAGGGAGTGAGGAGCGAGGAGTAAGGGGTAAGGGGCGAAACAGCGAAAGTCCGTTTGCTCTCCTTACCCCTCTGTCCTTTATCCCTTTACCCCTTATCTTGCCCCTGGTAAAGGAGGTGCCCATGACGCGCCTGGAAAGCGTGGGAGTCATCCACGGTCGATTCCAGATCCTGCACCACGATCATCTGCGGTATCTCCTGGCGGGAAAGGAAAGATGCGACCATCTGGTGGTGGGGATCACCAACCCGGAACCGGCTCTGACGCTCCCCGATCCCGCCGATCCCTCCCGGAGCGATCCCTCGGCCAATCCCCTCACCTATTACGAGCGGCTGATCATGGTCCGTGAAGCCCTGTGCGGGGCCGGCGTGCCCCTGGAATCTTTCTCCATCGTGCCCTTCCCCGTGAACATGCCGGATCGGTATCGGTATTACGTCCCTTTGGATGCGGTCTTTTTCCTCACCATCTACGACGAATGGGGCCGGAAGAAGCGGAGCCTCTTCGAGTCCCTGGGCCTGAAGATCCACGTGCTCTGGGAAAAACCCAGGGAGCAGAAGGGGATCAGCGCCGCCGACGTGCGCCGGCGTCTGGCGCGGGGGGAGTCGTGGACGCACCTGGTGCCCGACTCCACGGCACGGCTGGTGGAAAAGTGGAAGATCGCACAACGTCTGAGGAGTCTTGAGCATGGCGAGTGTTCCTGAGCTTTTCGTCCGTTCCCTCAAAAGAGCCGGTGTGGAAGTCTGTTTCGGCATTCCCGGCGGGCCCTGGATCCCCTACATGGAGGCCATGGAAAGGGAGGGGCTGGAATTCGTTCTGGTGGCCAACGAGGCCTCGGCGGGTTTCATGGCCGACGTGACCGCGCGCCTTTCCGGGCGGGTGGCGGCCTGTCACGGAACCTTCGGGCCGGGGGCCGTGAACCTGGCCACCGGCGTGGGATGTGCGCTGCTGGACCGATCGCCGCTTCTGGCCTTCACGTCGGAGATGGGCGACGCCATGCTTGCGCGCGTCACCCAGATGAACATCGATCACCAGCGCCTCTTTTCTCCGCTCACCAAAAAGACGTGGCGGCTGAGGCCCCGGGACGTGGCCGCCCAGGTCCGGGACGCCGTGGGAATCGCCCGCTCGGAGGTGCCGGGGCCGGTCCACCTGGGGCTGCCCGCGGACCTGGCCGACGTGGATGCGGCGGAAGAAAATCTTTCCGAACGGATCGCCGTGGAACCGCCGGCGCTTCCGGAATCCGGCCTGTTGGAGGAAGCCGCGGCCGTCCTGGGCCAGGCGAGGCGTCCCCTGCTGGCCGTGGGACTCACGGCCCTTCGGCTGGGAATGGCCAAGGATCTCCTGAACTTCCTTTCCGCCCACCCCATGCCGGTGGTGCTCACTGCCATGGCGAAGGGGCTCGTTCGGGAAGAACACGGGTGCTACGCGGGGGTGCTCTTCCACGCCGCCAGCGACGAGCTGGCGTCTTTCATCGCCCGGGCGGACCTGGTCGTGGGCGTGGGCTACGACCCGGTGGAGTTCAACTACGAATCGTGGCTTCCCGACGTGCCGCTGGTCCACGCGGACACCCGGTCCTGCGACGTTCCGGCCGGTGTTCGCGTGGCCGTGGATGTGGTGGGGGACCCGCGGGAGACCCTGCGCTTTCTGGCCGACAGGCCGCCCGGTCCCCTTGCGTGGGAAGAAGGGGAACTGCAGGACCTTCGGGATCGACTCCACAAACGCCTGCAGCCGGCCGGGGCGGGGTTCGGGCCGGTGGCGGCCCTTCGAACCCTCCGGCAGGTTCTCCCTCGGGACGGGATCCTCACCTGCGACGTGGGAGCCCACACCCACCTTTTGGGACAGCTGTGGGAGACGCCGGCACCGGGTCTCTTCGTCATGACCAACGGCTGGTCGTCCATGGGCTTCGGCATCCCGGCCGCGCTGGCGGCCAAGCGGTGTCTGCCGGATCGGCCCGTGGTGTGCGTTACCGGAGACGGCGGCTTTCTCATGATGGCCGGGGAGATCGTCACGGCCCGCCGCCTGGGGCTTTCCGTGGTGATCGTGGTCCTGGCCGATGGGAGCCTGAGCCTCATTCGGGTGAAGGAGGCCTGGAGGAAGACGCCTCCCGTGGGAGTGGGCCTGCACGACGGCCCCCTTTTGGGAACCGACACCTTTCTGGGGGCCCCCGTCTTCCGCGCCGATTGTCCCGATTCCATGCGCCGGGCGTGCGAGCGGGCGCTGGACGTGCGGGGGCCGGTGATCGTGGAGGCCGTGGTGGACGGAACCGAATACGATGCCCTCATTGCCAGGAGATACAAATGACGGACGGACGGCAACGGAATCTGCTCCTTTTGGGCTTCGGCAACGTGGGGCGGGCCTTCGCGCGCCTCGTGACGGAAAAAAGGGACGAACTGGCGGGGCGCTACGGCGTGAGCTTCGGGTTCTGCGGCATCGTGGACGTGGGCGGAGCGGTGGTGGATCCGGCCGGAAATCTTCCGGTTGCGGACATCCTCCGCCACGTGGAGGCGGGGAGGGCGCCGGAAGACTTTCCCGGTTTCGGACGGCCGGGTCTGAGCGCTCCGGAGGCGGTCCGCTCCGTCCCCGCGGACTTCCTGGTGGAGGCCACTCCCACGAGCCTCCGGGACGGCGAGCCGGCCCGCACGCACGTCTTGGATGGCCTTCGCGCCGGGTGTCATGTGCTTTCCGCCAACAAGGGCCCGTTCATCTGGGACTACGAAGGAATCATGGAAGCCGCCCGGGAAAGGGGCCGGATGGTGGGGCTGAGCGCCGCCACGGCCGCGGCCCTTCCCACCCTGGACGTGGCGGAGCTCTGTCTTGCCGGAAGCCGCATCCTTTCGGTGGAGGGCATCCTGAACGGGACCACCAACTACATCCTGACCCGGATGCACCAAACGGGATGCCGCTATGAAGAAGGACTTCGGGAAGCCCAGCGGCTGGGCATCGCCGAAACAAACCCCAGCCTGGACGTGGAAGGCTGGGACACCGCCAACAAACTCATCCTCATGGCCAACCGCGTTTTCCAGGCGGGGCTCACACCCCGGGACGTGGCGGTGGAAGGGATCACGGCCATCACGCCGGATCGGATCGGCCGGGCCCGGGAGGCCGGCCGGGTGGTCAAGCTCATCGGGCGCATCGATCCCGGTTCCGATCCGGTTCGCGTGACGGTGGGCCCCGAAGAGCTGCCGCTGGACCATCCCCTGGCGGCGGTGAACGGATCGGAAAAGGCCGTCTCTTTCGAGACCGACTCCATGGGCCGGATCACCGTCTCGGGCGGACACAGCTCCCCGGTGGGGGCGGCGGCGGCCCTGCTCAAGGACGCCCTGAGGATTTCGCTCTACCACGCCAAGTCCTTCTCAAGATCGTCGAAGGCGTCTTCCAGCCGGTAAAGGGCCTGGTCCAGATCGTTCAGGCGCCGGCCCAGAAGATGGTCCCGGGCTTCATCGCGGCATCGCTTCAGGCGGTCCAGGTGGAGCCCCAGGGGCCTCTTCCACCGTTCGGGCACGGCGGGATCGTTCATCAGGCGAACCAGTTCGTCCACCAGATGGAAGAGGCTGGGGCTTTCCTCCACGATTCGTTCCTTGCCTGCGTCCCGGAACATGGCGGCGCACCGGGGATAGGCCTTGGCGAGCCCTCCCGATCCGTAGGCCGGTACCAGGCGGATGTCGATCTGCATGGTGCGGCTCATGCCGTCTCCCTCCCGATTTGGAATTGTCTACCGTTTTAATATTGATTAAAGTGGCGCGCTCCGAATGCCGAATAAACGAATGGGTTCTCCTGTTGTGCATACGCAGACCGTTTTGTGAGACGGGCGAAACCCTCCGGGGGCCGCCGAACGTTTCGTCCGTAACAAATCCTATCACGGCGGCCGCGACGGTGTGGAAGATAGCATGACACAGCTCAAGGTTTTTGTGGCCGAGGACGGGAAAGGGACTTTTGTCTGTCCGGAATGCGGTTTTGCGCGCCGCGTCGAAGCTTTCCGTCTGATCAACGAGAAAAAGCCCGTTCGGGTCAAGTGTCAGTGCGGGAAAACCTTTCCCGTGAGTTTCGAGATCCGGAAGGCCTACCGCAAATCGGTCTTTCTTTTCGGGGAGTATTGCCGCCGGGGCGAGGAGCACAGGATCCCCCATTCCCAGATGATCGTCGAGGACGTGTCCGCAACGGGCCTTCGATTTCGGTCGTCGCTGAATCACGGGCTCCGAAAGGGGGATCTGGTTTATGTGGAGTTTCCTCTGAATGACCCGCGCCGGTCGGTGATCAAGGGCGTGGCGGAAGTCCGGTGGGTGGACGGCAAGAACGTGGGCGCCCAGTTTGTCGATCTCGCTTCGGGATCGCAGAAAGCCTTGGGATATTATTTGATGAACTGAGATTCCTCGTATCTTCCCATTCCCCCTTAAGGGAGTATCTCTTTCAGGCGGCACGCTACCGGTGGACACCGGGCGCGTCCGGGCGCCTTGACGGACTCGGACGGCGTGGACTAGAGTGCTCATAATTCCCTGTTTCTTTACAGTAGGGAACCCGTCCGCTGCCAACCCCTGGGAAGGACCATCATGAAGGTGGTTGACGACCAGCTCGCCTTGCCCCATGCGTGCCGCCATGGCGATCCCGATCCTTTCCTCGAACCGTCTCTTTCCCATGCGATCCATGGACAAGCCGACCGGCTGAGCGACGGGGATGCGGCGAATTTCCCTTTGTGCGATCCGGAACGGAATCAAGGATTTTGTGCAGGTTTCCCCCGGAGGGACGGCCTCCGGGGTTGAGGATTTCCAAGGCCGGACCTTGGGCGATGAGGTCTTCGCGGAAGGAGGACGGAAGCCATGTTGCTGAAAAGGGAAGACGTGCAGGCCAGAACCATCACGGAAGACGGGCGGATTTTCATGGAAAAGGCGGCCCGGGACGGGCTGGAGACGGTCTGGGACCGGTACCGGGCCCAGCAGCCCCAGTGCGGCTTTTGTGAGCTGGGCTTGAGCTGCCGCAACTGCTCCATGGGCCCGTGCCGGATCGACCCCTTCGGCGAGGGCCCTCAGCGGGGCGTGTGCGGGGCCGATGCGGACATCATCGTGGCCCGGAATCTGGGCCGGATGATCGCCGCCGGATCCGCGTCCCATTCCGATCACGGTCGGGATCTGGTGGAGGTGCTGCGCAAGGTGGGAGAAGGCAAGGCCCCCGGCTACGGCATCCGAAGCGAGGAGAAGCTCCGGAAGCTGGCCTCCGAGCTGGGCGTTTCCGAGGATGGACAAAGCGTGGAAGCGCTGGCCGTGGCCGTGGCGGAGGCCTTGGAGGAGGAATTCGGCACCCGCAAGAAGGCCCTGGCCTTCGTGGGCCGTGTACCGGAAAAGCGCCGCAGAATCTGGGAAAAGCTGGGCATCACGCCCCGGGGCATCGACCGGGAGACCTCGGAGATGATGCACCGCACCCACATGGGGGTCGACAACGACTGGAAGAGCCTGCTCCTCCACGGCCTCCGCAATGCGCTGTCCGACGGCTGGGGCGGATCGCTCATCGCCACGGAAGTGTCCGACATCCTCTTCGGGATTCCCCAGCCCGTCGCTTCGGAAGTGAACCTGCGGGTGCTCAAGGAAGACCAGGTGAACATCGTCCTCCACGGCCACAACCCCATCGTGTCCGAAATGATCTTCCAGGCGGCCCAGGACCCCGAGCTCATGGGGCTGGCGGAGGAAAAGGGTGCCCGGGGGATCAACCTGGCGGGCCTGTGCTGCACCGGAAACGAACTGCTCATGCGCCGCGGCATTCCCATGGCGGGAAATCATCTCATGACCGAACTGGCCCTGAGCACGGGCCTCATCGACATGATGCTGGTGGACTACCAGTGCATCATGCCCGCCCTGGGGGAGACCGCCCGCTGTTACCATACCCGGATGGTGTCCACCAGTGACAAGGCCAAGTATCCCTTCATGGAACACCGGGAATTCCACCCGGAAAACGCCCGGGATCTGGCCCGGGACCTGGTACGGGAGGCGGTGGAAAACTTCGTCCGCCGGATTCCCGCCAAGGTGCTATCGCCTCCGGGCGCCCCCGTGAAGATGATGGCCGGATTCAGCGTGGAAGCCATCGTTTCGGCCCTGGGAGGCAGCGCCGGTCCGCTCATCGACGCCATCAAGTCCGGCGCGATCCAGGGCGCCGTGGGCGTGGTGGGCTGCAACAATCCCAAGATCCGCCACGATTACGGGCATGTGACCCTCACCACGCGCCTCATTGAAAACGACGTGCTGGTGGTGGACACGGGATGCGCCGCCGTGGCCCACGCCAAGGCGGGCCTCAAGGTGCCGGAAGCGGCGGAAAAGGCCGGCCCGGGCCTTCGGCAGGTCTGCCGGGCCCTGGGCATCCCGCCGGTGCTCCACATGGGAAGCTGCGTGGACAACGTGAGGATCTTCGATCTGGCCGCCGCTCTCGCCCATGCGCTGGGGACCGACATCTCCGACCTGCCGCTGGCGGCCGCCGCCCCCGAGTGGTACTCGGAAAAGGCGGTTTCCATCGCCTGTTACGCCGTGGCTTCCGGGGTCTACACCGTGCTGGGCACACCGCCGCCCATCTTCGGCAGCCAAAACATCGTGAAGCTTCTGACAGAAGATCTGGAGGGCCTCCTGGGGGCGTCGTTCGCCGTGGAGCCCGATCCGGCCAGGGCCGCCGACCTGATCCTGGAGCGCATCCGGGCCAAGCGGGCGGCGTTGGGCCTGTAACCCTTGAATCCTCTCTCCCCCCCTTTGAAAAAGGGGGGGAGAGGGCTGCCGGGCCTTTGAAAAAGGGGGGAGGGCCGGCCCTCGGCCCCCGAACCCCGAACCCCGGATCACGAATCACGGATTACGGATCACGGAGCTTGATGCCATGGAACGAATATTGGTGAGATGGGAACGATGCGTGGGATGCCGCTCGTGCGAGCTGGCCTGCCGGGTGGCCCATTCCGCAAGCGGCGACCTTTTTTCGGCCGTGCTGGAGCGGCCTGCGCCGAGCCGGCGCATCTACGTGGAGCAGGCGGACAAAACCCCGTCCCCTTTCCTTTGCCGCCAGTGCGAGGACGCCCCTTGTGTGCGGTCCTGCCCCACCCGCGCCCTGGCGCACGACGAGACCACGGGGTTGGTGGCCTACGAACCCGCCCGGTGCATCGGCTGCCACGGGTGCGTCATGGCTTGTCCCTTCGGCATGATCCAGCCCGACGTCCGGGAGGGTTTCATCGCCAAGTGCGATCGGTGCAAGGGCCGGGACCGCCCGGCCTGCGTGGAGGCCTGCCCGACCCATACCCTGGTTCTCGAAAAGGATTTTTTGGACCTGCGGCGGAAGGAAGCGGTGCGCAATCTGGTGCAGTCCGGAAACCCTGTGTAAGGGATAAGGATTAAAGGATTAAGGATTAGAGGAATACGGGGGGGCAGGGAAGGTATGGGAAAGGAAGGTCGGAGCCGGGTTCGGACCGTCTGTCCCTATTGCGCGGTGGGATGCCACGTGGATCTGCTCGTGGAAGAGGGGCGGGCCGTGGGTTTGGACTATGCCACGGACTCCCCGGTGAACGGGGGAAACCTGTGTGCCAAGGGAAACGCGGTCCTGGACCTTCTGGATCATCCGGACCGGTTGCGAACGCCCCTTCGGCGAACGGCGTCCGGGTGGGAGGCCGTCGGTTGGGACGAAGCCCTGGATTGGGCGGCGGAAAGGATCGGGACCATCCGGGACCGCCACGGACCGGATGCCCTCGGCTTCCTGTCGTCGGCCAAGTGCACCAACGAGGAGAACTACCTGCTGCAGAAACTGGCGCGCCTGCTGGGAAGCAACAACGTGGACCATTGCGCCCGGCTCTGCCACGCCTCCACCCTCACGGGCCTGGCCCCCGTCCTGGGCATGGGGGCCGCCACCAACCCCCTGCACGACCTGGCGCAGGCCCGCTGCCTCTTTCTCGTGGGCTCCAATCCGGCGGAAAACCATCCGGTGGCCTTTCAATGGGTGCGGGAAGCCAAGGACAAGGGGGCCGTGGTGATCGTGGCCGATCCCCGGAAGACTCCCACCGCCTGGATCGCCGATCTGCACCTGCCCGTGCGACCCGGTACGGACATCGCCCTGCTCCATGCCATGCTCCACGTGATCCTCCGGGAGGGGTTGGAGGACAAGGCCTTCATCCGGTCCCGAACGACGGGATTCGAGAGGACGGTCCGCGCCGTCCGGGACACCGCACCTGAGTGGGCCCAGTCGGTGACGGGGGTTCCGGCCGGGGACATCCTTCGGGCGGCCCGCCTTTTCGCCCGGACCAGGCCGGGGGCGCTCATCTACTGCATGGGGATCACCCAGCATCACAATGGAACGCAGGCGGTCCGGGCCTGCGCCAACCTGGCCCTGGCCACGGGAAACGTGGGCCGGCCCGGATCGGGCCTCATCCCCGTGAGGGGCCAGGACAACGTGCAGGGGGCCTGCGACATGGGGGCCTTGAGCGCCCTTTTGCCGGGCTACCGGCCCGTGGCGGATCCGCAAGCGCGCGCCGCAATGGAAGCCCTGTGGGGCTGCCCTCCGGGGACGATCCCCGACCGTCCGGGCCTCACGGTGACGGAGATGGAAGCCGAAGCGGGCCGCACCCTTCGGGCCCTGGTGGCCATGGGGGAGAATCCCGCGGTGACCAGCCCGGCGGGCGGGCGGGTGGCCGAGGGGCTGGAGCGCCTCGACTTCTTCCTGGCCATCGACCTTTTTCTCACCGAATCGGCCCGGTCGGCCCATCTGGTGCTTCCCGCCGCGGCCTGGGCGGAAAAGAGCGGGTCCAAGACCAGTGCCGACCGCCGGGTGCAGTGGTCGCCCCGGGCCGTCCTTCCCCCGGGGGACGCCCGTCCGGATGCGTGGATCATCACCCGGCTGGCCCGGCGCCTGGGTCTGGGGGCCCACTTTCCCTGCGAATCCCCGGAAGACGTGCTCCGGGAGATCAACCGGGCGGTGCCCGCCTACGGGGGCATCACGCCGGAGCGGATCCGGGAGGCGCCCGGGGGCATCCACTGGCCGTGCCCCCGCCAGGATCATCCGGGAACGCCGGTCCTCTTCGAGAAAACCTTCGCCACAGCGGACGGCCGGGCCCGGTTCTTTCCCGTGTCCTTCGATCCGCCGCCCGAATCCCCCGATGCCGACTATCCCCTGTGTCTCACCACAGGGCGCGTGACGGCCCATTACAACAGCGGGTCCATGACCCGCCGAACCCCGGCGCTCCTGGAGCTTTCTCCGGAGCTTTTCGTGGAGGTCCATCCGGAAGACGCGGCCCGTTTGGGATTCTCCGAAGGGAGCCGGGTTCGTGTCGTCACGCGCCGGGGCGCCGTGGAGGCTTCGGCTTATCTTTCTTCCGCCGTTGCCCGCGGGGTGGTCTTCGCCCCGTTCCACTTTCCCGGGACCAACCGGCTGACCCTGGACGTGGTGGATCCGGAAGCCCGGATTCCCGCCTTCAAGGCGGCCGCCTGCCGCCTGGAACCCCTGTAGGAGGGTGCCGTGGAACCGTTCTTGTTCGTGGACTTCAGCCGCTGCATCGCGTGTCAGGCCTGCTGGGCCGCCTGCCGGAGGGAACACGGCGGGGTGAGCCGACTGCATCTTCTTTGCTTCCAGGAGGCGGCGGTTCCCTTGGCCTGCCGCCAGTGCAGGAAGGCGCCCTGCGCGGGCTTTTGCCCCGAGGGAGCCTTGGTGCAGGAAGAGGGGCGCGGGGTGAAGTTTCTCGAGGAAAGGTGCACCCATTGCGGGCTGTGCGCCGCGGCCTGCCCGTTCGGAGTGCTGGAAATCGTCCCGGGTCCCGTCCCGGATCTTTCCCGCTGTGATCTGTGCCGGCGACGCTGGGAGGAGGGCTTGATGCCGGTATGCGTGCTCACCTGTCCCACCCGGGCCCTGAGCCTCGATGCGGGCGGGGCCGTGGGCCGTCGCCGAAGGGCGCAGCCGGCCGCGTTCCCGGTTTCCTGACCGCTCGGAGCCGGGAGGCTGCCGAAAAGCAGTTCCCGGACAGGCTTCCGGGCATTGGACGTCCGCTGTGGGCGTAGGGGCGGTTCGCGAACCGCCCCTACGGGAAGCAACCGCTGCCGTTGAGAATTCCCGCTACCCGTTCCAGGCGGGGACAATCTTTACGGGAGCGACGGATGGCCATGGTAGGAAACGAACGCTGAAAGGACCAGCTGCTTAAATGCTTTTGGGAGGGATTCCATGACCGTGCCGGAGCTTCACCAACAAATCCACGTGGACCCGGACCGCTGCCTGGGCTGCTTCGCGTGCGCGTCGGCCTGTCCGGAGCAGCGCATCACCTGGGACGACCGGGAGGGGAACCGCCGGTTCCGGGCTCCCGCCGTCTGCGCCGGGGATTGTACCCGGTGCCGCGATGCCTGCCCCGCGGACGCCGTCCGGCTGGAACCCATGGGAGAAACGGCCGGCCGGTCCTGGGAGCCCCTCTCCTGGTCCCTGCCCCTCGCCCGGTGCCGACGGTGCAGGGAGCCCTTCACGACGCAGAAGATCCTCGCCCTTTTGAGCCGGACGCTGGAGGCGACGGTGGGCCTGTCCGCCGGAGAGGCGGACTGGCCCTCCTGCTGCCCCGCCTGCCGACGGGATCTGGAATCCCGCCGCTTGCTCGATGCAGCCCGCTGGAACAGGTGAGATGTCCGGCCTTGGAAATGCCGGCCGTCCGCTCTGAAGCGCCCCCTCTCCACGGCAGGGTCCGAGTGAGGGACCGTGCCGGTCCCTATGAGGGGGCAAGTCAGGTGGGTCGGGAAAAATCCTTCAACGGCCGGAGCCGGTCTGCCGATTGGATTTGTTAGGGGAGAAAGAGGACGGATGCGTGTTATCGTCGAGTGGATGGGGGCTGTGTCGATCCGAACGAAGCCGCCGGGGCCCGTACTCCCCGGAATCGGGAGCCATGGCAAAGGGGTCGCATGAATCGACATGGACAAGGTCTCATGGGTCTGGGACAGATTTTTCTGATTGCCGTGATGGCCGTTGCGACATTGGGGGGCTCGGTTTGGGCGGCGGATTCCATTTTTTCGGATAAGCTCTTGGAGATGAGTCTGGAAGAACTCATGGATGTGGAGATCACCTCCGTCGCCCGAAAGGTCCAAAGCCTGTCAGAGACGGCCGCCGCCGTTTACGTCATCACGTCCGAAGACATCCGCCGCTCGGGTGCCACCAACATCGCGGATGTGCTCCGCATGGTTCCGGGGTTGCACGTGGCGCGCTTCGACGCCAACGTCTGGCCCGTGACGGCCCGCGGCTTCAACAGCACCCTTGCCAACAAGCTCCTGGTGCTCGTGGACGGCCGGAGTGTCTATACCCCGATCTTTTCGGGCGTCTATTGGGATGTGCAGGATCCCTTCCTCGAAAATATCGATCGCATCGAGGTCATTCGCGGTCCGGGCGGAAGTTCGTGGGGAGCCAATGCCTTCAACGGCGTGATCAACATCATCACCAAGAACGCTCGGGATACCCAAGGGGGGCTGATTAACGCCTTGGTCGGAAGTGGGGAAGGGGTGCGCACGGGATTCCGCTACGGAGGACGAGCAGGCGACCATCTCTTTTATCGCTTCGCCGTTTCAGGTCTCGAAGTGGATTCCAGTCGCAATTCGGACGGGAAAGAGGGCGCGGACGACTGGCGGCAGCTCCGGGCGGGCCTGAGAGCCGACTGGGAACCGTCGGCCGTGGACGCGTTTGTTCTCACCGGGGACATCTACGGGGGGGAAGCCGGGGTGCGGAATTTTGTGCCTCGAATGACAAGCCCATATGTGGAGATCCTGGATTCCGAAAGGGATGTGGGAGGCGGGCATGTGTTGACCCGTTGGACCCGCCGGCTGCACGATTGGGGGGAGCTGCAGGTTCAGTTGTATTACGACAACACGCACAACGACAATGATATCCTGAGCTTCGATGTGGACACACTGGACGTGGATCTCCAGCATCGGTTCCCGCTTGGTGGCGGCCATGAGATCACATGGGGCATGGGCTATCGGTGGATCGTCTCGGAAACGGAGCCCGGCCTCACCACTTCTTTCGCCCACTCGGACAGAACGGACCACTTGTGGAGCGCCTTTGTCCAGGACGAGATCAGCTTCTCCCAAGGGACCTGGCGCCTGACACTGGGTACCAAGATCGAACACAATGACGACACGGGCTGGGAGCTTCAGCCCACGGTGCGGTTGCTTCGCAGGCTGGGATCCGACCACAGCGTGTGGGCCGCCGTGAGCCGCGCTGTGCGCACTCCCAGTCAAGGGGAGACGGAATCCCGGATCCAGTCCACGGTGCTGCCGCCGACATCGACGGTGCCCCTGCCCACCCTGGTGGTGTTTCGGGGTTCCAAGGACATGAACTCGGAAAAGGTGTGGGCCTTCGAAGGGGGAGTGCGAACCCGCCTCCATCCCAAGGTCTTTCTAGATCTGGCCGGCTATGTCAATGTCTATGAAGATTTGAGGAGCCTGGAGCCGGGAGATCCGGTCCTTGTCGGTTCCTATCTGGTTGTGGAAAACAAGGCGGACAATCACCTTCGGGGGCGCGCCTACGGGTTGGAGACGGCGGCCGCCTGGTCGGTGGCGGAAAATTGGCAGATCAAGGCCGCCTATACGTTTCTCCATATGGATTTGGAGGCTGCCTCCCGGAGCCGGGATCAAGGGTCCACGTCCACGGAAAGGTCGGGACCCTCCCATCAGGTGTCTCTGCGGTCGTCGTGGAATCTTCCCGGGTCTGTGGAACTGGACGCCTGGGCCCGGTGGGTCGACGAGCTGGAGGCCCTCGATGTCCCCGACTATTTCACCATGGATCTGCGAGTGAGCTGGAAGCCCCTGGAAAATATGGAACTGGCCGTGGTGGGGCGAAACCTCCTGGACGACGGACATCTGGAGTTCAAACAGGAAATCCTTCAGATCGAACCCACGGAAGTGGAGCGCTCCGTATACGTCATGCTGTCTTGGAGGTTCTGAACAAGTCGACTCAGCCGGGGGATCAACCCTCGCCTGGCCGACAAGTTCTGGATTCCCATGGGCGGATGCACTGTCCACAGCCCGTTTTCTCCCGTTGATCTTGGTGGCTGGAATCCAGGGAAGGGTCTGTCCTTTCCGCGCGCGGGAAGGGGGTGCAACGATCGGACTGGGGAAGAATCACGTGGCGGTTGCAACGGCGCGAGGTGCGAGGAAGTGATGGGCCGGTCCGTTTTGAGACTCCATGGGCGGCGGGGATTTTTCCGCCGCCCATGGGCTGTTTGGGTGACGGCCGTGCTCATTCTGTGCGCCTCACCGATACGAGGGGCCTATGGGGACCACGGCTCCCTTCGCGAAGAAGAGGTAAAAGCCGCCTTTGTTTTCAACTTCCTCAAGTTCGTGGAGTGGCCCGAGGATCGGGATGGCCGCAGCGTGGTCATCCTCTGTGTGCAGGCCACGTCCCCGCTTGTGGACGCTCTCGTGGCGCTGGACGGCAAGGAGATCCGGGGGCGCCCTCTGCGTGTGGAGATTTCCGGAAGACCGGCCGATCTTCTTCAATGCCATGCGGTCTTTTTGGGAAGCGGTGTTCCGACTGAAAGGATCGCCGCCGTTCTTGAGGGCCTGCGGGGTCAGCCCGTGCTCACCCTGGGCGACGCACCGGGCTTTTGTGTGCAAGGCGGCATGATCGGCCTTTTCAAAGAAGGGAACAAGATGCGGTTCAACATCAACCTCAAGGAGGCCCGGGCCGTCCGGGTCAAAATCAGCTCCAAGCTTCTCCAACTCGCCCGGCATGTGATTGAATAGGAGACGGAGCACACTTTATGCGCGCTTTTCGATCCTGGCCCATCCGAAAGAAGCTCATGGGCCTCATGGTCTTTGTCGCCGCCGCCGTCGTGGCAGCGGCTTCCCTGGGCTTTGCCCTTTTTCAGTCGTCTTTGCTGTCCTATCGGTCCATGGTTCACCTCTCCACGTTGGCCCGGGTGGTGGGAGGCAACTGCGTGGCCGCTCTGAGCTTCGACGATGTGGAGGCGGCCTCCGACACCCTTCGCTCCTTGAAGACGGTGCCCGATATCCGCATGGCCTTCGTCTTCCGGCCGGACGGCAGCGTCTTCGCCTCCTATATTCGAAGGGGAGGCAATGCGAAAGAGCTGATGCAGCAAGTCGCGCGGGAACTGGAGGAGGTGTCCCGCTACCGGCAGGGGATTGTCGAACCGCTCCTGGAGGCGTTCATTGATGGAGATCTGGACGTCCTGGAGCCGATCGAGCTGGACGGTGAGCTCCTGGGCCGGATCTTCATCTCCCAGGACATGTCCTCCTTGGTGAAAAGCCTATTGACGGGAACGGTCATCGGAGGCGGTCTCCTCCTATTTTCCGTCCTTTTGGCTTATGTTCTCGCTTGGCGCCTTCACTCCGCCGTTTCCGGCCCCATCCTGGGCCTTCAGAACACCATGTCGCGGGTCTCACGGGAAAGGGACTACTCCCTGCGGGCCAGGAAAGAAAGTGAGGACGAACTGGGGGCCCTGGTGGACGGTTTCAACGAAATGCTGGCCCAGATTCAACAGCGCGACGTGGAACTGGAAAAACACCGGGTGCACCTGGAGGAACTGGTGGCCCAGCGCACCGAAGAGCTCCGGGAGGCCAATGCCGAGCTGGAAGAGATCATCCTGGAGCTTCGCAGGGCCAAAGAGGAGGCCGAGGCGGCAAGCCGCGCCAAGAGCCAGTTTCTGGCCAACATGAGCCACGAAATCCGCACCCCCATGAACGGCGTGCTGGGCATGACGGAACTGCTCCTGCAGACCCCGCTTTCCGACCGCCAGAAACACCTGGTGGAGACGGTCCGTGCGTCCGGGCAGACTCTCCTTGCCGTCATCAACGACGTGCTCGATTTTTCCAAGATCGAGGCAGGTCGCATGGAAATCAACTCCATGGAATTCGACTTGCGCGACCTGGTCGAGGAGTCCACGGCGTTCTTCGCCGAACCGGCCCAGCGCAAGGGGCTGGAGCTGGCCTGCATGGTGAATCCCGAGGTGCCCGCCCGGGTATGGGGGGATCCGGACCGAATCCGCCAGGTGCTCATCAACCTTATCGGGAACGCCGTGAAATTCACGGAACGGGGCGAGGTGATCTGCCGCGTCGACTGCGTGGAAAAGGGCGACGGGCAGGCGACGCTGAGCTTTGAGGTGCGCGACACCGGCATCGGCATTCCGCCGGAAAAGCAGGCCGTCATCTTCGATCCCTTCTCCCAGGCGGACGGATCCACCACCCGGCGTTACGGCGGCACCGGGCTGGGGTTGGCCATCGCCCGCCATCTCACGGAGCTCATGGGCGGCGATATGGAATTGGAAAGCGCGCCGGGCCGGGGCTCAACCTTCCGCTTCCGGCTCACCTTGCGGGTGGCCGCCTGGAAGGTCCCGGCCGATCCGGCGGCGGCCCGCACCTTGCGCGGGCTCCGCGCCCTGGTGGTGGACGACCACCCGGTGAACCGGGAAATCCTCCGCCACACCCTCTCCGGGTGGGGCATGATCTGCGATGAAGCTGAAAACGGACGGGAAGCGCTCCAGCGGGTGAAGGAGCTGGCCGCCCGGGGGCGCCGCTACGACGTGGTGCTGCTGGACATGGACATGCCGGGCATGAACGGCCTGGAAGTGGCCCGCCGGTTGAACAGGGATCCCTCTTGTGCCGGCGTTCAGACCGTGATGCTCTCTTCCATGACCGCTCCCCTGCACGGAACGGAAGAGGACCACGGCATTCGGTTTTTCCTCACGAAACCCGTGCGGACCTCCTCCCTCTACGACTGCCTGGTGAGCCTCGTCCGGGTGAAGACCGCGCCGGAGGGGGAAAGGGTCGCCGTAGAGAAAAGAAAGGACATCGGGCCGATTCCCGCCGGGAAACGGGTGCTGGTGGTGGAAGACAACCCCGTGAATCTGGAGTTTTGTCGGGAGATATTGGAGGATTTCGGCTGCCGGGTGGATGCCGCCGGGAACGGCCGAGAGGCCCTGGAGAAGCTGCGGCGGGAGAGCTACGACCTGGTCTTCATGGACTGTCAGATGCCGCAGATGGACGGCTACGAAGCCACGGTCGCCTTCCGGCGGCTGGAGCAGGAACGTTCGGCCGCCGGGAAGCGCACGCCGGTGGTGGCGCTCACGGCCCACGCCCTGGAAGGAGACCGGGAAAAGTGCCTGGCCGCCGGCATGGACGATTATTTGAGCAAGCCTTTCACGGTGGTGCAGATGCGGGAGCTGTTGGTGAAGTTCCTGGGACGTCCGGAGGACAAGGGTCGGGGAGGGAACGGCAGCGACCCGCAAGGTCGCCATGGGCCCGAAAAAGGGAACGCGGCTGCGGGCAGCGCCGGAGATGCGCATCTTCCCGTTTTGGACATGCAGGCGATTGAGAACATACGACTTCTGGAAAGACCCGGACGAGAGGACATCCTGGAGCGCATGATCGGGATCTACCTGCAGAGAACTCCGGAAATCATCGAGGAGATGCGTCGATCCCTTCAGGATCAGGACCTCACGGGGCTCCATCGCGCGGCTCACAGCCTGAAATCCACCAGCGCCACCATGGGTCTGATGCGGGTGGCCGAGAAATCGAAACACCTGGAATTCATGGCCAAAGAGAACCGGCTGGAAGCTCCGAGTCGCCTGATCGATGAGATAGAGGAGGAGTTCGTGAGGGGCCGGACGGATCTGCAAAGGCTGGTGAAGGCTGCAGCCCCGGATTCCCATCGGGGAGGACCGGCATCGACGGAGGGAAGCCATGGCTGAGTCCCCCCGTATTTTGGTGGTGGACGATGAGAGTACCATCCGCCTGCTGATCCGGGAAGTGTTGGAGCAAAGGGGCTTCCAGGTGCTGGAGGCCGAGGACGGTCCCGGTGCGCTAAAAGTGTTCGACGAAGGCAAACCGGACCTGGTCCTGTTGGATGTTTTCATGCCTGGACTGGACGGTTTCCAGGTGTGTCGCCATCTGCGAGCGCGCCCCGGAGCCGACACGATACCCATCATCATCATCACCGGAACGGAAGACTACGACGCCATTCGGCGCGCCTACGAAGCGGGCGCCACGGATTTCATCGGGAAGCCCATCAATTGGATCATCCTGGGCGAACGGGTCCGGTACATGCTGCGGGCCAGCGCTGCGGTGAGACAGCTTGCGCAGAATCGGGAATTCCTTGCGCGTGCCCAGGCGCTTGCCCGTCTGGGCAGCTTCGAATTTCGCCCCGGCAAGGCCACCCTGGACGTGAGTCCGGAGTTTTGCGAGATCTGCGGACTGTCCTGCCCGGGTTCGGAAGTGGACTGGGAGGACGTGATAGGCGTGATCCATCCGGACGACTGGAAGGCCCTGGAGCCCCTGGTGGAACAGGCGTGTACGGCGGGAATCTGCTTCCGACAGGACATCCGGCTGGTCACGGGAAACGGAATCCGCCGCTATGCCATGCTCCAGGTGGATGCCGAAACCGACGCGGACGGGGCCGTGGCGCGGGTCACGGGCATCATCCAGGATATCACCGAACGCAAACTGGCGGAGCTTCTCGAAGCGGACAGCAACCGGATCCTCCAACTCATCGTGCAGAAGGAACCCCTGGAAAGAATATTCCGGGAAGTGGCCCGTCTCCTGGAACGCCAACTTCCTTTGGCCATGGGTGTCGTGTGCCTGGTGGCAGACGACAAGGTCGTGTCCGTGACGGCTCCCGGTGCGGAACAAGGCTTTTCGGAGGCCGTGTCGGGAACGGCCCTTTCCGCGGAAAGCGGAACACATGCCGCGGCGGCCTACCTGGGCCAGCCCGTGGTAGCTCCGGAAGTTTTTTCAAGCACCTTTTGGAGACGCGCCCGCCATGTGGCCCGGGCTTTCCGCATCCGGTCGTCCGCCGCGGTGCCTGTCTATTCCGGCACGGGGCAGATACTGGGCGCGGTTTCCATGGTCTTCAGGGAAGAGTACCAGATCTCCGGCGCGGATTTGGCTCTGATGGAGAAGACGGCCAATCTGGTTGCCTTGGCCGTGGAGCAGCATCAGCTTTCCCAACGTCTGATCCATCAGGCACGGCACGACCCGCTGACGGGGCTCGTCAATAGAGCTGCGCTCAATCATTGGCTGGAGCGGGTGTTGAAGGAGCGCGCGAGGCATCCGTCCCTGGGCGCCTACATGCTCATCGACCTGGACCGTTTCAAGCACATCAACGATTCCTTGGGCCACCATGTGGGCGATCTCATGCTGAAGCAGGTGGCCGATCGGCTCCGGCAGGTCGTTCGGGACAGCGACCTGCTCTGCCGCATGGGGGGGGACGAATTCGTCCTGATCCTGGACCGCCTCCGGGACAAGAACGATGCCGCCCGCGCGGCATCGCGAATCCTGGAGCATGTGGGCAGGCCGTTTCACGTGGAAGGCCATGAACTGCATGTGGGGGCCAGCATCGGCATCACTCTTTTTCCGGACGATGCGGTGGATACCACCACCCTGCACAAGAATGCGGACATCGCCATGTATGTGGCCAAGAACCAGGGTGGCAACCGCTATCATTTCTTCGACGGCCGCATGCACGAAGCCGTGATCCAGCGCCTGCAGGTGGAGAACGACTTGCGAAAGGCCCTGGAAAGGAACGAGTTTCAGCTCCATTATCAACCGCAGGTGGACCTGACCGACAACCGCGTGGTGGCCATGGAAGCCCTCATCCGGTGGAACCATCCGGAGCGGGGCCGTATCCCGCCGGACCGGTTCATTTCCATCGCCGAAGAATGTCGGCTCATCATTCCCATCGGGCGCTGGGTTCTCCAGGAGGCCTGCCGGCAGGCCAAACTCTGGCAGGATCAGGGCCTTGACCCCATACGGGTGGCCGTGAACGTGAGCGCCGTCCAGTTCACGGAAACGGATTTCGCCGAAACGGTGCGCCAAGTGCTCCAGGAGACGGGGCTGGAAGCCCGGTGGCTGGAGGTGGAGATCACCGAAACCGTGGTCATGAAAGATCAGGAGGTGGTGCGTTCCAACCTCAAGAAGCTCAAGGATCTGGGCGTGTTCACCACCCTGGATGACTTCGGCACGGGCTATTCCTCCATCACGTACCTGCGGCAGATGCCCCTGGACGGCATCAAGATCGACAAGAGCTTCATCCGGGACCTGGAAACCGCGGCCCCTTCGGATGAATCCAAGAACGCCGGCCTGGTCAAGGCCTTTGTCAATCTTGCCGCCAATCTTCATCTGAGCCTGGTGGCCGAAGGCATCGAAACCGAGGACCAGCGCCGTTTCCTGCTACAACTGGGATGCTCCAGGGGGCAAGGGTTTCTCTTCAACCCTCCCGTGCCCGCCGAGGAAGCCACGGCGTTGCTGAGGAGCAAGGGGTAAGGATTAGAGGATTAAGGATTAAGGATTAAGGATTAGAGGATTAGAGGATTAAGGCGCGTGCGGAGTTTTGGGGGATTTGAGGGATTTGATGAGTGCGTTGAGCATGCGGCTCACTTCCGAGCAGCTTTTTTCCATTTCTTTGAACTTCTCGGCGTTTATGAACCTGAGATCCCGTGCCGCGAGCAGGAAATAGCGCACTTCCTCGAGTGAGCCGCGGGCGTTGTAGAGAAAACTCAAATATTCTTTTGTCGTGTTTCTCGATTGGCCCTCCACGATGTTGGCCGGGACGGATAGGGCTGCACGTTTCACCTGGTCCACCAACCCATATGTTTCCGTCTTCGGAAATTTGTTCGCCATCTCGTACACATTGAGCACGAGCTGATGTGCCTTTTCCCAAACCTTCAGCTCGCTCCAGTGCATCGTACCCCCCTAATGGCTCTAATCCTTAATCCTCTAATCCTTCAATCCTTTCTTCTTTTCCTCGATTTCGCGGTGGATGGACTCCAAGGCCTGGAGGCGCTGGCGAAGTTCGCTGATTTCCTTTTCCTTTTCTTCCAGAAGCTTCGGGCAGTCGGAGGGCTGGGGACGGGTCTTGTTCTTTTCGGCGAGACGGGCCTTCTCCTGCAGGGCGGGAAGCCGCTCCAGGACAGGGGTCAGCAGGCGGGGATCCTCGCAGAGGCTGTCCGGCTGGTACTGGGTCTTCCAGAGTTCCCAGGCGTTGAGGGCGGACGTGTAGTCTTCGGGGGTCTTCGCCTCCAGGAGACGCACGCAGGCCATGGCAAAAAGGGCTCGTTGCCGCAGACGTTGATCGGTCCCTTCATGGCTCAGGCGCTCGAAGATGTTGTGAGCCGTCGCCAGGTCGCCTTCTCGAAAGGCTTTCATGGCCTGATCCCACTGACGCAGCAAGTGGGCCTCCGCCGCGAGCGGTGCGGGGACCTCCGAAGGTGCTTTTCCCGGCGGGGTGTGGATGCAGCCGGGGACGAGGAACAGAGCCAAGGCCAGGGCCGAAGCCGGAAGTGCGCGCAACGATGCCCGGCGGAACGTTCGCAGGAGGGTGTCCATCATGATCGACTCCCCTTGGTGGGCAATTCAAAACAGAACCGGCTTCCTCGGTTCGGCTCGCTCTGAACCCAGATGCGTCCCCCGTGGGCCTCCACGATGTGCTTGGCGATGTGCAGGCCGAGTCCGGTTCCGTCGATGCGGTCCTTCAGTATGGAGGCTCGGTAATACTTCCGAAAAACCAGGGCCTGTTCGGACTCCGGGATGCCGGGCCCCTCGTCCTGCACGGCAAAGATCACCTGTCCGCATGTCTTGTCTTCGTGGACATGCACGGTCACGACGCCACCCGACGGCGAGAACTTGATGGCGTTGGCCACCAGATTCATGAGGACCTTCTGCAGGTGATCCATGTCGCCGATGCAGGGCGCCGTGGTTTCCAGTTCCGAACGGACCTGGACCCCCTTGGCTTCGGCGGCCGGCGCGAGCCGTTGAATTGTTGTTTCCACCAGGTCGGCCGGATGGATCTCCTCCGGGAGAATTTCCAGCTGCTGGTTTTCCAGGCGGGAGGCCTGCAGCAGATCCTTGAGGAGCTCCGCGATGCGGTCCACTTCCCGCCGGGCGATGGTCAGAAAACGCTTCTGTCGGTCCGTGACCGGCCCCATGACCTCCTCTTCCAGCAGGCGGACCGATTCGCGCACGGTGGTGAGCGGGTTTCGCACCTCATGGGTCAACATGGAGATGAAATCCGAACGCATGCGTTCCTCTTCCTTCAGCCGGTGGAGCATCTCATTGAAGGCGAACGCCAGCTCCCCGAACTCATCCTTGGACAGGATGCGGATGGGCTCGGTGGATCCTTTCTGGGTGAGGGAGCGGATGCCCCGTCGAAGCTCCCGCAGGGGGCGGCTCATGGATCGCGCCACCTGCCAGACCCCCACCAGTCCGGCCAGAAGAGAAAGTCCCAGACCGGCCAGGCCCCAGCGCAGGGCCGAGTGGCCCCGCTTGTGCAAGCTCCGGGTGGCGATCTCCACTTGCCGTTCTTCCATCTGCTTGAGCAGGGCCACCCGCTGGATCCACCGGTCGAGGGTTTCTTCCGAGATCCAGAGCCTTTCCGATTCGGGATCCGCCATGCGGGCCTGCACCTCCGGATGCAGCCGGTCCACCTCCCGCTTCAATTGCTCCCAGGGTACGGCATCCTTGGTGCCGGCCAGCAAGGTGGCCGTTTCGGCCAGTTTGAAACGAAAATCCTCCATGGCCGTTCGGAAATATTCCCGGTATTCAGGGCTCTTGAGGACCAGGTATTTTTTTTCGTTTTCTTCCATGGAAAGCAGTTGATCCATCATGACCTTGGCCAGTTCGGAAATGCGATAGCTGGTATTCACGATCTGGTTGGAGATGTCCATGATGTGCTGGGTGTTCATATAAAAGAAGGCAATGGTCCCGTAGAAGATGAGCCCTAAGGCTCCGTACCAGACAAAAAGCTTTCTCATGATTCCCCATCGGGATTCCATGGCAGGTCACCTGGCTGTGTGAGTGGAATCGGTCCCCGGGATTCCACGTTTTCCGAGGGGATCCGGCTGAGTTCGGATGTGCTTCCCTTACCTTCCGGGCTGTTGCGCCGGAACCCGATCTGTGTCAGTGTGGAGCTTGTTCATCATTGGCGATCCCGTCCCGGCAGTCAAGCCCGGAGAGGCGCGGTCCGGAGGCCTTCCATGCAACCGGGGCCTTCGCCGACGGCGCAAGGGGATCCCGCCCGGGTCGCATCCGCGGCGGCGGCGTCCGCGATGGACCAGGACAACAAAGGAGTAACCGGATCTTGGCAAACAGGGAAGGCGGGGGCGAAGAACCTGTCGCCTCGTGCTCTCCTGTCTTTTGAGATCCCTGGGCCGTGTTTCGTGGATTCGGAACCGGAGGAGCGGATAGGGAGGCTGCGTCCGACAAGGAAGGAGGCGGGATGGAGACGCCTTATCGTGTTCTGGTGGTGGGGGCCGGCGCCATGGGGTGCCTGCTGGGGGCCCGCTTCGCGCAAGCGGGTGCGGACGTTCGGCTGCTGGACGTGGATGAGGCCCATGTGACGGCCATTCGGGAAAGAGGCCTGGAACTGGAGGAGCTCAATGGGGACCGGAGGACGATTCCCATGCGGGCCCTGAGCAAGCGGGAGCCCCCGGAGGCGCCGGCCGATCTCATCCTGGTGATGGTCAAAAGCTATGCCACCGCCCGGGCTCTGGACCTGGTCCACCCCGATGCCGTGGGGTCGGAGACCCTCTTCTTGAGCCTCCAAAACGGGTTGGGGAACGCCGAAACGTTGGCGGATCTGGTGGGGCCCGCGAAGGTCCTTGCGGGCGTCACGGCCCAGGGGGCCACCAGGGAAGGCCCCGGCCGGGTCCGCCACGGCGGCCAAGGGCCCACCTACTTCGGTGCCTTGGACGGCCCGCAGCCGCCGGGTGCCCATGGAGTGCTCACGCTTTTTCGGAGAGCGGGTCTGGAGGCGCATTACCGCCAAGACATCCGCTCGCTCATCTGGGAAAAGCTGCTGGTGAACGTGGGGATCAATGCCGTGACGGCGCTTTGCGGGATTCCCAACGGGGCGGTGGCCGAATTGGAGCCGGCCCGGGAACTCTGCGCCGCCGCGGTGCGCGAAGCCACGGCCGTGGCCGAGGCCGAGGGGATTGCGGTTCCGGAGGATGTGGTGCAAAAGGTCCTGAACGTGGCGCAGGCCACGGCGGCCAACCGTTCGTCCATGCGCCAGGACGTGGAAAGCGGGAGGCGGACGGAAATCGACGCCATCAACGGAGCCGTGGTCCGGCTGGCCGAAAGACAAGGCCTGGCCGTGCCCGTCAACTGGACATTGACCCGGCTTGTGGAGACGAAGGAGCGGAGTTATGGCGGAGAAAGCCCCGAAGCCTGATGAGAGGGTGACGGTCCCTTCCATCCTGGCCGCCAAGGGCCGGCGCAAGCTCACCATGCTCACGGCCTACGACTACCTCACGGCCCTCTGGGTGGACCGAAGCGGGGTGGACATGATTCTCGTGGGTGATTCCTTGGCCATGGTCATGCTGGGCCACGAGGACACCCTGTCCGTCACCATGGAAGAGATGCTGCACCACACCCGGGCGGTGACCCGCGGGGCGAAAAGGGCGCTGGTGATCGGCGACATGCCCTTTTTGTCCTACCAGGTGAGTGTGGAGCAGGCGGTGGAAAATGCCGGCCGTTTCCTCAAGGAGGCCCGGGCCCAGGCGGTGAAGCTGGAAGGCGGTGCGTCCGTCCTGCGCCAGGTGGAAGCCATCGTGAAGGCGGGCATCCCCGTCCAGGGCCACCTGGGGCTCACTCCCCAGAGCATCGCCCAGCTGGGGGGCTTCAAGGTACAGGGAAAGGACGAGGAAGCGGCCAGGCGGCTTCTGGACGATGCCCTGGCCCTGAGTGACGCGGGCTGCTTCAGCCTGGTGCTGGAAGCCGTGCCCGCTCCGGTGGCGGAAAAGATTACGCGATCCGTGCCCATCCCCACCGTCGGCATCGGCGCGGGGCCCGCCTGCGACGGCCAGGTGCTGGTGACCCACGATCTGGCGGGCCTTTTCGACCGGTTCGTGCCCCGGTTCGTCAAACAATACGATCAGCTGGGGGCGCGTCTCCTGGAGGCCGCCCGGCGCTATCGGGAAGAGGTGGAATCGGGCGCCTTCCCGGGTCCGGAACATTCCTTCGGCCTGTCCAAGAAAGGCGGCTGATGGGCTTGCCGGAAAACGCCGGGGATGACCGCTTTTCTCGCAGCGCAGCCCTTCGGGGCTGCGGAGGAATCTCCGCCCCCACCCAAGAGGTCCATCTGCTCTTGTAGGGGCGGGCTTTATGCCCGCCCGTCGGGATTTTCCCGCAGTTGGTGTGTCATGCGCCTTGCCGGGCCGGCCCGCGGGCTGGCCCCGCGCCCTGTGAAGGAGGAAAACCATGACCTTTCGTGAACTGGTGATTCAGAACCGAAGCTATCGCCGTTTCGATGAAAAGCACGCCGTCACCCGGGATACCCTGGTGGAGTTGGTGGATCTGGCGCGCATGACCGCTTCGGCCGCCAACCGCCAGCCGCTGAAATACATCCTTTCGGCGGACCCGGAAACCAACGCCCGCATCTTCCCCACCCTGGCCTGGGCGGCCTACCTCAAGGACTGGCCCGGACCGGCCGAGGGGGAGCGGCCCACGGCCTACATCGTCGTCCTTTTGGATACCACTATCACGGAAAACCCCTTTTGCGACGACGGGATCGCCGCCCAGACCATGCTCCTGGGGGCCGTGGAAAGAGGCTTGGGCGGCTGCATCATCGCCTCGGTCAGAAAAGACGAGCTGCGCAAGGCCCTGAATATCCCCGAACACCTGCAGATCCGCTTCGTCATCGCCCTGGGAAAGCCGGCGGAAACGGTCGTCCTGGAAGAACTTTCTCCCGACGGCGACATTCGCTACTGGCGCGATGGCGAAGGCCGCCATCACGTGCCCAAGCGCTCCCTGAAGGAGCTCATTGTGCGGTAGGATTTGCCGTCGGCTGCGGCCTTGTCTCCGTTGTCACATGGCCGAGCTTCTTGTATAAAAGGGCGCCCGGGTGCCCGGGAGCCCATCGGGAAGCGAACGAGGAGATGCTATGACGGACAAGATTCCAGCGGGAACCCATCCCTTCCTGTCGTCCCTGCCCCCCCAGAGGACCCGGAAGGGCAAGATCGTGAGCGCCCAAGAGGCGGTCCAGGTGATCCGGGACGGCGATGTGGTGGCCACCGGAGGTTTCGTGGGCATCGGTTTTGCCGAGGAAGTGGCCATCGCCTTGGAGAAGCGGTTTCTGGAAACCGGGAAGCCCCGCAACCTGACCCTGCTTTACGCCGCCGGGCAGGGAGACGGGGCCGAACGCGGCCTGAACCACCTGGGGCACGAAGGCCTGGTGAAGCGCGTGGTGGGCGGCCACTGGGGACTGGTGCCGAAGCTGCAACGCCTGGCCGTGGAAAACAAGATCGAAGCCTACAACCTGCCCCAGGGCGTCATCGTCCACATGTACCGGGACATCGCCACCAAGAAGCCCCGCACCTTCACCACGGTGGGCCTGGGAACCTTCGTG
Organism: Desulfacinum infernum DSM 9756; assembly: GCF_900129305.1. Lineage (GTDB taxonomy): Bacteria > Desulfobacterota > Syntrophobacteria > Syntrophobacterales > DSM-9756 > Desulfacinum > Desulfacinum infernum. The sequence goes on along the minus strand of NZ_FQVB01000012.1, from coordinate 102,295 downwards.
GATCCCCGCAACGGAGGCGGTAAGCTGAACGAGATCACCCGGGAAGACCTGGTGGATCTCATGGTGATCGACGGCCAGGAGCTCCTGGCCTACAAGACCTTTCCCATCAACGTGGCCATCATCCGCGGCACCACGGCGGATACCGACGGCAACGTCACCATGGAACGGGAAGCCCTCACCCTGGAGTCCCTGGCGCTGGCCACTGCGGCCCGCAACTCCGGTGGGTTCGTGATCGTGCAGGTGGAGCGGATCGCGGAACGCGGCACCCTGAACGCCCGCCAGGTCAAGATTCCCGGGATCCTGGTGGACTGCGTGGTGGTGGCCTCCCCCGAAAACCACTGGCAGACCTTCGCCGTTCCCTACAACCCGGCCTTCAGCTGTGAAATCCGGGTGCCCATGCAGTCCGTGGAGCCCATGCCGCTCAACATCCGGAAGGTGATCGCCCGTCGGGCCGCCTTTGAACTCAAGGCCAACAGCGTGGTGAACCTGGGCATCGGCATGCCGGAAGGCGTGGCCAACGTGGCCGTTGAGGAAAAGATCCTGGACTACTTGACCCTCACGGCGGAACCGGGCGTCATCGGCGGCATGCCGGCGGGGGGACTCAACTTCGGGGCGGGGGTCAATACCGATGCGGTGATCGACCAGACGTCCCAGTTCGACTTCTACGACGGGGGCGGCCTGGACATCGCCTTCCTGGGCATGGCCCAGGCGGATGCCTCGGGCAATGTGAACGTGAGCAAATTCGGGCCCAAGATCGCCGGAGCCGGGGGATTCATCAACATCAGCCAGAACGCCAAGAAGGTGGTCTTCCTGGGCACCTTCACCGCGGGAGGCCTCAAGGCCCGGGTGGAGGAAGGAACCCTCGTCATCGAACAGGAAGGAAAGGCCGGGAAGTTTCTGCGCCGGGTGGAGCACGTGACCTTCAGCGGCGCCTATGCCCGAAAGAAGGGGCAGCCGGTTCTCTACATCACGGAGCGGTGCGTCTTTCGCTTGAGCGAGGAGGGTGTGGAGCTGGTGGAGATCGCTCCCGGGGTGGACTTGGAGCGGGACATCCTGGCACACATGGACTTTCGGCCCATCATCCGAAACACGCCGCGCCTCATGGACGATCGCATCTTCTGGGACGAGCCCATGGAGCTCAAGGAGGAACTCCTGTCCCTGCCCCTGGAAGACCGGCTGGTCTATCATCCGGAGGAGAATCTCTTCTTCGTCAACTTCGAAGGCTACAGCGTGAAGACGGTGGAGGACGTGGAAAGGATCCGGGAGGCGGTGCTGCGCATCCTGGAACCTCTGGGAAAGCGCGTGTACGCCATCGTGAACTACGACAACTTCACCATCTTCCCGGACGTGGTGGACCCCTACACGGACATGGTCAAATTTCTCATGGACAACTACTATTCGGGGGCCACGCGCTACACCACCAGCGCGTTTCTGCGCATGAAGCTGGGAGACGCCCTGGCCCAGCGCGGGGTGGCGCCCCATATCTACGAAAAGGCCGAGGATGCCCGGGCGGCTCTGAAGAAGATCGGGTCGTGAGGGCCACGAAGGGAACGCCGTGGGTGCCGTGGACCGCATCGCCGAAGCCGTGAGACCCCTGGCGGAAAGGACGCCGGAGGTGACGGCGGTTTACGTCTTCGGGTCCACGGCCACCGGTCGGGCCACGGATAAGAGCGACGTGGATCTGGCCGTTTTGCTCCATCCCGACCCGGGACCGGCCTTCGACCTGCTGGGCTTCGGGGTGGAAGCTGAGAAGGTCCTGGGGAAATCCGTGGACGTGGTGGTGCTCAACCGGGCCGGAGAGCACCTGAAATACTTGGTTCGCCGGGACGGGATCCTGATCTACGATCGGGATCCCCAGGCGCGCAGGCGGTTCGATAGGTGGAGCCGAAAGGCCTACCAGGACTTTCTCCACTACCACCGGCGCTACGTCCAAAAGATGAAGGAGCAGCTCCGCCGTGGTTGATGAAGTCCTGATCCAGCGCATGTGTTCGGACATCCGAACCAACGTGCAACTGCTCAAGGACGCGGTCGATATCACCTGGGACGTCTATTGCCGGGATCCCCGCTCCCGCAGGTTTGTGGAAAGAACGCTGCACATTCTTGTGGAGGCTTGCATCGACATCGCCCACCACATCATATCGGACGAGAACTTTGAGGAACCGGGGTCGTACAGCGAGGCGTTTCAAATTCTGGCTGACCACGGCGTTCTGCCGCGGGATGAGGTGGCCGTTTACGAGCGAATGGCCCGATTTCGGAACCTCATTGTCCATTACTACGAAAAGGTGGACGATGCGGTGGTCTACGGAGTTTTCCGGAACCACCTGGAAGACTTCGAGCGCTACGTCAAGCACGTCCTGAACTTCGTGGAAACTGCACGTTCAAGCCGGCATCGGTGAAAACGGTAGGGGCGAATCATGGTTCGCCCCTACCCTCCGTCCGAATGGGGGCGAAGCCATGCGCGACCGGGCGAAAGAGGACGTCAGGTGGTCTTCTCTCAGCCGCGGGATCCCAGCCGAAGCCCGCCGTGGATGAAGTAGACGTCTCCCGCCAGCGCCTCGTTCCGATAGAGTTCGCCCACCAGCGAGGCCACCTCTTCCGGTTCGATCAGACGCCCGATGGGCACCTCGTTCAGGATCTTTTCCAAAGCCTTCTGGTTCATGCCCCGCACCATGGGGGTTCCCACGTACCCGGGAGCCACCGCCACGCAGCGGATCCGGTCCGCAATGCCGCGCCGGAAGAACTCCGCCGTGATCACCTTGGGAAAGACGGACATGGCCGCCTTGGTGGACGAGTAGTTGATCTGGCCCGCCGTGCCCAGGGACCCGGTGGACGAAACGAGGCAGATGAGGCCCCGGCAGCCGTGGTTGATCATCCGTTCGGCGCATTCGCGGACGGTGAGAAAGACCCCGGTGAGATTGATGTCCACCACCTTCTGGAACTGTTCCAGGCTCATCTTGCGGGTGACCTTGCCGGTCTCCCGGTCCGGCGCCAGCAGGAGCCCGTCGGCGATGATCCCGGCAAAGGGGGCCACCAGGTTGATGGCTCCGAAGGCTTCCATGGCCGTATCCGCCAGCCGGGCGTTGTCCTCTTCCGACGTGACGTTGCAGAGCACCGTGACCACCTCTCCGCCCGCATCCCGCAGCTCCCGGGCCGTCTTTTCCAGGGCGTCCTCGGCGATGTCCGCCAGCACCACACGGCCGCCGTTTCGGATCCAGTATTGGGCCAGGGCCTTGCCGATACCTCCGCTTCCTCCCGTGATGACCGCCACCGCATTTGCAATTTCCAGCATGAGCTTCCCTCTTTTCTCTTTCTCTTTTTCAGTCAGCCCCACCCCCTACCCCGTATCCCTTACCCCTCTACCCCTTTAATCCTCTAATCCTTCAATCCTTCCCCCACCGCTTCCCCGATGTGGCACACCCGCACGCGCCCGCCCCGCTTGTCCATGCCGCCGCGAAGCTGCAGGACGCAGCCCGGGCAGTCGGTGACGAGAAGTTCCGCCCCCGCGGCTTCCACGTGGTCCAGCTTGCGCTTGAGAAGTTCGGCGGAGATTTCCGGAAATTCCAGGGAGTAGGATCCTCCGAAGCCGCAGCACACGTCCTCGTCCGGGGCGGGAACGTATTGGAACCCGGCAATGTCCAGGAGCTTCCTGGGTTCCTCCACCACCTTGAGGCCCCGGCACAGGTGGCAGGGCGCGTGATAGGCCGTTTTGGCGCCGGTCCCGCGGAAGTCTTCCGGTTGAATTTTCAGGACCTTCACGAGAAAGGAGCTCAGGTCGATCACCTTCCCGGTGAAGGCTTGGAGGCGCTCCTTCCAGGCCGGGTCGTCCCCCAGGAGCTTGGGGTAGTTCTCCTTGAGGTGGGATCCGCAGGAAGCGCACAGGGTGAGGATCCAGTCGGCGCCGGAATCCTCGAAGGCCCGGATGTTCTGGACGGCCACGTCCCGTGCGGTCTCCTTTTCGGCGGCCATGAGGGCCGGAAGGCCGCAGCAGGTCTGGTCCATGGGGTAGTCCACCGCCACGGCGTGCTTCTCGAGGATGGGCAGGACGGATTCCGCCTGTTCGGGATAGACGAAATCCACCAGGCAGCCGCCGAAGAGGGCCACCCGCATCCGGGGCGCCTTCTCGTCCGGGCGGACCCGGTCCCAGCGGTCCCGAAGCGGCCGGGGGTTCACCACGGGAAGGCTCCGGAACCCGTGGGCCTTGTCGAAAAAGAGCGGCAGGTGCCGCAGCAGGGGCTCGTCGCCCGCCAGCGGCTTTTGGGCCAGGTAGGCCTTCCGGAGCAGGAAGTGGAAGAGCTTGCGGTCCTTGAGGACGGTCCTGAGGAGCACGTTTTTCAAGGGGCGCCGGCCTTCCCGATCCAGCACGTGGCGGGTGGCGTTCTTGATGAGATGCGGCAGGTCGATCCCGGCCGGGCAGACCGCCTTGCAGGCCTGGCAGTTGAGGCAGTTCAGGACCAGGGCCCGGGCGTTTTCCACCCCGTGGTAGAAGGCGGTGAGGATGAGCCCGATGGCGCCGATGTACACATGGCCGTAGTTGTGGCCGCCCACCAGCCGGTAGATGGGGCACACGTTGGCGCAGGCGCCGCATCGGACGCACCGAAGGGCCTGGGAAAAGACGGGGTTTTTCGCCAGGGCGCGCCGGCCGTTGTCCAGAAAGACGATGTGCAGTTCCTTCCGGCCCGAAGGGGCTGCGGCGCATTCCACGGCGCCGGTAATCCAGGTGACGTAGGTGGAGATGGCCTGTCCCGTGGCGTTTCGGGGAAGGGCCTTCAGGATGGTGAGGGCCGTCTCCAGGTCGGGCACCAGCTTGTCCAGGCCCACCAGGGCCACGTGGATCCGCGGGAGCGTGGTCACCAGCCGGGCGTTTCCCTCGTTGGTCACCAGCCCCAGGGTGCCCGAATCGGCGATGGCGAAGTTGGCTCCGGAAACGCCCATGTCCGCTTCCAGGTAGGCCCGGCGGAGGGTGCGCCGGGCCACCTTCACCATCTTCTCGATGTCGTCGGGGTCCATGGGCTCCCCAGTCACCCGGGCGAAGAGTTCGGCCACCTGGTGGCGGGAAAGGTGGATGGCGGGCATGACCATGTGGGACGGGCCTTCGCGGCGGAGCTGAATGATCCACTCGCCCAGGTCCGTTTCGGTCACCTGGAGCCCCTCCCGTTCCAGGTGATCGTTCAGGAAGGTCTCTTCGGCCGTCATGGACTTGGACTTGATGACCTTTCGAACGCCCCCTTCCCGGGCGATCCGGGCGATGATCTCGTTGGCTTCCTGGGCCGTGGCGGCTTCGTGGATCACGGCGCCCACGGATTCCGCGTTCCTTTTGAATTCCGCCAGCAGCTCGTCCAGCCGGGGAAGGGCGGAATCCTTCCGGGAGGCGATCTCGGCGATGAGGGATTCCAGGTCCATGCCTTCGAAGGCCTTGGCGCGGGATTCCCGATAGGCCGCCGCGAAATTGTCCAGGGTCTGTCGGAGGAAGGTGTTCTGCAGGGCTTCCCGCAGTTCCTTCCGGTAGGTCTTCACGTCGCCGGGAGTTCGAATCATGACGCATCCTCCTCCAGGATGAGGACGTGCAGTTCCTGAGGACCGTGGACCCCGATGGTGAGCACCCGCTCGATGTCGGCCGTGCGGCTGGCCCCGGAAATGAAGGCCACGTAGCGGGGTCCGTTCTTTTGGAGCGAGGCGATTTCTCCCTTGAGTTCCAGCGAGTCCGCGCGGATGCGGCCTGCGGGGACGACGGCCACGTGCACCTCGGAGAGCATGGTGGCGATGCGAAGGTCTTCCGAGGTGGAATCCAGCACCAGGGTGCCCGTTTCGGCGATGGCCCAGTCGGCCGGGGTGAGTCCCGTATGAATGTCTTGCAGGTGGTTTCGAAGGGGAGGGCGCAGGATCTCAACCGTGCCGATTGGGGTCGCGTCCTCCAGGGACTGGGACGCCTCCGGGGGAAGGTTCATGGGGGCCAGGGTCCGGCCGCCCCGCTCGACCGTCAGGTCCACGGCGTAGCGAACCGCTTCCCGCCAGTGGGACACCCGGCGCACCACGGTTTGAACGGCCCGGGCCTTTTCCTCGAATTGCCGAAGAAGCTCTGTGGGATGCATGGCTTCATCCTGGGTGAGGGCTTCAGGGGATGGGAAAAACACTGAAATTTCGAATGTCGGGGACGCGGTGGTCGCCGTCCCTTTCTAACAGTCATGGCTGCCCTCGCGCCACCCCACATGGATGAAAGAGCGGGCCGGAGCAAGGGCATTTGTCGGAACGCCGCAATATGCCATTCTCTATGAGTCACTGCGCGCCCATTGCATCGCCGGGCACCCTCATTGCGGCCTTCGCAGTTCCTACAATTAAAAAGATTTGCGTCTATTCGCGTTCATTCGCGGTTCTCTTTCACATTACCCGATGGAGCTCGTGGATGGCGCTCTGTAGGGGCGAAACATCTTTCGCCCCTACAGAGCGCCCGCGGCCAAAGCCTATTTACATCTATTTGCGTTCATTCGCGGTTTGCTTCCACCTCAGCTCCCGAAGAAGAGGGACGGCAGCCACGTGATGGTCTGCGGAAAGAGCGCCATGAGGGTGAGCCCGATGAGCTGCAGCAGCACGAACGGGAGGATGCCCCGGTAGATGACCATCATATCGTAGCCCTTGGGGGCCACGCCGGCAAAGTAGAAGAGGGCGTAGCCGAAGGGCGGCGTGAGGAACGAGGTCTGCAGATTCACGCACATGAGCATGGAAAACCACAGGGGATCCACGTCCAGTTCCAGCACGATGGGCATGAAGATGGGTACGGTGACGAGCAGGATGGCGGCCCAGTCCACGAACATGCCCATGATGAAGACGATGAGCATCATGATGGCGATGACGGCCCAGGTGGAGAGGCCCGAGCCGATGAGAAGATCGGCCACCACGTCTCCGCCGCCCATGCTGAGAAAGACGCTGCTGAAGAATTTCCCGCCGATGAAGAGCATCATGACCATGGCGGTGGTCCGCAGGGTGGCGTAGCTGGCTTCCTTCAGGACCTGCCAGGTGAGCTGGCGGTTGGCCAGGGCCAGGATGAAGGCGCCCAACGCGCCCAAGCCCGCCGCTTCCGTGGGCGTGGCCACGCCGCCCAGGATGGTCCCCATGACCATGAAGATGAGGGCCAACGGCGGGACCAGGGACTTGAGAGTCATGGCCCACTTCTGGGCCGCAGTCCACTTGCGGGCTTCCTCCTTGCTGATGGGAGGCCCGTCCTTGGGATTGATGGTGCAGCGGATGAGGATGTAGAGAAAGTAAAGGCCGGAAAGGATCAGGCCGGGTATGACGGCGCCCGCGAAGAGGTTGCCCACCGACGTTTCCTTGAGGCCCGTGAGACCGCCGTAGACCACCATCATGATGCTGGGGGGAATGAGGATCCCCAGGGTGCCGGCGGCGCAGATGATGCCGCTGGTCAGCCCCTTATCATAACCCTTGTCCAGGAGGGCCGGGGTGGCCAGAAGGCCCATGGCCACCACGGAGGCGCCGATGATGCCCGTGGTGGCCGCAAAGACCGTGCACACCACCACCACCGCCAGGCCCAGGCCGCCCTTCAGGCTCCCCAGCACGATGTAGAGGGACTCGAAGAGCTTTTCCGCCACCTTGGAGCGGTCCAGGAGCTGGGCCATGAAGATGAAAAGCGGGATGGCCACCAGCACGTAGTTGTCCATGACGCCCCAGCAGTTGTTGGCGAACATGTTGAACAACATGGGGACGTTAAAGCCGTTGTCGATCAGGCCGAAGAGGGTGGCCACGCCGGCCAGGGTGTAGGCCAGGGGATGTCCGAGGGCCACGGCCACGATCAGGGTGCCGAACATGGCCACGGTGAGGAATTCGGGACTCATGGGGCTTCACCTCGAAAGTCTTAATCCATGGATTGGAGGGATCGGATGTCGTGGACCAGTTTGGAGATTCCTTGCAAAAGCAGGAAAAGGAAGCTCACGGCCATGATGATCTTGATGGGCCAGATGGGCGGGGCCCAACTGGTGGGGTTTTTTTCCATCTGTAACGTGGAATCCCACGCGAACCGGCCGGTCCAATAAGTGAGAAGGGTCATGACGGGAAGAAAGATGACGCAGTTGGTGGCGATGGCAAGGATCGCGGCCGTTTTCGTCTTGATGCGGGCCGTGACGATGTCCACCTTCACGTGGCCGTTATGCAGTTCCGTGTAGGCCAGGCCCAGCATGTAGTGAATGCCGTAAAGGAAGGTGGTGGCTTCAAACCCCCAGGTGGTGGGAGCGTTGAAGACGTAGCGCATGAAGACCTCGTAGATGACCACGAGGCACAGGGGCAGGATGAGCAGGGCGCAGAGCCGCCCCTGGCGGTCGATGAAGCCGTCGATCAGCGATGTCAGACTGTTGGCCATGGTGGTGTCTCCCGAAACGGGGTGCACGGGCCGGTGGCTCGATGCACCGGGCCCCGGCCGAAGCCGGGGCGCCTTGGGTCCTGATGTTTCGTCTCCAGGGTTTTTTATTCCGTGATCCTTCCGGAGATGTAGGTCTCGTAGGGCCATGGGGTCACGCCGCTTCGGGCATCACGCCACACGGCGTATTCCTCGATGAAGGCTTCCTGGGAATCCAGCACCTTCTTCACGTCCGGATACTTTTCCTTGAGCGAATCCAGGTACTGCTTGGTGGTCTTGCGGAACTCGATGAGCGTTTCCGTGTCCATCCTTACCAGCTCGATCTTCTTCTTGAAGAGCTCGATGGCCTTGGCGTTCAGGGCGTTCACCCAGTTGTAGCTCCACAGCTGGGTTTCTTTGGCGGCGATCCGGACGATCCACTTGAGGTCTTCCGGCAGCTCGTCCCAGGCCTTCTTGTTGAAGAAGATGGCGCACTGGCAGGCGGGCTGGTGCACGCCGGGCTGGATGGAGTACTTGGTCACTTCATCGAAGCCCATGGGGTAGTTGATGGCGGGGGAAGAGAATTCCGCCGCGTCGATCACGCCGCGCTCCAGGGCCAGATAGACTTCACCGCCGGGCAGGGGGCTCACGGAAGCGCCCAGCATGTTCATGATGTCCATGTACCAACCGGGAGTGCGCACGCGCAGGCCCTTGAAGTCCTCCATCTTGGTGGCGCGCTTGTTGGAAAAAAGGCCCATTTCCTGGCCCACCTGGCCGCAGGGAAGGGCATGGAGGCCGAACTGGCCGTAGAGTTCCTGCATCATTTCCAGGCCGCCCTTTTCATAGAGCCAGATGTTGTAGCCTTCCGCGTCCAGGCCGAAGGGGACGGAGGCGAAGGCCACGAAGGCTTCGTTCTTGCCCTTCCAGTAGCCGGGCCAGTCGTGACCCACTTCTGCCGTTCCCTGGGCCACGGCGTCGAAGGTCTGCATGGCGGGAACCAGCTCGCCGGCCGAGAAGGGCTTGATCTCCAGGCGGCCGCCGGAAGCCAGGCGCACGCTGTCCGCAAAGTGGGTGGCGATGTCGTAGAAGAGCAGGCCCTTGGACCAGGGCATGACCATCTTCCAGCGGAACTTCTTGTCGGAGGTTTCCACCTTCAGGCGCTTGACCTGCTCGTGGCGCGGGTCTTCTCCGAACTTTCCCCGTTGCTCCTTGGCGGCCAGAGCCGGGCCCACGGCCAGGCACAGGGCCGTGGCGAAAACCAGTGCGGCGATTCCATGTCGTCTCATGTGCGGTCCTCCCTTTTGAATCCCCAAATGCCGTTCTTCCCTTTTCCTTTCCGATGGTCCCTTTCCCTGCCCGGGCGATGCGGGCATGCCCTCGGCGGGTCGGTGGCTGGCTGTCACCCCCTTTCTTTTGGAAATCCTGAATTGTGGCGCACGATGCGGCGCCGGGACGCATACAAGAGGTCAGAGTTCTGTGCCGGAAAGCACAAGCTGGCAACTGGTTAGACCACAGCCTACGAAAGCCCCGGGGGGGTGTCAAGGGAAAAATGCATCAAAATGCTTGCAATCGTGGGGTGTTGCTGGTAGCCTGCCCGCAGAAAGGTGGGCGGGTTCACCGGAAAAAGACCATTGGTCATACCAGTTGACCGTTGACCAAAACCCGGCCCGTGTTCGGCCCGGTCGGGGCCGCAAGTCCCCAATCCAAGGAGCACGCCATGATATCCAAGGCTCTGATCCAGGAATTTCAAAAGGTGGTGGGAAGCGACGGTGTCTTTGCCGACGAGGCGGACCGGGCGGCCTATTCCTACGATGCGGCCGTGCTGGAGCCGGTGGTGCCCGGCCTGGTGGTGCGGCCCACCACCGCGGAGATGCTCTCGCGGGTGGTGCGCCTGTGTAACGAAAACCGGCTGCCCCTCACGGTGCGGGGGGCCGGGACCAACCTGAGCGGGGGCACCGTCCCCAGGCCCGACGGCGTGGTGGTGCTCACCAACGGCCTCAACCGGATCCTGGAAATCAACACGGAGGATCTCTACGCCGTGGTGGAGCCGGGCGTGATCACGGCCAAGTTCGCCGCGGCCGTGGAGGCCCGGGGCCTCTTCTATCCGCCGGATCCGGGAAGCCAGGCGGTGTCCACCCTGGGAGGCAACGTGGCGGAAAACGCGGGGGGCTTGAGGGGGTTGAAATACGGGGTCACCCGGGACTACGTGATGGGGCTGGAATTCTTCGACGCCGAAGGGAATCTTGTGAAGACCGGCGCCCGCACGGTAAAGTGCGTCACGGGCTACAACCTGGCGGCGCTCCTGGTGGGATCCGAAGGCACCCTGGGGGTGATCCACAAGATCATCCTGAAACTCATCCCCGCGCCCCAGCACCGCAAATCCATGGTGGCCGTCTTCGACCGGGTGTCGGGAGCGTCTGAGACGGTGGCGGCGATCATCGCCAACCGGATCGTGCCCGCGACCCTGGAATTCCTGGACAACTTCACCATCCGGGCCGTGGAAGCCTACAGCAAGGCGGGCCTTCCCGTGGAGGCGGCGGCGCTGCTGCTCATCGAAGTGGACGGCCACCCCGGCCAGGTGGAGGAAGAAGCGGCCAAGGTGGAAGCCATCTGCCGGGAGAGGGGCGCTTCGAGTATTCAGGTGGCCCGGACGGCTCAGGAGCGGGACAAGGTGTGGGAGGCCCGGCGGGCGGCCCTGTCCGCCCTGGCCAAGCTCAAGCCCACGGTGGTCCTGGAAGACGCCACGGTGCCCCGCAGCCGCATTCCGGACATGGTGGCGGCCGTGGAGGAGATCGCCCGCAGGCACCATCTCACCATCGGCACCTTCGGGCATGCCGGAGACGGCAACCTGCATCCCACCATCCTGACCGACCGGCGGGACGAAAAGGAGTGGCAGCGGGTGGAGCGGGCCATCGATGAGATCTTCGATCGGGCGCTGGCCATGGGCGGGACCCTTTCCGGAGAACACGGAATCGGCCTTGCCAAGGCATCCTTCATGGAAAGGGAGACGACCCGGGCCACCCTCGATTACGCGCGCCGCATCAAGCGGGCCCTGGACCCCAACAACATCCTGAATCCGGGAAAGATCATAGGAGACGCGTGAGATGGCGACCATCCAGGAACTGGCGCGTCTGGTGCGGGAGCTGGAAGACCAGCTGGTGGTGTGCATGCGCTGCGGCATGTGCCAGGCGGTCTGCCCGCTCTACGGGGAGACGGGCCGGGAAGCCGACGTGGCCCGGGGCAAGCTGGCTCTTCTGGAAGGGCTTTCCAGGGAGATGTTCCGCGATCCCGCAGGCGTGTCCGAGCGGCTCCACCGGTGTCTCTTGTGCGGGTCGTGCGCCGCCAATTGTCCCAGCGGCGTGAAGGTGCTGGACATCTTCCTGAAGGCCCGGGCCATCCTGGCCGGCTACCAGGGGTTGTCGCCCGTGAAAAAGGCGGTCCTTCGCGGCATGCTGGGAAATCCGGAGATCTTCGACCGGGTGATGGAATGGGGGGCTCGTTTCCAAAAGATTTTCACCCGCCCGGCGAACGAAACCCTGGGAACGTCCTGCGCCCGGTTCGGCGCGTCCCTGCTGGGAAACCGCCACATCAAGCCCCTGGCTCCCAAGCCCTTCCATGCGGAGCTGCCGTCCTTGGACGAAGCGCCCGGAGCCTCCGGGGTGAAGGCCGCCTTCTTTGTGGGATGTCTCATCGACAAGATCTTTCCGTCGGTGGCCCGGGCGAGCCTCAAGGTGCTCCGCCACCACGGGGTGGGGGTCTATCTTCCCGACAACCAGGCCTGCTGCGGCATTCCGGCGGCTTCCAGCGGGGACCTGGAGACCTTCAAGAAGCTCGTTCGCCACAACCTGGAGCGCTTTCCCGTGGACCGCTTCGATGTGCTGATCACGTCGTGCGCCACGTGCACGGCCACCATCCGAAAGGTGTGGCCGGTGCTCTTTCAGGAGGAGGGGCCGGAGGTTTTGGAGCGGGTCCAGGCCCTGAGCGAAAAGGCCATGGACATCCACGCCTTCCTGGTGGGGCGCCTGGGAGTGGCCCCCGATCCCGTACCGCCCGAAAAAGACGCCTTGGCCGTGACCTACCACGATCCCTGCCATCTGAGGAAGTCCCTGGGCGTCTTCGCCGAACCGAGGCGGTTGCTGCAGGCGAGCCCCTCTGTGCGCCTGGTGGAAATGGCCCAGCCCGACTGGTGCTGCGGGCTGGGAGGGAGCTTCAGCCTGGAACACTATGATCTTTCGGCCGGCATCGGGCGCCGGAAGCGGGATCAGGTGGCGGCCGCGGGATGTCGCGTGGTGACAACCGGATGTCCCGCCTGTATGATACAGCTCCACGATCAGCTGAGTCAGGCGGGGGATACCGTCACCGTGCGCCACGCCATCGAAATCTATGCGGAGAATCTCAACTCGTGATGACTCTTCCTGTCAAACCCATCAAACCGAAACGCATCGCCGACGAGGTGGCCGATCAGCTCACGGAACTCATCTACCGGGGGTTTTTGAAGCCCGGCGACCGGTTGCCTTCCGAACGGGAGCTGGCCCGCCAGCTCCAGGTGAGCCGGCCCACGGTCCGGGAAGCCATCAACAAGCTGGTGGTTCAGGGGCTGGTGGACCAGCGCCACGGCCAGGGCACCTTTGTGCGTTCCACCGAATCGGCGGACGACAACCCCATGGCCACCCTCATGGAAGGTCAGGACGTGACCCTGGAGCACATCCTGGAAGTGCGGCTGGGCCTGGAATGCACGGCGGCGGCTCTGGCGGCCATGCGCGCGGACGAGCGGGACATCGAGCACCTTCGAACCAGCCTGGAAGCCATGAAGGCGGACATCGCCCAAGGCGGCATCGGCCACGAGCCGGACATCTCCTTCCACATGGCCATCGCTTACGCCACCCGCAACCCGGTGCAGGTGCGGGTCATGCGGAACCTCTACGATTTCCTCTTTTTCGGCATTCGCATGAACCTGCAGAAGCTCTACGAAGAGCCGGGCAACCTGCCCAAGATCATCCAGCAGCACACGGCCATCTACGAGGCCATCCGGCACCGGGATTCGGACGAGGCCCTGGAGGCCATGAAGCGCCATATCGGATTCGTTCTCGACTTCTTCCGCTCCCGCCAGGCCGACGGCTAGGAGCTTGTCTGAAAACGACTGATTTGCACCGTTCAATGCCCATCCGTCATCCCCGCGGAAGCGGGGATCCAGAATTCTCAGTAAGTTATGGACTCCCACTTGCGCGGGAGGGACGGGTGGGGAAGTTCTCGGACAGCCTCCAAGAAGCCTGTGCGAGAACAAGATTCCTTCATCAGTCGACAAGGGACCCGACTTCTTTCGTAGCCTCGGGGCTTCAGCTCCGCGGGAAGGGGTCATGGTAACCCCATGAGATGACAGGGAAGACCCGAGGTCCGCCCGGAGTTCGCGGATTCCTCCGCAGCCCTTCAGGGCTGCGGAGAAAGAACGGCGGTAGGGGCGGAGATCCTTCGCCCAGACGCTTCCCTGCTTCCCAAAGGCGTGTTTCGTTTCCCGTCGTCACGTCGCTTTGCGAACTCCCCATGCGTGTGTGTGCCACGTCGCCGGAGGGATGTCGCCATGATCAAGAGCCTTCTCATCATCTTCACCTTTCTCACCCTGGGGGATCTGGTCAGCTTCCTTTTGAAGATTCCCATCCCGGGCAACGTCATCGGCATGATGCTCCTCACCACGGCCTTGAGTCGCGGCTGGGTTCGCCTGGAAGACGTGAAGCCCGCCGCGGACGTCCTGGTTCAGAACATGGCGTTTCTCTTCGTGCCTCCGGGCGTGGGCCTCATGCTCTACTTCGATCTCATCGCCAAGGAATGGATTCCCATCGTCTGCGCGTATTTTTTGAGCACCGTGGCGGTCCTGGTGGTCGTGGGCTGGGTCACTCAGAAGATGGAGAGGTCGTGATGGCGTTTCTTTCCAGCAAGGTTTTCGCGGTTTTCATCACCTTCCTGGCGTTCTATGGGGCTCAAAGAATCTACCTTCGCTTCCGCCGTTTCTGGCTCAACCCCGTTCTCCTTTCCATCGTCTCCCTCATTGTCTTTCTCAAGGCAACGGGTCTGCCCTACCAGACCTACTTCGAAGGCGGCCGGATCATCAGTTTCTTCCTGGGCCCGTCCGTGGTGGCCCTGGGCGTGCCGCTCTACCTGCAGCTGGAAGAAATCAGGAAGCGGGGGCGCGCCATCGGGGTTTCCATGGCCGTGGCCAGCGTGGTGGGGGTTCTGAGCGCGGCCGGAACGGCGGCGCTCCTGGGTGCCTCGGATGCCGTCATCTTTTCCATGGCGCCCAAGTCGGTCACCACGCCCATCGCCATGGGCATCTCCGAAAAGATCGGCGGCATCCCGTCTCTGACGGCGGCCATCGTCATCGCCACGGGAGTGCTGGGAGCGGTGATCGGCCCCGGGGTGCTGCGGTTGTGCCGTATTCGCAGCCGGGTGGCCTTCGGACTGGCCATGGGCGCGGCCTCCCACGGCATCGGAACGGCCCGGGCCGTGGAAGAGGGAGAGGTGGAAGGGGCCAGCGGCGGCCTGGCCATCTGCCTCAACGGGATCGCCACGGCCGTGGTGACCCCCGTCCTGGTGAAGCTCCTTCTGATGCTGGTACGCCCCTGAAGAGCGAATCCGAAACGCCCCGTCTTCCATGTCCCGTCTGATACGCGGCAGGTCTTGGTCTGACCTGTTCACGCGGTCCTGCACGGTCTGGTTCATTTCTTGTCACACCTTCGGGGAAAGGAGCGAAGTGATGGCACACGAGGACTATTTCGACTGGACGGAGCGGCTTTTCGATCCCGCGGGGGCCTTTTCCAAGCCCGAGGCCCTCAAGGGCGTGCGGGTCCTGGAACTGTGCACCCGGGTGTTCGGTCCCGTCACGGCGGACCTGCTGGCGGACATGGGAGCCGAGGTTATCAAGATCGAACTCCCGGGCGTGGGGGATCTCATGCGCTACGTAGCTCCCCGCGGCTTCTTCTGGCAGAACATCTCGCCCGCCTTCACCCACATGAACCACAACAAGTACCACGTGGCCATCGACATCCGGAAGCCGGAAGGCGCGGAACTCCTGAAGCGGCTGGCGGCCAGGTCCGATGTGCTGGTGGAAAACTTCCGGCCGGGCACCATGGACCGCTGGGGTGTGGGCTATCGGCAGCTCCGGGAGGTGAACCCGCGGCTCATCTACCAGGCCAACAGCGGGTTCGGACAGTGGAGCGTCTACCGGGACCGGCCGTCCTACGACGCCACCAGCCAGGCCATGAGCGGCTTTTCGGCCACCACCGGCTTTCCGGGTCGCCCGCCCCTGAAGATCGGCATCTGGATCGGGGACTACACGGGCGCCCTGTTCGCCACCCTGGGCATCCTGGCGGCCCTCTACCACCGGAACAAGACGGGAGAGGGCCAGATGATCGATGTGTCCCAGGGCGAGAGTCTCATCCGGATCCAGGACTGGACGTGGCTCCTGTGGAGTCTTTTCGGCAAGGAGCGGGAGCGGTTCGGAAACGAGGACGTGGCGGTGGTGCCTTCGGGGATCTTTCGCTGCAAGGACGGCTTTGTGGGTATCGCGGCGCTGGACGACGGGGCCTTCGCGGGGCTGTGCGAGGCCATGGGGGATCCGGACATGGCGGAAGATCCCCGGTTCGCTCTGCTGGACGCCCGTCTGAAGGACGAAAACCGGGAAGCCGTCTACGGAAAGATGCGCGCCTGGGCCGTGACCCAGACCCTGCGGCAGGTGGAGGAGGCGGGCGTGTTGTACGGGTTTTCGGCCCAGCGCGTGGCCAACGCCCGGGACCATTACGAAGACGAACACCTGCGGGCGCGCCGGGCCGTCTGGGAATTGGAAGACCCACTTTACGGTCCGGTGGTGGAATACGGGCCGGGGCCCAAACTTTCCGAGACGCCGGGGAGAATGCGCTGGATCGCCAAGCCCGTGGGATTCCACAACGAGTACGTCTTTCGAAATCTGTTGGCCCTGGATCCGGAGACCGTGGAGCGCTTGGAAAACGAGGGCGTGGTGGGTAGGTGGGCGGACCGGATCGGCGCCAAGCCCCCGGAAGACTGGGACGGCGAAAAGGGTCGGTTTTTCTGAGAACGGTTCGGGGGATGGAAGCCAAGGAGGATGCCATGAACACCACGGGAACGATGGATTGGTACGCATGGGCGAAGCAGCAGTCGGATCCGGCCTCGGCGGCCGAAAAGAAGGAAGCCCTGGACGATCTTCTGGTTCTGGACGCCAGCTACGGCAGCTTCGGCGGTCTGGTGGCTTCGTCCATCCTTTCGGAATTGGGAGCCCGGGTGATTCGGATCGAACCGCCCGGTGGTGACATCGCCCGCCGCTACAGCCCTTTCGGTCTGGAACACGGAGACACGGGCCTGGCCTATCTGGTGGAGGGCCGAAACAAGCACCACATCACGCTGGATCTGGAAGGCGAGGAAGGCCAAGAGATTTTCCGGAAGCTGGCCGGCCATGCGGACGTGGTGATCGAAACCTTCGAGCCGGGTTTCCTGGACGAGCTGGGAATCGGCTACCGGCAGCTTCGCGAGGTCAACCCTCGGCTCATCTATGCGGCTCTTCATACCTACGGGCAGTTCGGACCCAAGGCCCGCCAGGGGCGGCAGGCTTCCGAGATCGCCAACCAGGCCTATTCCGGGCTCGTCTATATCAACGGCGAACCGGCCGACGACGAACATTCGGTCCACGCCGTGCCCACCAAGACCGGCAGCTGGTACGGATGGTATGCCGAAGGGCTCTTTGCGGCCTACGGGATCCTTTCGGCGCTCATCTACCGGCAGCAGTCCGGGAAGGGCCAGATGGTGGATGTTTCCGGCGCCGAATGCATCATGAAGTTCATCGACTACAACATGGGCTGGTACCACATGGGAGGCGGCGTGAAGGAGCGGCTGGGGAACTACGACCCGTCCGTCTTTCCCTACACCTTCATCCGCTGCAAGGACGGCTATACCTTCATGGCGGCCTACAACGAAGAGGCCTTCGCCACGCTCATGGAGATCATCGGCCGACCCGAGCTCACCCGGGATCCCCGCTTTTCCACGTTCATGCAGCGGACCAGCCTGGAAAGCGAGGAGGCGCTCCAGCGGATCCTGGAAGAATGGAGCACCCAATACACGGTGGATGAGGTGATCGAGAAGGTTCAAGAGGCCACGTCCCGGAAGGAAGGCCGCGCCGCGGCCGTGGTGACCGGAAAGGTGTGCCGTCCCCCGGAAACCTTCCAGGAACAAAACTGGTGGGACCGGGGGATCTTCCGAAGGGTGCAGGATCCCGTTTACGGGGAACTGGCCATGCAGGGGCCGCTCTGGAAGATGACGGGAACGCCGCCGAGGATCAAATGGGCGTGCCGCCCCGTGGGCGCGGACAACGAAGCGGTCTACTGTCGGCTCCTGGGCCTGGGCGCATCGGAACTGGAGATCCTCCGCGCCCGCGGTACCATCTGACTTTGAACCGCAAATGAACGCGAATGAACGCCCGCCTCGACCCATTCATGTTCATTTGCGTTCATTAGCGGTTTCTTCCGATCTTTTCAGTCATTGGCGGTTCCCAGATAGGCTTCGATCCGGGGCACCAGGTCCAGGAAGTGCCCCTTTTCCGGTTCTTCTGCCGTGCCGATCCGGTGGTGGATGGCGATGCCTCGCTCCGCGCAGTACCGCTCCAGGGACGGCTTGGGGCGGCTGGCGATGAGAAGGGCGCCCACGGAAGCGCCCCACTGGAAGTGGGGGCCGTCCCCGCCGCTGTCTCCCATGACGATGATGCGTCCCGGCCCGATGCCGAAGGCCTGCGCCACCGCTGCCGAGTTGACGGCCTTGTCGTGGATTTCCCGCAGGGGATGGAAGACGGGCGGGTCCGTGGGGCTTTGCGGGTAGTGGATGAAGGGATGGGCGGAAAGGGCCGCAACGGGCGGCAGGAGGCCCTTGGCCAGGATCCGCTGGTAGGTGCCCTGGAAGCCCGTGGTGTTCAGCATGAAAAGGATCCGGTTTTCCTCGCACCAGCGGATGAGTTCCGTCGCGCCGGGGTAGACGGCGAAGGAGGCGTCCAGGTAGGCGTCCATCTGCTCTTGGGTGATGGGGCCCGGCAAAAGGTCCTGGATCCGGCGGATGGCGTCCCCCAGCGTGATGGCGTTGGACGTGTACTGCCGGAAGATGGCGGTGAGGGGTTCCTGGAGGTCCGGATAGTTGAAGAAGATGCAGTCGAACGGGCCGCCGGGCGACAGGCATTCACTCCAGTCCGACGAAAAGAGCGCTCGATACCTTGCGGCTTGATCCGCCATGGTTTCCTCCTGCTTTCCGTTTCCGCTTCTACTTGGCGTTTTGGAAATAGTAGCTGACGCCGTCCTGGTAGCCGTTTCCGAAACCCAGCATGTTGTTGCTGAAAGACACCCCGTTGGGGTCCAGGCTGAAGGTCACCGCCCGGTCCAGGGAGACGGACCCGGACGGAAGGCCGCCCACGGGAAGGCCCGCGTAGTCGTTCCCCACGCTGAAGTTCTTGGCCAGGTTCCGGGCGAAGTTTTCCGCTTCCTGGAGGATCTGCTGGTAGTCGTCCAGTTCCAGGCTGAAGGCGGAAACGGACCAAAGGGACGTGGTGATGCCCACGAAGGCTCCCACCAGGTAGCTGGTGGCCTGTTCGTAGAGGTTTCCGATGAGGCTTTCCACCAGGGCGCCTCCCGTCTCGTCGTCCAGCACGGCCCGGACGTCGTAGGTTTCCGGATCCACTTCCAGCCACGCCCAGCGCACTTTTCCGTTCACCACGCCGGGCGAACTGGGAAAGAGGAGGACCCGGTCCGTTTCGGCCAGGTAGTTCACCAGGCGCTCGGGATAGGAGCGGCTGCGGAGCTGTTCCAGGAAGGCGTCCCGGTTCTCGTCGTCCACGAAAAGGAGCTTGGTTTCCGGCGGGGCGCTGCGCCAGATTTCCCACAGCCCGGCACTTTCCGGGCCGAGGGCCGCGGCTTCGAACTCCGCGGCGGCCAGGCCGCCCAGGATCCGGAAGGCCCTCTCGGCCCGGGGATCCGGAGAGCGGTGGACCTGGACGAAGGGATCCAAGAGATCCAGTTGCGTCCGCAAGGGGCCCCCGCCGTTGTCCAGGGTCACGATCACCGCCAGGCATCGAGGCCGGGACGTGCGTCCCGCCGTGAGCTGAAGCCGGCGGGCCGCCTCCTCTTCCCAGGCCGATTGCGCTCCCAGGAAACGGCCCGCGATCCCGTGGGTGTACCACCGAAGCCCGGAGAAGGCGTCGGGCGGGACCAGCGCGGCTTTCCTCATCTCCCGGCGGGCCGCGTCCAGGGCGTCCCGGGCGGCGGGCGGGAGGTCGGGCAGGTTGATCCCCAGGGTGAGAAAGACCCCCGTGATCTCCGTTTCGGGAGGCAGGAAGAACCGGCGTCGGTGGTTCCGTTCGGATGTGTCGATCTCAAAGAACCAGCCCAGGACGTTCACCTTGGTGGCGTCCAGGCCGGCGTCGTCCGAGGTGATCCGCCGTCCCATGGGGCCGTCCAGCACGGCCTTGTAAACCACCGTTCCTCGCGCCGGAACCTGCGTGAACCCGATGTGGATGCAATCCAGGCTGAGATCGGAAAGGTTCAGGGAGGTGTTCAGAAGGACGGCTTCTTCCACCCCGTCGCCTTCCCCGCCCGCCAGGATGTCGCTCATGCGCCTCATCTGTTCATCCCGGTCGGCCTGGGCGGGCATCACCAGGAGACCCACCGTCAGGTCCGCCGTCACTTCCGGGCTTTCCTCCACGGGTTCCACGCGGTAGCCCACCCGCCCCTCCAGGGCCTTCAAGTCCTCCAGGAAGGGGGAAACCAGGACCACTTCCCGGTTGTCGTCCGTCCGGAACTTCACCGCCGGAAGCTGCTCCAGCTCCACCCGTTCCAGACCCGCCCGGCGGGCCAGGTCCTCCCTTCCCTTGTCCAGAAGAGGCACCACCACCCGCCGGGTGCGCACCCCGGTGCGGCTGAGAACCCTTTCCGTCAGGGCCGCCAGGTCCGCTTCCGTTCCCCACCCCTGGGTGAGGACCGCCTCGGGGGCGTAGCGCACCGCCCAGGGATTCCCGCCGGGAAGCCAGCGCAGAGTTGCGGCGGCCCGCCGCAGGCTTTCCAGATCGGCGAGTTCCGCCAGGGACCGTGCGCCCGCGTAGGTCAGCCCGGGAGGATCCAGCCGGGGCCCCGTTTCCGTCTTACGATCCGGATCCACCACCCGCAGGGGGACGGCGCCGGGCTTCTTCCATCCCACGGCCGCCCGACGGGCGGAAAGCTCCTCCACCTTTTCCGCCACCTGCACCCAGAAGGATTCGTTTCCTTCAACGGGAACTTCCAGCCGGGTGAACTGTAGCAGGGGTTCTTCCATGGTCTCCTGGGAAATGGGCAGCGAGAGGTCCTGGAAGATCAGGGAGCCCACGCGCCAGTTCTCCACCTCCGAATCTTCCGGGAGGGAAAAGAGGATCCAGCCTCGCCGCACCTGCCCCGCCGGCAGGACGGATTCGGAATCCAGGGCGAGCGGCAGGAAATCCTCCGCGCTTTCCGGGAAAAGGGTGTCCGGCAGCTCGTCCATCCGGGGCGGCAGAAAGGTCTGCGCAAAGTTGGACAAGCCCCGATGGGCCCACGGCACGGGCATTTTCCGCACTTCGGTCACCCGGGCCATCTCCTGCCGGGCCTTTTCGGCGTCGAAACCGGTTCCCTTGAGCACCACCAGCTCTCCCAAGCGCAGATGGCCCCTGCCGGGGGGCACCCGGAAGGAGGCGTCCACAGCCACCACCCGCTCGCCCATCCGGGGGACGCCGCGAACCAGTGCCGCCCGGTGGACGAAGAGCTCCACGTCCTCATTGGACGCCGCGGCCGGGCTTCCCGGGTCCGGCGCCTGCCACAAACCCACGGCCGGCACCGCGACCGATCCTCCCGCCAGGTCGAACAGGAGCGCCATGGGCCGGTCCTCTTCCGCCAGCGGGCGGGGAAGGCGGAAGGCCAGGGCCACCTTGTTTCGGGATCCGGCGGCAAAGAGGGTGGAGTGGTAATAGCCCATGGGGAGCCTTTCGGTGACGGGATGCAGTCGAAAGAGGCGGCTTCCTTTCTCGTCCTGCACCAGCATTTGGATCCTCTCGGCGGGATCGAGTCTCAGGTGGGCCTGCACGCGGGAGGTCAACTCCCCTTCCAGGATGCGGAAGACCGCACCCTCTCCCGCGTCCACCTTTTCGATGCGCTCCGCGTCCCGGTATCCGGTCACGCGGAAAGAGAAGGTGTCGGAAAGCCGGGTGGGCGGTTCCTCGGGGAGGCTTTCCAGGGGTACGGTTTCTTCGGGCGGGGTGATGCCCCACAGGGGCACCGAGACGTGGCCGTAATTCGTGTCATAGAACCGGAAGGAGGCGGCCTGGGCTCCCCCGTCGGGAACCAGGAACGCCAGAGCCCCCTGCACGGGCCGGTTCGGTTCCACCGCCAGGGCGGTTTGGCCCGGAAGGGTGAGGGGGTTTTCCAGCAGCCAGGTCGCTTCCGAGACGGGGTAGGACCGTTCGTTGTTCCATCGCAGGAAGCAATGGCGCTTCAGGTCGGGAATGAGGTAGGTGGGGACGCGCTCTTCGTAGCGGACGGGCTTGGAGTCCCCGCCCACCCAGGAGGCGGGGTGATGGGATCCGTCGGGCAGGACGGCCACCTTCTGGCTCGGAAGGATGTTCTCCATGCGCACGGTCAGGGCCAGGAATCGGTATCCGTCCGGGGCGTCGATCCCCCGCAGGCGGGAAAGGAAGACGGCTTCGTCGAAACGCATCCGAACCGCCCGGTTTTCCGCCGTGTAGTCCAGCGGGATGCGCTTGGTGACCAGCACCTCGTAGCCCGCCTTGTCGGACCCGGAGATGTTTCGGGCCACCTCGGGGTCGCAGGGCTGCAGGCGCGGCCCGGGCT
The DNA here is from genome assembly GCF_900129305.1 of Desulfacinum infernum DSM 9756. Taxonomy (GTDB): domain Bacteria; phylum Desulfobacterota; class Syntrophobacteria; order Syntrophobacterales; family DSM-9756; genus Desulfacinum; species Desulfacinum infernum. The sequence continues at coordinate 80,065 of NZ_FQVB01000012.1, read as the reverse complement.
TCCAGGTGACCGCTTCCGGATTGGCCTCCACGTCGGCCTCCCGGGCCGGGGGAAAGGTGATGTCCTTGGAAGCCACCAGCGTGGCGTTCCGGCCCGCCGCATCGTGATAACGGACCTCCACGCGCACCGTCCCCGCGAAAGGGCCTTGGGGTTCGGATGCCATCTCCTTCGCCAGGTCCTGAAAGACCTGGGCCACCCGGTCCAGGTCCGTGGCGATCACGTGTCGGCCTCCCGAAAGGCGGGCCGCCCGGGCGAACACCTCTTCCTGGTCCCCTTCCACCATGCCCAGCCAGAGGGTTCGGATGCGGGCGTCTCGGATCACGCCCAGCAGGGTTTCGAACTCCTTTTTCTGTTCCTCTTCCACTTCCAGGGCCGCATCGGTGAGAAAAACCAGGTAGCGCCGGGACGACGGGACCGCCCGGAGCGAATCGAGGGCCGCGCGCACCGCGGCCAGGGTGTTGGTGCCCCCTTCCCCCTTCATGAGCGACAGGGCGCGGGCGAGCGGCGCGCGTTCCCGGGCCAGCACCTGGCGGACGCCCACATCGTCGCTGAAGGTGAGCAGCTGGATCAGGAAATCCCCCGGAAGATCCTCCACGAACCGGCGAAGGGTCTGGCGCACCCTTTCGATCCGGTACCCGCAGCCGGGCTGCTGGGGATCGGAATCCATGGAGCCGCTGTTGTCCACCACCAGGCTCACCACGGGCACGCTCCCCTTCCTGGGGCGCGCCGGCCGTTGGAAGCGGACTCGGTAGGTGTTTCCCAGGTTCTTCTGGATCTGCTCAAAGATGGGATCCAGGTCTTCCGGGATGGACGCGGCGTAATAGGCTCCGCCGGACAAGGCGGCCAGGCGCCGCAGGGTGTCCACGTCGCTCTTTTCCCCCAACCCGATGGTGAAGACGGGTATCCCGGCGCTCTGGACAGCCTCCAGCACCTCGTCCTTGGTGGCCTTGCTTCCCGGGCCGGTGTCGTTCAGGTTGGCGTCCACGCCGTCGGTGAAGACGACCAGGGCCGGGCGGTTCTTTGCCTGGAGTTCACCCAGCCCGAGAAGGATGGAGTCGTAAAGCGCCGTGGCGCCGTCGGCCCGAACCTTGCCGAGGGCCTTGAGGAGCTGGTCCCTTCCGGCGGCCTGGATCTTTTTCGGCCGGGTGTCGAAGTCCACCACGGTGATGCGGGCGTCCGGGGGAAGGCCCCGGATGAAATGAGCCGCGGAGGCCAGGGCCTGGGACATCTGGTGCTTCATGGACCCGGAGGAGTCCAGGAGGAGCAGCACGTCCAGGGGGGTCTTGAGCCGCTCCACGGAAAGGATCCGGGCTTCCGCCCCGGTTTCGTAGATGCGCACGTTGTCCGGGGAGGCCTCGATTCCCAGCCGATCCGCGTCCAGGAGGGCCATATCCACCGTGCCGGTTTGGGAATCGGCCGCCACGTCCAGGATCTCCACCCGCCCCGCTTCCCCGCCGGCGAAGGCGCGGGCGAGAGAAGGCGGCCAGTCCACCACGGTGATGCGTCCCGGCTGGACCGGCACCAGGTGGCATTCCATCCGGGTGAATCCCTCCAGGTCTTCCTCATGGACCTCGGGTTTCACCAGCAGGGTCCAGTAGCCCGGCGGAAGCCAGAAGATGGATTCTCCCAAGGGGGTCCGGTCTCCGGCCAGGGCTCCTTCCCGGAACGCCGGATGGTCGATGGAATCGTCGAATTCGGGAAGGGCCGACGCACGGCCGTAAGGAACGTTGCGAAGCCGGATTCCGCCCAGGGCGTCCCCGGCCTGGATGGGTTCCAGGGGCGGCCCGGAATTCCAGCGCACCCGCACTTGGACTTGCTCGGCGCCGTCATGGAGGTGCAGCGTCCATTTCACGGGACCGGCGTATTGGGGTACCCGCCCGATTTCGTGCAGCGGGCCGTGCACGCGGTAGCAGTCCACCTGGGTGGAGACCGTTCGGACGAGCTCGCCCGTCTGCTGACGGTAGGCTCCCTCCAGGGAGAAATCCGCCTCCGGTGCGGTGACGTCCAGGCGCATCAGGCGATCCCCCGGGTGTTCGGTGTAGAAGATCACTTCGCTCCGTTCGTCCCGGTCCATGGGAAAGACCAGCTCCCGGTCCGGTTCCAGCACGGCCTGCAGGACCATCACGCCCAGGGAGTCTTCTCCCCGCGGTTCGAACCGGGACCAGAGGATGAACCCGTCGGAAAGCCGGCGGGATGCGGCCACGGCGTCTTCCGCCGCGTAAAGGATCCGGTCTCCGCTCGCCTGGAGCATCTCCTTCAGGCGCTCCGCACCTTCCGTCCCTTCGGGTCCGGAAAAGCGGAACCGTACCGTGGTTCCGCACACTTCCCGTTCCGCATAGGCGTCCTGGGATCCGGAGGGAAAGGTCTCGCAGTCCGCGGCGGTTCGCTCCACGTCCCGGGCTTCGATGCCCGGGAGGTTCACGGCGGCGTCCAGCAGTGCCCGGGGCGAGGCTCCTTCCTGCGGGGTCGATGGCGGGGCGGCGGGAGCGGCCGCCGCCGGAGCGCCCAATGCGCCGAGCAGCCCGAGGAAGAGAGCCGCGGAGAAAAGAAGCGGAAAAAGGAAACGTCCGGGAAAGCAGGGGCTGGGTCGGGGGGCGAAACGGAGCGTCATGACCGGCCTCCTTTTGCATGGGGGGAGCACCGAAACACGCCGGTGGAACCGGGAAATTTGAATTCTTCTTAGACCTTTTGGCGGGCCTCATCAAGTGGGAGCGTAGCGGGAATGGAAACCGCCAATGAACGCTAATGGACGCAAATGGGTTTTCGCGAGGTTTTGTGAGTGGGGTTGCGCTCCTTCGACGGCCGTTGTAAGCAGGAAAAAAGGCCGAGCCATGTCTTTCCGAGCGGAAAAGGATGCCGATGGAGAGGAGGGATTGAAGGATGGGGGAAAAATACAAGTTCTACACGCCGGTTCGGGTACGCTACGCGGATACGGACGCCCAGGGCCATGTCTTCTTTTCCAATTATCTCATCTACTTCGACCAGGGACTCACCGATTATCTCAAGGCCGTTGACTACAGCTACGACAAGCTCCTCCAGGACGGAATCGACTTCTTCTACGTGGACGCCCAGTGCAGCTACAAGGGAAGTGCCCGGTTCGACGAGGTGCTGAACGTCCACACGCGCCTGACCCATATCGGCAACACCAGCTTTACGTTCCAGTTTGCCATCTACAAGGCGGAAACCGACGAGTTTATCGCCTCCGGCCGGATCACGGCCGTGGCGGTGAGTGTCGAAACCCGCCGCCCCGTGCCCGTTCCGGAAGGGCTTCGGCGCGCCGTGGAAGTCTACGAAGGGGAACCGCTGCCCGCGTGACTTCAGCCGCGCGGCATTGGCTTTCGTGCACCTTATTTCAACCCTGAATTGGACGGTTCTTTCTAATGGACAGCTCCTGAAGGGCGGGCGTAAAGCCCGCCCCTGCAAAAAGCCCCGGATCCATTGGGTAGGGGCGGGGTTTATCCCCGCCCGCTAATCACGCGGTGTAAGAGACACCCGAAGAAAAAATCGCTCAGATTAGGTCAACGATTCTTCCCCTGTGCGAAGTCCTGACGGGCCGGCATAAAGCCCGTCTCTACAGGAATGGATGGATCTCCCCGGGGTAGGGGCGGGGTTGATCCCCGCCCGCCGATCACGATGTGTTAGGGAAACCCGGGGAAGGAAAGCACTCCGTTGAATAGTCCGCGACCTCGTTCCGTTCGTGCGCACGGCCTGTAGGGGCGAATCATCATTCGCCCCTACAGACGACCGCCGACACGGTTTTCCTCGGAGGACTTGTGCGCTGCCCCGTTGAGGGTCTGCCTCCCTTGACTTGGAGATGCTCTCCTGTTAGAGGGTTGGAAGTCGCAGGTGCACTTCGGTGCCTAAGAGGGAATCCCGTGGGAATCGGGAACGGGCCCGCCGCTGTGATCGGGGACGAAAGCTGCTCGCATGCCACTGCCGCAGTGTTTGCGGTGGGAAGGCGCAGCCGGTAGGACGATCCGAGAGTCAGAAAACCTGCCTGCGACGCGAGGTGCCGTGAAAGCCCCGAGGTATGGGCCGGCGGTGCCGAAACGGATGGGGATGAAAAGGGGAGATCCCGGGTTCCGTGGGGAACCCGGGATTTTTTTGGTCCGAGCGTCGAAAAGGCGGGCCCCGGCGCCGGAAAAGCGCGGCGTGACAAGCCGGAACAAGGGAGGAAAAAAGATGCGGGTGCAGAAGGGGCTGGTCATGGGTTTGCTGGTGGTCCTGCTGGGGACGGCGGCGGCCGTGAACGCCGGGGCGCAGGATCAGGCGGAGGCCGTTTCGCTGGGTGATGTGGTGGTGACGGCCACTCGGACGCCGACACCGGAAGGGGCCGTGGGCGTCTCCCATACCGTCATCACGGAAGAGGAGATCCAGGCCCGTCAGGCGGCGGACGTGGCGGAGCTCCTGCGGGACGTGGCGGGAATCACCCTGGTCCGGCAGGGATCTCAGGGGGCGCAAAGCGTGATTTTCCCCCGAGGCGGTGAAAACAACTTCACCATGGTTCTCATCGACGGGGTGCAGGTGAACCTGGGCGGCGGCGACTTCTACTGGGAGACACTCAGCACGGACAACATCGAACGGATCGAGATCATTCGGGGCCCCCAGAGCGCCCTCTACGGGTCGGATGCCATCGGCGGTGTCATCCAGATCTTCACCAAGTCCGGCTACGGTCCGCCGTCGGTGGAGGTCTCCACGGCCCACGGCGCCCGTTCGGAAAACGGCAACTACCTGGGCGAACAGCACCTGCGTGTCTCGGGCGGAAACGACCAGATGGGATTTTCCGTGGCTTACGGTCGCATCGACGATGGCGGCGCCCTGGACATCAACAACGACTACTGGAACAATACCCTGAGCGCCCGGTTCGACCTCTTCCCGAAGGACAACTGGGAAATCACCCTCACCGGCCGCCTCAACGACAGCCGCTATGAATACCCCACGGAAAGCATCGGGGACAAATACAGCCCCCTGGATCCCGATCAACACGAGCGGGAAATGGACACCGTCGTGGGCCTCACCACCCGCGTGCAGGCCACGTCGTGGTGGGAAAACGTGGCGAGTGTGGGCTATCACCGGAACGATCGTGAGATCGACGACCCCTACAATCCGGAAACGGATTTCTACGCATGGAACGGGGAATATGAAGAGACGAGAACCACTTTCGATTATCATGCCAATCTGACTTTTTCTCCTGCGGATCCTGTTTCGTCCGTTCTCACTTTGGGCTACGAATACGAGCGGGAAACCTACCATCAGGAAAGCACGGACTTCGCGACCACGAAACTGACGGCCGATCGAACCAACGATGCCCTCTACGTCCAGGAGCAACTCTCGTTTTTCGATCGCGTCCACCTGGTGGGAGGCTTTCGGGTGGAAGACAACAGCGCCTTCGGTACCGAGGTGAGTCCCAGGGGGTCGATTGCCGTGGATATCCGCGAGACGGGAACGAAGCTGCGGGCCGCTGCGGGCAAGGGTATCAAGGAACCCACGTTCTATGAGAACTTCGCCGACGATGCCTGGACCCTTGGAAATGAGGACCTGGATCCGGAAACGGCGGTTTCCTGGGAAGTGGGCGTGGACCAACGCCTGTGGGAGGACCGGGTGACGATCGGGCTCACCTACTTCGAGAGCCGTTACAAGGACCTCATCGCCTATGTGCCCACTCCCTATCCGGCACCTCCGGTTCGGACTCCCAACTTCTTCAACGTTCAGGAAGCGGAAAGCCGGGGAGTCGAACTGGCAGTGAAGGTGCGCGCCATGGAGAATGTGACACTGGGCGGTTCCTATACATTTCTGGATACCGAAGTGACCGACGATGGGGGTCTTGGCTCCGTGGCCTTCAAGGAAGGAAAAGACTTGATCCGCCGCCCGTCCCATGCGGCTTCCGGCTGGATCGACTGGCGTTGGGGTGGGTTCCGGACGTTCGTCAAGGGCCTTTATGTGGGCGAGCGGGATGATGTGTACTGGAGGGTGGCGGAAAGAGTGGAGCTGGACGACTACTTCGTGCTGGACGCCACCGTGTCCTACCAAGTGCCGGCGCCTGCTCCCATCAAGGACATGGAGGTCTTCGTGAAGGGATCCAACATTCTGGACGAAGACTATGAAGAGGCGTTTGGATTTACGGCGCCGGGAGCCAGCTTCATGGCGGGGCTGTCTTTCAAGCTGTAGGAGAGCTTGTGGTGGGAGCCTGTCTGAAAGCGCCGGGGATGCCCTTTTCTCGTAGCTGCGGAGACATCCCCGGACGTCGGGTGGGCCGTTGGATGTTGCCTATCATGTCCTGGGCCTATGATGGCCCCTTTTTCGCGGGGCTGAAGCCCCGCGGCTACGAAAGAGGTCAGCCTAAATTCGCCGATTCGTCCCCATCGCCAGGTTCCGCCAGGCGGACGCAAAGCCCGCCCCTGGAAAGGCAGAAGGACCAGCTGAGTAGGGGCGGGGTTCATCCCCGCCCGCTAATCGCGCGGAGATAAGTAGAATACAGCGGTCGAATCGCTCCATTTGGGGTAGATTTTTGCGGGCTCCAGACGGAAGCCCGTTCTCGGACAGGATTTGAGACTGCGAGTGTCCGTTACCTCCGGGGCGAAAGGCAATTGAATGAGGGGATGGGGCGTTGAGGTGCATTGGGAAAGAGCCATAATTTTGGATCCTTGTGCGAGCGGACCGCTTGATCGGTATCTGACGGGAAGACATCAGGACAAAGGGCGAGGCATCGATGCGGATGACTGAAAACGCTGATGGACTCTTCCTCGCTCGGGCCTCGAAGATGGGGGCGTTGGCGGTGCTGGCGGCCCTTGGTCTCTGCCTGGTCACCGGCCGGCCGGCGGCGGCCGCGGAGGTGGTGGACCTGGTGGGCCGGCGCGTCGCCGTGCCCGATCATCCGCGCCGTGTGGTGAGTCTCGCTCCCAGCCTCACCGAGATGGTCTTCGCCCTGGGGGCGGGAGACCGTCTGGCGGGTGTGAGCCGCTACAGCGACTATCCGCCGCGGGCGGCGGAGCTACCCAAGGTGGGTTCCTACGTCCATCCGGACCTGGAACGGATTGTGGCCCTGAAGCCGGATCTGTGTCTCGCCGTCAAGGACGGAAACCCCAGGGAAGCCGTGGAACGCTTGGAAGCGCTGGGAATCCCGGTCTATGCCGTCAATCCTAAGAATCTCAAAGACGTGATGGACACCATGACGGCCTTGGGACGGGTCCTGGGCCGGGAACAACAAGCCCGGGAGATCGTGGGATCCATGGGCCGCCGGATCCGGGCGGTGGAAGAAAAGATGGCGGGTGTTTCCGGCCGTCCCCGGGTCTTTTTCCAGATCGGGACGTCCCCCATCGTTTCCGTGGGAACGGAGACCTTCGCGCACGAGATCATCACTCTCGCGGGCGGAATCAACGTGGCGGAAGGGCCGGATCCCTATCCCCGGTTCAGCGTCGAGCAGGTCCTGGGCCTTCGACCGGAGGTGATTGTCATCTCTTCCATGGACCGCAGCCGAATCCACCGGGAGATCCAAGCCGGCTGGATGCGCTGGCAGGGGCTTCCGGCCGTGGAAAACGGCCGGGTCTTTCTGGTGGAATCGAACCTTTTCGACCGGCCCACGCCGCGGCTCGTGGACGGCTTGGAGGTGCTGGCCCGACTTCTCCACCCGGAGGTCTTTCATGGGAACCCCTGAAGTGCGGGTGAACGCGGACGCGGTGGCCCGGCCGGTCACTTTGGGCCGGGTCGCGGTCGTCGCCGTCTCGCTCACGGTCGTCCTGCTGGCCGCCATGTTGCTGGGCCTGGCGGTGGGATCGTCGGGGGCGGACCTCCAATCCCTGCTGAACGTCCTCATGCTCCGAAACACCGGAGATCCCACCCTTCACACCATCGTCTGGCAGCTTCGCTGGCCCCGGGTGCTTCTGGCCGTGGAGGTGGGCGGAGCCCTCTCTCTCGGCGGCCTGGTCTTCCAGGCGCTTTTGCGAAATCCGCTGGCCGAACCCTACATCCTGGGCACGTCGGGCGGCGCGGCGGTGGGGGCCATCATCGGCATCCTGCTGGGCCTTTCCCAGTTTCCCGGCGTGAGTCTCACGGCGTTTGCGGGGAGCATGGGCGCGCTGGTCCTGGTCATGATGCTCGCGTCCGGCAAGGCGGTGCTCCGAAAGGATTCCCTGCTCCTTTCGGGAGTCATGGTGAACGCCTTCTGTTCGGCCCTCATCCTCTTTTTCGTTTCCACCACCCAGGACGCGCGCCTTCACAACATCCTTTTCTGGCTCATGGGGGACCTTTCCCGGGCGGATCCCGACCAGGGACTGCGCCTGGCCGCCATCGTCCTGCCCTGCGCCGCCGCTGTTTTCGCCCTGGCCCGCCCCATGAACCTGCTGCTCCTGGGCCGCGATGCGGCCGAAAGCCTGGGGGTGCACGTGCGCCGCGTGAGCTGGGGGCTCCTGGTGGTCACGTCCGTGATGGTGAGTGCGGCCGTGTGCGGAAGCGGCCTGCTGGGGTTTGTGGGCCTGGCCGTACCGCATCTTCTGCGCCTCATTTTGGGGCCGGACCACCGGGTGCTGGTTCCCGCCTGTCTTCTGGGCGGCGGGGCCTACCTGGTGGTCTGCGACGCCCTGGCCCGGTGGATCCCCCGGCAGGGGGAAATGCCCGCCGGGGTGGTGACGGCCATGATCGGAGCTCCGCTCTTCATCGCTCTTCTGAGAAGGTCGGCCCGATGAAGGAAGCCGCGGTCGTCCAGGATGTGAGCGTCTCTTACGACCGGGACGAGGTGATCCGGAATCTCACCTTTTCCGTCCGGATGGGAGAGTTCTTCATCATCGCCGGTCCCAACGGGTCGGGCAAGAGCACGCTCCTGAAGACCCTGGCGGGACTTCTGCGACCGTCCCGGGGAAGGATCTCCCTTTTCGGCCGCTCGCTTGAATCCTACGGCCGGCGCCGCCTTTCCCACACCGTGGCCTACATGCCCCAGACGGTCCCCCTCGATTTCCCTTTCACCGTGGCGGAAGTGGTGCTCATGGGACGATCCCCCCATCTGGGCCTCTTCCAACTGGAAGGCCGCACGGACATGGAAAAGGCCCGGGAAGCCATGGAGCGGACCCATGTGGCCCACCTGGCCGGGCGGCCCATGGACCGGCTGAGCGGCGGGGAACGCCAGCGGGTCTTCCTGGCCCAGGCGCTTTGCCAGGAGCCCCGGCTCCTCCTGCTGGACGAACCCACGGCGGCGCTGGATCTCAAGCACCAGGTGCACCTCATGGATCTTCTGGAGGAGCTTCGTGGCGACAAGGAAATCACCATCGTCATGGTCACCCACGACATCAACCTGGCGGCCATGTACGGGGACACGGTTCTCTTGCTGAAAGACGGTCGGTCGGTGAGCCTGGGGCCGCCCGCGGAGGTGCTCACCTTCGACGCCCTGGAAGCCGCCTACGGCTGCGTGGTGCTGGTGGACGAAAGCCCCCTGGGGCGGTTCCCTCGGATCACCCCGGTGCCGCGCCGATACCTTGGGAAGGATTGAAGGATTGAAGGATCAGAGGATTAAGGATTGAAGGAATGCGGCTTGACATGGCCCTGGGGGTTGTTCTAGAAACGGGTCGTCGGCTGGTGCCACGAAGGCGCCGGGTTGCCGATCCATTTCCCGTCACGGAAGGCCGAGGGCGTCCGTGTCCGCCCGAAAATCGAGGACCACGAAGGTCGAAGCTCTGGAAACGGAGGATCGACTCTCGTGGTTTTTTTGTGGGTAAAGGATGAAGTCGCCGGGAGATAAGGGAGCGGGGCGTTTGCGGTTCTCCGCGATTGCGGTCGCCGTGGTGCTGGGGTTGGGGTGCCTCGTTCCGATGGTGGAAGCGGCCCGGGTGGTGCGCCGGGACACCAACGCCGACGGGAAGGTGGATCAAATCGTGCGTCTGGACGATGGCGGCGCGGTCCAACGCCTGGAGGTGGATGGGGACGGCGACGGGTTTTTTGAAACGGTGCAGCACTACCGCAACGGGGAGCTCGTCCGGCTGGAAACCGATGGGGACGGAGACCGCCGCCGGGAGACCCGTTTCCTCTATGAGCAGGGTGTCCGGGTTCGGGCGGAGATGGATGACGACGGGGACGGAAGGGCGGAGCGCGCCGTGGACTTTCAGGGAGACCGGCGTCTTCGCGACTATGAAGACACCGACGGGGACGGGCGGTTCGACCGGATCCTAAGCTATCTCGATCCCTTTTGGCCCCTGGTGGAAGAACGGGACGGAGACGGGGACGGATTCTTCGAAGAACGGAGCACTTACCTGGACGGGATCCTGAGGGAGCGGGAGGTGCACGGCGCGGATCCTCCCTACCGAGCGGAATCCTACGACGCCCGGGGACGTCTCTTTCTGGTGGTGGAGGGGGATGCGCAGGGCAAGCGCGTGCGCTCCGTCTGGACCTTCGACCCGGAAGGGAGGCCCGCGTCTTGCCTGGAGGACCGGAACGGGGACGGCCGCATGGACCTGTGGGGTCGCTATGAAGCTGGCCGGCTTCGGTACCTGGCCGAAGATCGAAACGGAGATGGCCGGCCCGATGCCTGGACGGAATACGACAGCGTTGGCAAGGAAGTCCGTGTCCGGCGGGATGTGGATTACGACGGCGCGGTGGATATCGACAGGAAGGAGAACGGCTCGTGATCGATTTTCTGGCCAGAGGGGGCGTGCTGGTCATTCCCATTGTGCTCTGTTCCGTGCTGGCCCTGGCCATTTTTCTGGAGCGCACCGTGCGCTTTGCGGTGCTGCGCCGCCGGGGCCGGAACGTGGCGGAACGGGTGGTGATCCTGGTTCGGGAAGGCCGCTGGGAGGAAGCACGCCGGACCGCCGAGGGAAGCCGTTCCCCCATGGGCCGGGTTCTGGCTCAGGCTCTGGAAGTGGCCGGGGCGGACCGGGAGACGGTGGAAACGGTCCTGGTGCATGGAATCGAAGAGGAAGTGCGGGATCTGTCCAGGTATCTTCAGGCGTTGGCCACCATCGGCAACATTGCGCCCATCCTGGGGCTTTTGGGAACGGTCTTGGGGATGATCAAGGCCTTCATGGCCATTCAGGAACTGGGGGGCAAGGTGGATGCGTCCATCCTGGCGGGAGGCATCTGGGAGGCCATGCTCACCACCGCCTTGGGCCTTTCGGTGGCCCTGCCCGTGATCGTCGCCCACAGCTATCTCGCGAGCCAGGTGGATCGCTATGAAGCGCGGCTTCAGCGGGGAGCCGTGCGATACCTCAAGAGCCTGGCCGTTTCGTCGGGGGATTAGGCGCCATGTTGGTCCATCCCAGGAAAAGACCCCGTTACACGCCCCAGGCGCCCCTCACGGCGCTCATCGACATCGTGTTTCTCCTGTTGATCTATTTCCTGTTGACCACCAACTTTCTGGCCGACGAGGGGATCCAGGTGAACCTGCCCCGGGCCACTTCCGCTGCGCCCAGGGAAGTGGAGGAAATGACGGTTCTCGTGGATTCGGACGGAGCCGTCCACGTGGGGGGGCATCCGGTGGCCCTCGGGGAGCTGTTTCAGGCCGTGGAAGAGCGATTGGCTTCCGATCCGGAAACGGTGGTGATGGTCAAGGCGGATCGCTCCCTGGTGCTGGACCGGGTGGTGCAGGTGATGGACGTGATCAAGGAGGCGGGAGCGTCCCGGCTGCGTCTGGCCACCGAAAGGGCCGAAAGAGGAATGCCATGAAGCCGCAGCGCATGGGCACCGAAAGGGGCGGAGAACGGGCGGCGGAAGGCGGCCGGAGCCGCATCAACAGGCTGCTCTGGTCCTTTCTGGCGGTATCCCTTTTGGTCCATGGCTGGGCTCTGGCGGTGGTTTCCCGACACCTGCAGCGGGAGCCGCTACAGATCATCGAGCTGGAATGGACCGCGCCGGCGGAGCCGAAGGTAGAGCCCGGACCGCCGCCCATGGGTGTGCGTCGGCAGGAGCCCGTACGGCCCTTGCCCGTGCCGGAGGTCCAGCCCGCGGTGGCCAGGGTCCCAGAGCCTCCGGAACCGCCGAAGCCGATCCGAACCGTGGAAAGCCTTCGGCCCACCGTAGTCCCGGAGGTGGCCCCGCGCCCGCGTCCCCAAGTGAACCGCCGGACGGTCCCGATGGAGGTTCCGGATCCGAAGCCGGCAGCACGGGAGGTGGAAACGGCCCCCTTGGTGGCTTCCACGAATCCCGCTCCCCGGGTGGCTGCCGGGGATCCACAGGGGGTGCCTTCCGAGGCGGTCCGGGGAAATCCGGGGGACGCCCTGCAGCGTTTCTTGGCGGAGGTGCGCCGCCGTATCGCCCGCCACAAGCACTATCCGGCCGCGGCGAGGCGCCGCCAGCTGGAAGGCCGGGTGACGGTCCGATTCGCCATCCGCCCGGACGGGTCCGCCGACGGGTTGAAAGTGGTGGAGAGCTCGGGGGTTTCCGTGCTGGATCGGGCGGCCCTGGAGGCCGTTCGCCGGGCGGCTCCGTTCCCCGGCTTTCCCCGGCAGGTGTCGGACCGGGCCTTGGAAGTGGAAATCGGGGTTGTCTTTGAGTTGACGTGAGTCACGTAAGGTATCATGATAAGGCGTTGGTTAGCCAAAAAACCGCGCGGCCGGTAGCGGCGGCGGAAGAAGGCGATAGAGAAACCTTATGAAACGAATCTGTGTGATCGACGGCCAGGGAGGGGGCATCGGTGCCACCCTCATCAAGTACCTGAAGGAGGCCTTCGGGGAATCGGTGGAGATCGTGGCCCTGGGAACCAATGCCATCGCCACGTCCCAGATGCTCAAGGCGGGAGCCAACCGGGGGGCCACGGGGGAAAGCGCCATCTGCTGGACCGTGCGAACAGCCCACTGTATCGTGGGGCCCATTGCCGTGACCTGGGCCAACAGCATGCTGGGGGAGGTGACGCCCAGCATAGCGGAAGCCATCGCCTCCAGCTCCGCCCTCAAGGTGCTCATCCCCCTTTCCCAGGAAAACGTGGAAGTCGTGGGGGTGGTCAAGGAGCCCTTGCCCCACCTGGTGCAGGCGGCCGTGCAAGGCAAGATCAAGGAAGTGATCCAGGATGTGTGAGACCCGACTGCCACCAACGCTTTCCGATAGGGCTCTTGGAGGCTAAGGTAGAGTGGTAAGGTGCCCGACTGGCTACGAGAGCTCATGAAATGGGAAACCTGAATTGGACGGTTCTTTCTCATGGACAGGTCCTGAAGGGCGGGCGTAAAGCCCGCCCCTACAAAAAGCCCCGGACCCATTGGGCAGGGGCGGGGTTTATCCCCGCCCGCTAATCACGCGGTGTAAGAGACACCCGAAGAAAAAATCGCTCAGATTAGGGGAAAACAAAAACTTCTGGGCAGGCTGCTGAGAGGGTCAAAAAATGTTCGGTTCTTGGAAGTGCAGTCTTGCCTTGAGGCATTAGGTTTTAAGTTGGCTCGGGTCAAGGGAAATCCCCACATCTATGTTCACCCTGATGTTCCGGAGATTCTGAATATCCAAAATGTAGATGGTAAGGCTAAACCTTATCAAGTACGACAGCTGTTAAGGCTGATTGAGAAATATGGTCTGCAAGTTCGGGATTGAGGCATGAGAGATTATCACATCAACCTTTTCTACAGCGACGAAGATGGGGGCTACATTGCCGATATTCCTGATTTGGAATTCTGTTCGGCGTTCGGCGCCACGCCGGAAGAAGCCCTTCGGGAAGTCCTGAAAGCGAAAGAAGCCTGGCTTGCGGTTGCGCGGGAAGAAGGTGGGCCCATTCCTCCCCCGCGATACAAGCCCGTGATCTACCAAACAGCCTAGCCGTTAACCGCCATTCGGCATGTGAGGGCGGTGAACGACAAGATGAATGGGACCGTTAGGGAGGTGATCCAGGATGTGTGAAGCCAATGCGTATTTGGTGCGAAACGGTGAGGAAGAGCTGATCATGGAGTCGGTGGACATCATCGAGCCCGAATCGGAAGATACCTGGCGCCTGGTGGGGATCTTCGGGGATCGAAAGACCATCAAGGGGCGCATCAAGCAGATGAACCTGGTGGACCATAAGATCCTTTTCGAACAGTGAACTTCGCGATGACTTGTGAAGAACCGGCCTTTCACGTCGCGCCGCCCTGACAGGCGCGCGGCCGGTACAGAAAACGACGCCCAGCCCGTAACGGGAAACGACGGCAGAAGCCGGGCGAATGGAGGCTGACGCGTCGGCTGTCCCACGGAAACGTTTGCGGACCACGAGAGAGCCACGAAGGCTGAGCTTTCCCGGAAGGGAAAGAAGCGCTTTCGTGGCTCTTTTTTTGGGAAGGAGGGGCCATCCATGTCCAAGGGTCCGGCGGAAGGATTTCTGGAACGGAGCCGGAAGAAGCAGCGTTTTTTTCTTTCCATGACGGTACTCATCCTGTTGCTGGCGCTTTTCGCCCTGGGCTTCGGTTCCTATCGGCTCCCCTTGGCCAAGCTCCTTTCGAGCCTCTTGGGACAAAGCGACGGAGTGGGTTCCGTGGTTCTCTGGAACATCCGGCTTCCGCGCATCGCCGCCGCCCTGGCCGTGGGGGGCGGGCTGGGGCTTTCGGGGCTGCTCATTCAGAGCCTCCTGCGCAATCCCCTGGGTTCGCCCTCCACGTTGGGCATCAGCCAGGGGGCGGCCTTCGGGGCGTCGCTGGCCATCATCGCCTGGGGCGGGCGGGTCCTGTCCGTGACGGTATTCGCCTTTGCGGGAGCCCTGGGGGCCACGGTTCTCATCGTGGGTCTGGGCAGGCTCCGCAATCTGACACCCGAAGCGATCATCCTGGCCGGTGTCGCCCTTTCGTCGCTCTTCGGGGCGGCGACGGTCCTTCTGCAGTACCTGGCCGACGAGACCCGGCTGGCCATGGCCGTGGTGTGGAGTTTCGGTGATGTGGCCCGGTCCGGCTGGCGGGAGATCGCCATGGTGGCGGGGGCCACTGCGGCCTTGGGCCTGGCCGGGGCGTCTTGGCGATGGCACCTGAACGCCCTGGACACCGGCGTCGAATCGGCCAAGACCCTGGGGGTTTCGGTGGAGCGGCTGCGTTGGCAGGGGCTGGTGCTGGCCGCTCTGGTCTCGGCCCTGGCCACCGCCTTTCACGGCGTCATCGCTTTCGTGGGGCTCATCGCCCCCCACGCGGCGCGGCGCCTGGTGGGAGCCGACCACCGCTTCCTGGTACCCCTGTCGGGGCTTCTGGGGGCCTTGCTGCTGCTTTCGGCGGACACCTTTTCGCGCCTGATCCTCGGCAGCGGCTCCTTCCCCGTGGGGGTGGTCACCTCCTTTCTCGGAGCCCCCCTCTTTCTTTACCTGCTGGTGCGAGGGAGATCGTGATCGTTTCGGTTCTGGACATCCAGTTCAGCTACAACAGCCACGATGTCTTGCGCGGCGTTCGGTTCCGGGTGGATCCCGGACAATGCGTGGCCGTGTGCGGGACCAACGGAGCGGGGAAATCCACGCTGCTCCGGTGTCTCAACGGCCTCCTGCGGCCCCGCGTGGGAACGGTGTTCCTGGACGGTGAAGATGTGGAGCTCCTGGGCCGCAAGGAGGTGGCCCGGCGCTGTGCGTCCGTTCCCCAACAGGGGCACGGTACGGACCTCACGGTCTTCGACGTGGTGCTCCTCGGGCGGTTGCCTCACTGCCGATGGGGTCCGTCGAAGGAAGACCTGGTGCGGGTGGAGAGGATCCTGGAGGAGATGGGGCTGGCGGAGCTGGCGCATCGACCCTTGAGCGCCCTGAGTGGCGGGGAGGCCCAGAAGGTGATTCTGGCCCGGGCTCTGGCCCAGGCCCCCCGGGTGCTGCTCCTGGACGAGCCCACGAACCATCTGGATCTCAAGAACCAACTGGGCATGATGGAGGCCATCCGAAGGGTGGTTCACAGGGAGGGTCTGGCGGCCGTAACGGCCATCCACGACCTGAACCTGGCCCTGAGGTACTGCGATCGCCTCTTGTTCCTCAAGGGGGGGAGGATCCACGGGGCCGTGGAGCCTTCGGAGGTGACGCCCGCTCTCATCCGGGACGTGTACGGAGTGGACGCCGTCATCGAACGGATCCACGGCCGTTGGGTGGTGATCCCGCGCTGACCGAAGCGGTTCTTCGCCGGGTGTGCCCGTCGGCGCGCATGGGGGGCGTGGATCACCCCGCCCCTGCCCGCTATCGGTCGGCCTTTGCAGGGGCGGGCTTTAGGCCCGCCCGTCAGGACCCGGCAATGTGAAAGAAATGTCTGAGTTGGGTCCATGCCAGGGTTCATGGAGATGACGTCGCCCCATGGATGGGTCCGCTCCGGGCCTTTCCAAGAACGCGAGGGATGACCGGTTCTCTCGTAGCGCAGCCCTTTAGGGCTGCGGAGGAGTCCCCGGACGCTGGATGGGTCATCGCGGATCATCTGTGTCAATTGATGGGGTTATGGTGGCCCCTTTCCGCGGGGCTGAAGCCCCGCGGCTACGAAAAAAGAAGGATCCCTTGTCGGTTGCTGAAGGAAACCTGTTCTCGAACAAGCTCCCTCTGTAGGAGCCGGCTTGCCGGCGACCTGGATTGTGGCCAAGGCCGCTCCTACGGGAGGAGAGAACCTCGGGCCCCGACTTTCAATCAAACCGGGAGATGGACATGAAAGGACGTTTGGTCGGGCTGTGGATGTTCGCCATTCTCTTGTTCAGTTCAAGCAGCGGAGCGGCCGAGCTCCTGTCCGTGACCGATACGGCGGGCCGGCTGGTGCGCGTTCCGTACCGGCCTGATCGGGTCGTCTGCCTGGGGCCGGGAACGCTCCGGCTCATCGTGTACCTCCAGGCCCAGGACCTGGTGGCGGGCGTGGAAGAGATGGAAAAACGAAATCCCCGGGGACGTCCCTACTGGCTGGCCCATGGAGGAAAGCTGGAAAAGCTCCCCACGGTGGGGCCCGGCGGGCCGGCCAGTATCAACAAGAAGCCGGACATGGAGCGGGTTCTGGCGGTGCGGCCCCAGGTGGTCTTCATCACCTACATGGACGCCGATCTGGCCGACCGCGTGCAAGCCGCGCTGGACATCCCCGTGGTGATTCTGAGCTACGGGCGGTTTGCGTCCTTTGACGAGGCGGTTTTGGATTCTCTCCGGCTCGCCGGGGCGATCCTGGGCCGTGAAGCGCGGGCCCGGCAGGTGGAGGCCTACGTCCACGCCCTCCGATCCGACCTGGACCGAAGGACCCGCACCGTTGCCGAAGAGCGGCGCCCGAGCGCCTACGTGGGTGGGATCGGCTACCGGGGCGGCCAAGGTATCTTGAGCACGGAACTGGACTACGTGCCCTTTGCTTGGACTCACACCCGCAACGCCGCCCGGGAAGTGCCCTCCCGTCTGGGCACCCACGTCTTTCTCGACCGGGAAAAGCTCCTGGAACTGGACCCCGACGTCCTCTTTCTGGACGGGGGCGGACTGGAACTGGTGCGGGCCGACTTGGCCAGGCACCCCGCGTTCTACCAAACCCTTCGCGCCTTCAAGAACCGGAAGGTCTACCGGCTTTTTCCTTTCAATTTCTACACCACCAACGTGGAAACGGCCCTGGTGGACGCCTACGCGGTGGGCAAGGTCCTCTACCCGGATCGTTTCACCGACGTGGACCTTGCCCGAAAGGCGGACGAAATCTTTTCCTTTTTTGTGGGGAGCCCCGTGTACGGGGAGATGGCGAAGGATTTCGGGGTGCCGGGAGCCGAGATCCGTTTTTGAATGGAAGAGCGTCCCGGAAGGGAAGCGTCACGAAGACACCACCGGACGGCACGAAGCCGCACCGTCGGATCCGGGCGAAGCCCGGCAGACCTCGGATTGCATGAAGCTCATGGGACCGGATGCGAGGATTTTCGACAGGAGGTGCGGAAGATGGGGCGAAGGAAACGATGGCTGATGACGGTGCTGTCCGTTGTGTTGTGGGGGGCCGGGGCCTGGGCCGACGAGCCCGTGAAGCTCGAACCCATCACGGTGACGGCCGAAGGCGGGGTGGCGGCGGAGCAGAACGTCACCCGGGTGGATCTGGTGGAAGATCGAAAGCCCGTGGCGGCGACGGTCCCCGATGCCTTGAGCAAGGAAGCGGGGCTGGATATTCAGCACCGGGGCGTGCTCACGCCCAAGAGCAGCCAGGTGCGGATCCGCGGCCTGGATGAAAGGCGCTCCCTCATCCTGCTGGACGGCCGCCCCCTCAACGGCACGGGGGTCATGGGCGGGCAGTTCGTGGACTGGAGCGCCCTGGCCGCCGAAGACTGGCAGGCGGTGGAGATCGGCAAAGGGGCGTTCAGCGCTAAGTACGGCAACACCCTGGGAGGGACCCTCAACCTGGTGCCCGTGGCACCGCCCGAGCAATGGACCGTATCTTTGGAAGGGGGCGTGAAGCGCTACGACACCTATTCCACGAGCGGATCCGTTTCCGGCCGGGCCGGACCGGTGGGCGCGCGCCTCGGTGCCGGGTACGTGGAAACGGACGGAAATCTGCGGAACAGCCGGGCGGAGCGGAGCCATTTCGCCGGGGACTTCTACTGGTTTTGGGGCGAAGACGGGCAGGTGCGCCTGAGCGCCCGATACACGGAGGGTGATTTCTTCATGCCCGTGGAAAACGACAAGGACCGGGCCGGCTACGATTCCCATTATCCCGAAAGCGCGGGGAGTTATCTCATCGGTCCCGGCATCTCCTTTCCTTCCGGAGACACCCACGGCGACGACAGCTATTACCACAAGGAGCGAACGGAACTGGATCTGAGCGTCAAGAAGACCGTGGCCGGTTTCGACACCGAATGGAAGCTGTACTTCAACAATGAAGACCGCACGGACCACATCTACTCCTACGAACAGGGGGTCAAGGTCCTGGAGCGGGAAGCCGTGCCCGATCGAAGCTGGGGCTGGGTGGCCCGCCTGGGGAAAACGTGGGGGTCTCACCGGATCGGCTTCGGGGCCGACGCCAACTACCAGGGATACGGCGGAACGGAAAACACCTTCATCCGGGAGGGCTACTTCACCCGGGCGCCCTCCGACGGAAGCGACGAGTGGGACGCCACGCGCTATCACGGCTTGTATGTGGACGACACGTGGCGGGTTCTGGACTGGTTCACCCTCTATGCCGGGCTTCGCTACGAAGACTATTTGGGGGACCGGTCGGTGGATCGGGTGACGGCTTACAACGCCGCGGGACGGCCCCTGGGCTTCGAGACCGCCACGGCCCGCTTCGACGAGGAGACCTTTCTTCCCAAGTTCGGCTTCACCCTGGGGCCGGTGAAACACCTCACCCTTTTCGGGCACGTGGCCCGGGCCACCCGGTTTCCCGACAACCCGGCCTTCTACTGGTATTACGGGGGCTACCGGCCCGAAGTGGATCCCAATTCCGATGTGGTCCGAAAGCCCCTCACCTATGAGGACGCCGTGCAACTGGAAGGCGGCGTGCGCTTCACCGGCCTTCCCCGAACCACCGTCTCCCTGACCGGCTACCACTATCGCGTGGACGACTACATCCGCTGGATCTTCGGCTATGCCCCCAGCCGCGTGGTTTACAACGTGGATCGGGTGACCCTGCAGGGCGTGGAAGTGGAAGGAGAGAGCCGGATCTGGGGGCCGGTTTCCGTTTTCGCCAACGTGGCCTGGCAGACCACGGAAAAGGAGGGGGATGTGCTGGACGCTTCCAACGCGCTCACCGACGAGCTTTCCGAGCTTCCCGACTGGAAGGTGAACCTGGGGGTCAAGGCCCAATGGGACAGCGGCCTCCTGGCCAAGGCGACCGTTCGCTGGGTGGACGACCGGCAGGTGCCGTACCTGGGGGATCCCGACTCCCCGGAAACCGGCTCCCCCGACGGAGCCCCGGTGGGAAGCGCGGTCACGCTCCGGAAGATGGACGCCTTCGCCGTGGTGGATCTGCTGGCCCGCCTGCCCCTGGTCAAAACCCGGTGGAAAGGCTTTCTCACCGTGGGCGTGGAAAACCTTCTGGACGAGACCTACGAAGAGGACCTGAACTTCGAGGCCCCGGGGCAGACCTTCTTTGCCGCCCTGGAGGTCACCTTCTGAATTCCCGAGGAGGACGCACCATGATCCTGAAACCCTTTATGCGGGAAGGCATCATGCCGCTTCCCGTGGCCCTCATTTCGACCCTGAGCCGGGACGGTGTGCGGAACATCGCCCCCTATTCCTGCATCATGCCGATCCTCCGGCCTCTGGACCTCATCTGCCTGGTCTCCGCCGCACGGCGGGACACCCTGGTCAATATCCGGGAAACCAAGGAGTTCGTGGTGAACATGGTCGGTGTGGGATTTTCCGACAAGATCGTACCCACCGCCAGGTACGCGCCTCCCGAGGTGGATGAGTTCCAGGTGGCGGGACTGGAGGAAAAACGCTCCGAGACTATTCGGGCTCCCGGGATCGCCGGAAGCTATGCCTGGATGGAATGCGCGTTGTTCAAGGAATATGCGGAGCCGGGTTTTGTGCTGATCGTCGGCAAGGTGTTGCGCCTGGAAGTGGCCGACGAGGTGCTCAATGCGACGGGCGAACTGGATGTGGCCAAGGCTCGACCCCTGATGATGACGGGAAGCAGGAATGGAATGCATTTTTGCACCCTGACGGACATCGGGGAGTTCCACCCCTTCGGGGCCATGTTTCCCAACGGCAAGGATCCCCTGGCGGGCAAATACGCGGAATAGTAAGAAAAGGAGTCTCCATGAACGCGGAGCAGATTCTTGCGAGCGATGAGTTCAGGCGGTGCGTGGCCTTTCACGGTCACGTGTGCCCGGGTCTTTCCATGGGCTACAGGGCGGCCAAGGTGGCCATGGAAAGGCTCAAAGAGATCCGGGCCGAAGACGAAGAACTGGTGGCCATCGTGGAAACGGACGCCTGCTCGGCCGATGCCGTCCAGGTCCTGACGGGATGCACCTTCGGCAAGGGCAACTTCATCTTCAAGGACTACGGCAAGATGGCCCTGACGCTCCTCAGCAGGGGAACCGGGCGGGGGGTGCGGGTGGCCCTGCGCGCCGGCGTCTTCGCTCCCGACAAGAGGCATATGGCCCTTCTGCAAAAGGTCGCGGACGGCGCGGCCGATGACCGGGAGGCAAAGGAATTCGGGGAGCTTCATCTGCGGCGAAGCCGGGAATTGCTGGAAATGCCGGAGGAGGAACTTTTCGCCGTCGAGCCGGTCCAGATGGTGCTTCCGGCCAGGGCCGCCATCGAGCCTTCGGAGCCGTGCGCCCGGTGCGGTGAGCCCACCATGCGATCCAAGCTGGAGACATACAAGGGGCAAAGAGTCTGCCGTGGGTGTAAAGCCGTCGATATGAGTTTTGCAGAGCTCTAGCTGCGCCCGGAAAGATTCTGCCCGGGCGGGAAGGAGGAACCATGAGGTGCGATCAGTGCAACACCCCGATCGAGCCCGGGGAAGAAAAGGAACATCTGGGTCGGATCCTCTGCGAGGATTGCCACATGGACGCCCTTTCCCCTCCCAAGGGATGTGATCCGTGGGCCGTGTACACGGCAAAGTCCTGTGAAGCCCGCGCGGGCGGGAACGCGGCGTTGACTCCCCTGCAGGAAAGAATCCTTGGGATCTTGAAGGAAACCGGTGGCGTTGAGCCCCGGGAGTTGCACAAGCTCCTGGGAGGCGAACCGCGCCTGAAGGACTTGGAGCGGGAACTGGCGGTGCTGAGGTACATGGAAAAGGTTCGGGGGGAGAAACGGGGCGATCGGGTGGTGATCAGATCATGGTGAGGCCGATTGATTCGGAGGCGAGACGTGAAGATATGCATATGCGGCAAAGGCGGTAGCGGCAAGACCACGATCGTCACGCTGATGGCCGATGCGTTTGGAAAACATGGCAAGAGCGTGACGGTGCTCGATTCCGATGAATCCAATTCGGGTCTGTTCTGGATGTTGGGTTTCGAGAAGGCCCCTCTTCCCCTGATGGAATCCTTGGGCGGCAAGAGGAAGGTCCAGGAAAAGATGATAGCCGGGTTCTCGCGAGGGCAAGGAGAGCCGGAGATGGCCATCTGGGAAGGGGGCGCCCTTTCCATGGCCTCCCTTCCTTCCCAATACGTGGTTCAACGGGAAGGTCTCGCGTTGATCACCGTGGGTAAGATCTACCAGGCCCTGGAGGGATGCGCCTGCCCCATGGGGGTCGTGGCCAGGGAGTTTTTGAAGAAGGTGGAACTCGGCCCGGACGAAGTCCTGCTCGTGGACATGGATGCGGGCATCGAGCATTTCGGACGAGGCATCGAAGCGAGCGTGGACGCCGTGGTCTGTGTGGTCGAACCTTCCCTTGAGTCGGTCAGTCTGGCTCACAAGATGAAAGAACTGACCGGGTCGGTGGGGGCGGCCTTCCAGGGGGCGGTGCTCAACAAGGTGACTTCCTTGGCGCAGGAAGCCAGCCTTTCCGAAAAGTTACAGAGCCTGAATGTGCCGATTCTGGGAACCATCTATCACCACGAGCAGATCGTGGCTTCCTGCCTTGAAGGAAAGGCCCTCGATCCGGGGCAAGCCGGTTTGGAGATGGAGCGGATCGTGAGGACCCATTTTCTTGGAGACCCCCCATGAAAGCCTTGTTCTGCGACGGTCGTCTTGGGGCGGGGACCGGGGCCCGCCTGCGCGCGGTTGTCTTCAGCCTCGTCTGCTGTTGTCTGTCGGCCTTTTCCGGATGCACGCCGGTTGTTTCCAAGGGATTGCTGGCCCGAACACGGGACGTTTCCTTTGAGGAGGTTCTCCGGCGCCCGGCGCAATACTCGGGGCAAAAGGAAGAGCCCGTCTACTGCTATCCACCGCCGTATCCATGGCATCCATGGTGGTATCACCCCTATCCGTGGTTGTGAAGGAGCTTGGCATGAAACACTGCATGGCAGGGATTCTTTCGGCTTTCATCGTTTTTTCTCCGTACTTTGTTGCGGCAGATGATACTCGTGTCCATCCGCTGGACACCGTGGTGGTCTCGGCCACCCGCTCAGAGATTTCGGTGTTCGACGCCCCCCAAAGTGTGACGGTTTTGACCGGCGAGGAGATCATGGCCTCGCCCTTTGAGCGCGTGGAGGACATTCTCCGCAGCGTTCCGGGCATGTACAATTTTCGTCATTATGCCCTGCAGACAAACGGCATCGTGAGCCCGCTCAAGATGCGCGGCGTGGGCAACAACAGAATCCTGATACTGGTGGATGGAGTGCCCCAGAACGATAATTTCAACAACGCCATTGCCTGGGTGGCTTGGGGCCACGTCCCAAAAGAAGCCATCGAACGCATCGAAATTGTGAGGGGGCCCACATCGGCTCTTTACGGATCGGAGGGCCTGGGCGGTGTGATCCACATTATCACGAAGAAACCCGGCACGGAAAGGCATACGTTGGTTCGTGGCGAGGTGGGAACGGCGGATACATATGCTGGGTACGGTTTTCACAGCCAGAAGATCAAGGACTTCGGGCTTCTGGTGGCCGGAGGGTACGAAGAGAGCGATGGGTTCTACATGGTGGATGATCCGCAGGATTATGAGATCAAACGATACCGGGAAGTGTGGAAAGGCCTCGGCAAGGCGACCTACGACATTTCACCTGATTCCCATATATCCCTTGCAGCGTTGTATTATGACCATGAAACCGGAAAGGGTAGAGAGTTCTTCTACGATGAAATGACTCTTGAACAATACTGGATGAACTACGAGCATCTCGGTGAATCGATGGATGTTAAGGGGTTGGTTTATTTGAATCGTGCCGACAAGACCGCGTACCAGGATACGGCAACAGACAACTACAGCTCACTTTTTCGAGAGGAGAAATTCAAGGGGACTCAGACCTGGGGCGCGGATTTCCAGGGAACGCTCTTGAAGAACGATCCCCTGCGCATCACTCTTGGTGCTTCTTATAAGGAAGCCAAGTTGGACTATGACGAAGACTACCGGGCCAGTGATCGTGATGCCGGAGCCAAGGGAAAACAGCGCTTTGTCTCACCCTTTGTCAACCTGGATTTGCGGATTCTGAACGAGAGTCTGATTTTCAATGTCGGGGCGCGGTACGACTGGATCGAGACAACCGATGGCGCCAACTGGGATACAGCTGCCAGCGCAGGCAAGCCGGCCTACAGCAATTCGTACGGTTCCGACACAGAAGGTAGTTTTTCACCGAAGCTGGGCATTGCCTGGCATCCCGATGACAAGACCACAGTGCGAGCTTCGGGGGGCAAGGGATTTCGAGCCCCCAGTCTGTTTGAACTCTACAAGGTTCACGTGCGGGGCGGTGGTACCTATTATCGCCAGGCCAACCCGGCGCTGGAGCCGGAGAAAATCTGGTCCTACGATGTGGGCGTGGAACAGTTCCTGACCGACACCCTTTGGGGCAGGGTGACTTTCTACCAATCCTTTGCGGAGGACTATATCGGCGACCGTCTCCTCGGTACCGCCAAGTTCGCCGGAGGCACAAAAACCCGGTATGAATACAAACTCGACAATATCAGTGAAGTGAACATCTACGGAGTCGAAACGGAGCTGGAGTGGTATCCACGGGCCGACCTCACCCTTTTTGCCAATTACACGTTCAATATTTCCGAAGTTGAAAAGGATGAAAACAACGCCGATCTGGAAGGCAACTACCTGCCCAATGATCCGCGGCATCAGGCCCATTTCGGGTTTCGGTACCATAACCCGAAAGTCGCCAATGTCTCCGTCATCGCTAACTATTATGCCGATATTTACTTCGACAATGAGAATACCTTGAAGGAGGGTGACTATTTTACCCTGGACGCCTCTGTTTTTCGTCGGTTTTTCGATCGCTTTACGGCCTACATAAGTGCAGAGAACATATTCGATAAAGAATATCCACTGTTCAGGTCTCTTTCTTCTGGTGATACTATTGCCCCAGGTCTTATCGTTACGGGGGGTCTCAGATTTGACTTCTGAAAGGCTCGGGGGATGAGTGCCGGAATAGGGAACCTACCCGCCCATTCACAGGAGAACATGAGGAAGTGACCATGAAATCGGCACCATTCAAGAAGAAAGGGCGTGTGTGTGCGGTTGCGCTCTTCATAATCGTGTTTTGGGGTTCTCCCCTTTGCGTGAGCGGCACCGAAAGGAAGGTCGATCCTCTGGGGGGATATAAATGGTGGAAACGCGTGGGGGAGGCCGCGGCGGAGTCGGCTCTCGGATCCTTTGGGAAGATGGGCCTGCGGCCCCGGAAGGGCGACCTGGTGGTTATGACCAACGCCGGGTATGCGGAGGTGGACGGGCGATCGACTCAAGCCGTCCTCGACGGGCTGGCTTCTGTAACAGGCTCGAGCCGGGGGCGGCATACCCTGGTGGAAGTCCATTCGGCCCCGTGGGCGCCGCTCTGGTGCGCCGTCTACGACCGGAGCTCCGGCTGGAACGTCTATCTGGAGCTGGACCCTTCCAGGGCCGCCGCCGGCAAGGAAACCCCCGTTCCGGGTCTGTTCCGGCCCGCGGTGATGGAGCGCATCGATTCGGAGCATGTCCTTGCCCACCCGTCGTCGTGGGATCTCAAGATCAAGAACAAGGTTTTCGGCGGCAATGAGTTCAGGATCCTCACCATCGCCAACGCCGTTGCCGCGGGGGCGCCCACCGCCGCCGTGCGAGCCGTCGAATTCCACGATCACTATTGCCCGGGGGTCGCCTCGGGGATCCTCATGGCCGAATATCTGAAAACGCACTTCCCTCCCGGCGAAGGCGGCTACTTCGTGCACGCCGTGAAACCCTGGTGCAAGGAAGACGCCCTGCTGGTGCTCTTGAACGCCACGCCGGGAAAGCGGGCCTATGCGGTGGACTATCCCACCAAGGAAGATGAGGCGGGAAGGCTCCCGGAGGCGGCGGAAGCCGCCACCATCGTCTACCGCCGGCAGAAAGACGGGGGCGGGTGGGAAGGAAGGGTCCTCGCCTTCTCATGGGCGGAAACGCCCTGCCCCAAGACCGGAAGCGCCTTGATGGACAAGCTCTGTGCGGACCTCTGGTACCTGAAACAGATGGAGCACCCGGAAAGGTACGTAAAGGTCCTGAAGGACTTCCGACTCCCGGACGGGGTTTCTCCCAGGGATTGGGCCGGCCCCGGAGTGGACCCCCTGAAGATGCTGGGACTCATGCAGACGGGGAAGAGTGAAAAATGAAAAGCGACTCCAATGAAGCGCGCAGTGCGATGGCCCTCGTGCCCGTGGGGCATGTGCGAAGCCCGCTCAAGGATTTCTTGCCCGCCCCTCCCGCCCATGGCCATGCCACGGAAGAATACCTGACAAACATCCGGCGGTACAACGAGCGGGTCAGAAACCTGGAATCCGAACTGGTGATCTTTCCCGAACTGGAAGACATCCTGCTGGGGATTGAAGAATTTTCGCATGTCCTGGTCCTTTACTGGGCGCACCAGGTGCCGGAGGAGCGCAGAGGCGTCCTGCAGGTGCATCCCATGGGCCGAAAGGATATGCCGAAAAGGGGTGTTTTCGCCACCTGCAGCCCGGCAAGGCCCAATCCCATCCTTCTGTCCCCGGTCAGGCTGGTTTCCCGCAGCCGGAACGTGGTGGTGGTTCGAGGCCTGGAGGCCGTGGACGGCAGCCCCGTCTTGGACGTCAAGCCGTACGTCCGTGGCTATCACGCCATCGACGAGGCCGTGGTTCCCCAATGGATGGAAAGGCTCCGGCAGGAGATGCAAGAACGAAATCCGTAATCCCTTTCCTCGGCGTACCCATTGAGCGCAGGAAGTGCTCCCCAAGGCCGAGTCGTCCGTTTTAGACATTTCAAGATCGAAGAAAACAAGGCCACGAAGACCTTTGAAGGCGGGAAGCAGAGGTATGCGTGGCCTTTTTCTTGGCTCTCGAAAAGGGATATTCGCAATGATTGAGCTCAAGTACCGGTGGTGAGGGCGGCGCGAGGATCCCGGGGAAACGCAGGAAGGTGATGGAGGGGAGTGCGTCATGGGCTGGAGGAAATCGATTGTGAATGCGTGGGTTGTGGGGGCGGCCCTCCTATGGGGGCTCCAGGGAGCGACGGCGGCTGCCGGGGAGACGGACCCGGTTGAGGTTCTGCAACCGGTTCGCGTGGTGGCCGCACCGGTCATCGAGGGAAACGTGGTGGACGACTACGGGACCCAGAAGACGGTGGTCTCGGAGGAACAGATGGAGGACCTGAACGCCCAGGATCTCCAGACGGCGCTTCGGCGCACCCCCGGGGTGACGATTTCCCGCTACAACCCCGTGGGCTCCTTCGGCGGGGCCACCGGCGGTGCCCTCTTTGTGCGAGGATTGGGTTCCAGCCGCCCGGGAGCGGAAATCAAGACCTTCGTGGACGGCGTTCCCGTCTACATGAGCATCTGGAATCACCCGCTGCTGGACCTGCTGCCCATCGACCCGGCGTCGGCGGTGGAAGTCTACAAGAGCCCCCAGCCGCATGTGTTCGGCAACGCCTTGGCGGCCGTCAATCTGGTCCCCAAGACGATCCGGGAGGAAGGGAGGCAAAGCGCGGTGAAACTCGCCTACGGAAGCTACCACACGGTGGCGGCCCGGGGCGGACACGGGGCGCGGACCGGTGCCTTGGACTACTACCTGGCCGGAGCCTACCGGTCTTCGGACGGCCACCGGGACCATGCGGACGGCGAGATGAAAAACCTCTACGGCCGCGCCGGTTACCGGATCAACTCCCATTGGTCCGTTTCCGCCTTCACGCTCTGGAACGACAACTACGCCGATGATCCGGGAGCCGAAGGGGCGCCGGCCGAAGAGCTCCTGGGCCGCTACGAAACCCGCCTGTGGCTCTTGTCGGCCACCCTGGAAAACACCTTCGAGGGGGCTTCCGGTTCCGTCAAGATCTACCGTAGCGGCGGCGAGGGAGACTGGCTGGACCAGCCCACGTCCACGGCGGGCGTGCAGGAAGATCTTTTCAATGATTTTCTCTTCTACGGCCTGAAGGCCCGCGAAGAGTTCCACCTGTGGCCGGGCGGACGGCTCCTGACCGGCTTGGACTGGGAACGGACCGAAGGTGACTATCGCATCGAGTATTCGGACGGCACGGAAGACGACTGGGACGGCCACGGTTTCAACATCCTGAGCCCCTATGCGGCCGTGAGCCAAACCTTCGGGGATCCCCGGGGCTTTCATGTGGTGCCTTCCGCGGGCGTTCGGTTCTACGACCACACGGATTTCGACAGCGAGTGGGCGCCCCATGCGGGCCTGGTGGTGGGCGTGGGCAAGACGGAACTCCACGCCTCCTACGCCCGGGGGGTGCTCTACCCGGGCCTGGATGTGGTGGTCTTTTCGGAAGAGGTGATCCCGGCCCTTGCCGACACCTGGAAGAACCTGGACGCCGAAAAGCTGGATCACTGGGAAATCGGCCTGACGTCGCCCCTGGGACGGTGGGCGAGCGTGGACGTGACCGCCTTTTACGACGAGGGATCGGACCGGTATGTGGTGGTTCCGCCGCCGCCCTTTCCGCCCGTCTATGACAATGTGGAAGACTACCGGATCCGGGGCATCGAGGCCACCCTCACGGTCTATCCCTCCGATTCCCTTTCGCTGTTCGCCGGTGTGTCGCTCCTGGACCCCGATCCGGCCGATCTTCCCTATACGCCCGACTGCACGGTGAGCCTGGGCGGCAACTGGCAGTTCCTCCACGGGTGGACCCTGAGCGTGGACGGAGAATACGTGGACGACATGGTCGTTCGGGAACAGGCTCGACGATCCACGGCCGTCAACACCCAGACCGTGGGCGATTATTTTCTCCTGAACGCCAAGTTGAGCACCCGGTGGAGGATCCGGGACCTGCAAGCCACCGCCTTTGTGGCCGTGGAAAACATCACGGACGTGGACTACGAGTACCTGCCCGGCTATCCCATGCCGGGGACCAACGTCATGGCGGGGATCACCATGGCGTTTTGAAGCGGGTATCCGTGGTTGCCCATGACCCATGGGGGAGTCGCATGGAATCCGACAGGGCCAAGGTTCGGTTTTTCGAGGAACGCGCCGCGGACTGGGAAGAGGCATGTTATCCCCGGGATGTCCGCGCTCGGCTGGAAGAGCTCATCCCCTCCTTCGGAATTCGTCCCGGGGAAACCGTCCTGGACGTGGGAACGGGGCCCGGCGTCCTGATGCCTTACATCCAGAAGGTCCAGGGACCGGTGGGGCGGCTGGTGGCCTTCGACCTGGCCTGGGCCATGGCGAAGGAGGCGGCCCGGAAACCGCGACGCCCCCGCGACGGGGTGCTTCGCGCCGATGTGCACGCCCTGCCTTTCCCGGACGGCCTTTTCGATCGGGTGCTCTGTTTCGCCGCCTTTCCCCATTTTGCGGACCCGGCCGCGGCGGTGAAGGAGATGCATCGGGTGCTGCGCCGGGGCGGGGTGCTGGTGATCGCCCATCTTCTCAGCCGGGAGGAACTGGCCCGCCACCACGCAAGCCACGGCGAGGTCCGGCGCGACGTTCTGCCGCCGGAACCCGCCATGCGGGCCCTGCTGGGCCGCACGGGGTTCCTGGTGGTGGAGCTCGTGGACCGCCCGGGTCGCTATCTTGCCCGAGCCGTCAAGACGGGTCGGCCTGGTTCGGCCGCCATGAACGGTCACTTCCTTCGTGGACACGGCTGACTCAACGAAGAATGCAGCCCTGGGAACGGCAGGGCGGGGACCGGGCTGGTTCCACCTCAGCCAGCGAATCCCGAACCACAGGAAAGGAGACACAGTGCGTTGACGGCGATGGGTTCGTGAGTAGAATGGTCCAAAAAGTACAAACCTCAGGTGCCGGCCCGTGGCCGGCTCAAAAGGGAATCCCGTGAAAATCGGGAACGGTCCCGCCGCTGTGAACGGGGACGAAATCCGCACGAAGGCCACTGTTACGGGGGATCTGTAGCGGGAAGGCGCGGAGAGTAGGGCGATCCGTGAGTCAGAAGACCTGCCTGGGGTTTCTTCGCCCGCGTGCGCGAGACACGCGTGGGGCGATGCGGGATGAAGTTTACCAGGGTGCAATCCCCGAAGTCCAAAGAGGGCTTCGGGGATTTTTTTGTTTCATCCAAAGGAGGCTGCTTGGCTGACGAAAGGAGGATTCTGCATGGAAAGGCGAACGGGCATTTTCTGGCTGTGGATTTTCGTTCTCACGCTGACCTGGGGGGTGACGGACGTTGGGTGGGGAGAGACCGCCGAACGGGCCCTTCCAATCAGTCCCATCACGGTAACGGCGGAGCGTTTCCCCGTGGAAGAAAAAGAAAGCCCCCGTTTCGTTACCGTTGTTTCGAGCGAGGAACTCAAAGAAACCGGGGCCGCCACCGTCGTGGACGCCCTTCAGCGGCTGGGCGGATTTTCCTACCGGGCCCTCGCCCCCCTCGGGATATCCCACGGTGGCATGAACAGCACGTTGTCCATTCGCGGCATCAAGGACGGCGAATTGGTGCTCATCAACGGATCTCCGATTCAGGGGGCCGCCGGCCATGCCTATGACCTGGACACCATCCCGTTGGATCAGATCGATCGGGTCGAAATCCTGAAAGGGGCCGCTTCCACCCTTTACGGCGCGGACGCCATGAGCGGGGTCATCAACATCATCACCAAGGAAACCCGGCCGGAAACAGCCTTCACGGGAACGGTTCAGCTGGGCAACGAATCCTACCATAACCACAGCCTTTCAGCATCCCTCCCGGGAGTGAACGTGGGGTTCCAGTATCAGCACCTGGGCGGACAGAAGGGAATCTCCCGCAGTTTCTCCCAGAAGTATCGTTATGACCTGGACCCAACCGATCGGTACGCATGGAACCTCAATGCCCGTCTGGTGGAGCACCTCCACCTGGACTACCTTGGGGCCTACTACACCACCGGCTTCCAGAAGCATTACGACGGCGACGCGAAGCCCTATGAAGGTACGGATCAGGACTACGCCAAGAATTTCGTCAACTTCCGCTATGAAACCCGGTCCTTTCGGGCGAAGGTCTTCGGTACCTATGACGAGATGCGACGGGACGAATACTCTGACCCGGACGAACCAATGGATGAAAACAAGAACTA
Organism: Desulfacinum infernum DSM 9756; assembly: GCF_900129305.1. Taxonomy (GTDB): domain Bacteria; phylum Desulfobacterota; class Syntrophobacteria; order Syntrophobacterales; family DSM-9756; genus Desulfacinum; species Desulfacinum infernum. Next base: position 49,237 of record NZ_FQVB01000012.1, on the reverse strand, counting down.
CAACGTGGGCATGGAAACCGATTATCGATTCAGCCTGTCGGGATGGGAGTTCAACATGGGGGCGGACTGGATCTACCGCGGTGCGGATTACAACAACCAATACGGCCGGCGCCACCGGAATGACTACGCGCTCTTTTTTCAAGCGAAAAAACGGTTCATGAAGCGACTCACCGCCACGGTGGGGGCTCGGGAGCAATTCATCGATGCCGCTTCGGGAGCCAGCGACTCCGACCGTTTCTTGCCCAGTTTCGGTCTTACCTTCGCCTGCAGCGACAGGCTGAGTCTCTTCGCCAACGCCGGTAAAGCGTTTCGGGCACCTACGTTCAACAATTTGTATTACGAGAGTTCATTCCTCAAGGGAAATCCGGAGCTGGGCCCGGAAGAGGGATGGACCTACGAGGCGGGGGTGAAGTACGATATTCCCGCCCTGCGGCTTCGGCTGGCCGCCTTCCACATGGCCTATACGGACAAAATCGAAATCGACCGATCCCGTGGCTACCCCCTCACTTACTTCAACGCCGGCGACTACCAATCCACGGGCATCGAGTGGAGCATCGGTGTCAACCCGTTTCTCGCCCTCTCAGGTTGGGCACAGGCGCTTTCCGTTTACACCAACGGGTATTGGGCCGATCCCGTCGCCGAGGATGCGTCGGGCGTGGACTATCGGACCGGGCCCAAGTTCCAGGCCACCGTGGGGCTCGAGCACCTGAGCGAACCGTTGGTGTGGGATCTCAACTGCCAGGTCCTCAGCTCCAGGGAGCGAAACCTGGAAAGCCACGCTGTCGTCAACTTCTACTCCAAGTGGAAATTGGGGAAGGGTTTCCTGACCATTGGCGTGGACAATCTCTTTGACCAGGAAGTCCAGATTTCCGGAGATCTCTCGGAAGATGCCAGCAACCGATATGTCTATTACGAGGTTGGACGGTTGGTGAAAGTGGGTTACGAGATCCGTTTTTGATTTTCAAATGATCTTTGGTTTCATCCGCAAGGATGTTCTTCGGCCCTCTCCCATCCCTGGGTTGGTTTGCCGCTTCGTTTTTTTTGTCAATGCGGCAGACCGACAGGGTCTGAAGAGACGAACCGGATGGGCTCTTTGGGAGGGGCATGCTAGGATTGCAATGGGAGAACCAGAATTCGGGGGATTGCCAAATGCTGAAAGAGATCCGCAGGCACGTTTGGGACCTGAAGGAACGCTTCGATCGAAGCCCCTGGAAGTTCCGGTGGCTCTACCGGAGGGGAAGGACCCCGTGGGACACCCAGATCACGCCTCCCGAGGTGATGGAGTTCATCGAGCGGACCCCGCCGGGACGGGCGTTGGATCTGGGCTGCGGGACCGGAACCAACGCCGTGACGCTGGCCCGCCACGGCTGGGACGTGACCGGGGTGGATTTCGCCCCGGAAGCCATCGAGACCGCACGGCGAAAGGCGGCGCGTGCAGGAGTTCAAGCCGCCTTCCACGTGGCCGACGTGACCGAACTGGACATGCTGGAGGGGCCCTTCGACTACGTGTTGGATATCGGCTGTCTTTTCATCCTGGACCGGGAAAGGCGGAAAAAATACGCCCGCAACCTGGAGCGGCTCACCGCCCCGGGCGGCTGGTACATGCTCTACGCCTGGATGCCCCGGCCCTGGCGGGGAAGCGTCTGGGGGATCAGCCCCGAGGAAGTGGAAGAGCTCATCGGCCGGTGGTTTCAAAAAGAGCGCGTGGTGGTGGGAGAAGAAAGAGGACATCCCTCGGCCTGGTACTGGTACCGGCGGCGCTGACGGTCCATGACCCGCCGGCCGCACCCTTGGAGGCCTCGCAGCCCGGTCCTTCACAGCGGAGCAGCGTCTCTTTGGGAAGACATCCATAGGAATAATCGATTCACCATATCGAATTCTCTCGCCATTTCCTATTTGCCTCCCGTCTTTTCTTTCCCTACAAGCATGAGCTGAACTGGATGCGGGTGCGGCGCCCGGCCGCCGGGGCCGGGGCGCTGCGGTCTTTCAGCTGGAAAGGGGGCGCGGGGCCCGGAGGTCCCGCGCCATCCAATGACGGGAGGCAACCGATGACGGCAAGCTACGAGGCCATGTGGGAGCGGCTGGGCTTGGACCTGGAGGCCCATGCGTCCCTGCTGGAGGTGTTGGGAAAGTTCTACGGCGACATCTACCTGAGCCAGCAGGGGCGCCTGCGGGGCATGGAATACCTGGATTTCGTCCTGTCCGAGATCCACGGGCTTCGCATCCGGGAATTGGAGGAAGCCAAGGCTCAGGGGCGCAAGGTGATCGGAACCTTCTGCGTCTTCGTGCCCGAAGAGATCGTCTGGGCGGCGGACGCCATCCAGGTGGGCCTTTGCGCCGGGGCGGAAGCCGGCACGGAAGCGGCGGAGAAGATCCTTCCCCGCAACACCTGCGCCCTCATCAAGTCGTTCGTGGGCTTCAAGCTGGCCCGTCTGTGTCCGTTCACCGAGTCGTGTGACATGGTGGTGGGGGAGACCACGTGTGACGGCAAGAAGAAGGCCTACGAAATCTTTTCCGATTACGCTCCCGTTTACGTCATGGAAATCCCCCAGATGAAGCGCGATTCAGACCGGGCGTTGTGGAAGGCGGAGGTGCTGCGATTCAAACGGGCCGTGGAGGATCTGACCGGCCGCGAGGTGACGGCGGAAAGGCTCCGGGAGGCCATCCGGCTCATCAACCGGCGCCGTCGGGTGCTTCAGCGTCTCAACCGGCTGCGGGCCGCCCGGCCCGTGCCCATCTCCGGCCGCGATGTGCTGCTCATCAATCAGGTGAGTTTCTACGACGATCCGGACCGCTTTACGCAGAAGGTCGACGAGCTCTGTGACGAGTTGGAGGAAAAGGTCCGACGGGGCGAAGGGGTGGCGGACGGTGCCGCCCGGGTCCTGCTTTCCGGGTGCCCCATGGCGGTTCCCAACTGGAAGCTTCCGTACATCATCGAATCTTCCGGGGCGGTGGTGGTGGGCGAGGAATCGTGCATCGGAACCCGCAACACGCGGGATCTGGTGGATGAAGGTGGTACGACCCTGGATGAGATGCTTGACGCCGTGGTGGACCGGTACATGAAGATCGATTGTGCCTGTTTTACGCCCAACACCGAGCGGCTTGAGCACATCGTGGACCTGGCGCGCGGGCTGGATGTGAAGGGCGTGATCCACTACGGTCTGTCTTTCTGCCAGCCTTACGCCATGGAAAGCTTCAAGGTGGAAAGAGCGCTTCGGGATGCGGGCATTCCTATGCTTTCTATCGAAACGGACTACAGCATGGAAGATGTGGAACAGCTCAAGACCCGGGTGGAGGCCTTCGTGGAGATGATCCGTTAGGAGCTCATGCCGCCATGCCCGTGATCGGGATCGACATAGGGAGCCGCTCCATTGAGCGGGTCGTCTGGGACCCCGCCACCGGCCGCTGGAGTTGGGACAAGGCCCCCACCACCTTCGACCCGGTGGCCCAGTGCCGGAGATTGCTGGCCGATGCCGACGGCTGCCCCGTGGTGGCCACCGGTTACGGCCGGCGGCTGGTGGAGGAACACTTCCCGCCACTTTCCGTCCGGACCGTCACCGAAATCCAGGCCTACGCCCGCGGTGTGCACCACCTGTATCCGGAAGCACGAACCGTTCTGGACATCGGAGGCCAGGACACCAAGGTCATCGCCCTGTCCCCGGACGGGCGGGTGGTGAAGTTCGAGATGAACGACCGATGCGCCGCCGGAACGGGAAAATTCCTGGAATTCATGGCCGCGTCCCTCCAGGTTCCGCTGGAAGCCTTCGGGGATTTTGCCCTGGAAGCCGACAAGCAGGTGACCATCAACAGCATGTGCACCGTCTTCGCCGAGTCGGAAGCCACTTCGCTCATGGCGCGGGGGGAAAAGCCCCAGAACATCGCCAGGGCTCTCCATGAAGCCGTCATGCGGCGAACGCTGGCCATGCTGCGCCGCGTGGGCGGGGAGCGCCCCGTGGTGTTCGCCGGAGGTGTGGCCCACAACCGCTGCATCTGCCGGTTGTTGGAGGATTCGCTGGGGGAGGGGTTGAGGGTGGCCGATCCCCCCGATGTGATCGGCGCCCTGGGCGCCGCCCTGACAGGCGCCCTTTCCTGAACCGGCTTCCGTCTCGCCACGTGAACCCCGCGTCTTCTCAGCAGATGACCTGGTAAGGTTAAGGTGACCGATCGTCCATGCTATTTGTCATCGGAACTTCCTATTTGCATTAAACAAGGCAATCCCACTACACCTCTTCCGGAATCGGCAAGTCCTTTTTCGAAATCGTCAAGACCGACGCGCCACCCGGCACCGGGAGCCGCCGCATAGGAAGGAGGAGGGTCCATGGAAGCCCTGACGCCGCGCAAGCTTCGAGACGATGTTCGCCAATACCTGAACCAATTCGATCTGAATCTCTGCCTCACCTGCGGCACCTGTTCCAACGGGTGCCCCATCACGGGCACGCCGGGCCTGGAGGGCTGGGATACCCGCAAGGTGATCCGCATGTTGGCTCTGGGGATGCTGGATGAGGTGGTGGAGTCCAAATTCCCGTGGGTCTGCACCGGGTGCGGGCGGTGTGCCCACGCCTGTCCCATGGGGATCGACATCGTGGCGATCCTGGCCCACATGAAGCATCTTCGGCCCCGGGACCAGGTCCCCGGGATCCTGCACAAGGGTGTGGAAAACGTTCTGGCCACGGGCAACAACATGGCCATCCCCAAGGAAGATTTCCTCTTCCTGATGGCGGACCTGGGGGCCGAGCTGGCCGAAGAGGAATGCCCCGGGTTCTATGTACCCGTGGACAAGGAAGGGGCGGACATCCTCTTTTTCCCCAACAGCAAGGAGGTCTTTGCGGACAACGAAGACATGAAGTGGTGGTGGAAGATCTTTTATGCCGCCCGAGAAAATTGGACCATCCCTTCGGAAAACTGGGAAGCGGTGGACTGGGGACTCTTCACGGGAAACTACGAAGCCACCAAGATTCTGGCGAAGCGCAAGATCGACCACATGAAGCGCCTGGGTGTGAAGCGCATGATCATGCCCGACTGCGGCGGAGGATCCTACGGATGCCGCAAGGGCATGAAGGTCTGCTCGTTGGAGGATCCCGATAACCGGGTCGATTACATCTATCTGTACGATTATCTGAAGGAAATCATAGAAACGGGCCGGATCCGCCTGGACAAGAGCCGCAATGCGGACAAGGTCTTCACCTGGCACGATTCGTGTAAACACGGGCGGGAGCTGGAACGCAACTTCGGCAAGGGCTATTATGAAGAGCCCCGCTGGATCATTCAGCAATGCGTGGACCGGTTCGTGGACATGGAGCCCAATCGGAGCGGCAATTATTGCTGCGGGGCCGGCGGCGGCATGTGGCCCATGCCCTATGAAGAAGAATCCGCCTACCACGGGCGCTACAAGGTGCGTCAAATCAAGAACACGGGAGCCCACGTGGTGGTGGTGGGCTGTTCCAACTGCCATGATCAGATGATGAAGCGCCTTCCGAAATTCTATCCCGACGATTGCCGCTACGAAGTGAAGTACATCTGGGAACTGGTGGCCGATACCCTGGTGCTGGAACCCTGGAGCGACGAGGAGGTGGCCCGGGCCCAGGAGGAAGCCAAGGCCCAGTGGGAACGGCTCGGCGTGGATCTGGACATGGAATACTGACCCCCAGGGATCCTAGGCGTGGACGGCCCGGATGGCTTCCCGGCCATATACGGAATGCGGGGCGGCTCCTCCGTGTTCTCTCCCCTGACCGGGCCGTCCACCGTTTCAATCCTCAGCCTCCAACGCTCCGTCCCGGGCCGTTGTGCAGGGAAAGCCGACTCGGATCGGGATTTCCCATAACGGGAGTCCGCCTTGTTCGGCATTTCCTATTTGTGTTTCCAACGGCCGATCCAATAGAAATCGTCCCATGCGGACCAAGAAATCGAAAGACGATCAGGGAGGGGATTCATGATTCGTCAAAGAGGGGCTTGGCTTTTCCTTGTCATCATCTGTGTCCTGGCGATGAGCACGGGGGTCCGAGCGGACGGCTACGACGCCTTCAAGGGCCTGGAGGGGACGCTCAAGATTTCGGGCGGCACGGCCCACATTCCGGTCATGCAGGAGCTGGCCCGTGAGATCATGACCCGCTACCCGGCCGTTCGCATCACCATTGCCGGGGGTGGTTCCGGTGTGGGCATCAAGCAAGTGGGCGAAGGCCTGGTGGACATCGGAAATTCCGGGCGCAGGCCGACCGACGAGGAGATCGCCACCTACGACTTGCGGCTCCATCGATGGGCCGTGGACGGGGTGGCGGCCGTGGTTCATCCTCAAAACCCCGTTCGGGCGCTCACGAGCCGGCAGTTGCAGGATGTTTTCGCGGGCCGGGTCAGGAACTGGAAGGAGCTGGGAGGCCCGGACCAGGCGATTCATGTGTTCACCCGGGATGAGGCCAGCGGCACCCGGAACGTCTTCTGGAAGAAGGCCCTCGGGAAGGGGACGATCCGAAAGGACGCCGATGTGGTCCCGTCCAACGGAGCCATGAAGACGGCGGTGGCCACGGATCCCGCCGCCATCGGGTATATGTCCGTGGGATATGTGGACGAGACGGTTCAGGCGGTGGCCCTGGACGGTGTGGACCCCAGCGTGGAAAACGTGCGGTCCGGACGGTATCCGGTGGCCCGCGGCTTGTACAGCAACACCAAGGGGAAACCGTCGGCCCTGGCGCAAGCCTTCCTGGACCTCCTGTTCGCCCCGGAAGGCCGGGCGATCATCGCCGCCAAGGGATACATTCCCGCGGACAAATGACCCGCCGTGAACGTCTGACCCGAAAGATCCTGGGGGCGGCCACGCTGTGCGCGGCCGCCCTTCCGCTGTCCATTCTGATCTTCATGGTCGTCCTGGCCCGACCCCTTTTCTCCTCCTTTTCGGTGACGGACCTTCTGACGGGAACGTGGGAGCCCCTCCAGGGGCGCTACGGCATCCTGCCCATGATGACGGCGAGCCTTCTCCTGGCACTCGCCAGCCTGGCGGTGGCCTTTCCGGTGAGCCTGGGTTGCGCCGGATTGATCTTCGGGCTGGCTCCGCCCGTGGTGACGGTTCCCTTACGGCGTCTGGTGCAGCTCATGACGGGATTTCCCACGGTGGTCTACGGCTTCGTGGGCGTCTTCGTGCTGGTTCCCGCGGTCCGGGACCTTTTCCAGGCGGGGTCCGGCCGGTGCCTGCTGAGTGCCTTGGTGCCCCTCTCCCTCATGATCACCCCGACCATGACCCTCTTCTTTTCCGATGCCTTCGCGGCCGTGCCCCGCCCGATCCTCTTGGCGGCGACCGCTTCGGGCGCCGACCCCGTCCAGCGCTTCGTCTGGGTGGTGATCCCGTCCGCGCGAAGGGGGCTGGCGGCGGGGATGGTTCTTTCCTTCGGACGGGCGGTGGGGGATACCCTCATTGCTTTGATGCTGGCCGGCAATGCCGCGCGAATGCCTTCCGGTTTCCTGGAATCGTCAAGGACACTCACGGCCCACGTCGCGTTGGTGATCGCAGCGGACTTTCAAAGCTTGGAGTTCGCCTCCATCTTTGTTTGCGGTATGGTGCTCTATGTACTAACGAGCTGCGCGGCCCTGTGCGCCTGGAGGATGCGCGCCGCGGCGGAAAGGTATTCAGGATGAAGAGAGGTTGTTGGGAAAGGGCCGTTCGCTGCGGGTGTTATGCTGCGGGGTTCTGGGTCGTTTCGGGGGCTGTGGCGGTGGTGGGTTTTGCTGTTCGGCAGGGAGCGCCCCACGTGACTCCGAAGCTCCTTTTCGGCGGTGTCTCTGCCCGGGAGGCTCTGTTCGGCGGAGCCCCGGTTTTCGACGGCCTGTGGCCGGCCGTCGTGGGAACTTTCTACTTGGTGGCGGGGGCCGTGGCTCTGGCGGCGCCTCTGGGTTTGGCCACCGGGATCTATCTGGCCGAATTTTCCAGAGGCCGCCTGAAAGAGGTGCTCACGGTCTTCTTCGACGTGCTGGCCGGCGTGCCGTCCGTGGTGGTGGGGCTTTTCGGTTTCAGCGTCTCCCTCCTTCTCCACAAGATGGTGTCGCCGCGCTTGGGGCCATGTCTGCTGGTGGCCGCCTTTTCTCTCATGATCCTGGTGCTTCCCTACGTGATTCGCGCCACCCAGTCGGCCCTGGAAGGGGTGCCGCAGGAGGTGCGCATCACGGCGTTGAGCCTGGGAGCCGATCCGGTCCAAAATCTCGCGTGGGTCCTCATTCCCCACAGCTTTCGCGGCATCGCCAGCGGACTCCTCCTGGCCGTGGGGCGATGCGCCGAGGATACGGCCGTGATTCTCCTTACCGGCGTGGTGGTGACGGCCGGCGTGCCCCGATCCCTGCTGGACCCTTTCGAAGCGCTTCCTTTCTACATCTATTACGTATCGACCCAGTACGCCTCCCCGGAGGAACTGGAACGGGGATTCGGGGCGGCCCTGATTCTTCTCGGGGTGAGCGTGTCTCTTTTCGCCGTGGCGTATGCCGTCCGTCGGGCAGTGGGCCATTGGGCTCTTTATCGAGCGTGAAGTGGTATGGATCCTGTGATCAAGATCCGGGTGGAGGAGCTGACCTTCCGCTATGGGACCCGGACGGTGTTGCGCGATGTGAACGCCGTTTTTTTCGAGGGCGCTCTGACGGCCGTCGTGGGACCTTCGGGACGGGGCAAGAGCACTTTTCTCATGGCTCTCAACCGGCTTTGGGAGGAGGTGCCGGGGGCCGATGCCCGGGGGCGCGTTTGGGTCCGCTTGGACGGCAATGAACGGTTGGTCTCGGATCCCTCCTTTCCCGTAACGGAACTCCGTCGACGGGTGGCCATGGTGTTCCAGGTGCCCAATCCGCTTCCCATGAGTATTTTCAAGAACGTGGCTTTCCCCCTGAAAGTCATGGGCCTAAGGGACAAGGCAGTTGCGGCGGAAGTGGTGGAGGATGCCCTTCGCCGGGCTTTCCTGTGGGACGAGGTGAAAGACCGCCTCCGCGAGGACGCGCGCCTCCTTTCCGGGGGACAGCAGCAGAGGTTGTGCATTGCCCGGGCCCTGGCCGCGCAACCCGATGTGCTGCTCTTGGATGAGCCCACATCTTCCCTGGACGCCCGTGCGGCGGGGATTATCGAAGAACTCCTGCTGACTCTCAAAGGGCGGTGCACCCTGGTGGTGGTGTCCCACTATCTGGAACAGGTCGAGCGCCTGGCCGATCAGGTCTATGAGGTGGCCGATGAGACGCTGCAGCTCGTATCCTGAACGCCGTTCTGCTGTGGAGAGGTCCCCGGGTTCGGCGGGCTTTCCATTGACCGTGGCACCGCCCGGAAGTTAAAAGGAAGAAATCGCGAAAGGCGAAGGAATTTCAGGCGGGAAAAGCCATGCCGCAGACCACCGGACAGGGACTCACCAGCGAACTCTACAAGACGATCGTCGCGATCGTGGACGACCGGGTGCGCGAAATCCGCGTGACCCGTGAGGAATTCGAGGATCTGAAGGAGGTGGTCCGCGAACTGGCGAAAGCCCAAGCCCGCACCGAACAGCGCCTCGACCGCCTGGCTGAAAAGGTCGAAGAATTGGCGGAAGCGCAGGCCCGTACGGAAAAACGGTTGGATAGCCTTGCGCAGAAAGTCGAGGAACTGGCGGAGGCTCAGAAGCGCACCGAAGCCCGGGTCGAAGAGCTGGCGGAGGCGCAGAAGAAGACGGAAGTCAAGCTGGCCATGCTCACCGACGAGCACCGCAAGACCCGGGAAATGCTGGGCGGCTTGGCCCACACGGTGGGCTACCGCCTGGAGGACGAAGCCATCTGGGCCCTGCCTCACCTTTTGGCCCGCGACTTCGGGATGGAGATCGAAAAGCCGCTGGTGCGGACCTTCCTGGAGGCGGCACCCAATCGCTACGTGGAAGTGAACATCTGGGGCCACGGCGTTGTGGACGGGCGGCGGGTGGCCATCCTGGGCGAAGCCAAGTCTCAGCTCAAGAAACGCGACGTGGACGGATTTCTCAAGACGATGGCGAAGGTCCGGGAGATTTCGGGCATGGAAATCTTTCCGGTTCTCGTCACCTACCAGGCATCCCCCAAGGTGAGACAGGCCGCCGCCGAAAAGGGTATCAAGGTCTATCTGTCCTACGAGCTTCGAATTCCGCGCGGATCTTTGTGACGGCCGCTGACAGATGGCAGCCTCTCGGCTTCGGTGATGTTTTACGGGATCCCCGAGCCGGGCGCAGGGGGTCTCTTCCGGGCCGGGCCCTTGCAGTAACCCCTTGCCTTCAAAGGCGTGGAGAATCGGTTCCCGCCGTCCTCCAGAATTCCTTTGCGTGGTCTTCCGCCAGGATGCGCCGATCATCGAGGCGTATCGTGACCCCCATGGCGTCCAGATGTTCCAGGACCGCGAGGGCCCGGGTCCGGCCGTATCCCAGGGCTCTCGGGCAGTCGCTGAGACGCAGGGCTCCCTTGGTCCGGATCCAGGATCGCACCCGCTCTTCCGTCTCAACGAGGGCTTCCCGGGTGATGTAACGACCGTCCTGGAGTCGGACCAGGCGTTTCTGGGCAGCCAGGTGGTCGAGGATTCGTTGAACCTCGGAGGGATCGAAACGTCCCCGGTTGTGGTCGCAGACGGTTCCGGCCGCGAAGCTGCTCAGCCCCGCCCGGCGGGCGAAGTGGAAAACGGCGTCCAGGATCTCTTTCTGGCGGGCCGTCCACTGGCGTTTTCGTTGGGGCAGCCGGTAGCCGCCTTCGACATGATCCATGATTCCCCGGCGGCACAGATCCGCCAGCAGCTGACGGGTCCATCCGGGGTCCAGTTTCATGTCGACGCGGGCGCGCAGTTCTTCGGCGGAAGCGCATTCTTTCAAGGGGTTGGAGGAAAGGATATCCACAAGGGCGTCGTGGAATTTGCGGCGCAGATTCCCATGGTCCTTTTTCCGCACGTAACGTCCGTCCTCAAGGACCACCAGCCGGTCTTCCTTGGACCATCTCTGCAACACGCGCGACACGTCCCGCCGGCGGAAGCCGCAGGCCAAGGCTGCTTGGGTTTCGGAAAGGGGGGTGTACGGCGAACGGGAAAAAAGGTGGTCGATGGCTCCCTCCAGATCGCCCCGTTGTAAACAGTGGAGATAGGGGAGAATCCGGCCGGCCTTGGATGTGCGGAGCTTTTCCCGGGTTGGTTCCAGGATGCGGCCTCCGCCGGCAATGGCATAGTCGTCCAGGAAGCTCAGCACAAAGCGGTCGCCAGCCAGGCAGCCGATGGTCTCTTCCAGCCGGATCTGGGCGATCGCTTCCTCGCCGGGTGCAAGCAAGGCCCTGTCGAGAAAATGAACCCGGCCCTGGACACAGGCCGTTCCCACATGGACGCGCACCCTTTGTTGATGGGATAGCTTGCGCGGCGCGTGGCGCAACAACCTGACGTCCGCATTCAGATACGGGGCGGCCTCCACCGTGCCGGGCTGGGCCAGGAGCATCCCCGGACGGACCTCGCCCGTGCCCACGTGATAAAGATTCACTCCCACCCGTTGTCCCGCCGCGGCTTCCTTCACCTTCCGGTGATGCACCTCCAGGGATCGCACTCGAGTGAGTCTGCCCGAGGGCAGGATCGCCAGTGGGTCGTTTTCCCTCAATATCCCACTGAGAAGAGTGCCGCTGATGACCGTACCGTGACCCACCACGTTGTGAACCCGGTCGATCCACAGTCGGCAGGGACGGGCCTTGTCCCCCCCGTCGAGCCTCGACGCCATGCGCTCCAGCTCGTGGAGGATGAGGGGGGTGCCCCGCCCGTCCAGGGCCGAAAACGGGACAATGGGGCAGTTTTCCAGAAAGGTGGCTTCCGTCAGCTCTTCGATTTCAAGCCGCGCGTACTCCCGGGTCTCCTCATCCACCCGATCCGCCTTGGAAAGGACTATCATTCCGGTGCGCGCGCCCAGCAGTTGCAGGATGTCCAGGTGGTCGCGGGTTTGGGCCATGACTCCGTCGTCGGCGGCCACCACGAGCACGGCCCCTTCCACGGCGCTCAGCCCCCGGACCGCGTTGCGCAGATAGTCCTTGTGTCCCGGCACATCCACGAGCGAAACGAGCCGGCCGGAGGCAAGACGCAGTGGGGCCACGCCGGGCTCTATGGTCAATCCGCGCCTTTTTTCCTCGGGCGTGCGGTCCGTGTCAATGCCTGTGAGCCGGCGCACCAGGCTTGTCTTGCCGTGGTCCACGTGGCCGGCGATGCCGATGGTAGCAGTCTTGATCATGGGAAGGTCCACCTCCATGCAGGTTCTCTTCGTTCTTCCCGGAGCCGGTTCTCCGTTGCCGAAACCGCTCCACCGCTTCAGGGAGCCATCGGCGCATGAGGACGGATCCATCCAGTCCGGAAGCGACCTGGTAAGCTTCATAAGCGGGGTTCTGCGGCGTGGGGGCGGGACACTGCATCAGATGGGGGTAGTCGTAGGTGGCAGGGTCGAGCACCTGGTCGATGAGCGGCCGCGTGGCCGAATCGGTGGGCTCGGTCCAGCCCATGCGCCGGCAGCACTCGAAGCGGGCCTGGTCGGAGAAGTAGAAATAGGCGTTCAGGAGATCGTTCAAATCCTTGGGCGGCTGTTGCTCCAGTTCGTGCCCTGAGCCCAATCCCAAGGCGCCCATCATGAAGTCGTAGAGCGCCAGCTTGCTTTCCGGTGTTTCCCCCATGCCCACGATTCACCTCCTTTCCCTGGGAGCACGTCACCGAACGGGCGAGCAGCCGTTTCGATCCCGGTGCCGTCGGCCGGGCACACCCGTCGATTCCCGAGGCGGGAAGATCGGCCCCAGGGTCCTGATGCGTTGGGTCATTTCGGAAAAACAGCGTGCCAGTTGGGGACCCATGGAGGCCGCGTTGTGAACCATGGCGATCCGCTCCGGGCTCACACCGATTTCCTTCAGGATGGCACGGGCTCGTTCCACCCGCTTGGCCGCCTTCCGGTTGCCGTCCACATAATGGCATTGACCGGGAAGACAGCCGGAGACCAGAACTCCGTCCACCCCGGCCTCCAGCGCCGCCAAAAGATGGCCCACATCGATGCGCCCCGTGCAAGGCACCAGGACAATTCGCACGTTGGCCGGGTAACTCACGCGTAGCGCCCCGGCCATGTCCGCCGCCGCATAGGAACACCATTGGCAACAGAAGCAGCCCACCAGAGGCTCGAACCTTCGCGGGGTCCTCTGTTCATCCAAGCTTTCCGAAGAGCCTCGCCATGAGCCCAAGGACACCTCCCTCGGAGTTCCATTCACGGACGTCGGCCCCATCGGCGTAGGAATGGAGGGGGCAAGGGGAATCGAACCTCCTCCCGGCTGGTGAGGCCGGGCCGACGGGTTTGCAGCCCGTGGGGCGCCCAGCGCCGTTGCCCCCTCGGACACCCGCCAGGTATCCGGCCGCTGGTTGTGCGACATCCGGTTTGTCGAGACACTAACAGTCATGGCTCCCCTCGCGCCGCCCCGCATGGATGAAAGAGCGGGCCGGAGCAAGGGCATTTGTCGGAACGCCGCGATATGCCATTCTCTATGAGTCGCTGCGCGCCCCTTGCATTGCCGGGCATCCTCATTGCAGCCTTCGCAGTTTCTACAACTAAGAAGATTTGCGTCTATTCGCGTTCATTCGCGGTTCTCTTTCATATTAAAGAAAGGAGGGGAAGACGCGCCTTCCAGATCGGCCCACTGCCTACCTGGCACGGGTGTGTGCGGGATCGCCGGGTCAGGTAAAGCCGAAAAGACGCGCCATGGGGAACTCCTGATTCCGAGTGGGAAAACAAGACCTCTATAGCCCAAAGGAATCGATACGTCACATAGGAAATTTGGATGCATCAGGGCCCCCGCCATCGCCCCGGCCTTTCCAGCCGGGAGCCTCGAAGGGCAGCGCCTCCACGAAGGAGGCTCAACGCCCCGTCCGAATCGGCAGGGTACGGTCTTTTTTTCCCCCAAGGTGAAGGGAGTTGACGGTGGGGGGACCGGATGGTATCGGCAAAAGTCTAGTCGTGTGGGACCGCGCCGGGTTGTTCGGGGAACCCCCCGGGTCCGAACCAAAGGCATTTCAGGGGGCTGGGAAGGCGTTGGCCCGCTTCCGGCGGCCAAGGCAAAAGGAAGGTCATGAATAGACTGGGGTCCCTTGTTCAAAGGCTTCAACAGGCTCTGGAAGTACCCGGCCTCCTGCTGCCGACCGCGGGTGTCAGGGTCTTCGGGGCGGAGGAGACGGTCGCGGAGGAACTTTTTCGCTTCGAGCCCGACGGGGTCGCCGTCACTTCCTGCCACGCCCTTCGAGCGGCCATGCTTGATGATGCGGTTTTTCTGTCCGCGCGAAGCGTCGGCTGTGTGGCGGCGGCCGTCAGCCTGGGCTTCGAGGACATGAACCGGGAGGATCCCCTGGAGGGTCCACGGGAATACACGGAAATCATGCGCAGGAACAGCGGCGATCCCGAATCCTTCAGGCCGCCGTCTCCCCGCGAGTTCAGCGACGGCACCGTCTACGCCTTCCGGGAAGCGGGAAAGAAGGAATACGCTCTTTTCGGCGAAGAAGATTCCGGCCGGTATGCAAGCCGCGCCGTCGCCGTCCGGGCCCTTTCCGGCATGCTTGCCATCCAACCGCCCGCTACCCGGGGGGTATTCTATTTTTCACCCGGTTTTGACGATCTGGAACTGGATCCGGACGTGGTGGTCCTTTCCGTTCGGCCCGTGGAGCTGTGCCGGCTCATCCAGGGCTACCAGTACCTGACCGGCGAGCGTGTGGAGGCGAGCGTGGGAGGACTCAGAGCCGGATGCTCCGACTTGGTGGTGCGGCCTTACCTGACCGGGACCATCAACTTTTCCCCTTTCTGTCTGGGTGCGCGCCTTATTGCTCGATTCGAGGGGGACCGGATGGGGCTGGGGATCCCCGGCCCCCTCTTCGAGACGCTGGTGCGGGGAGTGGAGGCATCCCGAACCGGCTTTCCGTTTCCTCAATACCCGGGAGCCGTGCACTGACCTGCAGGGTCGGCCGAAGGAGGTGGAACACATGGATCATCTCTTTGCCTATGGAACTCTCATGTGTGAGGACATCATGGAAGAGGTGGCCGGGTGTCGGCTCACGTCCGAACCGGGGATTCTGAGAGGGTACCGACGTCGGCGGGTGAAAGGGCAACTCTATCCCGGGATCGCCCCCGAAGCCGGGCAGGCGGTGGAGGGGGTCGTCTATCGCCATGTGCCCGATTCGGCCTGGCTGAGGCTGGATCGGTTCGAAGGGCCGATGTACGTGCGCAGGCTTGTGGAGGTCGAGTCGACGGACGGGCGAAGGGAGCGGGCCTTCGCCTACGTAGTGCGCCATTCGTTCCTCGACCGGCTCGGAGAGGAGGACTGGGACTTTGCCACGTTCCTCAGGGAGGGAAAGATGAGGTTCCGGGAGACCTATGAGGGCTATTCCCGGTGGGCTTGACGAAGGTCCCCCGGGGGGCCTCTCATTCCCTGCGCAGAGCCTCGATGGGGTCCAGTCGGGCGGCTTGCTTGGCCGGGAAGAACCCGAAAGCGATTCCCACGGCGGCTGAGAAGAGGAAGGCGGTGCCCACGATACCGGCATTGAAGATGAAGGGAAGGCCGAGGACGGATGCGGCGATGGCGGCGGTGACGAGTCCGAGGGCGATGCCCGTGATGCCTCCGAAGATGGAAAGGACAACGGCTTCCACGAGGAACTGCGTCAGCACGTCGCGTTCCATGGCCCCGATGGCCAGGCGGATCCCGATCTCACGGGTGCGCTCCGTGACGGAGACCAGCATGATATTCATGATCCCGATGCCGCCCACGATGAGGCTGACCGCCGCCACGGCGCCCAGCAGCGCCGTCATGACCTGAGTGGATCCGGTGAGGGCCTTCGTGATCTCCTGCATGTCCATGACATGGAAATCGTCCTCCTTGTCGGCGGAAATGCGCCGCCTTTCCCTCATCAATTCCGTGATCTGTTCCTTCACCTTTTGGGTGGAGATCCCTTCTTTTACCGAGACGTAGATGGCCTGGACGTCGGTGTTGCCGGCCAGCCGCCGCTGGAAGGTGCGCAAGGGGATGAGGACCACGTCGTCCTGGTCGGCGCCGAAGCTCGACTGTCCCTTGGATTCCAGCACCCCGATCACCCGGCAGGACAGCTTGCCCAATCGGATCCAGGCGCCGACGGCTTCCGAGGATCCGAAAAGCTCCTTTCTGACGGTGGTCCCCAGGAGACACACCGCCTTGCCCGACCTCTCTTCCGCCTCGGAAAAGGTGCGACCGTCCGCCAGAGGCCAGTTGCGCACCTGGAGAAACCCCCGGGTGGTTCCGGTGACCGTTGTGGAGCGGTTGCGGCTTCCGTGAATCGCCTGGGCGGACATGGAAGCAACGGGCGCCACCGCTTCCACGCCGCCCACCTCCCGCGCAATGGCCCGGGCGTCTTCCGCCTCCAGCGGATCGGCTTCCGAGCGCACGCCGCCCGGGCCCCGATGGGCCTGTCCGGGCCGCACGTCCAGTCTGTTGCTCCCCAGACTCGAGATCTCCGAAGCCACCTGTGCCGTGGCCCCTTCACCGAGGGTGACCAGGGTGATGACGGCGGCCACTCCGATAACGATCCCCAGGATGGTGAGGGCGGATCGGAGGACGTTGCGCCGGATGGTTCGGATGGCCATGCGGATGTTTTGTCGGATCACGACGGTTTCCTTTCCGGCGGTTGTCCGTCGACGATGAGACCGTCGCGGAAGCGGATGCATCTTCTTGCGAAGGCCGCCGTTTCCACGTCATGGGTGACCATGACGATGGTGAGGCCGCGTTCTCTGTTGAGGGCCGTCAGCAGCTCCATGATCTCGCGGCTCGTGACGGAATCCAGGTTCCCCGTGGGTTCGTCGGCCAGCAGCAATTTGGGGTGGGTCACGATGGCGCGCGCAATGGCCACCCGCTGCTGTTGGCCACCGGACAATTCTCCGGGGCTATGGGATTCGCGGCCCTCCAGGCCCACGGATTTCAGGGCCTCCGCCGCCAGGCGCCTTCTTGCGCCGCCAGGCATCGATCGGTAGATGAGAGGCAGTTCCACGTTTTCCAGCGCCGTGGTTCGGTGCAGGAGGTTGAAACCCTGGAAGACGAAACCCAGAAAGTACCGACGCAGCAGAGCCCTTTGGTCTCTCGTCAGCGCCCCCACATCCACTCCTTGGAGCAGGTAGCTGCCCGACGTGGGTGTGTCCAGGCAGCCCAGGATGTTCATGGTCGTGGATTTTCCGGATCCGCTGGAGCCCATGATGGCCACGAATTCCCCCGCATGGATGGTGAGGTCGATGCCCTTCAAGGCGTGTACGGCCGCCTGGCCGGTGCCGTAAACCTTTCGAACCTTACGCAATTGGACGAGGGGAGGTCCGCTTTGCGATACGTGGGTGTTTCCGCTCATCCGCCAACCCTCACGGCGTCCACCACCACGAGCATCCCCGGTTCCAGTTCGCCTTCTTGGATGACCGTCCTGGTCCCGTCCGTTTCTCCCGGGGTCACCGGGATTCGTCGGAGGCGTCCGTCCTCGAGAACCCACACGGCGGCCTCCCGGCCGTCCGACGGGACCGCCGGCTTCTTCTTGCTTGTGGGGCGCGGCGGCCTGGGGATCAACCTGGAAATCAGGGACCCCGAGGACTCGTCCTCATGTCCTGCCGTGGTCTCGGGCGTGAAACGCAAGGCCTGATTGGGAACCAACAAGGCATCCTGCACCTCCTTCACCAGGATTTCCGCCGTGGCGGTCATTCCCGGCCGGAGGGACAAGTCCGAGTTGTTCACGATCAAAACCGTCTCATAAGTGACCACCCCGTCTTCCTCGTTGGCCCCGAATCGCACCTGGGCGATGGAGGCCGGAAAACGCCTGTCGGGATAGGCGTCCACCGTGAACTCCGCCCGTTGCCCCTCGCGCACGAGCCCCACATCGGCTTCGTCCACATCCACGATGAGCTCCATCTGGGTCAGGTCCTGGGCCAGCGTGAAGAGAACGGGCGCTTCCAGCGTGGCGGCCACGGTCTGTCCCGGTTCCACGGAACGGTCCAATACGATGCCGTCAATGGGGGAACGGATCACCGCTTTGGCCAGATCCGATTCGATGGTGGCGATGGTCGCCTGCTTTTGGGCCACCTCCGCTTGGTACCTGGAAACGGCCGCCCGGGCTCGGGCCAGATCCGCCTCGGCTGCGTCCAGATCCTGCCGGGAGACCGCCTGTCCGTCGGTCATGGCCCACAGACGCTTCTTGCGGGCCAGTTCGCTTTCGGTTTCCTTCAGGGTCGCCTGGGCATCCGCGAGTTGGGCCTGGACCGCTTGGAGCGCGGCCTGAGATTCCCGCAGTTCCGCTTCCAGCTTGCTGGTGTCCAGTCGGGCCAGAACCTGTCCCTTGCGAACGCGGTCGTTGTAATCCGCTTCCACGGACCGCACGGTTCCCGAAAGCTCGCTTCCGACCTCCACTTCGGTGGTGGGCTCCAGGTTTCCCGTGGCGCTCACCGTAACGGAAAGACTGCCTCGGAGCACCTCACGGGTTTCGTAACGAACGGCGCCGTCGGAGCGGCCTCTCCAATGGAGGGCCGCAAGGAGGATCACCCCCACCAGAGCTCCTACCAGCAACAGCAATCGGACATGCCGACCTCTGCCGCGGGCGGCATGGGTTTCCAACAGTTCCTTCACATCGAGATCCTGGTCTTGTGTCACCGGTCCGTTCACTCCTTTCCCCGAGCCGCGTCGCGGGTGGCGGTTCCCGGATATTCCCAGCCTCCCCCCAGGGCCTTGAAGAGTCTCACCAGATTCGAAGCTTCCTCGCCCTCGCTCGCGGCCAGCTGATCTTGCAGGCTCAGAAGGGCCCGCCCGGCCTCGAGCACGTCGCTGTAGTCGTTTTGCCCCGCCGCATAGCCGGCCCGGGCGAGCTCGGCGGCATGACGTGCGGCGAGGACGCCGTTTTCCAGGAATCGTTTCCGCTTCCTCCCCTGGACATAGGCCGAAAGGGCCTCTTCCACCTCCTTCAACGCATTGAGCACGGTGGCTTCGTAGGTCGAAAGGGCCTGGCGTTGAAGCTCCGTTTGGATCTCCACGGCGGCGCGCAGCTCTCCGGCCCGGAAGACCGGCAGGGAAACGGAAGGACCGAGGCTGAAAATGCGGTTGCCCATATCCAGGAGATCGCCCGCCGTAAGGGATTCCAGGCCCAGGCTTCCTTTCAGTGTGAGTTTCGGATAGAGATCGGCCACCGCCTCACCCACGCGGGCCGTCTGGGCCGCCAGTTCCCGCTCGGCGCGCCGGATGTCCGGCCGACGGCGGAGAAGGTCCGAGGGGATCCCCACGGCAACCTGCGCGGGGGCGTGCGGGATCGGCTCAAGACTCTCCAAGAGGGTGTGCAGGGATCCGGGAGGACGCCCCACGAGCACGGCCAGGCTGTCTTTTGCCGATTCCAGATCCGCCTTCAATTCGGGGATCTGTGCGCGCACCCCTTCCAGGTCGTACAAGCTCTGTTGCACCTCCAGTTCCGTGGCGAGGCCCGCCAGCCGGCGTTGGGTGGTCAATCGGTGGAGCGCCTCGCGCGTTTCCAGATCCCGTTCCAGGACGGCCAGCCTGTTTTGGAGGGTGCGCATTTCCATATAGGCCAGTGCCACCTCGGCGGCCATGGAGACCTGCACGTCACGCAAGTCTTCCTGTGCCGCCTGTTCGTCGGCTTCGGCGGCTTCCACCGACCTGCGGGCTCCCCCGAACAGATCCAGTTCCCATGAGGAATCCAACCCGGCGGTGAAAAGTTCACTCACCACCCCGACCCTGGAACGGCTCCTGGCGTAAGACCCCGTGCCGTCCGCGGTGGGGAAGAGCGCCGCGCGGGACATCCTCCGGGCGGCGCGGGCCTGGCGAACCTTGGACCGTGCCGTCTGCAAGTCCGGATGGGCCTCCAGGGACCACTGCACCAGCCGGGACAAAACGGGGTCCTGGAAGGCCTCCCACCAGGTGGACAGGAAACGTTCGTCGGTCGTGGCGCACGCGAGGCCTTCCTCCAGGGGGGATGTCCATGAATCGGGCACTTTCTTTTCGGGGGCGACATAGGAGGGACCGACGGCGCACCCCGCAAGGCACAAAACGGCCATGGCGCAGGGGATGAAGAAGAGGTAAAAGGATCGTCCGGGATGTGTTGTCATAGGGTATCCGTCTGAGTCTCCCTTGGGTTTCGGAGTCCCTTTCCGTGGACTCGCGGCTTGCGGGCTCCGTTGACGGTGCGGATCATAGCGGCCGAATGTGGAGAAAATATGGAGAAAATCTGTGAAAGATGAGGACGGGTGAACCATGAAACTCACCTTCCGATCCAAGGTGTTTCTGACCCTCCTGTTCAACAGCCTGGTCGTCGTCATCGGCATGCTGTTGATTGCCGGCTTTTACGCGGCCCGAAACTTCGAACGGTATGTGGTGAAGGTGGAAGAGAGAAAGGTGAACGGTTTGCTGGAGTTACTAAGCCGGGAATACGAACTGGCGGGGGACTGGGCCCCCCTTCGGGAATCCGTGGGTCAATGGCTGCTCATTTTGGGCATGCGCCCCGGCCGTCCTCACGAGGAGACCGGCGGGGCGGAGGAGTCCGCCCGAAACGGCGCCGGCGTTTCGGAAACCGAGGGCGGCCGGCGCGCGAGGCCCCGTTATGTTCTCTTCGACCGGAACCGGCATGCTCTGAGTCCCACGGATTCCGTGTCTGCCGACGGCTATGACCTCAAGGCCGTTCGCGCCGGCGGAAAGGTGGTGGGATGGCTTGGGGTCCACGAGCGCCCCCGCCCTTCCCAGCCACTGGACGTGGAGTTTCTGAGGCACCAGGCCAGCACCTTCCGGGCGGTGGGCGGGGTGGCCGTTGTGGTGGCCATCGTCGTCACCTGGGCCCTGTCCAGGCATCTGTTGGCCCCCGTGCAGGAGTTGGTGAAAGGGACCCGGGCGCTCATGTCGCGCCGCTTCGAAACCCGGGTGGAAGTGGGCTCGGACGACGAATTCGGGCGGCTCGCCTCCGATTTCAACGAGATGGCGCGGACCCTGGAGCGTTACGAGCGGATGCGTCGGCAATGGCTGGCGGACATCGCCCATGAATTGAGAACCCCTCTGGCCGTGCTGCGGGGGGAGATCGAGGCCATGTTGGACGGTGTGCGGGATGTGAACCGGGAGGCATTGGAATCGCTCCACGGCGAGGTCCTCCATCTGAGTCGGATCGTGCATGATCTGCACGACTTGTCCCTGATCGAATCGGGTCGGTTCCAGGCGGAGTTGAAGCCGGTGGATCCCTTGGGGGTCTTGGACGAGACGTTGAAGGCCTTTCGGACGCGCTTCGACCAGCGGGGAATGGAGATCCGGGCCCCGGACTTCGCCCGGGAGGCGCCTGTCCACGTCCGGGCGGATCCGGACCGCCTCCGGCAGCTCTTTTCCAACATCTTGGAGAATACGCTTCGCTATGGTGAGGCTCCGGGCTGGATCGAGATCGGGGTCGAGACGGATCCCGGCCGGGTCGTCATCCACCTGGAGGATTCCGGGCCGGGTGTTCCCGAAGAGTGCCTGGATCGCCTCTTCGACAGGCTCTACCGAGTGGATAGGGCCAGGAGTCGGGCGCAAGGGGGCAGCGGCCTCGGCCTTGCCATTTGCAGGAGTATAGTGGAATCTGTCGGGGGTAGGATCGGAGCCGCCCGCGGGACCTCCGGGGGTTTGCGCATCACGGTGGAGTTCCCCCGACTTTGATGCTTTTGGAAAGCCGGGGGCGCGCGCAGCTGGAGAGAAGTCATGGCGGATCGGATCACGGTGCTCGTGGTGGAGGACGAAGCCAAGATCGCCGGCATCCTGAAGGACTATCTGGAAAAGAGCGGCTACCGCGCGGTGGTGGTGGATCGAGGTGATGCGGCACTGGATCATGTTCGGCGAAACCCGCCCGGCCTGATCCTGCTGGACATCATGTTGCCCGGGCTTGACGGGATGAGCGTGTGCCGTGAGATTCGAAGCTTTTCCAGCGTGCCCATCATCATGATCACGGCCAGGGTGGAGGAGTTGGACCGTCTTCTCGGGCTGGAGCTGGGTGCCGACGACTATATCTGCAAGCCCTTCAGCCCGCGGGAAGTGGTGGCCCGGGTCAGGGCCGTTTTGCGAAGATCCGTCGCGTCGTCGGCCGTCGAGACGGGCACGATCTTCCGGGTGGGGCATATCACCTTGAACCCGGAAACCCGCCAGGTGGTGGTGCACGGCCGGGAGGTGCGGCTGACCCCGTCCGAATTCGGCCTGCTGAAAACGCTGATGAGCCGGCCCAACAGGGTCTTTTCCCGGGCGGAGCTCATTGGAGCCGTCCAGGGGTATGATTTCGACGGTTACGATCGCACCATCGATTCCCACGTGAAGAACCTGAGGAAGAAACTGGCACGTCATCTTCCGGATTGCGAAGTCATCAGCACCATCTACGGCGTGGGGTACCGCCTCAACGCCGCCGTTGAGAAATGATGGTCCGCAGGTGCCGGCATGGTGCGGCTCGGAGATCGGAAGACGGGGCTCCGGCAAGCGGGCGGGAAGGATGGAACGGATATGGAACGACGGCCCTGCGGGTCCGACGATTGGAGGAGCTGCTGGAACTCCCCCTGGGGGCCTCCCCTGGTGGGGGCGCACCGCGGGGGGCGGGCTCTGGCTTCGGAAAACACCCTGGCGGCGGCCATGCTCAGTTTCGCCGTGGGGGCCGATTTCTGGGAGATGGACGTGCAGCTGTCCGCCGACGGCGTCCCGGTGGTGATCCACGATCCGACGCTGAAGCGCACGTCCAACGCGGCCCGGGTGGACGTGCACAAGGCCCCGTGGCGGGTGAGGGATTACCTGCTGACCGATCTGGAAAAACTGGACGTGGATGTCCATCCGCCGAAGGTGGACGCTCCCGGCGATCCCCTCCAGCGGATCCTCTGGAGCCTGAAGGATTCCGGGGACGAAACGCATCATCGACTGTCCACCCTGCGCCAAGCCCTCCTGTTGACGCGGGCCCTGGGCTGGAGGGTCAACGTGGAGATCAAGGGCGACGGCAAGACCCGGAGCCGCCTCACGGAAGAGACGGTGCGGATCGTCATGGAAACGGGCATGGGTCCATCGGTGCTCATCTCGTCTTTCCACGAAGATGCCCTCGTTCGGGTGAAGGCCCTGGAACCCTCCCTGGCCGCAGGGCTCCTGACCAGGAAGCCCTTCCAGGACCCGGTGGCGGCCGTGCGGCGCCTGGGAGTGGATGCGTACCACCCCAAGGCGAGTCTGGTGACGGAAGAGGACGTCCGAAGATGTGCCGAGGCGGGCATTCCGGTAATCGTCTGGACGGTCAACGAGCCGGAGGAGATGGAACGGTTCGCGGACCTGGGCGTGTTCGGCATCATCACCGACCGGCCCCACGTGCTTGTGCATCTGAAAAAAAGAAGGGGGGCCCGGCAAGACAACCGCCCTTAGGAGGCTGTCCGAGAACTCCGCAAACCGTCACTCCCGCGCAAGCGGGAGTCCATAGGTTCCCGGAAATCCTGGATCCCCGCTCCCCGTTCAAGCCGGGGACAAGCTTCGCGGGGATGACGGATGGAGACAAAACGAGGCAAAGAGCCCATTGCCGGACAGCCTCTTAGGAGGCTGGGCGGAAGCGGATTTCCGTTTCGGGAGCCGGGGATTTTCACCTCTTTTCCTGAAAATCGGTCATCCCCGGCGTTTCGGGACAGCTCCTGCGGGGTTCGCAGGAAAAAGGGGCCGTATCGCCTGGGTGGGGGAGAAACCCGGGGGGTTCCCGAAAACGCCACGCCGCCAAGGATGGCGGAATACAGATTACGGGTCACAGATCACGGACCGCGGATCATGCGGTCTTACCGAAAGAGAGGAGAACCCATCCATGGTGACGGTGCTCGACTACGGCGCGGGAAATGTTCGAAGCGTGGTGAACGCCATTGGGAGCCTGGGCCGGGAGGTTCGGTTCGTGGAGCGCCCGGAGGACATCCTGCAGGCGGAAAGGCTGGTCTTTCCCGGAGTGGGGGCTTTCGGGGAGATGATGCGCGTGCTGAGGCATCGCGGCTACGTGGAACCCCTCCTGGCGTATTTGCGCTCCGACCGGCCGTTTCTGGGGATCTGCCTGGGCCTCCAGGCCCTCTTTGAGGGGAGCGAGGAGGCACCGGGGGAGGACGGCCTGGGGTTCTTTCCGGGGATCGTCCGCCGGTTCCGGGTGGATCTGGCCGTGCCCCATATCGGCTGGAACGGCATCAAGGCGAGGAAACCGTCGGTGCTCTTCCGCGGCGTGGAAGGAAACGAGAAGGTCTACTTCGTCCATTCCTACCACGTGGAGCCTCGGGATCCGTCCGTGGTGCTGACCGCCACCGATTACGGCGTGGAGTTCGTGAGCGCCGTGGAGAAGGGGCGGGTCGCGGCCGTCCAGTTCCACCCGGAAAAGAGCGGCCCGGTGGGCCTGAAGATCCTGAAAAACTTCCTGGAAGGAACGGGCGCCCCGGTGCTGCCGCGGGTGGTGGAACCCAAGACCCAACTGGCCAAGCGCATCATCGCCTGCCTGGACGTGCGGGCCAACGATCGGGGGGACCTGGTGGTCACCAAGGGTGACCAGTACGATGTGCGCGAAAAGGGCCAAGTGCGCAACCTGGGAAAACCCGTGGACCTCGCCCGCCGCTACTACGAAGAAGGCGCGGACGAGATCACCTTTCTCAACATCACCGGCTTTCGTGATTTCCCCCTGAAGGACATGCCCATGCTGGAAGTCCTTCGGAGGACGTCGGAAAAGGTCTTCGTGCCGCTCACCATCGGCGGGGGCATTCGCGACTACACCGACAAGGACGGCACCCGCTACGGGGCTCTCCAGGTGGCTTCCGAATACTTCCGGTCGGGAGCGGACAAGGTGTCCATCGGAAGCGACGCCGTGACCGTCGTGGAGGAGGTGCTGAAGACGGGCGCACCCACGGGACGGAGCGCCATCGAGGAGATTTCCCGGGTCTACGGCAGCCAGGCCGTGGTCATCTCCATCGACCCGCGGCGGGTGTACGTGCCGTCGCCGGACGCGGTGCCGCACCGGGTGATGGAGACGGCCTTTCCCGGTCCCGGCGGAGAACGCTATTGCTGGTACCAGTGCACGGTGAAGGGCGGCCGGGAAGGCCGGCCCGTGGACGCCGTGACCCTGGCCCGGGTGTGCGAGGATCTGGGGGCGGGGGAGATTCTCCTCAACTGCATCGACCGGGACGGCACGAACCTGGGCTTCGATCTGGAACTGATCCACGCCGTGCGGGAAGCGGTCACCATCCCGGTGATCGCCTCCAGCGGCGCGGGATGCCCTGAGCACTTCCTGGAGGTCTTCACCCGGACGCGGGCGGAAGCCGCCCTGGCCGCCGGGATCTTCCACCGCCGGGAGGTAGGCATCGGGGAGGTGAAGGAGCTTCTTCGGGGGAAGGTTCCGGTGCGCCTGCCCCTGGGATGAACTCACCGCAGAGACGCAGAGGGCGCAGAGGTTTACGGGGAGGATGCTTCGGGCCGGGGCGCTGAGACGCCGCCCCGGCCCGAGCCGCCGCCTGGCGGCACGGTCTGGACTCGTCCCCGGATCGGGAGTGCTGGGTCCCCGCCTCCGCGGGGACGACGAAGAGACATCCGGAGAACCGAAGAAAAGGAACGCCGGGAGCCTTCAGCCCCGCGGGAATTTTTCCAAACGCCCGGATTTCCGTGGAACCACCGAGACAACCTCAGGCATTCCGACCCCAGGATCCGCAGCCCTGAAGGCGCTCGCTCCCTTCAGGGCTGCGGATTACAGTTCCAGCCGAGGAACATTATGCCTGCGGCTTTTGCCCTTTGCGTCTCTTGGCCCATCCGGCGAGGCCCACCAGGCCCGTTCCCAGAAGCAGCATGCTCGCCGGCTCCGGCGTATGAACTCTTACCGTTTCATAGACCACGTCGTTGGCGCAGTTGACCGTAAAGCCGAGGGTGAGGTCCGTGGGAAGCGTCAGTGCGATCGAAGAACCGAAGTCAAAGGTGAGTTCGGGGGTTCTCCACCCGGTGAACTCAACCGTCCCCAGCAGAGCGGAATCCGCGGGTTGTTCGCCAAGGCCGATGGGGTGATCATCCCGGATGAGGTAACCGGCCCAGTAGCCCTGGTTGTCCCTCCCGGACGTCAGGTAACCGGTGGCCGAGTTCAACGGGAGATCGACCGAATAAAGCGACCAATTGCCGGAATAGACCACGTATTCCCATTGATCATCGCTGTCCACGTCCAGGAAGAGATCCCCCGGGTGGAGCTTGCCCCACGTGGTACCGCTTTCCCATTCCTTAAAGGAGAAAGTGATCTGTTTCAGAAAGGCCCCTTCCACCGTGATGGTTCCGCCGGTAAAGTCCGGATCGCCGATAGTGTCCTGAGAGTCATCTCTGGAGCCGTTCCCCCAGCCCGGCCAGTAATTGTGGGTATCGCCGAAGGTGAGGGTGAGGGATTGGGCGGGGTGGGGAAGGCAAAGAATAAAGGTTCCAAACAAGAGCAAGAGGAAAAGAGGGTTTCGTTTCATCGATGGGTCTCCTGGTCCGTGTCCGTTCAACGGCCCCCGGGTTTTGGGTGGGGGCGTCCGCTGCTTCCGTGCTTCCTTCATGACCAATCGGCGTCCATTCCCGACGATCCCCAATGGGGCAGCCCATATATAGGCAAGATGAATGCCAGTTCGCAAAGAAAGGAAACGAAATTAGAAAAGCAAGGAAATACAAATAGGTGATGTGGTTCTGGGTGAAGTGGGGAGGGCTTTACGGGAAGCGATGGGCGGGGAAGTGTGCAAAGCATTACATCGATATAGGCAAGACGGGTGCATAGGGTGAAAAAGATTGCACTTGCCTGGGTGCCCTCCAGCCCCGGCCTTAATCCTCTAATCCTCTAATCCTTTAATCCTTCACCCCTTTTTCTCCCCGGCCAGCTGGTAAACGAGGCGGTGGGCATCGTGGACGAGTCTTCGAAGGGGCAGGCCCTGGGGGCAGCGTTGTTCGGCGGCCAGGAGGCGATGGACGGGCGGGGTGGGAAGCGGGCCCCGGGCCAGCAGGGTTCGGGCGGCGTCCCGTGCCGCCTCCATGTCTCCGTAGTCCCTGTGGTACATGAGGCATCGCATGAGATCGGCCACGGGGCCTCCGGTAGCCTCTTCGCAAAGCGAAGCGCAGCCGGCGCAGTAGGTGTGGGCCGTGGCCCGGGCGTGGCGGCGAAGCAGGTCCCGTTCCGTTCGGGTGAGGGACACCCGGTCCAGGGCGGCCGCCGTGTTGCTCATGAGAATGGTCATGTTGGGCATCTGGGAGCAGATGCTGGCGATCCGTTCGTCTTCCCAGACGATCTTGAGTTTCGCCTGCTTGTCCGTGAATCCCCTCCGGAGCAGGCGTTCGGCCAGCTCGGCTTCCTCCCCGGATTCCATGCGAAGGGGGCCGCCTCCCTGGGTCTTCATGGCCGTGAGCCCGATGCCCGCCTTCGTGCAGGCATCCAGGGCCCGGTTCAGGTCGGGATCGTTCATGAGGCGGAAGTTGTAGGTGAACATGATGCCGTCCACCCAGCCCAGTCGGGCGGCGTCCGAAAGGCACCGGGCCATGTTAGAATGGGTGCTGAAACCGAAAAGTCGGATCTTTCCCGATGCCTTGGCCGCATCCGCCCAGCGGCGGACGTCGTCGTCCAGTTCGTCCACGCTTCGCAAGGCGTGGAGGAAGTAGAGATCGATCACGTCCGTTTGCATCCGCTCCAGGCTGCGCTCCAAAAGGCGGGTCATGCCCTTGGGATCCCTGGAATCGGACTTGGTCACGAGAAAGATTTCCTTCCGAGCGTCCGGGAATCGGCTGAAAAACCGGCCGATGCCCTCCTCACTGCGCCCGCCGCCGTAGCAGTCCGCCGTATCCCAGTAGGTCACGCCCCAGCGAACGGCCTGGCGAAGCAGGATCTGGTTGGCGCCCGTGTCGAACATGCCCCCCAGGGACAGGATGGGCACCCGGATGCCGCTCTTTCCGAACGGACGGGTGGGCACTTTCCCCTGCGGTTCCGGCGGGGCGCCAGCGGCCGTCTGCGACGTCGCCAGAGGCGCCGCGGCCGTACCCAACCCCAGGCAGGCTGCTTTCACAAAAGTCCGTCGGGTCACTCCGTCCTTTTTCATGGCCGTCTCCGTCGGTCGTCAAGCGTAAGGCGTCAGTCGTAAGGCATCAGTCGTAAGGCGTGAGTCGTAAGGCGTAAGGCGTGAACCGCGGGTGTTGCGGACTCCCCTTATCCCATACCCCCTACCCCATATCCCCTAATCCTCTAATCCTTGATCCTCACAAGGCCAGTCGTCTGTCGGGATGCCGTGTTTCGTTTTCGGCCGAAACCCGAATGGCGGGAACGCCCCGCACGGGGCATTCGTGCTGGCAGATGCCGCAGCCCACGCACCGCACCGGATCCACGACGGGCCGTTTCAACGCCCGGACCACCCGGACCGGCCCGGTCGGTCCGGGCTCCAAGGCTGCCGCCGTTACCCCGTCCAGCCGAATCCAGCCGTCTCCCCAGTCGGTGATGGGGTCTCGGCGACCGATCCCATCCACTTCCCATTGAAGGTAAACGTTTTCCGGCACGGCGGCATCCCCCGGAGGCGAAAAACCCGGAAGATCCAGTCGGTCGTCACCGCCGGCCGAAACGCCTTGAGCCATCTCAAAGATCGTCGCCCACCCGTCCCGGGTCCGGATGGCCTTGGGGCTCACGGGACAGTTCTCCTCGCAGACGATGCAGGGGCGGTCCAGGGCCCAGGGCAGGCAGCGGTTCCGATCCACGAAGGCGAGGCCGATCCGGATCGGCCCGGCACCCTCGAAAGGACCCTTGCCCTGTTTTTCTTCCAGGCTGAGGCGGCGGATGGCCGCCGTGGGGCAGATCCGGCTGCAGGCCGTGCAGTTCCACTGACATCCGCTGGAGCCGGCGCGAAAATCCAGGACGGGGGTCCAGAGCCCCTCCACCCCGGCTTCCCAGAGGGCGGGCTGGATCACGCCGGTGGGACAGATCCGGACGCATTGGCCACACTTGATGCAGCGCTTGAGAAAGTCCCTTTCCGGGAGGGATCCCGGGGGGCGCACCACCAAGGGCGGAAACCGGCGGTGGGTGAGCCCTTGGAGTCCCAGCACGGGAGCGGCGGCCAGGCCCCCCACGACCGCGGCCACCGCGGCCCTCCGGGAAAGGTCGGGCCCTGCGGCGGATTTTCCCTCTTCCCGTGCGGCCGTGTAGGTGACGGCCTCTTCCGGGCAATGAATGAGGCAGTTGGAACACAAGGTGCAAGCGCTCAGAATGGGGGCCCGGGAGGGGGCACAGGCGCCGTCGCAGACCGCTTCGCACCGGAGGCACTCGGTGCAGCGCTCGGCGATTCTCGAAAAACGCCACAGGGGCTTTCGTCCCAGCAGGCCCAGGAGCGCCCCCAACGGGCACACGTACCGGCAGTAGAAACGGGGGGTGTGCCAATTAAGGAAGACCGCGGCGGCGAAGAGGGTTCCCAGGAGCCACGCTCCGTGGGTCCAGCGGGTTCCGGCCGTTCCCGCCGGTTGTCCCAGGCCCAGGACCGGAAGGATCACCAGGTTCAGGGATCGCTGGAAGAAGGGGATGGGGTCCAAGAGGCCCGTCTGCAGGAGTCCACGGGCGGTGGGAAACCGTGCCAGGACCAGGCCCGCGGCGAGGCAGGCCGCCAACAGTCCGGCCGTCTTCACGGGATCCTCTGATGCTCTTGGACTCGGCCCGTTTCCGTGCGGCAGCGCGCCGACAAGGACCCATGCCAGGGCGGCCAGGAGAACGCCGGACTGGAGGATGGTCGTCGGCGAAGACCAACGTCCGGGGTCGGCCAGGGATCCCGCCGCCATGCCGAGGAAGACCAGCAGAAGGCCGAACTTGATCCCGTGCCTTGGGGACGGTTGGTTCCTTCGGATCTTTTCCTTGAAGGAGAGGTCTCGGTGCCGCACCCAGCCCATGGCCTGGTGGAGGGCGCCGAAGGGACAGACCCAGCCGCAGAAGAAGCGCCCGAACAGGACGGTGAAGGACAGGGTGACCAGGGCCCAGAGAAGGCCTGCAAAGAGGGTTCCGGTGGTGAGCACGGTGGCGAAGGCCGTCAGCGGATCCAGCTGCAGGAACCAGTTGACGGGCCAGCCGCGGATGTCCGTCACGCCCGCGCCCATACGGGTGACGGCACAAAACCACAAGAAGAGGACGAAAAAGAAGGCCTGACTGATTCTGCGAACGGTGACGATGCGCATATCGGTTCTCGCGTGCGGGTTGGCGTTGCGGTTTCGATCCCACTTCATGCGGCCCGAACCCGGTGCAGGCGCCACCGGTCCGGGTTTCGGGTGCCCGCCCCCGCCGCTTCCGCCAGGGCCAGGTACGGCAGGCGGTCAGGGTCCATTCCCAGCAGCGCGGCGCCCAGCACGTCGGCCGCCACCGGATCCGTGCTCACAATGAGGGTCCGCGTGTCCTTGAGGTCGGAAAGGGATCCGCCGGTGGGACCGTTGGTCACCATGGCGGTCACGCCGTCCAGCACCGCCAGGGTGGGCCGGAAGAGGGCCGCCAGTTCGCCGATGACCGTGTGGACGTCCTGGTGGAAGACGTTGCGGGGACCTCCCAGCAGGCCGTACCAGTTCTTGAGGATCATGGAGGCGCCCGCCCGGTGGTGGTGTTTGACGGGCGCCACGTTGATGACCTTGGTGGCCGGAGCGAAGGCCTTGGTGAGCATGGGCCAGCTTCTGAGGAGCCGCCCTTCGGGAAGGGATGCTTTCTGGAAGTCCCGCGGGCCCGGTACGAAGAGCTCCGCCCCGGCTTTCCGGACGGCCCCTTCGATGCCGCTCAGACGAAAGCAGCTCACCGGGTCGTTGATGGGATTGTCGGAGACCAGGATCTTTCGCGCTCCGGCCAGGCGGCATTCCCGGATGAGTCCCTCCACAAGATCCGGGTGGGTGGTGGCCCCCAGCGCGGGAGGCGATGCGAAGGCAGCGTTCACCTTGATGAAGACGCGGTCTTCGGGCCCGACGAATCGTTTCATGCCGCCCAAGGCCGCCAGGGCCGCCGCCAGGGCCGCCCCCCGGTCGGTCCCTTGGGCCACGGCCACCTGGGGCGGGTCCTCGTCCGGGGACCAATCGAAGGGGCCGATGATTTCCTTTTCCGCCGGGTCCGTGGCGCCGGGTCCGGAAAAATCCGCAAAGCTCCAGCCCAGCCCCCAGAGGGCGGCGATGCCGGCTCCGTATTTCAGGCCTTCCTTCAGGAAGCGTCGTCTTTCCATGGTGAACTCGCCCTCCTGGGAGCCTGTCCGAGAACTGATCAAACCGTCACTCCCGCGCAAGCGGGAGTCCATAAGGTTCCGGAAATCCTGGATCCCCGCTTCCGCGGGGATGACGGATGGAGACAAAACGAGGCAAAGAACCCATTTTCAGACAAGCTCCTGGGGAGAAGTCTAGCCGGGAACGCCATCCCCCCGGGGGGATCGGGGGTCCGCTGTGTAGGGGCGGTTCGCGAACCGCCCCCACATGAAACGGCTACCACCTGCAGGCATCCCCGCTCCCCGTGGTAGGGGCGAAAGATTTTTCGCCCCTACAGCCTTCCGTTTGCCGAGGGTACCCTGCAAAGGGGGCGGGTCCATGCGGCCGAGCGTCAGAAGCAGCCGACAATAAACGCGAATGGACACCAATCTTTTTTGGAAACCTTCGGCCGCTACTTTGCGGAAAGCCTTTCCTTGAGGGCGCGGGCCAGGGCCAATGCCGGATCCCGGGCTTCGGCTTCGTGCACGCCGGCCACGTAAGGCCCGTGGGAAAAGGCCACCTCGGTCCAGCCGAAGAGATCGAGCACCACGATCCCTTGGGCCGCGTCGGGGTCCGGCAGGCGCCGGGCACCGTTTTCTTCCAGGAACCGGATGTAGCCCCGGGCGGCTTCCGCTCCGTCCTTGCCCGCCTCCAGGGCCACGAAGGCGGTCATGGGGTTTCCTCCCGCATCGTAGGGCACGGCGTAGACCTTGGAAAAGCCGTCGTAGCCGAAGGCCCCGCCGATGTAGAGCACCGCCTGGTCGAGACGGGCGCCCTTTTCCGGGAAGAAGGCCAGTTCCGGTAGGGCGATCTCCCGTTCCGAGACCGATTCCCACAAACGCCGAAAGAGGCTTTCCAGGTGCCGGGTCAAGTCGGGATCTTCCGAAGCGGCCACGGCTTCCAGGTAGTAGGAGCCGGCGACGGCGTAGAAGGCGTTGGCCGTGGCGTACCCCCGGGAGATCCCCGCCAGGGGACGGGCCTTGGAACGACGTTGCTGGCTGTAGACCGCAAAGGCGCTCTCGGGATTTTCCATTTGATAGAGGAAGATTTCCGCCCACCGGTCCGGAGCGTCCTTCAGGGCGACCCGCCGGGTGGTGAGGTTCCGGAATCCCGCGGTGAGGTAAAGGTCCGCCTTTCCATTGATCTTGTCCGACAGGGTGGCGCTGTCGAAGGATTCGGGCGGGCTCAGGGGCGTGAAGGGGTCGGTGACGGTCCCATTCAGCGCGGGAGGGGCCGGCGGGGGCGAAGCCTTCGGCCGGGAACGGGGTGCGGGAACGGCGGTTCCCGACAGGAGCGGGTCCGCATGAAACTGCCTCAAGAAGACGCCGGCGGCCGTCAGGGCGATGAGGCC
Source organism: Desulfacinum infernum DSM 9756 (assembly GCF_900129305.1). Lineage (GTDB taxonomy): Bacteria > Desulfobacterota > Syntrophobacteria > Syntrophobacterales > DSM-9756 > Desulfacinum > Desulfacinum infernum. The sequence continues at coordinate 16,716 of NZ_FQVB01000012.1, read as the reverse complement.
CAGTACGCCCAGGGCCGTGAGGCGCTCCCGCTTGCCGGGTGTTTTCGGGTGGGCACGGGGATTCATGGGCACGGCCCGGTTCAGGGTCCGCCCTGGTGCATCATGGGCGGATGTCCCACCAGGGAAAAGAAGAAGGCCAGGAGAACGGTCTGCACCAGCCAGCCGATGAGGCACACGCCCACGGCCCGCCACGTGCTCCGGTAGTCCAGGGCCTGGCGCACGGCGATGACCATGGCCCAGAGCATCCAGAGGCCGGCCGCCAGAAAGACGATGTTTCGGAGAAAGGGGAGGACTCCCAGGATGCGGATGAGGCCCGGCGCGCTGGAAAAGCCGATGGTCCGGAGAAGTTCTCCCAGATCCGCCCGGGTCTGAGGTTCCGGAAGGAGCTTGGTGCCGATGAGATAGGTGAGGGACGCCCAAACGATCCAGCCTGCAAGGGCGATGAGGGTGAGCAGCACCAGTCCTTGGAGGCCTCCCTGGCTCATGTTGCCCAGGCCGGCGGCCGCGCTGGAAAGAACCACCACGGTCAGGGCCTGGCCCGTGGCCGTCCTGTCCGCTTCCACCTCCTCGTAGAGGCTCACGTCCAATTTCGCCGCTCGAATCATCCGTTGGATCAACCCGTCCATGGCACCTCCTCCGCCCCCCATCTCCTCATCGGGCTCCGCCACCCATCACCCATCACTCGTCACCCATCACTCGTCACCCATCACTTAATGTAGCCGGCCCGTTCCAGGAAGAGAAGCACCTCCTGGGCCGCCTCGTCGGGAGTCAGTTCCGTGGTGTCGATGGTCACCTCCGGGGCTTCCGGGGGTTCGTAGGGGTCGTCGATGCCGGTGAAGCCCTTGATGAGTCCCGCGCGGGCCTTGGCGTAGAGCCCCTTGCGGTCCCGGCTTTCGCACACTTCCAGGGGGGTGGCCACATGGACTTCCACGAAGCCGCCGTAATTTTCGATGAGCTGGCGGATTTGCCGTCGGGTGGCCGCGTAGGGGGCGATGGGGGCGCAGATGGCGATTCCGCGGTTCTTGGTGATTTCACTGGCCACAAAGCCGATCCGCCGCACGTTGATGTCCCTGTGTTCCTTGGAAAAGCCCAGTTCGTTGGAGAGGTTGCGCCGCACGATGTCCCCGTCCAGGAGGGTGACGGGCCGCCCTCCCATTTCCAGAAACCGGGCGTAGAGGATCCGGGCGATGGTGGACTTTCCGGCTCCGGAAAGGCCGGTGCAGAAGATGGTGAACCCCTGCTTGTGCCGGGGGGGATAGCCCCGCTGGAGCTCTTCGATCACTTCCGGAAAGGTGAACCATTCCGGGACCCGTTTTCCTTCGCGCAGCCGTCTGTGGAAGTCGTCCAGGGCCAGCGAGCGCACGGTGGATTCGGGCGGCACCTCGCGGGCCGGCATGTAGGCGTCTTCCTCCATGACGTACACCATTTCTTCGAAGGGAATGATCCCGATGCCCAGTTCTTTCTCAAAGGCCGTGGCCAGTTCCATGGCGGCTTCCGGGGGGTAGAACGGCGTTCCGTCGGGCCTTCGGCCCGGGCTCGCGTGGTCCCGGCCCACGATGAAGTGGGTGCATCCGTAGTTCTTCCGGATGATGGCATGGAGCAGGGCCTCCCTGGGGCCCGCCATGCGCATGGCCAGGGGCAGGAGGCTCAGGAGCATCATGTTGGGCGGGTAGTAGCGGCTCACGGCCTGGTAACATCGGATACGGGTGTAGTAGTCGATGTCTCCCGGCCGGGCGCGCCGCGCCACGGGGTGGAGCAGCAGGTTGGCCTTGGCCTGATCCATGGCCCGGAGGGTCATTTCGAACTGGGCCCGGTGGAGCGGGTTTCGGGTCTGAAAACCCACGATCCGGCGCCATCCCAGCTTCCTGAAGAGCGCCCGCATTTCGTGGGGGGTGTGGCGCAGGCGCTTGAAGGCGAAGTGCAGGGGCAGTTGCACCCCTTCCAGGGTGCCTCCCACGTAATGGGTTCCCGCGTGGTGAAAGAGGGTGTCCACGCCGGGATGGGCCGTGTCCGTGGTGCCGTAGACGCATTGCGCTTCGCGGGCCTTGTCCATGGGCCAGATGTCTTCCACGTGCAAAACGGCCACCATGAACCCTTCCGCGTCCCGAAGCGCCACGGATTGACCCGGTTCCAGTCCGCGGGCGTCGGCTTCCGTCACGTCCAGGCAGACCGGCAGGGGCCAGAGGGTGCCGTCCTGGAGGCGCATGCGGTCCAGGACCGATTCGTAGTCCGCGCTGGTCATGAAGCCGCGGAGCGGTGAGAAAGCCCCGTTGAGGATGAGCTCCAGATCCGCCAGATGCCGCCCGTTCAGGGTCAGGCTGGGAATGCCCCGGCTCAGGTCCTTGAGAACCTGGGCCCTGTCTTCATCCACCACCAGATCGACGAGTGAACCGCCGTGTGCGTCCCAGCTGAAATCGGTCATGGGGTCCCTTCTCCCTTTTCTTGTGCTCAGATCAGGACGAGATGCCGGTATTCCGAATCCTTGGGGGAAGCCGTTGCGGCACGATGTGCATCCTACAATAGAGAAACGGCCGGCGGGTTGCAAGGCCGGGCGGCGGATTGGTCCATCACAGCGCGCAGCGTCTCGGCCAGTTCTCCCATGGTGGTGGGCTTGGCGAGCCAGGCGATGCCGCCTCGGCGCAGCATCTCGCGGGCCTGCCGATCCAGGGGATAACCGGTGACCACCACGATGGGAAAGGCGGGGTCCTGCGCCCGCACGGCTTCGATGAGTTCCCGTCCCCCCATGTCGGGCATGACCATGTCGGTGACCAGGGCGTCCACGCGGGCTCCACCGCTGCGGAGAACCTCCAGGGCTTCCCGTCCGTTGGCGGCGGTGAGGACCGTGTAACCCAGGGCTTCCAGGATCTCCCGGGTGATGAGAAGCACCTGGGGCTCGTCTTCCACCAAAAGAACCACTTCGCCCACCGCGCCGTGGTCTTCCACGGAATCGGCCGGTGAAGTCGTGGTTTCCTCCGACGGTCTCCTCAGGGCCGGCAGGTACACGGTAAAGAGCGTACCCTGCCCCTGGGAGCTTTCCACGGTCACATGGCCGCCGTGCTGCTTCACGATGCCGTAGACCTGGGACAGGCCGAGGCCCGTACCCTTGCCCACTTCCTTCGTGGTGAAGAAGGGCTCGAAGACGTGGGGCAGGTGCTCCTTGGCGATCCCCGTTCCCGTGTCCTGGAAAGAAATCCGGATCCAGCGGCCCGGCATCATGCCTTCCAAAGGCGCTTGTCCCGGTGCGCTCACTTCGATCCGCTCCAGGCCGACCCGGAACGTGCCGCCTTGCGGCATGGCGTCCCGGGCGTTCAGGGCCATGTTGGTCACGATCTGCTGGATCTGCGTGGGATCCGCCTCCACCATGTATTCGCTCCCGTCGTCCTGGAAGCGGATCGAAACGTTCTCTTCGATGGTGCGCTCCAGGATCTTCAGGGTTTCCTTGACGAGGGGCTTCAGGTCCAGGGGGCCTTTCCGGCTGATGGATTCGCGGCTGAAGTCGAGGATCTGCTGGATCAGGTGGGCGGCCCGCTGCCCCTGGTTCACGATGGTGTCCAGGCCATGGGCCACCTGGGGGGGGACGCCCTTCAGCTGGAGGACCTGGGCCTGCATCATGATCCCCATGAGCAGGTTGTTGAAGTCGTGGGCGATACCCGCGGCCAGCTGGCCCACGGCCGCCAGCCGATCCTGCTGGCGGATCTGGTTTTCCACGCGCCGCTCCTCGGTCACATCCTGGATGGTCAGGACATGCAGGGGCTGTTTGCGGCTGAAGAGATGGCGCACGTGGATTTCGTAAACGGCTCCCGTGGAGGAAGAGATTTCCAGCGGCAGCCTCTCGTCGCACCGGTCCAGGAGGGCCTGGAGGGCCAGGGGGCCCGTGTCGGGAAGGGCCGAATCCGCGACTCCCATGTCTTCCAGGTAGGCCAGGCCGGTCTTGTTGGACAATCGGACCGATCCCGCCCCGTCGAAAAGAACCACTCCCTGGGGAAGGTTTTCCAGAAGATCCTGCAGGCGCTCTTCCTCGGCGTGCAGGAGGGAGTAGAGCCGGTGGAGGGACTCCCCGATCTGCCGGCCCATGAGGGAGACAAAATGCCACTCCTCCCGGCTGAACGGCTGGGTGTTGCGCCTTCCCACCGCCAGATGGCCCAGCACCTGCCGGTCGGCCATGAGCGGAACGCGGCAGACGCTGTGGAGGGCGCAGATGGCTCCCTGCCGGTCCGGGTCCGCGGGGGCGGCCAGTTCCACGACGGATGTTTCCTGGCTTTCCCCAGGGTGCAGGCCGGGGAAGATCTGTTCCAGGACCTCGGATCGAAATTCCGGCGCAAGGGGCTGTGTGTTCAGCAGATAAAGACAGCGGGTTCCGTTCTTTTCCAAGCTCAGGCCCGCCACGTCCACCTGCAGCACGCGGCGAAGCATGGAAAAAACCAGGGAGGCGAAGGTTTCTTCGTCGGTCACGAAACCCATCTCCTTGGAGAAGGTGTAGAGGGTTTCCAGTTCCCGGGTGCGCTTTTGCACCTTCTTGTCCAAGGTTTCCGCCAGATTATGAAGCTCCCTGGTCCTGGCGTGCAGGTCCGCCTGGATGAGCGACCGGGTGAAAAGCTCCCCCGCCTGGGCGGCGAACACCATCTCATCCGGTTCCCACTTTCTTTCCGCGCGGCCGTCTTCCAGCATCAGGTAGCCGAAAAGGCCGCCGTCCTGGCGGATGGGTACCAGCACCAGGGTCTTGACGCCCCGGGGATGCATGTAGGCCTCCGGAAACGAACCGGGATCGGACGGGGCGGAAGCGTCCCCGACATGGAAGATCCTGGAAAGAACCCGCCCTTCCCGGCGGATCAGGTCGGGTTGGGAGGAAAGATCCAGCGGGGCCTCTTCCGCGCACGCTTCCGTTTCACCGGATCCGCAAAGACACACCAGCCGGGAACCTTCCAGGCGCCAGACGAGGGCCCTGCTGACCTCCAAGGTCTTCGCCGTGACCCTGCAGATGAATTCCTGGGCCTCCAGGATGCGCCCTTCGATCAGGGCCGGATGGGTGGACATCTCGTAGATGGCCTGCTGGAAGGCCTGGGATCTGTGGATCTGGCGGATCCGCCTTCGGCTCGTGGCCTTCTGCAAGGCCCGCATCTTGGTGTAGTAACGGACCAGATCGGCCAGTTCCTTGAAAGTGACGGCGGGCCCCGGCGATTCCCGCCCGCCTTCGCCATCCCGGGCGGCGCTGCGCATTTCCCCGATCAGGTACTCCAAGGGCTCGGCGATCCTGCGACGGACGCGCCCCAGGAGGGAGGAGCTCATGAGCGCCAGGAACAAGACGGCGACGAGGGTCACGGCCGAGATCACGACCACGGGATAGTAGAGTTCGCGGACGGGACCGTAGACCATGACCTTCCAGCGGAAGGGGGGGACTTCCGCCAGGGCCCCCTGCATCAGGACCCCCTTGTCCTCGTAAATGCTGGTGGTCTTGTCTCGGGCGTCTCGGAGCAGGGGCTTCAGGAACAGGAGGTTTGCCTGGTTGCGGCTCACCTTGGGATCCGGGTGGGCCAGGGGATTTCCCAATCGGTCCACCACGAAGGCCTTTTGCGAGGATGTCCGGTTGTTGAGAGCCGCCAGCGATTCTTCCAGCCCCTTGAGATCCAGATCCCCGGCCACGTATCCGCCCGCGGGGATCGGCCGAAGAAGCCGTACGGTCAAATGGCCGCTCCGGGGCGACAGAAAGGGCAGAGACACTTGCACCCCCCGGGTTTTATCGGAGCTGTCCCGGCCGGGAAAGGATTGGGCCTCCAGGAACGGAACATAATGGGGCGTTGAAAAGACCAATCGGCCGGCGGGATCCAGGATGTAGAGGGCCTCAAAGCCGCCGAAATCCTTCCAGGATGTTTCCACATGGGGGATGACCTGTTCCCAGGGGGACTGGGAAAGGATTTTCGACAGGCCCACGAGGCGGCGGGCGGCGGCATCCAGATAAGTGGCCGTGTCGGATGCCAGCGATTGAGCCAGGAGCCTCTGGTTTTCTTCGATCTGGTGCTTTTGAAAGACGGCCAGGCCGCCGCCGGCCACCAGCACCAGGAGGGCCGCCGGGAGAAAGAAGGCTCCGAAGAGAAGACGCCGAAAGAGCGCCCGAAGGGATGGAACGGATCGGGACGGCATGATGGGCGAATGGACCTCCTCTTACGCAAACAAAAAGCCGATCCGCGGTCTTGTCGCCGACTGGGATCAGCCTCTTGGTTCTTCCCGAATCCCTACGGGGATCCGGGCGGACAAAAAAGTCTACCGCAACACTATAGTTCGGTCGATGGGGCTTCGGACTTGAACGTTTTTTGGGCTTTCCTGAATTGGGCCCGGGCCGTCTGGGCCAGCCGCTTGAGATCCTGGAGGTCTTCCAGGGTGAAGTCCGGGCGGCGGCAGGCGAAAAAGGTGTTGTTGTGAGTCAGGGGTTCCGTTTCGATGGGGAAAGGGCTTTGCCGGACCGCCTGGTTCCAGGCCGCCGTTCCGGGAATGGGGGAATACTCGGCCAGGTAGGGCAGAGCTCCCGCCCGGCGCACCGTCTCGACGGCTTCGGCCACCTCCTCCACCGTCTGATCCGGCAGACCACACAGAAGGTAGGCTCCGATCTGTTCACTTGCAAAGCCCGCCTGCAGGAGATTTTCCACCGCCAGCTGGAACATCTCCACTTCCAGCTTGCCTCCCCAGGCCTTCTGCTTGTCCGGCCGGGTGGTTTCCAGGCCCAGCCGCAGGGTGGTGAAGCCGCTCTCGTACAGGAAGCGGCAGAGGTCCGGGTCGGTGAGAGCGCGGATGTGCAGGGCGTTGGGGGTGTGGAAGCGGAAGGTGCGGCCTTCCCCTCGGAGCCGCTCCAGCGCCGGGCGGAGTCCCGGGTTTCCCAGCAGCAGCGCGTCGTCGTAGAAGGCGAAGTCCCGGACGCCGGTTCGCTCATGAACCTGCAGGATCTGGCCTGCCACGGTCTCGGCCGGAAACGCAATCCGTTGGGGTTGGAGGCGCGACGAGGCGCAGTAGGGGCAACGGTAGGGACAGCCGAGGCTTGCGATCACCGGTCCGTAGGTAAGCCGGGGGAGCAGGTCCAGGGCGGGAAGAGGAAAGTGCGCCGGGGAATCCCACCGGTGACGGTTGGATAGGCGGAAGTTGAGCACGGTTTCCGCCCGGGCGAGGGTCTCGGCCAAGGGTTCCGTGCACACACGATCGGCCCCGCTGGTCCTTCGGGCATGTTCCGGGCACAATCGGGCGTAGATGCCCCCAAGCCACACGGGACTTTTCGGGAAGACGTCGTTCAAATGGGCGATGGTTTCCGCCACCCCCGGGTACCAGTAGGTCATGGCACTGGTGACGCAGATGAGATCGGGGCGGGGAAGGGGCTGGAGCTTCTTTCGGAAGCTTTCCGGATGGATCCCGTAGCGGTAGAAGGTGCGCGAAAGCCCCTGGAGGGGTTCCGGCGTGGGGATGGGCATCTTGGGATATTTCCCGGTTCCGTACTTCCGGTCGCCGCCGGGCAGCACGTCGGGACGCTCCTCCGTTTCCGGGTCGTGCCGGTCCAGGCAGTCCACCAGGGCCACCCGGCAGCCGCCTTCCCGAAAGAGGGCGGCCAGGAAGAGAAGCCCCAGGGGCTTGGCCCACAGATCGTAGGCGGCAAAGTCCGTGATCCAAGGATTGACGAAGAGCACGAAGGGCGGTTCAAAACGGCGCGACATGAAGGGGGTGATCCTCCTCTCCAGGATCCTGTCCGGAAACGTTCCGGATGACCGCTTTTCCCGTAGCGCAGCCCTTCAGGGCTGCGGAGAATCCCCGGTCATCGCATGGGCCATCGCATACGGCCTGTGACTTCAAGAGGTTACGACGGCCTTTTCCGCGGGGCTGAAGCCCCGCGGCTACGATGAGAGAGGGGTTCCCGGCCTTCCAAGCCGGAAAAACATTCTCGGAGAGCCTCTCAGGAGGCTGTCCGAGAACGCCGCAAACCGTCACTCCCGCGCAAGGGGGAGTCCATAGGTTCCCGGAAATCCTGGATCCCCGCTTCCGCGGGGATGACGGATGGACGTTGGAAGGGGCAAATGAGCCATTTTCAGATAAGCTCCCAGGAGCTTGCCAACGGTCTGTAGGGGCGAATGATCATTCGCCCCTACAGCCCACTGTTCCCTAACGATCATGGTCTCCCTTGCGCCACCCCGCACGGATGAAAGAACCTGCAGCGGGCCGTCGTCCGTCCTGTGGAACCTTTCTTCTCTCTGTGGGAGCGCCGCAAGGGGCGATGAGCCGGGAGCGGCCCCCCGCCATGGAACGGCCGGCCACCCCTTTCGCGGCTTTCGCCGCTCCCACAAATAATGCTGCACCTGTCCGGCGTTGATTCGAGCTGTCGATGTTCCTGCAAGGGACCGAAAACACTGGTCTTTCATCTTCACGATTTTGGCCGTCCCTTCTCCGGTCCCTATCCTGCTGACTCCCATTGGCTGGGGTTCATTCGCCCCGACGGGCTGGGCTACGATGTCAGCGGGCCCACGGCGCTTGGCAGCGCCTTTGCCGCCCCCTCGCACCGTAGCCGTTGGAAATTTTCCGGCAAAAGGAATTGCCAACCGAACCGTCGCTTCTATATCCTGACCGGCGATTCAGGTCAAAGCGGGCGCGGATGGAAGGAGGAAAAATGCGGGCGGTGGTGCAACGGGTCTCCCGGGCATCGGTGGAAGTGGACGGAGAAACCGTGGGGGCGATCCATGGGGGGCTTCTGGTGCTGGTGGGCGTGGGACGGGAAGACACCCATCAGGACGCCCTCTATCTGGCCGACAAGATTGTGAACCTTCGCATCTTTCCGGATGATGAGGGGAAACTCAACCGGTCCGTGCTGGATATCAGCGGCGGCGTTCTGGCCGTCTCCCAGTTCACCCTCTGGGGCGACTGCCGCAAGGGTCGGCGCCCGTCCTTCGTGGAGGCCGCACCTCCCGATCGGGCCCGGGAGCTGTTCGAAGCCTTCGTGGCGCGCCTGCGGACCCATCCCATCCCGGTGGCCACGGGCCGCTTCCAGGAAACCATGGCCGTGCACCTCACCAACGACGGCCCGGTGACCCTTCTTGTGGACAGCGCCAAGAGGTTCTGACGAACGGGAGAAAACCATGAACGCCGAAACCTTCGAGATTCCCCCCGAAGACGTGGGTATCCACGTGGATGCGGAAGGCGACTGGTACTACGGAAATCGGCTCATCTTTCGCAAAGAGATCCTGCAGACCTTCTACGAGCATCTGGGCCGCGGAGACGACGGCGGCTATTTCCTGGAGTGGCAGGGGAAGCTCCATCCGATCCGGGTGGACGATACGCCGTTTGTGATCACCCGCGTGGACATGGTGAACGATGACGCGGGAACCCAACGGATCCGCCTCACCCTGAAACACCTGGATGAGCCGGAATGGCTGGATCCGGAGACGGTGTGGGTCGGCCGGGACAACGTGCTCTACTGCCGGGTTCGGGACGGGGCCTTCCCGGCCCGGTTTTCCCGGCCCGCCTATTATCAGATCGCCCAGTGGATCGAGCCGGACGAGGCGGGCGAGGGGTTTTCCCTGCGCGTGGGGGATCGGACCTACCCCGTCCCCATGAAGGGTCCCGCCTGACGATCATGGCGAGGCCCGCCACCACGCACGGATGAAGGATTCTCGTCAACGGAAAAGAATCATTTGCGTCTATTCGCGTTCATTCGCGGTTTTGTTTCGCGTTAAGCCCCCATCACGGACGGCCCGTGACAACGAAGGATGAATCGCATCTTTGGTAAGCAGGCCCCTGTAGGGGCGAATGATTATTCGCCCCTACAGGCCGTGCGCACGAGCGGAACGAGGCCGCGTTTCATACAAAACGTAAATCCCGGCGGGTGCGGCGCCCCGAGCCGCCGCCCCACCGAAAGAAATGGCCTGGTGATGCTGCGAGTTCTCACCGTTTCCGATGTGATCGACCCGGACCTTTATCCCGTGGTGGATACGGACCGGTTCGGCCGGGTGGATCTCATCTTTTCCTGCGGGGATCTGCCGCCGGAGTATTTGTTGCACCTTTCCCGATCCTTCGGCATCCCGGTCCACTACGTGCGCGGCAACCACGACATCCGCCCCAAGGCCATGCTCCAGCCCGGCCTGGTGGACCTGCACGAACGGATCCGGGTCGTGGAGGGGCTCCGCGTTCTGGGCCTCGAGGGGTCCATGTGGTACAACGGGGGTCCGGTGCAGTACACGGAAAAGCAGATGCAGCGCATTGTGCGCGGGCTCCGGGCGAGCCTGTGGTGGCACGGCGGGGTGGACGTGGTGATCACCCATGCGCCGCCCCGGGGCGTGGGCGACGAAGAGGACCTGTGCCACCGGGGCTTCGAGTGCTTCCTGGGGCTGATCCAACGGTACCAGCCGGCCTATTTCATCCACGGACACATCCATCGTCTCTTTGCCGATCCGTCCGAGCGCATCACCGTCCTGGGACGGACCATCGTAGTCAACACTTTCGGATCCCACCTGATGGAAATCGACCATGACATCCTGGCTCCGCAAACTGACCTTCTGGAAAAGAAAGGTGTCGGGCGACTCTGGCACCGTCTCCTTCGAAGACCTTCAGCGCGCCGACGAGGCCTTTGAATGCCGGGACCGGGGGCTCCGGACCGTCCCCCTTTCCAGGATCGTCGGGAGCGTGGGGCGCTACCAGGACTTCGACGACAAGTTCCGGCTGAAAAACCAGGCTCCTTCCGAACGGCTCGAGGCGATCAAAAACGCCATGCGTCGCGGCAAGGTGCTCCCGCCCGTGCGCCTCTGGCAGATCCGGGACGCCTACTACGTGGAGGACGGCAACCATCGGGTGGCGGCGGCCAAGGCGCTGGGGCACGACGAGATCCTGGCCCATATCGTGGAGTTCGTCCCTTCCGGAGACGACCTGGAAGATGTGCTCTACCGCCAGCGGGCCGACTTCCTGGACGCCACCCGGCTCCATGCCGACATCACCCTGTCCGAGCCCGGTCAGTACGAACATCTGCTGGAACAGATACGCCGCCATCAGGCCTTCCTGAAACAGTCCCGCAGCGCCCCCGTTTCCTTCCAGGAAGCCGCCGCCGACTGGTACCAGTACATCTATCGGCCCTTGTGCGCCATCATCAAGAAGGAACGGCTGGTGGACCAGTTCCCCGGAAGGACCGTGGCGGACCTCTATGCCTACATCTCCGTGCGGCTGTGGGAAAAGGGGGAGCGGCGCCACTACGGCATCGGCATCAACGAAATCCTGCCGGACGACATGGAGGCGTTTCGAGAGAAGATGGCGGAAGGCGACGGCATTCGGTATCCGGAAATGCAGCGCACCATCACGGCCTTCGTGCTCATGAGCGTGCAGGCCAAAAAGGAGCACAAGATCGTGGAGCGGCTCTACGAGCTGGAGCCGGTGCGCGAGATCCACAGCGTCCACGGCGACGTGGACCTCCTGGTCAAAATTCAACTCACCCGGGATCTTCTGAGCTCCGACGCGGAGGTCATCTCCGACTTCGTGCACGAGAACATCCGTCAGCTTCCCGGCGTGCACTTCACCAAGACCCTCATCCCCGGCATGTCCAGGATCAAGGACTGAGGGAGATCCCCGGAAGCAGGCATGCCTCTTCGGCAGGCTGGTGGGAGGCATGCCGTGGGTGCGATGCGCACGGGCGGTAGGGGCGAATCATCGTTCGCCCCTGGTTTTCCTGCTTCGGGAAGACGGGTTTCGGCGTCATGGCCGCGGCCTGTGGTGACGGTGGCTGATCCCCTGAGGGAGCGGCCTCGGCTGTGATCGGACGTCCTCATCCGATCCGGAAGAAGGCCTCGTCGAATCCTTCCACTCCCGCGTATTTTTTCAGGAACCGGCCGGGAAAGAGGGCCCAGGCTTCCAGGATGGACGCATCCACGGGGATGCCCGCTTCCCGGAAGGCCTCGGCGATCCGCGTCGGCCTGGGCGGACAGCCCGGCACCGGGATGGCATGGGCGATGCGCGGATCGTCCTTGTGCGCCCGGCTCATGCACTTTCCCAGAAGGATGGTGTGTTTCTTGCCCGGGGTGGGCTCCATGGCCTTTCCCGTGAGCACCTCCACGTCGTCCCAGGGGGACCCCGACCAGGCGCGGGCCACGGCCGTGAGGATCAGGCCGTTCAGCATGGAACAATAGGTGCACAGGGTGTCGTCGTACTTACGGTAGCTCAGGCCCCGGATGCCCATCTTTTCCATGACGGCGGGAAGCGAGCCGTCTTGGGTGTAGGGAAAGGTGTGGGCGTGGGGGCGGGCCAGGTTTTCGAGGTCCTCCCCCACGAGGCGGATGTCCGAAAGATCCAGGGGCCGGCCGGCGGCCCGGGCGGCGTGCACCAGGTGCGGGACCTGGTCGGGGCGGTAGCCCAAGAGGCGGGCTCCCACCAGGTCCGCCGAAAGCAGGTCGCGGGACGCCGCCAGCACGTTCATCCGGTGGAGCGTCCCGTCGAAGGCCGGGCCCCTTTCGTTGCTGAAGATCCCGTCGATCACGGTGAAGACGGGCGGAAGCCCGGACGGCAGGGCCGCCACCATGCGGTGCAGGTCCCAGCGGGGATCGGGGCTGTGGCATCGCTTCCGGGACGCCATGTCGATGAGTCCCTTCAGGTTCTTGATGCCCAGGCTCACCACCGTCTGGGCGTGGGTCTTCAGGACGGGAAGATCCACGATGAGGTCGGATTCCAGGGCGTCCCGGTTGAACTTGAGCGAGATTCCGTCGGCCACGGGCACTTCCCGGAAGGGCCGCTGGAAGACGTCCACCACCCGGACTCCGTACCGTTCGGCCAGGGTGAAGTAGCCGAGGGCCGAAAAGGCCGCCTCCGCCAGCCCCTTCTCCCGGGGGTCCACCGTCACCAGGCCTTCCCCGATGGTGATCTGTCCCGCTCCCGCGTCGCGGAGCGCCCGCACCACGTCCTCCACCACCCGGCTCGTGGTGATCACGCCCCACTTGGGAAAGTCGGTCGCCCGGGTCCAGGTGACCACGTTGGGCTTGATGAAGACCCGGGTGTCCGGCCCCAGGGTCGGAAAGCCTCCGGCCGCTTCGATGACCGCCGCCACGGACTCCACCGGCTTTTCATAGGTTCGTAGAGCCACCGTGAAAGAGGGTGTCGTGCTCATCCGTTTTTCCTCGCCTGGTCGATCTCCCGGTACATCTCCTCGATGAGGTGGCCGTAGCGCTCCAGGATGACCTTTCGCTTGAGCTTCAGCGTGGGGGTCATCTCGCCGTCTTCCAGGGAAAACTCCTTGGCGATGAGGGCAAACCGGACGATCTTTTCATGGGGGGCGAGATCCCGGGTGAGGTCGTCGATCTTTTGCCGGAAAAACCCCGTCACGGTGGGGTGTTGCACCAGTTCCTCCCGGGAAAGTCCCTGGAGGCCCTTTTCCGCGAGGAACCCTTCCAGGTTTTCGAAGCTGGGGACAATGAGCGCCGTCACGCATTTGCGGCCTTCGCCCACCACGGCGATCTGCTCCACGGCCGGGTCGGCCCCCACCAGGGTTTCGATCATCTGGGGCGCGATGTATTTTCCGCCCGAGGTCTTGAAAAGGTCCTTGATGCGGTCGGTGATCAGGAGCTCCCCGTAGGCGTCGAAGGCCCCCGCATCCCCGGTGCGGAAGAAGCCGTCGTCGGTGAAGACGGCGGCCGTCTCCCCGGGCTTGTTGTAGTAACCCTTCATCACGTTGGGGCCTCGGACGAGGATCTCCTGGGTGCGCGGATCGATCCGCACTTCCACGCCCGGCAGCGGCTTTCCCACCGTGCCGAAGGAAAAGCCTTGGGGTTCGTGGCAGGTGACGGTGGCCGTGGTTTCCGTCAGGCCGTAGCCGCACACGATGGGCACGCCCACGCCGCAGAAGAACCGCTCGATTTCCGCCGAAAGGGGCGCTCCGGCGCAGGGCATGAACCGGATCCGGCCCCCGAAAAGCCCCTTAAGCTTGGAAAGGACCATGGCATCGGCCACCCGATGCCGCAGGCCCAGGCCCATGGGGACGCCCAGGCCGTCCTTGCGGCGCCGGAAGACCTCGTCTCCCATGGCGAGAGCCCATTGGAAGAGGCGCCGGCGGGTCCCCGGAGCCGACTGCACCTTCTCCCGGATGGCCCCGTAGATCTTTTCCAGCAGCCGGGGGACCGTGCACATGACCGTGGGGCGCACCTGCTGCATGGCGTCCAGCACCTGCTTGGGATCGTCCAGGTAGGCGTTGGTCATGCCCCGGTGGAAGACGTAGTAGGTCCAGGTGCGTTCGAAGACGTGGGAAAGCGGAAGGAAGCACAGAGACAGGTCCGACTCGTCGCATGGGAGGATCCGCCCGTCGTGGGAGGTCATCTGGAAGAGCACGTTGGACTGGGTGAGCATGACCCCCTTGGGTTCCCCGGTGGTCCCGGACGTGTAGATGAGGGTGAGAAGATCGTCCGGGTTGGCTTCTTCCAGGCGCCGGGACACCTGGTCGTCGTGGGACGCCTGGCCCAGGGCCAGAAAGGCGTCGAAGGTCAGGACCTTTTCCGAAGCCGCATCGGCGGCCGAATCGTCCAGACTCACCACGGCCTGGACGTGGGGAAGATCGCCCACCACTTCCAGGGCGCGGGAAAGCTGGTCGCCGGAACCCACGAAGACCACCTTGGCCTCCGAATCCTTCAGGATGTAGGCGGCCTGCTGGGCCGTGTTGGTGGGGTAGATGGGAACGGAGACCGCTCGAACCAGCTGGCAGCCCACGTCCGCCACCGTCCAGCGGGGCTGGTTGTGGCTCCAGACGGCCACCCGGTCCTGGGCTTCCACGCCCAGGGCGATGAGGGCTCGGGCCGTTCGGCGGACGGCATCGTAGAAGGCCGTCCAGGTCATCTCCCGCCATTGGCCGTTGTCTCGGTACAGAAGGGCCCTCTTGTCGCCGCTCTTTTCCGCTCGCTGGATGAAAAGGTGGGAATAGGCTTTCATGGCTGTGCTGCGTCTCCTTTGAAGGGTTGGGGGGTGTCCTGGGTCAAAAGGTCTCCATGGGACGATTCTTTTTCATGGTGCGTTCCCGGCGGGCGGTCCTGAAGGCCGCCCCGACCGGATCCACATCCCGGGTGGGGGCGGGGTTTGTCCCCGCCCGCTGAAATCGCGCAGATAAAAGAACCCGGCGGTCCATCGCTCCGTTGGGGGAAGGCAGAAGGATCCCTCGGGGCGAACTCCCGGCCGTGCCACGGGGGAAGGTGGATTGCACACAAACCAATTTAGGGGAAAGTGCTCCGGGGCGCAAGGCAAAGAAGAGCGGCTGTGCATCAGGGTTCCAGGCGCCACTCCCGGTAGAAGGTGCGGGGGTGGAGTTCCCCGTAGGGGGCGTTCACTTCCAGGGCCAGGTGGCGGCGGATGTCCAGGCACAGGTCGCACTTGTTGAGAAAATCCCGGGCGGGCCGGTAGTCGTACCGTTCCGAAGCCAGCCGGAAAAGTCCCCGGATGCCTTCGCGGAAAAGGAGGGAAAGAAGCGGGTATTTGTCTTGATCCAGGGGGCGGCCCAGGTCGCGAAGGTCCACGGCCAGGCCGCTGCAAAGGCCGGGGATGTAGCGGCCGTAAAGGTCCACATGGAAGTGGCTGGTGTCGGCCGGTTCCGGACAGGGCCAATCGTTGGCGGCCAGGACGTCCCGGGCGGGCTTTCTTCCGAAGACCTCCCCGAAAAAGAGGGCCGCCCGTCCGCCGTAGTGGATCCAATACCGGCGGGGGATCCGGCGCAGGTAGTCCTGGCCGAAGGCTTCCGTAAACGCTTGCAGGTCGTGGGGTTTTTCGACGCCCAGGGCTTCCAGGTCGGGCCGGAAGCCGTCCACCCAGGGAAAGATCCGGATGCCCGTCTCCCGGCAGGCCTCCATGAGGTTTCGGACCCTTTGGAAGGGGATGAATTCGTTGTGAAACGGACTGATGGAGATGAGCAGGGTCCGGAGCCCCGCCCTTCGGCATTGCTCAAGAAGGGCCGTCCCTTTTCGATCGTACACGAACCATGACCCGTTGGTTTCCACGTAGTCCACGGCCATGCCCGTTTCCCGGGCCGTCTCCAGGACGGCCAGCAGTCCTTCCGGGTTCAGGAAGGGCTCGCCCCCTCCGATGTGGACCGAGGCGCACCCCAGTCGGAGGATGGTTTCCATGGCCCTTCGGGCCGTCTCCCGGTCCATGAAGTCCTTGGGCCACCGGGGGCCGGAGCAGTAGAGGCAATGGCGGCACCGGGACGTGCAGTGGTAGTTGGTGATGAGGCCTCCGGACTGGAGGGAACGGATGGTGAGGTTTCGGGAAAAGAGGGGCACGGGAGCCTCCGGGAGTCAAAGTCTGCGAGGCTGACAAAACCGCGAATGAACGAGGATGAACGCCAATAGGCGTTGCCCTGTAGGAGCGGTCTTGGTCGTGATCCGATCCGCCAGGTCCTAGGAGGCTGTCCGAGAACGCTGCTTTTATCAAACAACTTCATAGTTGTGAGAAGGCGATATGGGCGGAAATGCTATGATAGCCTGTCGAGCACCTCTTCAGGGAGCGTTGGAGGCATCTGCGGAGCCCCAAAAACAGTCGAAGCGGGCTCGAACCGCCTCCTCAGGCGGCCAGCTGCATCATTCGCCTTTCCCTAAGATCTACGATGCCGCCCAGAATAGCCCTTGCAACCTTCGAAATGTTGTGAGCAGCGCACATCAGGGCAAACTCGCCCTTCACCTTTTCAAGTCCTCTCAAAAGGAACCCTCGGAACCCAAGATTCTTCATGTGCCCAAAGACGGGTTCCACAAT
>NZ_FQVB01000009.1 GCF_900129305.1 Desulfacinum infernum DSM 9756 | reverse complement strand
GGCTCTTCGCTGTTTTGTGTGGAAACCGCAAAAAAACTGATGCGAAAGCGTTAGCTTCGGCGGCCCCCTTTCCAAAGACGCTAGCATGGGCGGAGGTGATGTCAAGACCAAGCCCTTCGGGTGCTATCGCAGTCTTGACATCACCTCCTTGCCCATGCTGTGTGGAAAGTAGGCCGACGGCGAGAGGATGGCCTCCTCCAGCCTCCGGCTCAAGGATGTTAGCGGTGTTCGGCCATGCGGGCTCGACGATCACATCTGTTGACACAAGGCGCAAGAGGTGTTTTCCCGGATGAAAACTGAAGAGCTCTTCCAGGTTGCTTTGTCGCTCACCCCACCTTGGTATGTTCATAAGATTACCTTTGATCCCGAGCGGCAGGTTCTCGACATCGAGCTGAACTTCGAGCCGGGAGCCCAGTTCCCTTGTCCGGTGTGCGGCTCAGAAGGTTGCAAGGTCTACGACAGCTCGCAAAAAACCTGGAGACACCTCAACTTCTTCCAACACGAATGTTACCTGCATGCGCGCCTTCCCAGGGTCCGATGTGGCCACTGCGGCGTTAAGACCCTCAATGTGCCTTGGGCCAGACCTGGAAGCGGTTTTACCCTTCTATTTGAAGCTTTCATCTTGCAGCTCGCAAAAGAGATGCCCGTCAATGCCGTGGCCCGACTGATCGGAGAACACGATACCCGCATCTGGCGGGTGATCGATCACTATGTGCAAGAGGCCAGAACCAGAGAGGATTTCTCGAAAGTCCGAAAGGTCGGCATCGACGAGACTTCGTCCAAGCGGGGCCACAATTACATTACGGTCTTTGTCGATCTCGACAGACGAAAGGTGATCTTCGTCGCACCGGGCAAAGACTCCCAAACCGTCAAAGCCTTTCGTGATGACCTCAGGGCCCACGGAGGCAAGACGGAAAACATCGTTGAAGTCTGCTGTGACATGTCTTCGGCCTACATAAGCGGCGTGTCCGAAACCTTCCCCGATGCTGAGCTGACCTTCGATAAATTCCATGTGGTCAAGATCCTCAACGATGCCGTCGACCAAGTCCGGCGTCAGGAGCAGAAGGAACGGCCGGAGTTGAAAGGAAGTCGTTTCCTCTGGTTGAAGAATGAGATCCACCTCACCCCCAAGCAGAAAGAGTTGCGAGAAGCGTTGAGCATGAAAAGGCTTCACCTGAAAACGGCTCGTGCCTACCGCATCAAGTTGGCTTTCCAGCAGTTCTATGAACAGCCCCTCGAACACGCAGAAGAGTACCTTAAGCGCTGGTTTTTCTGGGCAACCCACAGCCGCTTAGAGCCGATTATCAAGGCAGCCTACACGATCAAGAATCATTGGCAGGGAATCTTGCGATGGTTCCGTTCTCGAGTCACCAATGGCATTCTCGAGGCCATCAACGGCCTGATCCAAGCGGCGAAGAGAAAGGCCCGTGGGTACCGCAACAGCCAGAATCTCATCACGATGGTCTACCTCATTGCCGGGAAGTTAGATTTGGCTATCCATTTGAAGTAGCGAAGAGGCAAAAAAGAGCCCATCGGCATGGAAGACCGACCCCCGGGGGCCCAGGGTCACCCCCACCACCTTCGGGCCCAGTTCGGCCAGTTTCCGGCACGCCCCTTCGGGATCCGATCCTCCCACGAGAGACCGGGCGAAGGTTTCGGACGTGATGAAATGATCGCTTTTCCGGGCCAGATCCAACATGCCGTCCCGGAGGCTTCCCGCGTCCACCACCACCGGAACGGACGCCCGGCGGGCCGCTTCCGCCGCCCGGAGGGCCGCATCCATGAAAAGGCCGTCCGTAAGGAGCGCCCGGGCCGCCCGCACCTCGTCCAGCGGAACTTCAAACGACCGCAACGCCTCTCCCGTGGGCCGCTGCCAGAAGATGGTGCGCCGCCCCGTGCCGGCTTCCGCCACGATGAAGGCGAACTGGGACGTCTTCCCCTTGCGGACCAGCACATGGCGGGTGTCCACACCCTCCCGGCGAAGCGACGCCAGGATCTCCTCCCCGAAGGCGTCGCCCCCCACCACGCCGCACAGGGCCGTCCGCAGGCCCCATCGGGCCAAAGCAACCAGGGCGGTGGCCGTGGGCCCTCCGCCCTGGATGGTCAGATCCCGAAACTCGCACTTCACGTCCGGTGGAGGGTAGGCATCGATCCGGCCCAAATAGTCCAGGGCGCATTGCCCCACCCCGATCACGTCCCAGCGTTTTCCCTCCATGGGCGACATTCCTTACACCTGAATTGGAGGATTCTTTCTCATGGACAGGTCCTGAAGGGCGGGCATAAAGCCCGCCCCTACAAAAAGGCACGGACCCATTGGGCAGGGGCGGACGGCGTCTCAGTGTAGGATCTGGCTCAGGAAGAGCTTGGTGCGTTCGTGCTGCGGGTTGTTGAAGAATTCTTCCGGGGTGTTTTCCTCCACCACCTGGCCGCCGTCCATGAAGAGCACCCGGTGCGCCACGCTCCGGGCGAATCCCATCTCGTGGGTCACCACGATCATGGTCATTCCCTCCTGGGCCAGCTCGATCATGACGTCCAGGACCTCCTTGATCATCTCGGGGTCCAGGGCCGAGGTGGGTTCGTCGAAAAGCATCACCTTGGGCGACATGCACAGGCTCCGGGCGATGGCCACCCGCTGCTGCTGACCGCCGGAAAGCTGCCCCGGATACTTGTGGGCCTGTTCGGCGATGTGCACCTTCTCCAGGTAGTACATGGCCGTCTCTTCCGCTTCCTTGCGCGGCACCTTCCGAACCCAGATGGGCCCCAGGGTGAGGTTGTCCAAAACGGTCAGGTGGGGAAAGAGGTTGAAGTGCTGGAACACCATGCCCACCTCGGAGCGGATCTTTTCGATGTTCTTGATGTTGTTGGTCAGTTCGATGCCGTCCACGATGATCCGCCCTCTCTGGTGTTCCTCCAGTCGGTTGATGCACCGGATGAGGGTGGACTTGCCCGAGCCCGACGGGCCGCAAATGACGATCCGCTCCTGCTTGTTCACCTTCAGGTTGATTCCCTTGAGCACGTGGAATTCACCGAACCACTTGTGCAGGTCGATGATCTCCACCATCACTTCGGAATCGGGTCTGGGACGGCTTTCGGCTTTTTCGGTCATGGATCCCTGTTCCTCTCGTTGGATGTCACCACAGAGACGCAGAGGCCGCAGAGACTCTTTCTTTTATCCTCGCCGCTGAGAAAGGCGGCGAGGATCAAGGCCGGCCCTTCGGGATGTTCCCGTGCCGTTCCCCCGAAGGGGGCGGATCGCGTGCCGGGGCGGCGTCTCAGCGCCCCGGCACGCGTCCTCCCAAAGCCTTCTCCTCTGCGCTCTCTGTGTCTCTGCGGTGCAATTCTTCTCAACTCCTCCCGCGCCGTCGGTTTCCCGCGGCGACCTCCCCCGTCGGCCGCATCCTAATGATTGTCCGTGGACAGTTCCATTTCCAGCTTGCGGCTGTAGTGGGACATGGAAAAACAACCCAGGAAATAGAGAATGGCCAAGAAGATATAGACCTCCCGGCTGAACCCCATCCATTCGGGATTGGAGAGCACCGTCTGGGAAGTCTTCAGCACGTCGTAGAGCGCAATGATCACCACCAGGGACGTGTCCTTGAAGGCGGAAATGAGAATGCTCACCGTGGGCGGAATAACGATCTTCAAGGCCTGCGGCAGGATCACCAGCCGCATGGTGAGGTAGTAGTTGAGCCCCAGGGATTCGGCCGCTTCGTACTGGCCCCGGGGGATGGCCTGGAGGCCGCCGCGCACCACCTCGGCGATGTAGGCCGCCGTGAAGAGAATGATGGCCACCTGAGCCCGCAGGATCTTGTTGATGGTGATCCCCTCGGGGAGAAAGAGCGGGAAGATGATGGAGCCCATGAAGAGAAGACTGATGAGGGGAACGCCCCGGATCATCTCGATGTAGACCACGCACAGCACCTTGACGGCAGGCATCTTGGACTGCCGCCCGAGAGCCAGAATGACCCCCAAGGGATAGGCCGCCGTGAGGCCGAAGACGGACAGGAGGAGCGTCAAAGGCAGGCCGCCCCACTTGGTGCTTTCCACGGCGGGAAGCCCCGGCACGCCGCCCGCCATGAGGACCCCCATGGAGGCCAGGCCCACGACCCAGGCGTAGCCCAGCCATTTGGACCAGTTCTTGCGATCCCGGGAATAGAAGAGCAGCCCCAGCAGCAACACCACCGCCGTCATGGGTCGCCATTGCTGGTCGTAGGGATAGAAACCGAAAAGGATGAAGCGGATGTTCTGAGTGATGACCGACCAGCAGGCGCCGGCGCCGTCCCGGCAGACCTGGGACGGAGTGAACCAGGACGCGTCCAGAAAGGCCCAGCGCACAAAGGGCGGCAGGACCGTCCACAGGAAATAGAGGGTCGCCAGCGTCAGCAGGGAATTGAGCGGCGTATTGAAGAGATTCTGACGCAGCCAGCCCACCACGCCAATGGACGTAACCGGCGGCTTGACCACCTCCGCATGTTCCGACATGAAAACCCTCTCCTCGCTCAAAGCGCGATCAACGCTCCACCAATTTAACTTTCTTGTTGTACCAGTTCATGAAGGCGGACGTGGACAGGCTGAAGAAAAGATAGACCACCATGATGAGCGCCACGCCTTCGATGGACTGCCCCGTCTGGTTGATGGTGGTGTTGGCCACGGAAACGAAGTCCGGATACCCGATGGCCACGGCCAGGGAGCTGTTCTTGGTCAGGTTGAGCATCTGGCTGGTGAGTGGAGGAATGATGACCCGGAGCGCCTGGGGAAGGATGACCAACCGGAGCACCTGGGCCGGCCGAAGCCCCAACGACATGGCCGCCTCCCGCTGCCCCTTGCTCACCGACTGGATCCCGGCCCGGACCACCTCCGCCACGAAGGCCGCCGTGTAGAGAATGAGGCCCAGCAGGAGCGCCATGAATTCGGGACTCAAGGTGGTCCCGCCCCGGAAGTTGAAGCCCCGAAGCTCGGGAACGTTCAGGGAAAACGGCGATCCCAGGGCCATCCACACCGCCAGCGGGAGGCCCACCAAAAGCCCCAGGGACACGCGGAAGACCGGAAAGGTCTTTCCGGTTTCGTCCTGGCGCTTGCGGGCCCAGCGCCGCAGGCCCCACACCAGGAAGCATGCCGCCACAAAGGCCAAAAAGACGTAGCGGTATGCCGGATGGAATTCCGGGACCGGCATGATGAGCCCCCGGTTGCACAAGAAGACGCCGTGCATGGGGTTCAAGGCCTGTCGGGGACTGGGCAGGGTTTCATAGAAGATGGCGTACCAGAAAAAGAGCTGTATCAGGACGGGAATGTCCTGCATGAATTCGATGTAGGCGGCGGCCAACCGGGAAATGAGCCAGTTGCTGGAAAGGCGGGCGATGCCGATGAAGGTTCCCAGGATGACGGTGATGACGATGCCGATGAAGGAGACCTTGACGGTGTTGAGGGCGCCCACCACGAGGGCCCGTGCGTAGGTGTTGGAGGCGTCGTAGGCAATGAGGGACTCGCCGATCTCGAAGGCCGCCTCCTTGCCCAGAAAGTCGAATCCGGTAGCGATCTTCTGGCGCTGCAGGTTGGCCACGGTGTTGGAAATGAGGTACCAGGCGATGAGTCCCACGACGCCCAGCACGAGAATCTGAAAGAGAACGGCGCGCTTTTTCGGGTCGAGCCAGAACGGCTCGGGCTTTTCATGAAGCGCGGCGGCATCGGTTCGGGATGTGTTCAAGGCCATTCTATCCTCTCAAGTTCCCAAATCCGTCTCCGGGATCTTGGCACGACGAGGGATATGGATGCTCTTTCAGGATCCCGGGAGCCAACGGGCGAACGGGTGAACCGGGCGGGGAAGAACATAGGGCAGCGTGAGAGGGCACGGCACCCGGGATCAAGGGACAAAAAAAGTGCCCCACGGAGGGGGCACTGTCAACCGATAATCCCATATCAACGGAAGGGGGCCGCGTACATGAGGCCTCCCTGGGTCCACAGGGCGTTCAGGCCGCGCTCCATGGCCAGCGGAGTGTTGGGACCCACGTTGCGTTCAAAGATCTCTCCGTAGTTGCCCACCTGCTTGATGATGTTGTAGGCCCATTTCTCGTCCAGCCCGAGGGCCGCGCCCATGCCCGGGGTCACGCCCAGAAACCGCTGGATTTCCGGATCGTTGCTCTTGAGCATCTCGTCCACGTTCTGGGACGTGATGCCGAACTCTTCCGCCTGGATCAGGGCCATGACCGTCCAGTTGACGATGTCGTACCACTGGTCGTCGCCGTGCCGGACCACCGGAGCCAGGGGTTCCTTGGAGATCACTTCCGGCAGGATCACGTATTCATTGGGATCCGGGGCCACGGCGCGATGGCCGGCAAGCTGAGACACATCGGAAGTGAGCACGTCGCAGCGGCCGGCGAAGAAGGCCTTGTTGAGCTCCGCGGCCTGCTCGATCACCACGGGCTTCCACTGCATGTTGTTCTTGCGGAAAAAGTCGGCCGCATTGAGCTCGGTGGTGGTGCCGGGAAGGACGCACACCGTGGCGCCGTCCAGTTCCTTGGCGCTCTTGACACCCAGCTTTTTGGGCACCATGAAGCCCTGCCCGTCGTAAAAATTCACATGGACGAAGTTAAGCCCGTTGGTGGTTTCCCGGGTGAGGGTCTGGGTGGTGTTTCGACACAACACGTCGATTTCCTTGGACTGAAGGGCAGGCAGGCGCTGAACGGCCGTCAGGGGAACGAACTTGATCTTATTGGCATCTCCGAAAACAGCCGCGGCGATGGCCCGGGCCGTGTCCACGTCCAGGCCCTTCCACACGCCCTTTTCGTCGGGCATGCTGAAACCGAACACGCTGCCGTTGACCCCCGCGATGAGGTATCCGCGGGCCTTCACCTCATCGAGCGTGCCGGCGTTTGCGGGCAAAGCCAAAGCCAGAACGGCCAAAAGGACGACAAAGATACGGATCCTTTTCATGGGTTTTCCCTCCTTGTTGGTGCCTGTTAGCGGACGCGGCTCCATATTCCTGACAGCCGTCACACGAAAGCGATTCTCGCCTACCACCTCCCTTCAGGCCTGGGTCTTCCAAAGTTTGCTAAACATCTTGTGGAATTACGAAACAGGATGCGCAATCATACGGATTTCCTAGGATTTGATCAAGCCGAAAAACCCCTCACGGATCGCGGACCACGGACCACGAACACCGGTTCCTCGGGGACAACGCACGGCCTCTATGCTATAGGAAAGGGGCGAGTCGGGAAGACCGAAAACGAACACATCCACGCGATTGTATGGAGGTTGGACACACCATGGGACGTATCCTTATGGACGGAAACGAGGCGGTGGTCCGGGGAGCCTTGTACGCCGGATGCCGCTTCTTTGCAGGGTATCCCATCACCCCGGCCAGCTCCATCCTGTCGGGCATGCTGGAAGCGCTGCCTCCGACGGGAGGCATCGTGATGCAGGGGGAAGACGAAATCGCCTCCATCGGGTACTGCCTGGGGGCTTCCATGGCCGGCCTGAAGGCCATGACGGCCACTTCCGGCCCCGGCATCAGTCTCTACAGCGAAAACATTTCCTTTGCCATCGGAAGTGAAATCCCGCTGGTGATCGTGAACGTCATGCGCCAGGGGCCGTCCACCGGGGCGGCCACCCGGGGCGCCGACGGGGACGTGCACTTCATGCGCTGGGGCAATTCCGGGGGGCTTCCCGTGATCGTGCTGGCCCCCACCTGCGCCGCCGACTGCTTTTCCCTCACGGCCCATGCCTTCAATCTGGCGGAACGGTTCCGCTGTCCCGTTTTCGTGGCCAGCAACAAGGAAATCGGCATGACCCGGGAGACGGTGGATCTGGACGCGTTGGAGCGGCCTCCGGCGATCGGGAGGACGATTCACCGGGAGGGGGACTACCTTCCCTTCGCGGCCCAAGGTCCCGACGGGGTGCCGGCCTTTCTTCCCATCGGCGGCGACGTCCCGGTGCGCCAGACCTCCTCCATGCACGGCCCGGACGGCTACATCACCACCGACCCCCAGGTCATGCAGACTCTGGTGGAGCGCCTCAAGAACAAGGTGGAAGCCCACGCGGACGAATTCAGCTTCCATGAGCTGGACGTGCAGGAGGGAGCCCGAACCCTCATCGTGTCCTACGGCGTGACGGCCCGGGCGGCCCGGGCTGCCGTGGCGCGTCTTCGGGATCGAGGCACCCGGGTTTCTCTGCTGGTGCTCAAGACCCTCTGGCCGGTGCCGGAGAGAGTGATCCGGGAGGCGGCTGAGGAGGCGGACCGGGTGTTGGTGGTGGAGATGAACCTGGGCCAGGTGGTCCACGAAGTCCGAAGGGTGGTCTGCACCAAGCGGGTGGACTTTTTCGGCCTCATGTGCGGAAGACTCATTCGCCCCAGCGAGATCGTCCAGGAGGTGTGCCGTGACTAGCCTGCTCAACCCTTCCCGACCGCCGGTCTTCTGCCCGGGCTGTTCCCACGAAAGAAGCCTGCACGTTCTGGACAAGGCCTTCCAGGATCTCGAGCTTCGCCCCGAAGACGTGGTGATCGTCAGTGACATCGGCTGTTCGGGCCTTTTCGACGTCTTTTTCCACACCCACGCCTTCCATGGCCTGCACGGAAGGGCCCTCACCTATGCGGCCGGCATCAAGATGGCCCGGCCCCACCTCAAGGTGGTGGTCACCATGGGCGACGGAGGTCTGGGGATCGGGGGCGCCCACCTGCTGGCCGCCTGCCGCCGGAACGTGGACCTGACGCTTCTGGTGCTCAACAACTTCAACTTCGGCATGACCGGCGGCCAGTTTTCCTGCACCACCCCGCCTTCCGCCCGGGTGGGATCGGGCTTTCTCAACGAGCTGGAACACCCCATGGACGTGTGCCGTGTGGCGGCCGCGGCGGGAGCCCCCTTCGTGGTGCGTCGCTCCGTTTTCGACCCGGATCTCCGGCAGAAGCTGGTGGAAGCTCTGGAGTACCCGGGCTTTTCCATCGTGGACGTCTGGGGCGGCTGCCCGGGCCGTTACATGAAGAAAAACCCGCTCCCCCCCAAAGAGCTGGAAGGCCTGGTGGAGGCCGCGGGCCGTTGGGACGGCGTCGTGCAGGAAAATGCCCGAGAAGAATACCGAAGCGCCTACGCCCTCAAAATGGGAAACGCCACACCTGCCCCGATTCCCCAGGGAACGGAACCGTCCTTTGAAGCCGCCCTTTCGGAACCGTTCGGCGTGGTGCTCCTGGGAGCCGCCGGGGAGCGGGTCATCTCGGCCGGAAACCTCCTGGCCGAAGCGGCCCTGCGGGGAGGGCTTCATGTGACTCAGAAAAACGACTACAACATCACCGTCATGCGCGGGCCTTCCATCACGGAGGTGCTTCTGTCCCCTCAGCCCATCGTTTTTCCCGGCATCGAGGATCCGGCCGTGATCGTCGCCCTGGCTTCGGACGGCGTGGCCCGGCGAAAAGATCTGTTTGCGGCGGCGGAGGAACGGACTCTGGTCATCCGGGCGGCCGACGTGGACATTCCGTCCTGCAGAGCCCGCTGCCTGGACGTGGACTTCAAGGCGGCGGGGATCGGAAAGAAAGACCGGGCCCTGGCGTCCCTGGTCCTCATCGCCCGAACAGCGGGGATCTTTTCCGTGGATCAAATCCTGCAAGCCCTAAGGCAAACGGCCCCGGAAAAGCTGCATCCGGCCATGGAAGAGGTGCTCCACAAAGCCGCCGCCCTTGCGGAGACTTGCCGGGGATAGGATGATTTGCAACCGGATGGGACGATTTTCTGTCATCGACCCTTAGAGTAGGGGCGGGGTTTATCGCCGCCCGCTCATGGCGTGGCGGTAGAAAAACCCGATGGAAAAATCGCTCCGGTAGGTTCCACTCAGTCTCGGGGAAAATCGGATACCGCGGGATGCTCACGTAGGGGCGGTTCGCGAACCGCCCCTGCGGCAGACGCGAATCGGCAACCATCGCCCCGGAAACGGAGCGCCCTCCAGCTCTGGGCGCGGAGAATATAGCTCTCGGTTCTCGGATGGAATCATGACAACCAAAACGATCCGAACACTCCTTTTCGCCCACGCGATTTTCCTCCTGATCGGTCTTCCGGCGGCTTCGGCTCCTGCCCTGACCCTGGAGGAGGCCGTGCGGGAAGGACTGGAAGTCCATCCGGCGGTCACGGCCGCCCGCCGGGAGTTGGAGGCGGCGGAAGCCCAATGGCGGTCCACGCTTTCGCCCTATCTGCCGTCCCTGGATCTTGCAGCCTCCGCCGACGAGGTCCATACGGACGGGGAGAGCGACCACGTGGAGCGCTCCTCCCTTTCCATGTCCTACACGCTCTTTGACGGGGGACGCAGGCGAACCGAAAGGGACGTGGCCGCAACACGCTTGGACCAGGCCCGGTTGGATCTGCAAAGAATCCGGCTGGACGTGGCCCGGGACATCTCCCTGGCCTTTGTCCGGGCGCTGGCCGGAAAAAGAATCCTGGAAGAGCGCATCCTGCAGGTCCGGGACGCCACGACGGACCTGGAGGTGGCCCAAGGCCGCCACCGGCTGGGGGTGGCCCTGAAGTCGGACGTGCTTCAAGCCTCCGTTCGGCTGGAAGAGGCCCGATTCGAGAAGGTCCGGGCCGAGGGAAATTGGACCAAAGCCGCCGCCGAGCTCTGGTCCTTGCTGGGCCGGCCCCTGACGGGCGAGGCGGAACTCGCAGGCTCGCTGGAACCGCTTCCTCCCCTGGAGGACCGGGACCATTTCCTGGCCCTGTCCGAAAAGAGACCGGTGGTCCTGAGTGCCGATCAGGACGTGAGGGCGGCGGAATCCCGAAAGAAGGGGACCGCAGCGCCCTTTCTTCCCACCCTGAGCGCGGAGGCTTCCTACGCCGCCACCGAGGGAAGCGGCACCTACGACAACGTGGACGATCAACGCCAGGTGGGACTGACCGCCACGTGGAACCTTTTTCGCCTGGACAAGTTCTACGACCGACGGGCGGCATCCTACCAGGTCCACGCCGCCCGGGCCCAACGGGCCGACATCCTGCGCCGGGTCCGCCTGGAATGCCACAACCGGTACGAAGACGTGGTGACGGCGGCACGCAGCGTGGCGGCGGCACGAGAGGCCCTCCGGCAGTCGCTTCACAACTACCGCCAGGCATTGGGGGAATACCGCGTGGGAAAGGGCGGCATCCTGGCCCTGGTGCAGGCGGAAAGCGCTCTGGCCTCCGCCCGGATCCGACGGATCGAATCGCTGCAAAACTATTGGACCGCCCGGATCGAGCTGGAACGAGCCGCCGGATCCGAGCGGATCGTGGGTTTGCCTATCACCGCACGCCATAGCGGGCGGGGATAAACCCCGCCCCTACCCAAAGGGGTCATCCGCTTTCGTAGAGGCGTGCTTTACGCCCGGCCGTCGGAACCGCTCCGAGAGAAGGAATCGTCGGATTTAGGCCCATGCGTGGAGAGACACGGTGAAACGACTTTTCATCCTGGTTCTGCTGGCTTGTGTGGCCTTGGGGGGAACCCTGGCCTATCGCAAGTGGAAGGCTCCCAAGGGGTTCGAAATCCTGGAGACGGCCAAGGCCGAGAAGGCTTCCATCCGGGATGTGCTGGTGGCCACGGGCATGATCAAGCCCCAGGTGGGCGCCCAGATCAAGATCGGGGCGCGGGCCACGGGCACGATCGTGGAGATGCGGGTCCGGGTGGGCGATAGGGTCCGCAAGGGGGATCTCATCGCCGTAATCGATGACCGGGAGATCCAAAAGGCCCTGGTAACGGACCGGGCCGCCTTGGAAGCCGCCCGGAAGACCCTGGAAGAGGTGGAACGCACCTACCCGGAGAGGATCCGGGAGGCGGAAGCCCGCCGGCGCCTGGCCCGGATCACGTGGGAAAGGGAGACCGCTCTCATCCGGGAAGACTACACCACCCGGGAAGCCGTGGACCGAGCCCGGTCGGAACTGGACGCCGCGGAGGCGGTGCTCCAGCGCCTTCGCGACGAATTCGAAACCCAGAAGGCCATCGCCCTCGCCCGGATCCAGGAAGCCGAGGCCCGCCTGAAGCAGGACGAAATCCGGTGGAGCTACACCCGGATCACCGCCCCCATCGACGGGGTGGTCATGGAGGTGACGGGACAGGAAGGCGAAACGGTGGTCACCGGCCTTCAGGTGGCCAACCTGGTCACGGTCATGGATCCCACCCGGCTGGAAATGCAGATCTACGTGGACGAAACGGATGTGGGCCGCGTCGTGCCGGGCCAATCCGTGGAATACTCCGTGGACACCTACCCCGAACACACCTTTTTCGGAACCGTCGAAAAAATCTACCCCCAGCCGGTGGTGCGCGAAAACATCGTGTATTACCTGGCCATTGTGAAGATCCCCGAAAAGGACGCGCTCCAGCTTCGCCCCGAGATGACCACCTACTGCCGCGTGGTGCTGACCCAAAAGGACGACGTGCTGAGCGTGCCCAATTCGGCCGTGAAATTCGAGGCCGGCAAGCAGGTGGTCTATGTGGTGGAGGAGGCGGGCGCCGTGGCCAAGAAGGAGGTTCAACTGGGGATCCGGGGCGAAGACCGAACGGAGATCCTCTCCGGGCTTCGGGAAGGCCAGGTGGTGGCCACCAAGTTCGTGCCGCCGGCCAAGGGCCCGCGGGGAAGCTGAATCGGGGAGCTTGCCCGGCAACGGCTCTCCGACACGAAAGCCCGGGGCATTGCCGCTCTTTTCATAGCCGCGGGGCTTCCGCCCCGCGGAGAAGGGTCATCGTAACCCCATGAAGTCCCAAAGCCGTATGCGATGGCCTATCCAACGTCCGGGGGTTCTTCCGCAGCCCTGAAGGGCTGCGCTACGGGAAAAGCGATCATCCGCCGCCTTTAATTAGTCGCACGATGCTGCGTTGGACGAACGGAAAGGTGAGGCCATGAGCCTCTGCGTGCTGGAAAAGGTGAGCAGGACCTACACCACGGGCGACATGGTGGTCTGGGCCCTGCGTCAAGTGGATCTCACCATCGAGCCGGGGGAGTTCGTGGCCGTCATGGGGCCTTCCGGATCCGGCAAGACGACCCTCATGAACATCCTGGGCTGCCTGGACGTTCCGTCTTCCGGCCGGTACCTGCTGGCCGGCAAGGACGTGACGGCCATGGACGACGATGAACTTTCCCGCATGCGAAGCGAACACATCGGGTTCATCTTCCAGAGCTTCCATCTGCTTCCCTACGCCACGGCCCTGGAAAACGTGCTGCTTCCCACCCTGTACCTGGACCGGCCCCCGGACGGGAGGAAGAAACGAGCCCTGGAGCTTCTGAGCCTGGTGGGATTGGAGGATCGGGCGAACTTTCGGCCGAGCCAGCTTTCCGGAGGTCAGCAGCAGCGGGTGGCCATCGCCCGGGCCCTCATGAACGATCCGGAGCTGGTCCTGGCCGACGAACCCACGGGAGCCCTGGACACCGCCACGGCCGCCGGGATCATGCGTCTCCTTTCTTCGCTCAACGAACGGGGAAAGACCATCGTGGTGGTGACCCACGACCCGGAAGTGGCGGCCTATGCCCGGCGGGTGATCCGCATGCGGGACGGCGTGCCCACGGAGGAAAGCGTCCGTCGCGATCCCCGGCCCCTTAACGCCGGAGCCCCCGTGACGCCATGAGACGTTTTTTCTTTGCCATCCTCCAGGCCCTGCAGGCGGTCCGGGCGTTCAAGCTCCGCGCCGCTTTCTGCATCTCCAGCGTGGCCCTGGGCATCAGCGCCATCACCGTGATCGTGGCGGCCACCGAAGGCGCCTACCGAAAGGCCTACGAGATGGTGGACCGGTTCGGCCCCGACGCCATGCTGGTCCTGGGCGGAAGCGAAGAAGCCCGTGCCATCGGCCGCCGGGACAAGACCATCACCGTGGGGGACGTGGAGGCGCTTCGACAGGCCTTTCCCACGGCCTACCTGCTGGTGCCCATGAGTTCCGTGCGAGAAGTTAACGTCTCCTACGGCAACCGCCGGCACCAGACCCGGGTGACGGGCACCACCGAAGGCTACAGCCGGAGCTGGTCTTGGCCCGTGGTGGACGGCCGCGACCTGACGGAAGCCGACGTGAAGGGCGCCCGCAACGTGGCCCTCATCGGCGCCCAGGTGGTGCGGGAGATCTTCCCCGACACCGATCCCATCGGAAAGTTCCTTTTCGTTCGCAACCTGGCCGTGCGTGTGGTGGGGGTTTTGGAAGAGCGGGGAACCACCGGGGCCGGCCACAATCTGGACGACCGCATCGTCATGCCCATCACCACGGTCATGAAGAAGCTCATGAATGAAAAAACGTACGTGAACGCAGTGCGCATCCGCTTCATGGACGTGCGGAACATGGCCCGACATCGGGAGGAGGTCCGGGCCTTCCTGCGGGACCGCCATCAGCTCAAGCCGGGCCAGCCCGATGACTTCCGCCTGCTTTCCTCGGAGGAGATCATCCGGTTTCTGGTGGCCCTCACGGGATCCCTGGTGATCTTCATCGGAATCACGGGCGTCATGAGTCTGGTGGTGGCCGGATTCGTCCTGGCCAACCTCTTTCTCCTGTCGGTCAACGAAAGGATTCCCGAAATCGGCATCCGGAGGGCCGTGGGAGCCCGGCGGCGCGACATTCTCTTCCAGTTCCTCTTCGAGGCCACCGCGCTCACCCTGGCGGGCGGCGTCCTGGGATTCGGGCTGGGAGTGGCGGCGGGGCCCCTGCTCAAGTTCGTGGCGGACTTTCCCATCTATTTTTCCTGGAAGGCCTTTGCGGTGGGACTGGCACTCTCGTCGCTGGTGGGCCTGATCTTCGGGCTGCAGCCGGCCCGACGCGCCGCCGCCATCCACCCCATCCAGGCCATCCGCAACGGATAGCGGCAAAGAACACCCCCAACGGGCCCAAACGATGGGAGGTTTTCCGATGCAACCCAGAGACGCGAGGAACCCATGGGCATCTTCGGCCCGCAGGGCGCATGCCGGGGCGGCGTCTCAGCGCCCCGGCATGCATCCTCCTCCCGAGCCTTCCCTCTGCGTGCTCTGCGCCTCTGCGGTGAAAAAACAATGAAACCGGTGGTCCCATGAACCTGATGCGCATCCTCCTGAATCTTCGCATCGCCCAGCGATCCCTGGCCACCTTCAAACTTCGAACGGCGCTGGCCATTCTGGGCGTCTTCCTGGGAACCTTCTCGCTGGTGGTGGTTTCCGGTCTCACCCGTTCCATGGCCCTGAAGACCCGACAGGAAGTGGCCGCGCTGGGGGAAAACCTCCTCATCGTCCAGAGCGGCATCGTCCGAACCTTCGGAAACCGCGCGCGGCTCATGAACCAGGCCACCACGCTGACTCTGGAAGACGCCGAAGCCATTGGGGGATCCATCCCCTCGGTGATCGATGTCTCCCCTTCCTCGGGAAAGACTTTTCCGGTGCGATTCGGACCCGTTATCCTGAACGACGTGATGGTCACCGGGGCCGCGCCCAACTACCCGCAGGTGCGGAACTTTTTCCCGGAGCAGGGGCGTTTTCTGTCGCCGGAGGATGAAAAGAATCTTCGCCGGGTGGCGGTCCTGGGCCGGAAGATCGCCGACAAGCTCTTTCCCCAAGGGGATCCGCTGGGAAAGACCGTGCTCATCCGGCGGGTTCCGTGCCGGGTGGTGGGGGTGATGGAACCCAAAGGCTCCGACGTCTCCGGATTCGATCAGGACAACCAGATCTTCGTCCCCTTGTCCACCTTCCTCAAACGCTTCGTGAACCAGACCTATGTCTCCACCGTCTATGTGAAGGTGGTGCGGGAAGAGGCGTTGAGTGCCGCCAAGGAAGCCATGGAGGACCTGCTGCGGACCCGCCACAAAATCGAGCCGGGCGAACGGGACGATTTCACCGTGGTGGATCTCCGGGACGTGATGTCGCTCAAGAGCCAGGCCATGGGCATGATCGCCCTGTTGGGACGCATCGCCGCGGCCGTCTCCTTCGGCATCGGCGGGCTGGGAATCCTTTCCATCATGATCCTCATGGTGAACGAGCGCCGGATGGAAATCGGTCTTCGCCGGGCCGTGGGATCCCGGCGCCGGGATATCGTGACCCAGTTTCTGTTGGAATCTTCCGTGATCGCCCTGGCCGGAGGGATCCTGGGGGCGATCTTCGGCCTGGGGGCCAGCCTTGCCATTTTCCATCTCCTGGGCTACCCCCTGGTGGCCTCGTGGCCCGGCTTCGCCCTGGGCTTCACGGCGTCCGTCACCGTGGGGATCCTGGCGGGCATCTACCCGTCCCGGCGGGCCCTGGCCATCCAGCCCGTGGACGTGATGCGAACGTAGGGCGGAACTGGGAGCCACGGAATCCGGCGCACCGCCGCCATGTCATCCTTTACGGACCGACGGCGGCTCTGCTAAAAGGCCCCCGCCGGGCCCAAAGCCCCGGCAAGGTTCGCCCGGGCGCTGCGCCCACACCTCATGGTCCCAATCGCGGGAGGAACCGCTCATTTCATGAAACGATGGCTCGTTTGGATCATCTTGGCCGCCCTGGTGGCGGCAGGAATCCTTTTCATCTTGGGAGAACACCCCGCCCGGGAATGGGAAAGCCGGGGAATCTCCTTTTTTCAGCGTTTTCTGGACGCGAAGGAGACGGCCCGCAAGGCCCTGGGACGCTTTCTGCCTCGCTCCCGGTCGGACCACCAGCCGGAGTCCCCCACCTCCGGCCAGGACAATGGCCCATCGGTCAGCGTCTGGGAGGAACCGATCACGGGCATGCACTTCGTCCGCATTCCCGCCGGGTGCTTTCGCATGGGCAGCGACGCGGGAGAAACCGGCCGGGATCGGGACGAAGGGCCCATGCACGAGGTTTGCCTGGACGGGTTCTGGATGAGCCAATACGAGGTCACACGGGGTCAGTTCCGCACCTTCGTGGAAAAGACGGGCTATGTGACCGATGCGGAGCGGGAAGGCTTTTCCTGGGTCTATGACGGCAAGTGGAAAAAGAAGCCGGGATATTCCTGGCGCCGGCCGGGATTCGCCCAAGACGACGACCATCCGGTGGTGCACGTCTCCCTGAACGACGCCCTGGCCATGGCCCGGTGGCTTTCGGAGCAGTCGCCGGGGACCTTCGCCGTTCCCACGGAAGCCCAGTGGGAATACGCCTGCCGCGCCGGCACGGTAACCGCCCGGTTCTGGGGGGAAGACCCCGAGGACGCCTGCGCCTTTGCCAACGTGGCCGACGAAACGGCCCGAAAGCAATTCCCCGTCTGGGAAACGCACCCATGCTCGGACGGCTTCGTCTTCACCGCCCCGGTGGGATCCTTCCGGCCCAACGGCTTCGCCCTCTACGACATGCTGGGAAACGTGTGGGAATGGTGTGCCGACGTGTACGACCCCGACGGGTACAGGAACCATGCCGAGAAGAACCCCGTGGTGGAAAAGGGCGGCACGGCGCGGGTAGTGCGGGGCGGCAGCTGGTACAGCCGGCCCCGGTACGTGCGTTCGGCCAGTCGCGACCAACTGAGCCTCCCGGGCCGCAGGAGTCAGGACCAGGGATTCCGCCTCATCCGCCGCTGACGCCCCTCCATGCCCGAAACCCGGCTCGCTCCCCGGCCGAGCCCATCGCGGCTTTCGCCGCTCCCACACACCCGGCATTTCCATTTGCGTCTATTCGCGTTTATTCGCGGTTCTCTTTCGCATCGCCCCCCATCACAGACGGCCCGTGACAACCAATGCGGGACTGCGCCGTGCAGCAGGGAACGGTATCCCTTCTGGTCGTCGGTGCCGCCGTCCAGGTCGTCCACCGCAACCCCCCGCAGCAGGTTCAACGCCCCGGACCACCGCCTGAAAAGGAGAGGCGATTGACCGTGACGTTATGATGCGATAGCATCACGGCGCAAGGGACGCAAACCGGGATCATCCGGTTGGGGGCAACAAGAGAAGCTAGGCTCCCGAGCCATGGGAGGCGGAAACCATGCGGACCACCCTGGATATCGACGATGATGTGCTGGCGGCGGTCAAGGAATTGGCCCGTCGAGAACGTGTGGCCGTTGGACGGGTCCTTTCCCGGTTGGCGCGTCAGGCTCTGACCGGCGAAACGGCGGGAGCTCGCCTCGATGAGGGAGAGGAGGCTGTGGCGGGTTTCCGTCCGTTTCCCCCCCGGGGCGTCGTCGTGACCAATGAGTTGATCGATGAGCTTCGAGACCGGGAAGGGCTGTGATGCGTTCGCTCCTGGACGTGAACGTACTGATCGCTCTCCTGGATGCCGCCCATGTCCACCATCGCCAGGCCGTCTCGTGGCTTCAGCAGGAAATCCGACACGGCTGGGCCTCCTGCCCGATCACCCAGAATGGGTGCATCCGAATCCTATCCCATCCTGCCTATCCCAATCCGCTACCCGCCGCGCAGGTGGCGCTCCGGCTTCGGGAAGCCGTGGAAAATCCCGCCCATGAATTTTGGCCGGATGATATCAATCTCTTGAGTTCGCCGGTCTTCGACTGGTCAAGCCTTGTCGGTCATCGCCAAGTCACCGACATCTATCTCTTGGCCTTGGCGGTCCGCCACAACGGCAGGCTGGTAACGTTCGACCGACGCATCACCCTCGGCGCCGTGAAAGGGGCAAGCGAGAAGAACCTCTTGATTCTCCAGTGATGGGTGATCTGGCGATCCACGGCATTCGCATGGAACAAGGGGATGTAGATCATGTTCTTGAACGGCGACAAACAGCCAGGGCGAGCCTTTCTATTCCGTCGGGCACCGGTGTGATGGCCTGGATCACCGAAGGGTTCCAAGGGAGGATTGGGTTCGACATCGAGGACGGATGGAGAGACGGATCATGGCATGTTCACGAAGCAAAAGCATGGGGAAGAGCGGGTGGCGGATTCTCGGTTTTCTGGCGCTTCTTGCGGCCCTGGCGGCCTGCGCCGTGAATCCGGTGACCCACCAGAGTCAGCTTTCGCTCATGAGCGAGCAGCAGGAGATCGCCACGGGCCAAAAGCTCTATCCCCTCTACACCCAGATGTCCTACGGCCTTTTCCAGGATGGGGAGCTGCAGGCCTATGTGCAGGATATCGGACGGCGCCTGGCCGCCGTGAGTCACCGGCCCAACATGGCCTACGAATTCAACGTGGTGAACAGCTCCGACCTGAACGCCTACGCCCTTCCTGGAGGCAAGATCTCCATCACGCGCGGGCTGGTGGCCAAGATGGAAAACGAGGCCCAGCTGGCTTCCGTCCTGGGCCATGAGATCGCGCACGTGGCGGCGCTCCATCCCACCAGCACCTACACCCGGCAGGTGCTGGGAGGCCTCCTCACGTCCGTGGGTTCGCTGGTATTGCAAACGGCGGGGGTGCCCGGTGGGGACCTCATCTCCCAGGCAGGCCTCCTGGCCACCAACCTGACCCTCATGAAGTACAGCCGGGACCAGGAACGGGAAGCGGACGAGCTGGGCATGGAGTACATGGTGCGGGCGGGCTACAACCCGGCCGGGTTCGTGCAATCCATGGCCATCCTCATGGACGAAAAGGACCGGGAGCCCTCCCAGCTGGAAAGCTTCTTTTCCAGCCACCCGCTCACCACCGAGCGGGTGGCGGAAGCCAACCGGCGACTGGCGCGCTACGGGCCGGAACTGCGCACCCCCGAAGCGCTCAAAAGGGAGACCTTTCTTCAGAAAACATCCTACCTGAGGCGGGTGCAGCCGGCCTATGAGCTCATGGACCGGGCCAAAAAGGCCCTTTCGGAAAAGCGGTCCCGCGAGGCGCTCGGGCTGCTTCGCCAAGCCACGTCCCAGGCTCCCCGCGAGGCCCTTCTGTGGGTGTATCGGGCGGTGGCCGAGGATCTGGAAGACAACGAACGGCAGGCCCTTTCGGCCGCCCGAAAGGCCGTGGAGCTCTATCCGGACCTCTACCACGCCCGGTACGTGGCGGGGGTGATCACCTTCAACAGCGGCGCGCACCGGGAAAGCCTGCAGCACTTGCAGGCGGCGGACCGGCTCGTTCCCGAGCAGCCGCCGGTGACCTTCTACATGGGGCGAAACTGGGAAGCGCTGGGCCGGCGGGACCAGGCCGCCCGGGCCTACTACGCGGTGCTCCAGAAGGTGAAGAAGGGCCCCATGGCCCAATACTGCTACCGGCGGCTGGTCCAGTGGGGCTACATCCGCTAGTTCGGGACCGAGGCATTCTTAGCCCCGGGGCTTCACACCCGCGGATCCGGGTGGGAACGAATCGCAACGGGCGCACATGAAGCCAGCCCCTACAAAAGCGGATGGGCATCTTGGGTAGGGGCGGGGTTTATCCCCGCCCGTCAAGTGCGCGGCCTGTAGGGGCGAATGATCAGTCGCCCCTACAGGGGCCTGCTTCCCAAAGGGGGGTCATCCTTCGTTTTCACGGGCGTTCCGGGATGAGGGTCCATGTGGCGGGGGGGCGAGCGTCGCCATGACCTTTGGTCCACCGGAAGGCGTTGCCGCGGGTCAGTGAGCGATGACCTTGCCCAGGAAATCTCTCAGGCGGGGATTCTTGGGATTGGAGAAGAATTCCTCCGGCGGCCCTTCTTCCTGGATCCGGCCGCCGTCGATGAAGATCACCCGGTCGGCCACCTCCTTGGCGAATCCCATCTCGTGGGTCACCACCACCATGGTCATGCCTTCGCGAGCCAGCTGCTTCATGACCTCCAGCACCTCTCCCACCAGCTCGGGATCCAGGGCGGAAGTGGGCTCATCGAAGAGAATCACCTTGGGCTGAAGGGCCAGGGCCCGGGCGATGGCCACCCGCTGTTTCTGGCCGCCGGAAAGCTGGTCCGGGTAGTTGTGGGCTTTTTCGGCCAGGCCCACCTTGGCCAGCAGCTCCATGCCCCGCTTTTCCGCTTCCGCCTTGCTCAGGCCCCGCACCTTCACCGGCCCCAGGGTCACATTGTGGAGAACCGTCATGTGGGGAAAGAGGTTGAACTGCTGAAAGACCATGGTGGCTTCGGCCCGCACCAGGTTCATGTTGGTCTTGGGATCGGTGATGTCCTTTCCGTCCACGACGATCCGCCCCGACGTGGGCTGTTCCAGCCGGTTGATGCAGCGTAGCACCGTGGATTTTCCCGACCCGGAGGGCCCGATGATGCACACCACCTCGCCGGGCCGCACGTGCAGGTCGATCCCCTTGATCACTTCCAGGGAGCCGAAAGACTTGTGAAGGTTCTCGATGCGTATCATAGGCCTACTTTTCCGGAAGGACGCGCAAGTGCTGTTCCAGCGCCCGCAGGGCCTTGGCGATCCCCAGGGTCATGACGAGATAGACGATCCCCACGGCCATGTAGACTTCGAAGGCCCGGAAGTTCACGGCCACGATTTCCTGACCGGTGCGCAGCAATTCCCCCACGCCGATCACCATGAGAAGCGAGGTGTCCTTGAGGCTGATGATGAACTGGTTTCCCAACGGGGGGATCATGCGCCGGAACGCCTGGGGCCAGATGATGTAGCGCATGGTCTGGGACCGGGTGAGCCCGATGGAGCGGCCCGCTTCCATCTGGCCCGGGTCGATGGACTGGATGGCGCCCCGGACGATCTCGGCGATGTAGGCCCCGGAGTTGACCGCGATGACGATGATCCCGGCCACGATGGGCGGGATGCGCACTCCCGAGGCCATAGGCACGCCGTAGTAGAGGAACATGGCCTGGACCAGCATGGGCGTGCCGCGGATGGTTTCGATGTAGATTCCGGCCAGCTTGCGGAGAAACAGGCTTCGGGAGATCTTCATGAGTCCGGCGACGGAGCCCAGGATGAAGCCGAAGAAGAGCCCGCCGATGGTGATGACCACGGTAAGCTTCAATCCCCGCAGGAGCATGGGGAAGGTTTCCACCACAACGCCGGGTTCGAACTGAAAAGCCATGGTTGCGTCTCCCTTGCCCGTCCGCAAACGCCCAAGTGCCGCCACGCAATGCAGCCCTTCAGGGCTGCGAAAAGATCCCCGGGTGACGGACGGGCGTTCGGATATGCCCCGTACGATCAGGCCTTACGGGGATCTCTTTCCGCGGGGCTGAAGCCCCGCGGCTACGAAGAGAGCCCAAAGCTTTCGATACTCGGGAACAGAGAGCCATTGCCGGACCAGCTCCCTGATTCCCTTGGAAGGACAGGGCCTTACTTGGGCTCGGTGTTGAACCACTTGAGGTAGAGTTCCCGGTAGGTGCCATTGTCCTTGAGCTTTTTCAGGGCGGCGTTCACCTTGGGAACCAGCGGGCTTCCCTTGGGAAAGGCGATCCCGTAGGACTGGCCCATGTAGAGCGGGCCCACCACCTTGACCACGCCCTTGCCGCGCTTGTTCATGAAGTCGGCGATCACCGGAGAATCGAAGACCACCGCGTCGGCCCCTCCGCTCAGAAGCTCCATGAACATGGCGTCGTTGTTGGGATAGAGCTTCACTTCCTTGGCCTGGGCGTTCTTCTTGACGAAGTCCTCGGAGGTGGTGCCCAGCTTGGTGGCCACGATCTTGCCCTTCAGGTCCTCCACCTTCTGGATGTCTTCGTTGTCCGCCCGCACCAGGATGAGGAGGCCCGCATTGTAGTAGGGGTCGCTAAAGTCCACCACCTTGGCCCGTTCGGGCTTGATGGTGATGCCGGCGATGCCCACATCCAACTGGCCCGACTGGAGGCCCGGAATGATGCCGTTGAAATCCATGGGCTGCAGATCGTATTCCACGCCGATTTCCTTGGCGATGGCCGCCCAGAGCTCCACGTCGAAGCCGGTATGGACGCCCGTCTTGGGGTCTTTGAACTCAAAAGGCGGGAAGTTGGTGTCCGTGGCCACCGTGAGTTTTCCCGCATGGGCCGTTCCCATGAAGAAGAGGCCCGCCGCCACGACCATCAGCAAAGCAACCAGTCTTTTCATGATCCCTCCTTGCTTCCAAAGGTTTTTCCCCGGGGCGGCCGTCCCCGTGGACGGCCGCCCCGCTCCCACTTTTGGCGCCGCTCCCTTGTGCCTCAAAACGAAGCGTGTTTCAAGAAATTAAACACAGTTATATCTACATGCCGCGGAGCGGTTTGAGCGGAGAAAATACCATGTGGTTACACAAAGTGTTGCGAGGATGGTCTTTTCACGGCATTCTAGGACCAGTCTACGACGGCTCATTTCCACCCCGGGATCCGTGACACGAAGGAAAGGAGACACCCCCGCGCGTGTTTCCGCCGCAGCGAAGCACGAACGGGGGCTACGGAAAAAAAGGGAGGAATCACCATGTGGCCCTTCAGTGACCGGCGCAAGAAGAGAAGGTACGAAGTCTCCTGGCAAGCCGTGTTGCACGCCGATTTCAATGAAGAAAAAACGGCCATGGATGTTACCGTCGTGGAAGTGAGCCTGGCGGGTGCACGCCTGGAGATGCCTTCGCTTCTGACGGGTTCCAAGCATGTGCTGGCGGGTCAGCCGACCCGGCTCGTCCTTGAAATCCTCCTTTCGGAAGGCCTCTTCGCCGCCCCCATACGGTTTCAATGGGCTCGATACGAGGAAGATATCCGCAAGTTCCACGTGGGGGTATCCTTTGAGGATCCTTCCCGTGAATGTCTATCCGTACTGGAGGCGGAGTTCCGTACCATCCGCAGGGCAACCGCCTGACAGCTTCCCCCGCCGCCCGCGCACGCCCGCCCCCACCATCAACCCGGCTCGATCCCGTTGAGCACCTCCACGGCCCGGTCCACTTCCTCATCGGTGGTGCACCAATGGGGCGCCAGACGAAGATAGCCGCACCGGGACGACACAAAAACGCCCTCCTGGGCTGCCCGTTTCATGATCTCGTCCGGATTCCACCGACAGATGAACGAAAGAATGCCGGAACGGTGGGCCCCCGAAAAGAGAACGGGCTTGTAGCGGTCCCGGTCGATGCCGGCAAGAATCCGGTCCTGCAGGCGAAAGACCTCGGCGGCCACCGCTTCCGGCGGGTAGGGAAGAACGGCGGAAGTAAGACTCGCTTCCAGGGCGACGGCCAGCAGGGTGGGGGTGGTGCTGTATTCGAACCGGCGGGCCGTGGCATGGGGCTGCCAGGTGTGGTTCAGGTAGTCGTCGCCCTGCACCATGCATTCGGCTCCCACCAGAACATCGGCAAGCTTTTGGCGGAATTCGGGAGCCGTGTAGAAAAGACCGGTGCCGGTGGGCCCGAAAAGC
This sequence comes from Desulfacinum infernum DSM 9756, assembly GCF_900129305.1. Classification (GTDB taxonomy): domain Bacteria; phylum Desulfobacterota; class Syntrophobacteria; order Syntrophobacterales; family DSM-9756; genus Desulfacinum; species Desulfacinum infernum. Next base: position 130,692 of record NZ_FQVB01000009.1, on the reverse strand, counting down.
CACTTCCAGCCCGAAGCCACCACGGCCGCGATGTTCCACTCCTCCGGCCTCACGGGAAGGCAGCCCAGGCTTTGGGCCGCATCCACCACCAGATCGATCCCCCGCTCCTTACAGAAAGCCCCCAGTTCCTTGAGGTCCGCGGCGAACCCGCTGGTGAACTGCACGTGACTCACGGCGATGACCCGGGTTCTGTCCGTCACGAGCCGCTCCACGTCCTCCATAGACCAGCCGCAGGGCCGCTCCCCCGTGTCGGCGTCCGCCAGGTGGCGGTCGGGAAGCAGCACCAGTTCCACGCCCCTCTTTTCCTGAAGCCTCCAGGGATAGTGATTGGCGGGATACTCGTGCACGTAGCTGATGATCCGGTCACCGAGCCGGAAGGGATAGCCGTTGGCGATCATCCCCATGGCTTCGGAGGTATTCTTGACAAAGGCCAGGTTGTCGGGGTCGGTGTCCAGAAGCCGGGCGGCCGCGGCGCGCAGCTTCTCCACAGATTGGAAATAACCGGAAAGACCCGACATCCCCCGACGCATCTGGTCCCGCACGGCCGCCGTCATGGCCCTGCAGGCCGGCTCGGGAACGGGAGAGATGGCGCAGTGGGCCAGAAAAACCCCCTCCTCCTTTACGGGAAAAAGTTCCCGTGTCTTCTGGAACATTCCTTCACTCCTTCCGCAAGAAAAAGGTTCGACCAATGGTCCGAGACACCGCCTCGGCGGTGCGCCCCCTTTTCATGCCACGCCCGGCTGATTTCTTCCAGCCCGAAAGCACGCCCGCACCCGGCCGTCGTCCCCGACCTTGGGTGGCGCCGGGGAAAGGGGGGGCCGGGGCGCTATGTCTTTCTTGACATAGCGATGGCCCTCCGCTAGACTCCCGCTCACGTGAAACATGGTGCACAAACCCTGCATCCGGGAAGGCGACCCCAAACGGAAGGGAACCCACATGAGACGAACCCGCGCTCTTTTTTTCGCTCTCCTTGTTTGGCTCAGCACATCGGCGGCCGCGGCGGATCCGCCCTGCACGGCGGTCTACGGAAACGGGCAACATCTCCTTCGCCTGGCCACGGGAAGTCCGGGGGAGCTGGGCCTTCTGGAAGAACTGGCCGCCGCATTCAACGCCGACCATGACTCGCGCTTGTGCTGGATCAAGGCGGGCTCGGGCAAGTCCTTGCAGCTGCTTCGAAGCGGCCGGGTGGACATGGTCATGGTCCATGCGCCGGAGGCGGAAAAGAAGGCGGTGTCGGAAGGCTGGGCAACCCAGAGAACCCTTCTCGCCTCCAATGAATTTTACGTGGTCGGCCCGGCTTCCGATCCCGCATCCGTTCGGGGGGCAACCGACGTGGTGGACGCCTACCGGCGCATCGCCGAAGCCGAAGCCGTCTTCCTTTCCCGGGGGGACAATTCGGGCACCCACAAGAAGGAAAGGATGATCTGGTCCAAGGCGGGCATCCAGCCTCGGGGCCGTTGGTACATGGTGACGGGGACCTTCATGTGGGCGACGCTCAAAAAGGCCGACGAAGTGGGCGGCTATTTCATGACGGACAGCAGTACGTGGGTGGCCGCCAGGAAGGATCTCCGGGGCCTGAGGGTTCTTTTCCGCGGCGACCCGCTCCTTGTCAACGTCTATCACGCACTGTGCGCTCCACCCCAAACGACGGAAGGCGCCCGGCTGGCCCGGCGGTTCATTGAATTTCTGGCTTCCGACCAAGGCCAGCGGATCATCCGTCATTACGGGGTCGAGCAATACGGCGAGCCCCTGTACAACGACGCGGCCTATGCCGCCCAGTTCGCCCACTGAGCGCGGATGCATGGGCTGCGTTGTTCGTCATGAACCTTTCGTGCATGGCATGGACACCCCGAAGGAGGCTGAAGATGAAAGGAAAACTCCGAAACACGCTTCTTGTTCCGGCCCTGTTCCTGGCCCTTTTCGCCTGCGCGGGAGGCGCGCCGCAGGCGGCGGACAAGGTCCTGCAGATGGCCACCACCACCAGCACGGACAACACGGGGCTTTTGGACTATCTGGCGCCCATGTTCAAGGAAGCGACCGGCATCGAGCTTCGCTGGGTGGCCGTGGGCACGGGAAAGGCGCTGGAATTGGGGAAGAACTGCGACGTGGATGTGCTCCTGGTCCACTCGCCGGCGGCGGAAGAAAAGTATGTGGCGGAAGGCTACGGGGTGGAGCGCACCCGGATCATGTACAATGACTTCGTCATCATCGGCCCCAAGGACGACCCGGCGGGCATCCGGGGAATGAACGCCTCGGCGGCGCTCAAGACGCTGGCCATGGAGAAGATCCCCTTCGTCAGTCGCGGCGACAGTTCGGGCACCCACAAGAAAGAGCTGTCCTTGTGGAAGGCGGCCGGAATCCCCGTGGAGGACAAGGCCGATTGGTACATTCAGACCGGCCAGGGCATGCTGGCCACCATCAACGTGGCGGCGGAACGCCGGGGATACACCCTCACCGACCGGGGCACCTACATCAAGTACGAGCACACCCTGAAGGGCGATCCCCCCCTGGTCATCTTGGCGGAGGGCGACCGAAATCTTTTCAACCAGTACAGCGCCCTGATCGTGAACCCCCAGCGATGCCCCCAGGTGAAGGCGGATCTGGCCAAAGCCTTCATCGACTGGTTGACCTCCCCCGCGACTCAGAAGGCCATCGCGGACTACAAGATGCTGGGAAAGAGCCTCTTTACTCCCAACGCGGAAAGGTGAGACGGGGAAATCCCCTGGAATCAGCAAAACTCCTGGAAGTTGTTTCCCCGCCGGGGCAATCCATGTTATAAGCCCCGGCGGCCGGACACAAGGCCCGCCATTACAGGAAAGACCTTGGCCTGTCGGGTAGGGGCGGGGTTTATCCCCGCCCGCCAAGCGCCTTGACACAGAAACCGGGTAAGATTCTGAACACGGCCCATGGACTATTTGACCGAAGGTTTTATCAAGGCCCTGCACCTCTTGGTCGGAGGCCATCCGGAAACGTTTTCCGCCATCGAGACCACGCTCACGGTGACGAGCTGGTCCATGGCGGCCAGCCTCATCCTGGGCATCCCCTCGGGGTTTCTTCTCGGCTATCGCGATTTCCGGGGGAAACGGGCCGTACGAACGGTGGTGGACACGTGTCTGGCCTTTCCCACCGTGCTCATCGGCCTGTTGGTCTATGCCTTCGTTTCCCGCCGCGGCCCGCTGGGGGAGCTGGGCCTCTTGTTCACCCCGGCGGCCATCGCCGTGGGTCAGACCATCTTGGCCCTCCCCGTGGTGATCGCCCTCACGGCCACCGCCATCGAAAGCCTGGACCGCCAGCTCCGCATCAGCCTCCTCAGCCTGGGAGCCCGCGGCCGCCAGGTGCTCTTGACCAGCATCTGGGAAGCGCGCCACGGGGTCATCGCGGCGGCCCTGACCGCCTACGGCCGGGTCCTCACGGAGGTGGGCATCTCCATGATGGTGGGCGGAAACATCAAGTGGCACACCCGCACCATGACCACCGCCATCGCCCTGGAGACGGGCAAGGGGGAGTTCGCCATGGGCGTGGCCCTGGGCCTCGTGCTCATGGCCATCGCCTTCGTGGTCAACGTATCCCTGGCTATCCTGAGAAAAAGAGCGTGAGTCCGCCGCGATGATCTACCTTGTGGAAGGGCTGCGGCATCGCTACGGCACCCAGACGGTCCTGCGCCTGGATCGTTTGACCATCGAGCGCCACAAGATCGTGGGCCTCATCGGCCCCAACGGAAGCGGCAAAAGCACCCTGCTCCGGCTGCTGGCCTTCGTGGAACCTCCCAGCCGCGGGCGGATCGTCTACTATCCCGAGGAAGGCAACGCGGGAAACGAAGACGCCCGGTTCCAGGTAACCCTTCTGGGCCAGGAGCCCTATCTCCTCAAACGGACGGTTCTGGCCAACGTGGCTTATGGCCTCAAGGTCCGGGGAGATACCGAGAGCCTGGAAAAGCGGGCCGCCGAGGCCCTGGAATGGGTGGGACTTCCCCCCCGGGCCTTTCTTCGGCGCCGCTGGTTTGAGCTTTCGGGAGGCGAAGCCCAGCGCGTGGCTCTCGCGGCCCGCCTGGTCCTTCGGCCCAAGGTGCTTTTGCTGGACGAGCCCACGGCCAGCGTGGACATGGAAAGCGCGCAAAGGATCCGGGAGGCGGCTCTGCGGGCCCAGCGGGAATGGGGCACCACCATCGTGGTGGCCAGCCACGACCGCCACTGGCTCTTCGAGGTCTGCGACGGCATGCTTCACCTTCTCAAGGGCCGCCTGGCGGGCACCGGAGCGGAAAACATCATCCTGGGCCCCTGGCGGCAGTGCGGTCAGGACCTTTGGGCAAAGCGCCTGGAAGACGGCCAGGAGCTCGTCCTGCCCGGAGCCCCCGGGCCCAATGCCATGGCCCTCATTCCCCCCGACCGCCTCGCATTGGAACATGTCTTGGAAGACTCTTCGGACTCCTCGCCCGCCTCCGCTCCGTACGACGGGGCCTGTCGCATTGCAGGAACCCTGCTCCGACTCACCCTGGAACGGGCCGGCGGGCACATCCTGGCCACCGTGGCCGTGGGCCGAAGTCTCTTCACGGCCACACTCCCCCCCTCCCGGGGATTGCGCCCCGCCCCGTTCTATCCCGGTCAGCGCGTGGAACTCATCTTCCCGGCCCATGACGTGGCGTGGTTCTCCTGAGGCGCCCTATCCGGAATCGACCTCGGTGGTTCCCGGCTCCGAAGATCTCTCGGGATCCCTCCCGAAGCCCTCGATGGGCCAAGGGAAAAGAGTCCGAGCCCTCTCCAGCGCCATCCGCTCCACTTCGCCGTACCAGACGTCAAATGCCTCCAGCAGCGCCTTGCCCAGATCCGTCAACTCGTAGCCGTCCCTTCGAGGCCCGCTGCGAACAATCAACTTGGAACCGATGACGTTCTCCGTCTTCTTGATCTTGCCCCAAGCGGCCCGATAGGACATGCCCAAATCTTCCGCCGCCTTTTTCAGGGAACCGTAGGCGGCGATCTTCGCCAGGAGTTGCGCCCGGCCGAGCCCGAAAATCTGCCCGTCTTCGGTCTCCAGCCACAGGTGGAGCCGCATGCGCGGTCTCCACTCCCTGCTCCCTCCATCCTGCACAGACACCTCCCGGTAAGCCCCGCGTTTCGCCCTATGCCGACCCGCCCGGCCGCGCCCCCCACCAGGGAGGATCACCGGAGCGGCGACAGCTTTGTCCCCATCCACATAACTGCTAGCATCGCGGTTGCGCACCGTCAATGGAAAGGCCCTTGCCCTGGCGCCTTTCCAAGCGGCCGGAGGCTTCAAGAGTGCGTGGATTTCCGTTGACAGGGGCAGGGCCCGATGGTATGTGCTCTATGCGACATATATCCTAATTGTGCATGTCCATTGACATCTGTGTGTAAATGTCGGAAGGAGGCGGCCTGAGGCCTTTCAGGCAAGGGATGTGTCAACGGTTCCAAGGCGGCCAATACTCGAACAAGGAGGCGTAGGCCATGAGAAGGCTCGAAAACCCGATTCAATGGAGGGGATTGCTCCTGGCGATCCTGCTCGCCGCAATGCCTTCCCACGCGGCGGCCGAACTGGAAGGAAAGGTGATCATCTTTCACGCCGGCAGCCTTTCCGTTCCCTTCGAAGCCATGGAAAAGGCCTTTGAAGCGAAGCACCCCAAGGTGGACATCCTTCGGGAAGCCAGTGGAAGCTCAAAGGCGGCCCGGAAGATCTCGGAGTTGCACAAGCCCTGTGACATCATGGCCTCGGCCGACTACCAGGTGATCGACAAGATCCTCTTCCCCCGATATGCCGATTGGAACATCCGATTCGCTTCCAACCAGCTCGTGCTCTGCTACACGGACAAAAGCCGCTTCGCCGGGGAAGTGAACGCCCAGAACTGGTATCGGATTCTCCAGCGCGAGGGCGTCGTCTGGGGCCATTCGGACCCCGATCTGGACCCCTGCGGCTATCGCGCCCTCATGGTCCTGCAACTGGCTGAGAAGCATTACGGCGTCCCCGGTCTCTACGACAAGCTACTCGCCAACCGTCCCCGGGAAAACATCCGACCCAAGTCCGTCGAACTCATCAGCCTGCTCCAGACCGGCAACATGGACTACGCCTGGGAGTATCTCTCCGTGGCCGTCCAACACCGCCTGAAGTACGTCACCCTGCCCGATCGCATCAACCTGGGAAACTACGCCCACGATTCCTTTTATGCCCAGGCCGTGGTCAAGGTCGCCGGCAAGGAGCCCGGTACTTTCATGGAGATGCGGGGCAAGTCCTGTACGTACGGAGTCACTCTGGTCAAATCCTCCCCCAACCGGGAAGCGGCCGTGGCCTTTCTGTCGTACATGCTGGATCCCGAAGGGGGATTGAAGATCCTGAAAACCATGGGCCAGCCCCCCTTCGTCCTTTGCCGGGTCCCGTCCGAGGAGATGTGGGACCGGCTGCCCCAAGTCCTCAAACCCCTGGTGGAGGTCAGAGAGTAGGGATCCGCCATGCGCTACAAGGGCCCCTTTCACCACCTGACCCTGTGCTGCGGGGGCCTCGTCTTGGCCTTCATCCTGCTTCCCTTGTGGGAACTGATGACATCCTCGCCGCCCGCAGCCCTTGCCCGGACCTTGAAAGACGGCGAGGTGGTCCGTGCCATCCGCCTGAGCCTCCTCGCCTCGGGCGCCTCCGCCGCCATCGCCTTCATCCTGGGAACACCGTTGGCCTATCTGCTGGCCCGGTTCGATTTCAGGGGAAAGCGATGGCTGGAAGCCATCGTCGACCTGCCCGTGGTCATCCCCCATCCCGTGGTGGGAATCGCCGTGCTGGGCGTGGCGGGTCGGGACCATGCCCTGGGCCGAATCCTCCTCCAGGCTGGCGTGAGGATCCTGGGCAGCGTGACGGGGATCATCGTGGTGCTCACCTTTGTGGGGCTGCCCTTTTACATCAATACGGTGCGGGACGGCTTCGAGGCGGTTTCTCCGAGGCTGGAAAATGTGTCGCGGAGCCTGGGGGCCTCCATGGCCGAAACCTTCCTGCGCATCACCCTGCCCTTGAGCTGGCGCAGCGTGGTGGCGGGCCTGATCATGAGCAGCGCCCGGGCCATCAGCGAATTCGGCGCCGTGGTGATCGTGGCCTACCACCCCATGACCGCCCCCGTGTTGATCTACGAGCGTTTCGAGGGCTACGGCCTGCGCTATTCCCAGCCCGTGGCGGTCTGGCTGGTGGGCGTGTGTCTTGTACTGTTCGCGGCGCTGCGCGCGCTCACCCTCCGGCAACGGAAGGAAGAATGATCCGCCTCGACAATCTGAGCCTTTCGGTTTCGTCCTTCCCAATGGGCCCACTCTGTCTCACGGTGGGCGAGGGGGATTTCTTCGTCCTCATGGGCCCCACCGGCGCCGGCAAGACGCTGCTCCTGGAGGCCATCGCGGGATTGGTGCCCGTCGCCGACGGTCGTATCTTCATCGGCGCCCGCGACGTGACCCGGCTGCCCCCTGAACGACGGGAGGTCGGTATCGTCTACCAGGACCAATCCCTTTTCCCGCACCTTACGGTCCGTGAAAACATCCGGTATGGCCTCAGGTTCAAGAATCGGACGGGTCCGGGGACCGAGGCCCTTCTGGACCGTCTGGTGGAAGAGCTTCGCATCGGGCATCTGCTGGAAAGACGCCCCCTTCACCTGAGCGGCGGCGAAAGGCAGCGCGTGGCCCTGGTCCGGGCCCTGGCCGTTCAGCCTTCGTTGCTTCTTTTGGATGAACCCCTTTCCGCCCTGGATCCGGCCTTTCGCGAGGAGATGGGGGGGTTGCTCAGGAGAATCCGCAACTCCACGGGCGCCACGTTCTTCATGGTCACCCACGACTTCACCGAAGCCCTGGCCCTGGGCAATCGGGGGGCGGTCATGAACCGGGGGCGCCTGGAACAGGTGGGTGAGGTCCGGGACATCTTCCTACGACCCGCCTCCCCCTTCGTGGCCCGCTTCGTGGGCATGAAAAACCTGTTCCGGGCTCGCTTTCAAGGCCCCCACGCCCTGGTGCGGAATCTGCGGATGCGACTCCCGCGGCCCCAGGGCCGGGAGTCGGGAAAGGTGGCGTTCCGGCCCGAACATGTGGAGATATGGCCGGAATCCGCCCGGGCACCCCACCCCAATCTGTTTTCGGGCACCATCGCGGAATGCTTGGACCACGGCTTCACCTGCCGACTCACCGTGTCCGTCGACTCCGTGCGCCTCACAGCCCACCTGCCGGCAAGGGAAGCCCACCGGATGGGGCTTTGTGCAGGAAGGCGGGTGACCGTGGCCGTTCCCCCCGAAGCGATCCACGTCATCTGAAGACCAAGAGGGTTCACCGCGCGTCCTGCGGGGGTTCGGGACCCCGAGAAAGGGAATGCCCCTGGACAAAGGGGGCGGAAATCCGCTATCTATTATGTCGTGTATGACATATGGAAAGCGGGCGATCCCACGCGCAGGAAGGATCCCCCGGTGAACAGCCTTGAGACGGACCGAACAGGACGATCAACGGGAGACCATGATGGCAGGCGGGAAGATCTACAGCATCTGCGGCATGTGTTCCGTGCGCTGCCCCATCCAGGCATGCGTCGAAGACGGGATGTGCACGGATATTCAAGGCAATCCACACGCCTCCGGCATCGAGGGGGCCCTGTGCGCCCGGGGGGCGGCCGGACTTGCGCTGGTCAACGACGATGAACGCCCCCAGGCGCCCATGATCCGGACCGGGGAAAGGGGCCAGGGCAGGTGGCGCCGTGTTTCTTGGGAGGAGGCCCTGGACTATACGGCGCATCGGCTTCAGCAGGTCATGGAACAATTCGGCCCCCGAACCGTTCTCTTTTCCGACCGGGGCGGCCCCTTCCGGGACCTTCACCAGGCCTTCGTCCGCGGCCTGGGGTCCCCCAACTACTCCAACCATGACGCTTCGTGCGCCCGCAACGTCCAGCACGCCGCCCAGTCCCTGTTCGGCTTCGGACGCAAGGGTCTCGTCTATGACCTCAGAAACGCTCGGCATGTGGTGCTCCAGACGAGAAACATCCTGGAAGCCGTCAACGTCAAAGAAGTCAACGACCTGATGACCGCCCTGGACCACGGCGCCAAGCTCACGGTAATCGACATCCGGGCCACCCGAACGGCCGCCAAGGCGGATCACTTCTTCCTGGTCCGACCGGGTTCCGACTATGCTTTCAATCTGGCGGTGATCCATGTGCTTCTGACCCGCGGCCTCTACGACAAGAAGTTCGCCAGGCGCTGGATCAAGGACCTGGACCGCCTGCAGGAGTTCGTCCGCCCCTATACACCCGAATGGGCTGAAGGCGAGACGGGGATCGCCGCCCACCGGATCATCGCCCTGGCCCGGGAGCTCGCCGATGCCCGGCCGGCCGTCCTGTGGCACCCGGGTTGGATGACGGCGCGTTACTCCGATTCCTTCTACGTCTGCCGCTCGGCTTACATCATCAACGCGCTCCTGGGTTCCATCGGCGCCAAGGGCGGACTCCCTTTGGCCAACACCCCCGCGGACGTAGGCCGAAAGGGTCTCAGAAAGCTCGCCGACCTGTTTCCCAAACCGCAAGAAAAGAGGGCCGACGGGGTGGGATGGCGCTACGGACACTTCGACTCCGGCCCCGGCTTGTTGCATCTGGCTTTCCAGGCCATCGAAACGGAAGATCCCTATCCCGTGAAAGCTTATATCGCCTATCGCCACGACCCCCTGATGGGCTTCCCGGACCAGGACGCGCTCAAGAGAATCTGGCGGAAGCTGGACTTTCTGGTCTCGGTCACCTTCAGCTGGAGCGACACCGCTTGGTTTTCTGACGTGGTGCTGCCCCTGTCTCCCTACCTGGAACGGGAATCCATCCTGGCGTGCAAGAATGGGCTCAAACCCTATTTCTTCCTTCGCCAGCGGGTCCAGGAACCCCGGTACGACACCAAGGCCGATTGGGAGATCCTTTGTTCTTTGGCTGAAAAACTCGATCTGAAGCCGCTCGCCTTCCAATCCGTCGAAGACATCTGGAAATTTCAACTGGAGGGCACAGGGGTGAGCATGGAGGACTTCCGTGCCACCGGCATGGTGGCCCTGGCGGACAAACCGGTGTACCGAAGCATGGAGGAGCTTCGGTTCAAGACGCCCAGCGGGAAGATCGAAATCCTGTGCGAGCGGCTGGAAGCGCAGGGCCTTCCCTCGCTCAAGCCCTACACCCCGCCCGCCAGGCCGCCCGAGGGGATGTTCCGCATCACCTTCGGGCGATGCCCGGTGCACACCCAGGGCCACACGGTGAACAACCCCTTGCTGCACGAGCAGATGCCGGAAAACCGCCTGTGGCTGAACAGGGAGGCGGCCGCCGCCATGGGGATCGCCGACGGCGAAGAGGTGGAGATATCGAACAATGGCCGCACGGCCCGCATCAAGGTGAACATCACCGACTTCATCCACCCGGAAGCCGTCTTCCTGGTCCACGGATTCGGCCATACGCTTCCCGTGGAATCCCGCGCCTTCGGCAAGGGTGCGGCCGACAACCTCTTGATGCCCGGGGGGTTGCGTCTCTGGGATCCGGCGGGCGGGGCCCTGGCCATGCAGGAGCATTTCGTCCGTGTGCGAAAGATCCCCGACGCCTAGCGGCCCCGCCCAGCCTTCCCGATGGGCAGGGCGATTGCCCGCGCTTACCGCCGCTGCAGAGAAGGCGGCCAGTCTCGCCGCAGACCCATTGGATCAGCCGGTTTCAATGGGACCAAGGAGATGGGCAAATGGGATCCATGGGCTCTCCTCTCTTGTCCGTGGTGGCCGATGTGCTTCGAATCGCGGAGGAATCTGAAGATCCGCGCCTGGTCAGTCAGGAAGTACTGGATTCTCTGTGGCGCAGCATCCCGGCGGAGGGGGCCGTATTCTTTCTTCCCGATGAAATGTCGACGTGGGAGACCGAAAGACGGCTTTCTCCAGTGATCCTGAGGAACCTTGAGGAGAAATATAATCAAGACTATCAACGCTGTTACTGGAAACTCGATCCTTTACAGCTAGGCCGCCGGGGCGTCGATGAGCTCACGGTCAGACGCCCCGTGCAGGCCGTTGACTACAAACTTATCGAATCCAGCCGATATTATAAAGAATTCCTGGAGCCCCAGGGAATCCACTATAAGCTTGTCGTGAACTTGACCCACGGCCGCCGCCTGATGGGAAGGATTGTGCTGACCCGCCCCAAGAAATCTCGAAGTTTCGCCGATGGAGAGGTGACGACGGCCCGGAGGCTGTCTCCCTATCTCTCCCATGCGCTTGCCCATAGCGAACTTCGACGACTCATCAGACTAAAGGACACGATCCTGCAATTTGTCGAGAGTTGGTCGGACATCGGCATCCTGCTGGTTGATCCTTCCCTGCGCGTGATCCACAGGAACGCCAAAGCCACGAAAACGCTGCGCCGCCTGTGCGGGCCCGCTTGTAACAATGACGAGCACGAGGCCTATTCGAGACTATTGCAGGATTGTCGAGAAATGGCGGCAAGCCCGGCAACGGGACCCCATCACAAAACCGCTCCCCCACGCAGACGAATCATTCTGGACACCGAACATCACCGTTATCTTGTCAAATCCCAGATGGTCACCCTTGCCACCCTCCAGGGAGAGCTGCCCTTCTTTGTTGTCAGCATTGAAGAAATGGCCCCACAACCCTTGGATTTCAACCAGTTGATCGAGGCATTTCAACTAAGCAGGCGAGAATTGGAGGTGGCGATCCATGTATATAAGGGAATGAAGAATGCGGAGATTGCCGAGAAACTGTTCATCTCCGAGGTAACAGTCAAGAAACATCTGCAAAATATATATTCCAAGGTTGGAGTCAAAAGCCGCACGGCCCTGATACACTCCATGTTGACAAAATAGAGATCTCCCCATTGGCTCGGCCAGACCTGCCCCATCCTAAAAATTCCACTTTCGGATAATAGACACGCTCGACAAGGAACTGGCATTTAAAATTGGTCCAGATTCCCAATTTTTTCTCCATCTGCAGAAACGGTACAAGGAGGAAAAGATGAAACGTTATCCGATGTTCATTGGCGGCAAATGGGTTGACGCCCGGTCCGGGGAGTATTTTGACGACATCAATCCCTACACGGGCGAGGTTTACGCACATGTGGCAAAAGGGGATGAAAGAGATGCGGACTCGGCCATGGCTGCCGCGTATGAAGCGAGAAAAGCTTGGGCTTCGACCCCTCCCGCACAAAGGGCGGCGGTACTCTCCAGAGCAGCAGCCATTCTCGAGGCGGAGAGGCGGGAATTCGCCGAGGTGCTCACCTCGGAAGGAGGCGGAACTTCTAACAAGGTCCTGTTCGAGATTTCCCAAACCATGGATCTCCTTCATACGGCTGCTGCAGACTGCAAGGCGATTCTGGGCAGTACGTACCAAACCGATCCGGAAAAACTTTCCATCACCGTCCGCAGTCCCAAAGGGACGGTGGTCGCCATCAGTCCATGGAACTTTCCATTGATTCTTTCCATGTACAAAGTGGCCTACGCCTTGGGAACAGGCAACACCGTCGTGCTCAAGCCGTCGAGCGAAACGCCCGTAATAGGACTGAAAATCGGAGAATTGTTCCAGAAGGCCGGTCTGACGCCGGGTGCGCTCAATGTGGTGACCGGGCCCGGAAGACAACTGGGAGACGCCTTGATAGCCGACGAGCGCTGCTCTCTTGTGACCCTGACAGGATCCACAGAGACCGGCCGGCATGTGGCGAAAAAGGCGGCCGAAAGGATGAAAGAAACGGTCTTGGAGCTGGGTGGCAAGAATCCATTGATCATTCTATCCGATGCCGACTTGGACTTGGCGGTAAGCACAGCCGCCTTTGGGACGTTTCTGCACCAGGGTCAGATTTGCATGTCTGTGGGCAGAATCATTATCGAGGCCAAAGCGGCTCAGGCCTTCGCCGAAAAGCTGGCGAAAAAGGCCGCCCGCCTTGCCAAAGGCGACCCTGCCCTTCCCCAGACTGTGGTGGGACCTTTGATCAACGATGAACAGGTACGGAAAGTCGACCAATTGGTGAGGGATGCCGTGGACAAGGGAGCGGAGCTGCTTCATGGAGGCCGTTTCGAAGGACGCGTCTATGATCCCACCGTCCTACTGGGGGTCAATCCCGGGATGAGAATCTATCATGAGGAAGCATTCGGCCCCGTGGCTTCAATAATCCCCGTCCAAGATGAAATAGAGGCCCTGCGCGTGGCGAATGACAACGAATATGGGCTATCCGCGGCTGTGCTGACAAGAGACATTCACAAGGCGCTCCATTTGGCCGAAGGATTGGAAGCCGGAATGGTGCACGTCAACGACAGCACCATCCACGCGGAAGCGTGCTGCCCGTTCGGCGGGCTCAAAGGAAGCGGCCACGGCCGGGAAGGTGGTCGTTTCTCGATTGAAGCCTATACGGACCTGAAGTGGCTCACCATTCAAAAGGGGGTCAAGCAATATCCATTCTAACCCTCAGCATCCGCTTATTCGAAACCGGGGATGGAGATCTCCGCCCCCGTTCACGCAACCTTCTCACGCGGCACCGCCCAGCTCCCCCCATCGGTGGGGAACGAGCCGGACGGTGCCGGTTCGTGCGGGCGCCTCGCGGAGCTGGCACTGAAACGACTCAACGCCCGAAGGAACACTTGGGATAGGTGCACCTCTTGCACTCTAGACACAGAGCGCCATGGCCAAGCCGGGCCAGGTCCCGTCGGGTGACCGGCACCCCCGCGAGAAGGCGCGGCAGCATCAGATCGAAGCTGGTCGTCTTGAAGTACAGGGCGCAGGCGGGAACTCCGATCACCGACACCGGGCCGATACGGGCCAGCAGTGTCATGGCCCCCGGCAGGATGGGAGCGCCGTAGAGGATATCCCGGGCGCCGGCATCGATCAGGCCCTGGCGGGTCACGTCGTCCGGATCCACCGACAGCCCGGCGGTGGTCACGATCAGATCCGATCCCGCCGCCATGAGATCCCCAACCCCCGAGCAGATCGCCGTCCGGTCGTCCGGAACGATGCGCCGGCCCACCACCCGGCACCCCAAACCTTCCACCTTGGCGGTCACAACGGGGATGAACCGATCCCGGATCAACCCCTGGAACACCTCGGTTCCGGTGACCAGGATCCCGACCCGGGCACGGCGCAGGGGCAGCACCCGGAAGAGCGGGCCCCTGTCCAGCACCGCCATGGCCCGATCAAACTGTTGCCGGGGGAGAAACAAGGGGATGGCGCGGGTGCCGGCCACGACCTTCTGACGGCCGACCAAGGAATAGCTTTTGCGACTCGCACACATGACCCCCGCCACCATGTTGAACTGCTCCAAGCGCTCCTCTTCCACCACCAGCAGCCCCTCTTGCTCGGCCACCAAGTTGACCCTGCCTTCCCGGGGCGGCAGCCGCAAACCCACCCCCCGGCCCGCCATCGCCTGGGCAAAGGCACGGGCGGCTTCGTCCTCGTGCAGGAACCCATCGGAAGGCACACCCCGGTCCGCCACGTAGATGGTGCGGCGGCCCATCTGCTGGAGCCGGCACACGTCTCCGGCACCGATCCTTTGACCGTGGGTGATCGCGAGCGCCTTGAGCACGCCCGGGACGATCCGGGTCATGTCGTGGAGGGCCGCCCGTCCGACCGCCTGCTCCACGGGGATCGCCCGAAGAAACGGAGGGGGCATGGGATTTTCCGTAGCGTTGGGATCCGATTCATAGGGGGAATCGCCCTGGCAGCCTCGACAGATCCGGCCGTGTTCTTGGGGATAGGCCTCGCCGCACAGGGGGCACACCCGGATCTCGCCGCCCCCCTTGCGCTGGAGGAAACGGCCGCGCAGGCGCACAGCCGTCCTCCGGTAGAGGGCGGAACCGGCCTCCCGGATCTGCTCCAACAGCAAGCGGGTGTCCTGTTCGGCCTTGGGTTTGAGCTTCAGGAGCCAGGCCTTGACCTCACTCCATCCGTTCAGGGCCTCCACGTCGACGGATACCCGCACCCCGTGGCCCCGGTCCTTGTCGTAGAGGCTCACGGCGAATCGGCCCAAGTCCACCACCCGGAGCCAGCCGTTGCCCAGGGTGCAGGGCGTCAGCAACTGGACGGCATCCGGCAGGCACTTGCGGGTCTCGGCCACGGCGTCGTAAAGAACATCTGGGGGCATGGATTGGAGGGCCATCTCCACCATGCAGCCGCCCATCACCACCCCCGGAGCGGCGTAGCCGTGGAAACGGCGCACCAGGTCCAGGAACTGATCAAAATCATAGGGCCCTATTTTCATCGGATTCCTTCTCCTGTATATGTCAAAGGTAGCATATATAAAAACAAAAAAAACTTCCGTCAACCCAAAGAAGACGTGAGAACCCGCCGATTGCGGCCGTGGGCCTGCACACGCCTCGAGGCCCTTCCGCACCCGACCGCCAACGCACACGCCCCCCTTGCCCTCGCATCGGGCCGGAGGCCGCCGGATCATGCCCCGCAAAGGCTCAATGGACGCGGCTCGAAGCGGGCCCGTCGCAAGGGCCCACCCCGTTCCAGGGCGTCCACATCAAAGGGTGATAGCCCTTCAGGCAGGCCCACATGTCCAGATGCAGCATGGCGACCACCGCCAAATCCACCGGCAGCCCTTCCCATGCCTCCCGGTAATCAATGCACGGCAGATACCCCCCGCAGTTGCCGCACACATCCACCCGCTCCGCCGGCTCACCTTCCACCTGAAAATAGACATACACGTCCTTGTCCTCCGTGCCGCACGCCGGGCACATCCTTCGCGGGAAACGCCAGTCATGGCCGCACACGGCACAATGCAGATACCTCTGGCCGCCGCCCCCCGAGAGGAACCGGGAACTCGGATCGGCGCCTTCCGCCAGGTAAGCGGCCACGGGGAGGGCGCCGCACAAAGGACAGTAGCCGCGCCACCAATCCGCGTCCGGAAGCCTTTGCCCCACCAATCGGTCAAGGGATTTCAGAGCCGCTGAAAGGGTCTCGTGCAACACCAGAAGGACCGAGCCGGGCTCCACTCCCGCAGCACGAAACGCACGCCCGATTCCTGAAAGATCCCCTTCCAGGTAGGCACGACAGACGGAAGCGAGATCCACCCCGCGGCCATCGTGAAGCGACGCCATACGGTCCAAGTCGTTTCTCAGGTGCGGGAACGTATCCCCCAGAACCGGGATGAACCCCCGAAAGGCCCCCTCGAGCGCCCCTTCGGCCGCTTGCAGGGAATGCCCGACCAGCACGGGCACCCCTTCCCGCAGTCGGCGGGCATCCACCTCGATGAATTCCGGGCGCCATCGATCCTCCAGGGCGCGCGCCAACGCCAGAGAGGCTTCGTGCACGCTCCAGAACGCTCGAAGGATCGGCTCCAAGACCGGCCGCCGGCTCACGGCCTTGTCCAACACAGGGTCCATGGGGATCCCCCGGATTCGCAACCTACAAGTCGTCCGTTTCCCACCGCCCATCATTGCCCCGTGGAGCGCTTCCATCGCGTCCGGGCTACCGAAGAGACGGCTCTGAGATCGAAGCCGATCGAGGCTCGCCCAGGAATGCATGGAGATCGATCCCCGGGGGCGGGCCGAAATCCACACGGGGATCCGGCACCAGGAAGACGGTATGGACCGTGTCCGCATCCACCAGGGCGGCCTCCGGGTAGACCTTCTTCGCTTGTGCGAGACGTCGTTCACCCAGCTTCAGCATCTCTGAGCGTTCTCCGAAGTTCATGGCCCCCGTGGGGCAGGCCTTCACGCAGGCCGGGGCCATGCCGGCCGCCACCCGATCGATGCACATATCGCATTTGGTCAGGCGCCCGGTTTTCTCGTCACGGCGGGGGATATCATAGGGACAGGCACTGCGAACCGCCTCGCAGGCTTGGGGAGACAGCTTTGCCGTGAGCAAAGTGAAAACCACGGCGCCGGTGGCTTCATCCCGGACCACGGCCCCTTCCACATATCCTTCCGCCTCCGCCTTGCAGGGCGGATCCACGCAATGGCGGCATTGGTCGGGGAAAAAGAACCAGCGGATGTTGCCTCCCTTCAGATCCTCATGGAAGCGAACCACTTTGTAGTTGTAGGCGTTGAGGTCGGGAGGATTCTGGTGGCTGCCCCGCTGCCGCGTCCTGTTGGCTGGCAGCCCATGCCATTCCTTGCAGGCCACTTGACAACCCCGGCAGGCGGTGCACCGGGAGGTATCGATCAGAAACGCTTTCGCCATGACGTCCTCCTTGGAAGCCCTCCGGCAGGGTGCAACATCTCCACCGTCTGCAGCTCTACCGGGCAAGCTCCTCGAGCCTGTCCGCCTTACGCACGTCCACCAGGCACGCCTTGAATTCGGGAATCGAGGTGTTGGGGTCTCCCACCGAAGGGGTCAACCGGTTGGTGGCGTCGCCGCAACCGGGGGTGGTCCACCCGAAACAAAAGGGCATGCCGATCTCGTGGACGATTCGGCCCTGAATCCGAAGCGGTCGCATGCGCACCGTGACCATGGCGATGGCTTCCACACGGCCACGAGCGCTTTCCACAATGACCGGGTCGCCGTTCCGGATGCCCTTCTCCTCGGCCAGCTCGGGACTCATCTCCACATAGAGCTGGGGTTCGGCTTCCAGAAGATTCGGTACGTTGCGGGTTTCGCCACCGCCGCACCAGTGCTCGGTCATGTTGTAGGTCGTCAGGACAATCGGATAGCGGGAATCCGCCGGCGCCGCCAGCCGATCCAGATCCCCCGTCACCGCCTTGTAGCAGGGGTTGTGGAGGCGGCCGGAGAAGGGGTGTCGGTTCACCGGGGTCTCCACAGGCTCGTAATGCTCCGGAAAAGGCCCGTCGACCCGTCCGGGCCCAAACAATTGACCGAAACCGTGGACCGTCATGATGAACGGATGTTTGCCCTTGCCGGAGCTGAGCGGAGGCCATCCGCCATCTGGGACATCTCCGACCCATGAGCCCTCTTCCCATGCAATCACCGCCTTGGAAGGGTGGAAGGGGCGCCCTTGCGGATCCACGGAAGCCCGGTTGTAGAGGATGCGGCGGTTGAGGGGCCAGCACCAGGCCCAATTGGGATAGAGGCCGATGGCCGCCTGCATGGGAGTCTGCCTGGGGTCGCGCCTCTTGGCCTTGTTTCCCTCCTCCTGGGTATAGCTCCCGCAATAGAGCCAGTTGAGGCAGCTCGTGGACCCGTCATCGCTCAGTGCGCCGAAGCCGGGCACCAGGTTGCCCTTGCGGTAACGCCTGCCGTTGACCACCTTGTCGGAAGTAAAGACCCCGTTGATACGCCTGGCCACCTCATCGGCATCGTAGCCCTCGGGCCAGGAAGCCTTCAGGATCGGATCGGGATAGGCACCGGGCTCGCTCCGGTAGAGTTTGCGAACTCTGTTCCCGAGATCCACGATCATCTCACCGAAGCTGCGTGCCCGCCCCGGGGGCTTCACGGCGGCGTAATGCCACAGGAGCCAACGTCCGCTGTTGGTGACCGAACCTTCCTTTTCCAGACGGTGGGCCGACGGGAGCAGAAAGACCTCGGTCTTTACCGCGGCGGGGTCCACCCCGGGCCGGTGCCAATTGTCGGTGGTCTCCGTGTGGTGAACGTCCATGGTCACGAGCCAGTCCAGATTGTCCAGAGCCTTCCTCACCTTGTTGGAATTGGGGACACTGTTGGCCGGGTTGAGACCGAAGATGAATCCACCCCGAATGAGCCCCTGGTACATCCGATCGAAAAGGTACAGGTATGAGTAATCTTCACCGCGTTCCAGCTTGGGCAGCATGGAGTAACCGAAGTCGCTTTCCCGGGTGGCGTGCTCTCCGAACCACCCTTTCAAGAGGCTCACAAGGTACTTGGGCTTGTTCCGCCACCAGTTGGCACTCTGAGGGTCCGAAGAGGCGGGGGTGTTGGCCCGGTTGTAGTCTTCCAATGTCTGCCAATCGGCCAAGGGCATGGACATGTAGCCGGGAACCAAGTGGTAGAGGAGGGTGTGGTCCGTGGATCCCTGGACGTTGGGTTCGCCCCGCAAGGCGTTGATCCCGCCTCCGGCCATGCCGATATTGCCCAGGAGCAGTTGGATGATCGCCGCGGCACGGATATTTTGCACGCCCACCGTATGCTGGGTCCAACCCAGGGCGTACAGGATCGTTCCGGCCCTGTCGGGAACCCCCGTCGCCGCGTAGGCCTCGTAGACTCTCAGAAGGTTCTCTCTGGAAACCCCCGTAATATCGGCAACCTTCTCCAGGGAGTAACGGGTGTAATGCTCCCTGAGCAGCTGGAAGACACAACGGGGATGCCGGAGACTCGGATCTCTACGCACCCGCCCTTGCGCGTCCACGGCAAAGGACCAGCTGCTCCGGTCGTAGCTGCTGGTGCGGGGGTCATAGCCGGAGAAAAGACCGTTGCGAAATCCATAGGAATCCGAGACGATAAAGGAGGCGTTGGTGTAGTGAACCACATAGTCTTTGAAATAGTTCCCGTTTTCCAGGATGTGATGGATCATGCCGCCGAGAAAGGCGATGTCGGTCCCGGAACGGAGAGGCACGTGGAAGGTGGAGCGTGCGGAGGTCCGGGAGAATTTAGGGTCCACGTGCATGACCACCGCCCCGCGGGACTTGGCCTCAAGCACCCATTTGAACGAGATGGGATGGTGTTCCGCGGCATTGCTCCCCATGATGAGGATGGCGTCCGCATTCTTGATGTCAATCCAGTGATTGGTCATCGCGCCGCGCCCGAACGACTCTCCCAGAGCCGCCACCGTAGCGCTGTGTCAAATGCGGGCCTGGTGGTCCATGTGCACCACGCCGAGCATTCTCATCGCCTGGTGCACGAGCGCACACTCCTCGTTGTCCATATGGGACGTACCGAGCGAAAAAAGCGATTCCAGACGATTTACGCGCTGTCCGCGTCCGTTGGTGGGCAGGAAATCCCGGTCCCGGAGGTCTTTGACGCGCCGGGCGATGCGATCCAGGACCCATTCCCAATCCTTTTCTTCCCACGTGTCGCCGAAAGGCGCGCGATAGAGGGGCTTGGTGACCCGATGGGGGTTGTTGGTCAGGGAAAGGATGGCGGCCCCCTTGGCACAAAGGGCCCCCTCGTTGATGGGGTAATCCGGATCGCCTTCCACGTTCACGAGCCGCCCGTCCTTCACGTGAGCCACCACGTGGCAACTCACGGAACAAAAGGGACAGACGCTGACGACCTCCTTGGCGCCGGAGATCTTCAGCCGGGCTCCGTAAGCCCGGAGAGGCTCCAGATCGAAACCCAGCTGGGCCAGGCCGAAACAGGCGATGCCCGCGCTCGTGGCCTTCAGAAAGTCTCGGCGGCTCATCTTCATGGCACCCCTCCTCTTTGTTTGGACGGACCATTATATCACGTGCGACATATATCGCCCAACTCGGGAGGTCAAGGGTTTTTTTATGAATTTCCATATGCTACAAGAAACATATGTCGCAGGCTGCGGTGAAATCCCGGATACGCCCCGGGTGCGTATAGAGAGTGAGGCTCCGATGGCGCAGAAACCCGATGAGGGTCACGCCCGCCTCTTCGGCCAGGGAAACCGCTCCACTGGTGGGCGCCGACAGGCCGCACAGGATCCGGACGCGCAACCGCACGGCCCTGGCGACCAATTCACGGTTCACCCTGGAGGAGACGATCACCCGATGGCTCCTTTCCAGGGACCTCCGAAGGAGCAGTCGGCCCACGGCCTTGTCGAAGGCATTCCGGCGCCCCACGTCCTCGCCGAAGGCGAGAAGGATTCCCCGCCGGTCGAAGATCGAAGCCGAATGGGTGCACCCGGTCGTCTCGAAGAGCGCCTGCCTCGCGTCGAATTCCTCCTTGCTGTGCCACAAATCGTCCAGAGTGATGGTTTGCTCTCCGTTCGGTGCGCCCCGGCACCCCCACCCCGAAAAGGATCCTTGCGAAAGGAGGCTGTTCGGGCCGGCGCCGGGGGGAACGCTCCCCGCCCCCCTGATCCTTTCCCCGGCGAGCCGGACCATGATCCGGCTCCCGCCCCCCTGTGGGGGCAACGGATGAATGGCGCGGAAATCGTCCCAGGACCCCGCAAGCCCCCGGCTGAAGCAAAAGCCGGCCGTCAGATGAATGTCATCGCCCGGAAGCCGCATGAGGACCGTGACGGGGCGGCCGTCCACATGGACCTCCAGCGGTTCCTCCACGGCCAGCACGCTGGCGCAGGAGCGGATCTCACCGCCCGACACCCTGGCCGCCTTGCGACGGCACGTGGCCGGCCCCCGCTCCTCACCTGCTCTGCGCACCCTGCTCACGCCGCCTCCACCCCTCCACCGTCTTCCGACACCTTGTCGATACGCACCGCACAAGCCTTATACTCAGCCGTCTTGGTCACCGGGTCGAAGACGGGGTTCGTCAGCCAATTGGCATTGCCGTTTCGAAAATGAAAAGCCATCCACACCAGCCCGCGGGGCACCTGGGAAGTCACCCTGGCGCGAACCACCACCTCGCCCCGGCGGGACCGGACCCTCACCCGATCCCCGTCCTGGATCCCCAGGCTCTGGGCGTCCGCAGGGGAGATGTCGGCCGTCTCCTCGGGCAGCAGTTCATCCAGTCCCCCGCAACGGCCCGTTTGCGTGCGGGTGTGATAGTGGTACAGGCGTCGGCCGGTGCTGAGCACAAACGGATACTCCTCATCGGGGGATTCCGCGGGCGGGGTCCAATCCACGGCGTGGAACCGGCCCAACCCACGAACAAAGAGCCCGTCCTTGTGAAGGTACGGGGTTCCGGGATGGTCCTCCCGGGGTACCGGCCACTGGAGCCCGTCGTGCTCCAGCCTTGCATAGGTGATTCCTGCCAGCTGGGGAGCCAGGAGGCGGATTTCCCGGTCCCAGATGTCGCGGGCGCTGTCCGAATCCCAGCGGTGCCCGAACCGGCGGGCCAGCTCTTTGAAGATCCACCAGTTGGGCATGGCCGAACCCGGCGGTCGGCTCGCCGCACGGACCCTGCTGACACGGCGCTCACTGTTGGTGAAGGTCCCGTCGGTCTCACTCCAGGCTGCCGCAGGAAACACCACGTGGGCAAACCGGGTGGTTTCGGTGGGGAAGATATCCTGGCAGACGAGAAATTCCGCCGCCTGAAGGCACCGCTCCACATGGCGGATGTGGGGTTCCGTGTTGGCAAGGTTTTCCCCGAAAACGTAGAAGCCCCTCACCGTGCCATCCACCAGCCCGTCCAGCATCTCGGGAATGGTCAACCCCGGACGGGAGGGCAGGGAGGTCCCCCAGAAGGATTCGAACTTCTTTCGAATCTCGGGCACATCCACCCGCTGGTAACCGGGATAGACGTTGGGCAGGGCCCCCATGTCGCAGGCCCCCTGCACGTTATTCTGACCGCGCAAAGGATTCACCCCTCCGCACTGGAAGCCCACATTGCCGAGCAGCATCTGCAGGTTCGCGCAGCTGAGCACGTTGTTGACGCCGCACGTATGCTCCGTGATCCCCAGGGTGTAGATGAGCATGGCCGGTTTGACCGAGGCCAGCAATCTGGCCACTTCCCGGATGGTTTGCGCGTCGATGCCGCAGATCCCCGCCGCCCGCTCCGGCGGATACTCCCGCACCTTCCGCTCCAGGTCTTCGAACCCCTCCGTGCGCCGTTCCACATACTCGCGATCGTAGAGGCCCTCCTGGATGAGAACATGCATGAGGGCATTGAGCAGCGCCACGTCCGTTCCCACCCGAAGGGGAAGGTGGATGGTGGCGTGTTCCGCAATGCCCGTTTTCCTCGGGTCCACGACGATCAGCCGAGCCCCCTTTTTCACGGCCTGTTTGACGAAGGTAGCCGCCACAGGATGGGCCTCGGTCATGTTGGACCCGATCACAAGGAAAAGTTTCGCCTGCGAGAAATGGGCGAAAGAATTGGTCATCGCTCCCGAACCGAAAGCTGCCGCCAGACCGGCGACGGTGGGAGCGTGTCAGGTCCGGGCGCAGTGATCGATGTTGTTGGTTCCGATCACCGCCCGGAAGAATTTCTGCATCTGGTAAGAATCCTCATTGATACTGCGGGCGCAGCTCACCCCTGCCACGGCGTCGGGCCCGTGGGCCCGGAGGATCTCCTGGAAGCGCCCCGCCACCAGGTCCAGCGCTTCGTCCCAGGATGCCTCCCGGAAC
Source organism: Desulfacinum infernum DSM 9756 (assembly GCF_900129305.1). Lineage (GTDB taxonomy): Bacteria > Desulfobacterota > Syntrophobacteria > Syntrophobacterales > DSM-9756 > Desulfacinum > Desulfacinum infernum. The sequence continues at coordinate 107,666 of NZ_FQVB01000009.1, read as the reverse complement.
CCCGTCCCATTTCTGATCAGCGGGGTCTTCAGGCGCTCTTCGGAGTAGATGAACTCATAGCCGAAACGTCCCTTGACGCACAGGCGCCCCTGGTTGGGCTGGGCCCCGTCCACACCCGTCACCCTGACGATCCTACCCTCCTTCACGTGGAGCCACTGCTGGCAGCCCACTCCGCAGTAGGGACATGTGGTGCGGATTCTTTCCGTCTCATACGGCCAGGCCTTCCCGTAAGATTTCTTCTCGAAAAGAGCCCCGACCGGGCACGCCTGGACACACTCTCCACAATGGACGCACTTGTCATAGTCCGCCGCGGGAAACCAGGTCTTTCCCTTCCCGCCGCCCGTTTCCGGGACTGCCGCAGCAAGGGCTCCCTGGACCTGCACCTCGTTGCAGGCCTTGACACACCGGCCGCAGCCGATGCACCGGGAAAAGTCCCTCACGAACATGGGATGTTGGTCGTCCAGGGGGATGTGTGCGGGCGGCCGGGGGACATGCCCCTGTGTCCTGACGCCGTAAGCCACCGCCAGGTCCTGCAGCCGGCAGTCGCCGTAGGACGGGCACAGGGTACCGTGCCAGGGTCTACGGAGCGTCTCCAGCTGAAAATCGGTCCATCGGTCCACATCAAGATCGTTGACGAAGCAGTTGTGATGCCCGGAAAGGAGAAGCCTTCGGATGGCCGCCTGCCGGTCCAGACGGACCTTGGGGGTGTCGGTCCACACCTCCATGCCCTCGCGGATCGGGGTGGCACAAGCCGGCTGCGTCTCCTGGAGGCCTTTCACCTCCACCACACACACCCCGCACGTCCCGGTGGGGGTGGTGCCCGCCAGATGGCACAGGGTGGGGATCTGGACCTGGAGGGATATGGCGGCATCGAGAATCGTCTGGCCCGGTTCGAAAGCCACCTGCCTGCCGTTGAGTCGAAAGGTTCCGTTCATGGGTATCTCCCTTTAAGAGCGTTGAGCCCCGGTGCGGCCCGCGGGCCACCGCACCATATATGTCAGGCATGACATAATATCCGAAATCCTCCGGCCGTCAAGCCTCCGGATCCACAGGGGCACCGGTACGGGCGTCGAAGGAAAAGGGGTGGCGCCGGTCTTGTCAATCGGCGGACGATGATCTACGGTGCTGGGCGCCGGGCCCGGGAGGGGCGGGTGGCCGGCGCATGTCACAGCCGCATTGAGGCTCATTCCAAGGAGGGGAAGCCGATGAAAGATCCCTTGTTTCAACCCATTCGCATCAACACGCTGGAGATTCCCAACCGCATCGTCATGCCGGCCATGCACCTCAACATGGCCAAAAACTTCCAGGTGACCGACCGCCTGGTGGACTTCTACGCCGAACGGGCCCGGGGCGGCCCGGGCCTCATCTGCGTGGGCTACGCCACCGTGGACGAGCAGTCGGGAAGCCCGGGAAACATCGGCGCCCACCACGACGCCTTCGTGGACGGCCTTTCGCGACTGGCCAGGGCCATCCGGGAAAACGGATCGCTCGCCGCCGTGCAGCTCAACCACGCCGGGCGCTACAACCCCAGCGTCTTCATGGGCGGAAAGCAGCCGGTGGCTCCGTCCCCGGTGCCTTCGCGCCTCACGGGCGAGACCCCGCGGGAACTCACGGTGGAGGAAATCCAGGCCGTCGTGGATCGCTTCGCCCAGGCCGCCCGCCGGGTGAAGGAAGCCGGCTTCGACGCCGTGGAGATCCTGTGCGGCACCGGCTACCTCATCAGCGAGTTTCTCTCGCCGCTCACCAACCAAAGGACCGATGAATACGGCGGGGACCTGAACGGCCGGATGCGCTTCGGCCTGGAAGTGATCTGCGCGGTCCGAAACGCCGTGGGGCCGGACTTTCCCATTCTGGTGCGCACCAACGGAAACGACTTCATGCCGGGAGGGGTGGGCCGAAAGGATCTGGCGGCCTTCGCCGAAGCTCTGGTGGGCCACGGCGCCGATGCGCTCAACATCAACGTGGGCTGGCATGAAGCCCGGGTGCCGCAGATCGTGGCGGACGTCCCCCGGGGCGCCTTCGCCTACCTGGCCCGGCTCATCAAGGAGCGCGTCACCGTTCCCGTGATCGCCGGTCACCGGATCAATGATCCCCGGGTGGCCCGGGAGCTCATCGCCGACGACATGTGCGACCTGGTGGCCATGGGCCGGAGCCTCATCGCCGACCCCCGTCTTCCAGAAAAGGCGAGAACGGGCCGGGAACACGAGATCGTCCATTGCATCGCCTGCGCTCAGGGGTGCTTCGACAACCTGTTCAAGATGAAGTCCGTGGAATGCCTGTGCAACCCCCTGGCGGGCCATGAAAGGGACCGGCGGGTGGAGAAGGCCCCGGCGAAAAAGAAGGTGCTGGTGGCGGGCGGAGGCCCGGGCGGCATGAGCGCCGCGCTGGCGGCCCACGACCGCGGCCACGACGTGGTGCTCTACGAACGTTCCGACCGCCTGGGCGGGCAGTTGTGGCTGGCGGCGGCCCCTCCGGGCCGATCCGAATTTTCGGAGCTGGCCAAGGACCTGGCGGCCCAACTGGCCGTGCGGGGCGTCCGGGTGGTGCTCAACACGGAAGTGACGGAAGCCGTGATCGATGAGGAAAAGCCCGACGAGGTGGTTCTCGCCACCGGCGCGGAGCCCCTGACCCCGCCCATCCCTGGAAGCGATCTGCCGCACGTGGTCCAGGCCTGGGACGTGCTGGCGGGCAAGGTCTTTGCCGGACGCCGGGTGATGGTCATCGGCGGCGGCGCCGTGGGCGTAGAGACGGCCCTCTACCTGGCCCAGCGGGGAACCCTTTCCGGCGAGGCCCTGAAGTTCCTGGCCCTGGCCCAAGCCGAAGATCCCCAGGAACTCTTCCGGCTGGCCGTTCGCGGCACCAAGGAAATCGCCGTGGTGGAGATGCTCGATTCGGTGGGAAAAGACATCGGCCGAAGCACCCGGTGGGCCATGCTGCAAAACATGGCTCTGCACGGCGTGAAGGTTTACAAGTCCACCAAGGCGCTGGAGATCACGCCGGAGGGAGTCCGGATCGAAACCCCGGAAGGGGAAACGCGGGACGTGCCGTGCGATACGGTGGTGATGGCCGCCGGATCCCGCCCGTTCAACCCCCTGGAGGAGCGACTCCGGGCAAAGGGCCTTTCGGTGCACGTGGTGGGGGACGCCGGCCGGGTGGGCAAGGCCTTCGACGCCGTCCATCAGGGATTCGAGGCGGGCCGGAACCTGTAGCGGTCGCAGCGGTGGGAAAAACTCACCGCAGAGGCGCAGAGACCGCAGAGGAGCCCCTTTTGAGCCGCACCGCTGAGAAGGGCGGCGCGGCTCAAGCTCCGCCCTTTGGGACGCCGTCGGACCAATCAGCCTTCCCCGAAGGGGCGAAGCGCGTGCCGGGGCGGCGTCTCAGCGCCCCGGCACTTGTGCGTCCTCTCCGTGCCCTCTGCGTCTCTGCGGTGCCTTTCCGTGCCTAACTTGCGGCCTTTCCCGTGAGGCGGCTCACGTCGATTCGGATCACCTTGGCGGCGGCGCCCTCCCGGGCGATGTAGGCCCGGCCTTCTTCCAGATAATCGGGCGAATACTTTTCCAGGAGCCACACCAGGGCGCGCTCCTTCTCCTCGCCCTCCACCTCCCGCGCTTCCCCGAAGGCCACCACGCTTTCGTATTCCGTGCTGAACTGCTCCGGCAGCACCCGGGCTTTACCCACCACACAGAAGGACACCCGGGGATTCGCCGCCAGGTTGTCCAGCTTGTGGCCGAACCGGGCGCAGTGAAAGTAGACGGCCCCGTCCCGGAACACATAATTCAAGGGAATCCCATAGGGCTGACCGCTCCCGTCCGCCGTGGAAAGCACGCCGTACACCCCTTCCGCAAGCAACCGTTCCGCTTTCGCCGTTTCCATCTCCCGATCCTTTCGCCGCAGTCCGTGCACGACGTCCCCCCTTCTTGCCCCATCCCAGGGCCATCAGTCGGCCAGCCCGAGCCGCCGGAGCAGGGCGGGGGTGGGCCGGCCGTTTTCGTCCCATTCTCTCAGTCGGTAGTAGATGGGGAGCATCTTGTCCAGCTCGCACACGTGGCCCTTGGCGGGCCCCGTGGGCATGGGTTCGCGGGTCATGCGCGGAGGCAGCGTGTCGTCCTTGGCGTCCAGGCCCGCCTTGTTGAGGAAGATCCTTTCCGCGTTGATGATCCGCTCGGCGGCCGTCATGAGGGATTCCATGGTGTAGCCGGCCCCGGTGGCGGTGTTGAGGAGTTCCAGGATGCGCACCGGCCGGATATCCTTGGTCTTGGAGACCAGGTTGCGCACGGTAAAGAAGACGCACAGGCCCGCCGAGTCGATGAGGGCGAACACATCCTGCCAGTCTTTCACGATCTGGGGCTTGTCCTCCCAGCTCAAGGGATCCACCAGCATGGGCACGCCGATGATTTCGATGTAGGCGGGATCGCCCCGCATGTGGCTGGCTCCGATGGGCGAAGTGGCGTAGGCGAGCCCCATGCCCTTTTCCGCCCGGGGTTCGTAGCCGGCGAACTCCTGCCCCTTGGACACCATGGCCAGTTCCGGACATCCGTATTTGGCGGCGAGCCGCAGGCTGCCCAGGGCCAGGTCGTTTCCGAAGCCCTCCCGGGCGGCGGTCTTCCGGACCATGTCCACCATGGCCTCCGCATCGCCGAAGGGAAGCGGCCGCCCGACGGTCTTTTCGTCCAGAATGCCCTTTTCGAACATCTCCATGGCGCAGGCGATGGTGGCCCCCATGGTGATGGTGTCCATTCCCATTTCGTTGCAGATGTAGTTGGCCTTGATCACGGCGGCCAGGTCCCGCACGCCGCAGTTGCTCCCGAGGGCGTACACCGTTTCGTATTCGGGGCCTTCCCCTTCGCCCTGGAAGGGACCTTCCGCCACCCGGGTCACCCGCCCGCAGGCGATGGGACAGCTGAAGCAGGCCTTGGCCCGCACCAGGTACTTTTCCGTGAGCGCCTCGCCGCCGATGTCCTGCCAGTGTTCAAAGGTTCCCTGCTGAAAGTTCCGGGTGGGGTAAGCCCCCACGTTCTGGGTGCCCGTGGACGTGATGGGCGTCCCGTAGATGCGAAGGGGCGGCGGTCCGTCCTTGGTCTGCTCCTTGAAACCCGCCATGATCTCCTTGACCACCTTCTTGAACCCTTCCGGATCGTGGATGGGAACCTTTTGGGTGCCGAAGACGGCCACGCCCTTGAGGTTCTTGGAACCCATGACGGCTCCCACGCCCGATCGGCCGGCGGCCCGGTCCTTGTCGTTCATGATGGAGGCAAAGAGAACTCCCCGTTCTCCCGCCGGTCCGATGACGGCCGTGCGGGCCTCCTTTCGGGTTTCTTCCCGGAGCATCCGGTCCGTTTCGTGGGTGTCGCGGCCCCACAGGTGTTCGGCGCTGCGCAGTTCGGCGCGGCCTTCTTCCACCCAGAGATAGACCGGTTTTTCAGCACGCCCCTCGAAGATGATGCCGTCGAAGCCGGCCTTCTTGAGCATGGTGGGGAATTGGCCGCCGGCGTTGGAGCAGGTGAGAGCGCCGGTGAGCGGCGACTTGGTCATGACCATGTAGCGGGCGCCGGTGGGGGTTCCCGTGCCCGTCAGGGGCCCGGTGAGGAAGATGAGCTTGTTTTCGGGAGAAAGCGGATCGCAGGTGGGATCCACCTCATCCAGCAGGAACCGGGTGCCCAGACCGCGGCCTCCCACGTAATCCACGGCCTTCTGCCGATCCAGTTCCTCCACCGCCGTGGCGCCTTCCGTCAGGTTGACCCGAAGGATTTTTCCCATCCATCCCATGAGCGTCCTCCTTGTCCGTTATCCGTGATCCGTTGTCCGTGAGCCGTTGTCCGGGAACCGTTGTCCGGGAACCGTGAGTCGTGAGTCGTTATCCGTTCGCCGGGATCGGTGGTCCGGGATCCGGGGTCCGAGGCCCGCAAGGCGTTGCCCCTAATCTGAAAACGCCGGCGATGGCCGCTTTTTTCGTAGCGCAGCCCTTCAGGGCTGCGGGAGAATCCGCGTACGCCGGACGGACCCCTCGTCCCAAAGGGCAACCCGGGGCCGATTCTCCCCTTTTTTCAAAAGGGAGGCCGTGGGGGATGGCCCGTGATCCGCTGTCCGTAATCCGAGGATCCATAGGCCCGTCACCCGTCGTTCTTTGCCCGTCCCTTTCCCCAAAGGGCGAAACACGGACTACGGTTCACGGATTACGTCCTACGGCTCACGGTTCACGGATTCCGGTTTACAGTTCACGGACCCGGCGGCCTCCGGCTATAAAGAACTCCGAAAAGGGGCTCGCCCCCAAATGAACCAACCCATCACCCGAATGGTGCCGACATGAAGATCCGCGTGGAAAGTTTCGCCACTTATCGAACCTACACGGAACACCTGCCTCAAGACAAGTTGATGGAGGTTCCCGAAGGCGCCGTCATCCGGGACGTGCTGGAAACCCTGGGCGTTCCCATGGACAAACCCATCATCCTCATCGTGAACGGCCGGGCCCGCCCCGCCCACACGCCCCTCAAGGAAGGCGACCACCTGGTCTTTTTCCCTCCCCTGGAAGGGGGCTAAAGGGATCGTGTCCCAAACCCCTACGACCGCTTTCACCCACCCGGCGGCCGCGTGTTTTGTTCAACAGGATCTTGTGCCTTTCACCTGAATTGGACGATTCTTTCTCATGGACAGGTCCTGAAGGGCGGGCATAAAGCCCGCCCCTACAAAAAGGCACGGACCACCCATTGGGTAGGGGCAGGGTTTATCCCTGCCCGCTCATCAAGCGGTGTAAGAGACTCCCGAAGAAAAAATCGCTCAGTTTAGGCTTCCTACAGCTCCCTGGTTCTAAAGGGCGCGTTTCATCCTTCCGTATGGCGGACCTCCGTGACGTGGGTTCGCGCGAAAAAGAACCGCGAACGAGGCGCCCGAAGGCTCGAGCAGACGCTGCGGGAGCGCCTCTAGGAGGCTGTCCGAGAACTCCCGCAACCGTCACTCCCGCGCAAGCGGGAGTCCATAACTCACTGAAAATCCTGGATCCCCGCTTTCGCGGGGATGACGAATGGGCGTTGGACGAGGCAAATGTACCATTGTCGGACAGGCTCCTAGGAGGCTGTCCGAGAACGCTGCGAGTGAGCGCTTTTTTCGTAGCGCAGCCCTTTAGGGCTGCGGAAGAACCCCCGAGCCTTGCATAGGCCATCGCATATTTCCTGTTACTTCATGGAGTTGCGATGAGCCTTTCCGCGGGGCTGAAGCCCCGCGGCTACGAGGAGAACAAACATTCCCCGGCCTTGAAGGTTTCGTAGAATCATTCCCGGACAAGCTCCCGGGCGCGATCCGAGTCGAGGCCCTGTTACAGCCCCAGGTAGGCTTCCCGGATCTTGGGATCGCCCAAAAGCTCCGCCGACGGCCCGTGGCGGACCAGCCGCCCGGTTTCCATCACGTAGGCGCGGTCGCTGTTTTTCAAGGTCATCTCCACGTTTTGTTCCACCAGCAGCACGGTCATCTCCTTTCGGATCCGCCGGAGCTGCTCGAAGATGTCCTTCACGATCAAAGGCGCCAGGCCCAGGGACAGTTCGTCGATGAGAAGCACCACGGGCCTTGCCATGAGCGCCCGGCCGATGGCCAGCATCTGCTGTTCGCCGCCGGAAAGAGTCCCCGCCCGCTGGTTCCAACGCTCCCGCAGGATGGGAAACATCTCGGTCACCCACTCGAAGGATTCCGAAAGGCGGCTTCGCGCCTCCTTTCGGAAGGCGCCCATTTCCAGGTTTTCCCTGACGGTGAGGTCCTTGAAAACCCGGCGGCCTTCGGGAACGCAGGCCATTCCCCGGTGGGCGATTTCGTGGGGCGCCAGTGAGCCGATGTCGGTTCCGTCCAGGAGCACCTTTCCACGGGCGGGTTTGAGAAGACCCATTAAGGTGCGGATGAGCGTGGTTTTTCCCGCGCCGTTGGCGCCCACCACGGCCACGGTTTCCTTGGGGCGAACGTCCAGTGAGACGCCGTGCAGAACCTTGTTTTCACCGATGAAGACATGCAGATCCTGAACCTCAATCATCCGCTTCCCCCAGATAGGCTTCGATCACGCGCGGATCCCGCACCACCGTCTGCGGATCTCCCTGGCAGATCAGGCGCCCGCCGTCCAGCACCAGCAGCCGCTCCACCACCTGCATCAAGGCGCCCATCACGTGCTCGATCCAGAGAACCGTCACGCCGAACCGGTCCCGGATGGCCCGGATCAGGTCCAAAGCCTGGACCATTTCTCCCGTGTTGAGCCCCCCCAGCACCTCGTCCAAAAGAATGAGCTTGGGCCGGGTGGCCAGGGCCCGGGCGATCTCCAACTTTTTCTTGTTGATGAGATTGAGATGGCGGGCCTGGGTGTGAAGGAACTCGTCCAGCCCCACCAGCTTTAGGATTTCTTCGGCCCGGCGCCGCCTTTCCGGCGTCTCCCCCGTGAAGCCGTCCCGGCCGATGAACCCCACCACCACGTTCTCATAGCAGGTCATCTCCAGAAACGGGCGGGTGATCTGAAAGGTGCGGGCGATGCCCCGGCGGCACACATGGTAGGGCTTCAGTCCGTTCAGCGGCTCGCCGTCAAAGACGATGCGGCCCTCATCGAAGGGAAAGGTGCCGGCGATCAAATTGAAGAGCGTGGTCTTGCCCGCTCCGTTGGGGCCGATGAGACCCACGATCTCTCCCTGCTCCATCTGGAAGCTCACGTCGGCAACGGCCGTGAGCCCCCCGAACCGCTTGGTTACGTGTTGCACGTCCAAAAAGGCCATGGCGTTTCCTTTAGCGTTGTGCGTCCAGGGTGGGAAATCGCTTCCTCCACAGGCCCACGAGGCCTTCCGGCGCGAACCGGCTGATGAAAAGGGCCACCAGCCCGAAGATGAGCACGTGGAATTCCCCGTAAATCCGAATGTATTCCGAAAGGACCTCCAGGAAGACGGCCCCCACGACAGGACCCGCGAAGGTTCCCAGCCCGCCGATGATGGTCATGGCCAGCACCAGGAACATGAGGTTGAGCGAAAGGATTTCCGGCGTGATCAGCTGGTGGTAGTGCCCGTAAAGGGCCCCCGCCAGGCCCGCCATGGTGCTGGAGATGACGAAGGCCGCCACGCGGATCTTCACCACGTGGATTCCCAGGGACGCGGCGGCCGTCTCGTCGTTTTGCACCGCCCGGAAGGCGGTCCCCAGATCGGAACGGATGATCCGGTGGATCACGTAGAGCAGGCCCAGGGTGACCGCGCCCATGAGATAGAAGGCCCACGCCTTGGAATAGAACGGCAGAACGAAGGGGACCGACAGGCCCATGGTCCCCCGGGTGATTTCGTATTCGTTGTCGATCACGATCCGGAGCATCTCGGAAAAGGCCAGCGTGGTGAGCGACAGGTAGATGCCGCCCATGCGGATGCAGAGCACTCCCAAAAGCAGGCCCAAAACCGCCGCCACGGCCATGCCCACCAGGGCTCCCAGCAGCGGCGGAAGGTGAAAGTAGATGGCGCACATGCCGGACACGTAGGCTCCGATGCCGGCAAAGGCCGCATGGGAAAAGGACACCTGGCCGGTGTAGCCCGCCAGAAGGTTCCAGCTGGCGGCCATCATGACGTAGAAAAGGCAAAGAATGGCCGTATGGAGCCAGTAATCACCGGCCACCAGGGGCAGCACCGCCAGAACACCAAAAAGACCGAGGGACAGCAACCAGACAAGAGAACGGGGCACGGACAACTCCTTCGCTGGAAAAGACAACGGGCCGTGAGTCTTCCTTCGCGCAAGGCGGAACGCCAAGGCGACCGGCTGTTGAGCGCCCGATCAGATTTCCTTCCGGCCGAAAAGGCCGGACGGACGGACGGTGAGCACCAACACCAGGATGAGAAACCCGAAAAAGTGCTTGTAGCCGGATGAAACGTAGGCGGCTCCCAGGTTCTGGACCACCCCGAGAAGGATGCCGCCCACCACACACCCTTCCAGGCTGCCCATGCCGCCCAGAACCACCACCACGAAGGCGGTGAGGCTGATTCCTACGCTCGCCGTGGGGTTCACCGGAAAGATGGGCGCCAGGATGACGCCGGCCGCTGCCGCCAGGGCGCATCCCAGGGCAAAGGAGAGCATGTTCACCCGCGTGGAGTTCACTCCCACCATGGACGCCATCTCCCGGTCCTGGGCCACGGCCCGCACCATCTTGCCGAACCAGGTCTTCTTGATGAGAAGAAACAGTAGAGCGATCACGGCGGCGCCGGCCAAGAAGGAAGCCAACCGCTGGTTGCCGTAATAAAAGAGGCCGAACAGATGGGTGGAGCCGGTCACCCAGTTGGGGGGCTTCTGAGGATAGGGCCCGAAGATGAAGAGATAGGCGTTTTGCAAAACGATGGACAGAATGAAGGTGATGATGAGCGAATACATGTCGTTGCCGTAGGTGGGCTGGATGAGGGTCCTTTCGATGAGAAGGCCGAAGACGAAGACCAGCCCCACCGCCAGGGCCATGGCCACAGGGATGGGAAGGCCCAGGGCATGGGCGAAGAGGGCGCTGAAGTAGCCCGCCAGCACGTAGAGTTCCCCGTGGGCGAAGTTGATCACGTTCATGATGCCCACGATGAGCGAGACGCCCAATGCCGACAGGGCGTAGATGACGCCGAGCAGCAATCCGTTGGTGAGGTAGAGCAGAAAGTCGTCCATGGGAGGTGGTTCCTTTGCCTTGCGATCGCGGGCGACCCTTCCCTCTGGGATAGGGCGCGGAAGAGCCGCCGGATGACGGTTCACGAGATTTTTTTAACGGTCGTGGCTCTCCCTGTGTCACCCTGCATGGATGGAAGAGTGGGCCCAGTCATTTCCATCTTGCGTCCATCTGCGTTCGTTCGCGGTTCTCTTTCACATCATCTTTCACATCAACCCCCTTCAAGGGGAGCCCGTGACAACGAAGGATGAAACGCACTTTTGGGCAGCGCCCCCCTTTAGGGGCGAGTGATGATTCGCCCCTACCAGGCCTTGCGCGCGAACGGAACGACGTCGCGTTTCATACGGAATTGGACGATTCTTCCCCACCGCGAGGTTCCGGCGGGCGGGCGTGAAGCCCGCCCCTACCGAGGCAGATGGACCTGTTGAGCAGGGGCGGGGTTTATCCCCGCCCGCTCGTCTCGCGGAGCCAAGGAATCGCTCCATTTAGGCTTCGGTTTCCGTGGGACGGGCTCTTCCTACTGCTTCTTCAGCTCGCCCGTCTTCACGTCCAGGGGATAGACCACCACCTGCTCCTTGTTCTGCCACTGGACGATCAGCATGGGCGGCTGCCACTGGTGGTAGCGGTAGGTGCCCTTTTCGGTGCCGAACTGGACCACGCCGCTTCCCACCTTGAGCTGGGTCTTTTCCAGGGCGTCCACGATCTTTTCGGGGTCCGTGCTTCCGGCCCGGCGGACGGCGTCCGCGGCCACCAACAGCACGTCATAGATGGAACGGGACTTGTAATCGGTGGGTTCTTTGCCGAACTTCTTCACGTAGGCTTCCCGGAACTGGCGAGAGACCTCGTTGAATTCCACCTTGGCGTGCATCCGCGAGACGAAGAGCTCCAGGTTGCCCGCATCGCCCACATTCTGCCAGAATTCGGGCCACAGGCTGGGGGGACCCGCGCCTTCCAGGATCAGCGCCTGTTGGGGGAAGAGCCCCACTTCGTTGGCCTGGGCGATGAAGTAGTGCACGCCGAAGCCGTAAACGAAGGCCAGAACCAGATCCGGTTTGAACTTGGCGATCTTGTTGAGTTCCGTGTAGTGGTCCTGACTCTTTCGCTCCGTTTCCACGGTCATGTATTCCACGCCCATGGCCTTCAGGCCGTCTTCGGCCAGCTTCTTGATTCCCAGGCCCCAGTCGGTGTTTTCCGCCACGATGGCCACCCGCTTGAACCCGTAGTCCTTGACAAAGCCCAGGATGTTGTCGTTCACCACGCCGCTGTTGCACGGACCGGCCCGAAAGACGTACCGGGAGTTCTTGGCCGTGATGTCGTCGGCCCAGGCTTCCGCAATGATGAGGGGGTGCTTGTACCGGTCGGCGATGGGCACTTCGGCCAGAGCGCAGGACGAATGGCTTTCGCCCACGGTCACCACCACCTGGTCCTTGGTGATGAGTTTTTCAAAGCCGGACGCAGCCTTTTCCGGCGTACCGCCCGTGTCTTCAAAGACCACCTCCACCTTCTTTCCCAGGACGCCGCCCTGCTGGCCGTTGATCACATCCAACGCCAGGGCGATGCCTTCCTCAAAGGCCTTTCCGGTGGCCGCCGCCGGCCCGGTCCGCGGGCCCACCACGCCGATCTTGATCACGTCCTCCGCCTGGACGGTCCCGACCGCCAAAAGCCCGGCCAAAGCCAACCCCAGCACAACGGTCCACGTTCCCTTCCAACGCATGTTCGCCTCCTTTTCGGCTGCGGCCCCCGTTTTTTCCCGGGCGGCCGGTTAGGGAAAACCCAAGACCCATGGAAAGGCTACGCCCGCCAGGCGCGCGGCGCCCCAGAAACCAGACGAAAATCGCTCTATTGAGGCCCACAAAGGAGCAAAGGACCTGTAGGCGAATGGTCATTCGCCCCTACAATACGCGTAAACAAAAAGGACGATGCGATTCCAAATGGGACGATTCCTCCCCCTCATGCGGTTCTTGCGGGCCCAAAGCCCGCCCCTACGAAGGCAGTCGAAGCTGTTGGGTGAGGATGGGGGTTATCCCCGTCCGCCTATCCCGTGGTGATAGAAAATTTATACGGAACGCGACCTTGTCCTGTTCGTGCGCAAGGCCTGTAGGGGCGAATAATCATTGGCCCCTACAGGGGTCTGCTTTCCAAAGGTGCGTTTCATTCTTCATAGTCACGCCCCGCGTGATGGGGGTTTCTATGGAAGAACGGACTAAGCCCGAGTTGCAATCTGCAGGATCGGCGCAAACCGCCATGAGGATGGCCGGAAATCCAACAACCGCGCGGTCACGCAAAGAAGATCGCGCCTTGCGGCGCTCCCGCAAAAGGCCCTTGCCAGGTCCACTCTTTCGTCCATTCGGGCTAGCGTAAAACGGGCCATGAACGTTGGGGTATTGGTGAAGAACGCCGGAGCGCTTCAGGCGGCGGCCTGGGCCTTCCCGTTCAGGCCCAGGATGGCCCGCGCTTCGTCCGGCGTGGCCACTTCCCGGCCCAGCTCCCCCGCGAGGCGCACGATCCTTTCGATCAGCCGCTCGTTGGAGGCCAGTTCGCCCTTGCGGTAGTAGATGTTGTCCTCCAGGCCCACCCGCACGTGGCCGCCGGCCAGGATGGCATGAACGTTCATGGGAAGTTGGGCGGCGGCGATGCCCGAGGCGGTCCAGGTGGCATCCGGAGGAATGCTGTTTTTCAGGTGCACCAGGTTTTCCAGCGTGGCCGGGATGGCCCCCTTGAGGCCCATGACGAAGTTGAAATGAAGCGGCGGCGTCGCCAGCCCCCGCCGGGCCAGATCCAGGGCGTTGGCAATCATGCTGGTGTCGAAGATCTCCATTTCCGGCTTGATGCCGTACCGCTGCATGTCGGCGGCGAGCTTGTCGATGAGGTCCGGGCCGTTGGCATAGACGGCGTTGGGAAAATTGACGGAACCGGTGGTGAGGCTCGCCATTTCGGGGCGGAGCTTCAATCGCTCACTTCGCTCCTCGTAGCCCATGCCGGCACGGCCACCCGTGGAAATCTGGGTGATGAGCCGGGTCCGGGACCGCACCCCCTCCATGACTTCCTGAAAGAGATCAAACCGCGGCGACGGGGATTCATCCTTGGGATCGCGCACGTGCACGTGCACGATGGCCGCTCCCGCCGATTCGCACCGTACGGCGCACTCCACGATTTCCTTGGGCGTGATGGGGACGTGGGGGGTTTTGGCCCGAGAGGGTAGCGATCCGGTGGGAGCCACGGTGATGATCAGTTTCTCCATGGAGCTGCCTTTCTCAGGGGGTCACACCCGGGCCACGGAAACCTGCTTTTCCAGCAGCTCGGAGATGGCCCGAGCGGTTCGGAGCAGCGGGCCCGACAGCTGGCCAACCAATCGCTCCAGGCTGTACCGGGTGGTGGGCACCGCCACGTTGATCGCCCCCGCCGGGTAGCCGTCCCGAAGGATGGGAGCGGCGATGGAGCGCAGGCCCACCGAAAGCTCTTCGTCGTTTACGGCGAAACCGTCGTTTCTCACCCGGGCGAGCTCTTCCCTGAAGCGCGACACCGAGACGATGGTGCGGTGGGTCAGGGAAGCGAAGGACTGCTCGGCAAGCACCTCTTGCAGCTCGTCTTCGGGAAGATAGGCCGCGATGGCCTTTCCCATGGACGTGCAGTAGACGGGCAGGCGAGCGCCGATGCTCAGCGGGTGCTGCATGATGGGTTCCGTGACGTAGCGGGCCACGTAGAGGATCTGGCCGCCGTCCAGGATGGCCATGTTCACCGTCTCGCCCAATTCCCGGGACAACTCCCGAAGGTTGGACTCCCCCACTTGGCGAAGATCCATCTGGCTCAGGGCGGCGTAGCCCAGTCCCAGGATCTTGGGGGTCAGGCTGTAGCGCTTTCGCTTGCTGCGGTGCACATAACCCAGCCGAACCAGGGTGTAGCAGAACCGGGAGACGGTGACCTTGTTGAGCCCGACGGCTTCGGCCAATTCCGTGAGGTTGAGGGGCCTGGACGCCTGGGAGAGGACCTCCAGCACCGCCATGCCTCGGGACAGGGAATTGATGAACGCCCGGGACGGATCTTCCACGATGGTCACTTTCGGCTTCATCGTTCGACCCTTTCGGTGGGGGTGGAAAATTACGCCTTGCAATAGATGATTCTGCTATGTAGAATCAGGGCTCGGGTTGTGTCAAGTGAAATATTTCGGAAAACACCTTGACCTGTCGGTCCAATCGTGCCCCTATGGCCGGGTCGCTTCAAGACCCAATATCACTTTTTTCGACGGCCATCCCCAACACGGCGCGGACCGGGGACTTTCCGTCGGCCATGACTCCCGGCTCCCTTTCAGGCCGGGGAGATGCGCAGGTCGGGACACCCTGCCCATGCAAAGGCCCCGGATGGTTGTTGGTCCCGTTTCACACCAGGGGTCAACCGATCGGCGAGCTGCGAGGACAAGAGGCTTCCGAAGCCAAAATCCAATGATGAACAACGACGCCCTTCTCACCATCCAGTCCCTGCGCACCTGCTTCCAAACCCCGGCGGGCATCGCCCGGGCCGTGGACGGGGTCTCCCTGAACGTGCACGAAGGTCAAGTGCTCGGCATCGTGGGCGAATCGGGATGTGGAAAGAGCGTCCTTTCCCTTTCCATCCTCCGCCTTCTTCCCATGCCGCCCGCCTTTTTCGACGGAGGCGCCATCGTCTTTCGGGGTCGCAACCTGCTGGATCTTTCCCTGGAGGAACTCCGCTCCATCCGCGGAAACGAGATCAGCATGATCTTCCAGGAACCCATGACGGCCCTCAATCCCGTCTTCACCGTGGGCGATCAGCTGGCGGAGGTTTACCGGGTCCATCGCGGCCTTTCCCGGAAGGAAGCCTGGAGGCGGGCCATCGGCATGTTGGAACGGGTGGGGGTACCGGCACCGGAATCGCGGGTGCGGGAATATCCGTTTCAGCTTTCCGGAGGCATGCGCCAGCGCGTCATGATCGCCATGGCCCTGGCGTGTCGACCCAAGCTGCTCATCGCCGACGAGCCCACCACGGCTCTGGACGTGACCATTCAGGCCCAGATTCTGGACCTCATGGAAAAACTGAAAGAAGAGATGGGCACGGCCATCATCCTCATTTCCCACGATCTGGGGGTCATCGCCGAAATGGCCCAGGAGGTGGCGGTCATGTACACGGGCCGGGTGGTGGAGCGGGCGGACACATTGGAACTCTTCGACCATCCTCTGCACCCCTACACCCGGGGCCTCATGCAGGCCATTCCCAGCCCGGACATGTCCATGGCCGACGGGGAGCTCTACGAGATTCCCGGGGTGGTCCCCAGTCTCACGGACCTTCCCCGGGGCTGTTCTTTCCATCCCCGATGTGCTATCGCCGGCGAGATCTGCCGGAGCCGTGCGCCGGATCTGATGGAAGTTCGGCCCGGGCACTGGGCCGCCTGCTGGATGATCGACGGAGGCGCCCATGCTTGAAGTGCGCAACCTGGTGAAGCATTTTCCGGTGCGAAAGGGATGGCTGCAACGCGTGAAGGGGGCGGTGCACGCCGTGGACGGCATTTCCTTTTCCCTGAAGAACCACGAAACCCTGGGGATCGTGGGGGAATCCGGATGCGGCAAGTCCACGGCGGGACGAACCATCCTTCGGCTCATCGAACCCACGTCGGGAGAGGTCTTCTTCCGCGGCCGCGACATCTTCCGAATGGAGCACCGGGAACTCAAGGCACTTCGCCGAGAGATGCAGATCATCTTTCAGGACCCCTACGGATCGTTGAACCCGCGCCTCACGGTCTCCCGGATCCTGGAAGAACCACTGCTGACCCACAAGATGGGCACGCGGGCCGAAAGGCGGCGGGCGGTGGAGGAGGTTTTGGAGCGCGTGGGGCTCCTTCCGGAGCACATGCACCGCTTCCCCCACGAGTTTTCCGGAGGCCAACGCCAGCGGATCATGATCGCCCGGGCGCTCATCCTGAAGCCCCGCCTCATCATCGGCGATGAACCCGTTTCCGCCCTGGACGTTTCCGTCCAGGCCCAGATCCTCAACCTGCTGGGACGCTTGCAGCGGGAAGCCGGCTTTTCCCTCGTCATCATCTCCCACGATCTGGGCGTCATCCGCTACATCTGCCATCGGGTGGCGGTGATGTATCTCGGGAAGATCGTGGAACTGGCCCCGGCGGACGCCCTCTACCGGGAACCGCTCCACCCCTACACCCAGGCGCTTCTTTCCGCCGTGCCGGTGCCCGACCCCCGACGGCGGCGGCAACGGATCGTGCTCGCGGGCGATGTGCCGAGCCCCCTCCATCCGCCTTCCGGGTGCCGGTTTCACCCGCGGTGTCCCCGGCGCCTGGACGTGTGTCCCAGGGAAGAACCGCCCATGCGGGACATGGGCGATGGTCGTCGCGTGGCCTGCCATCTCCACGGGGAGGGCAGGCTGTGGGAACCGTCCTGGTCCGGAGCGGCCTGAGGCCGCCTGCCGGGCCGTCTCCCGGCCACTTGTCTGGAAACGGTTTTTTTGGGATTGTTGGGTTTCCCAAAAACCACAAACGAGAGGAGGAAGGTGATGAAACGAGTGCTCTTGGCCGTTCTGGCCCTGGCCGTGGTGTTCGGTGTGGGCTCGACGCCCCTTCAGGCGAAGGACGCCGACACCCTGGTGGTGGTGCAGGAAGCGGAACCGGTGGGCTTGGATCTCATGCAAAGCTCCATCCAGACCACCATGAGTGTCTGCTACAACATCCACGACACCCTGTTCCATCCCCAGGAAGACGCCAGCGTGAAGCCGGCCCTGGCGGAAAAGTGGGAAAAGGTGGACGACACCACGTGGAAGATCACCCTGAGGAAAGGCGTCACCTTCCACAACGGGGAGCCTGTGACGGCCCATGCGGTGAAGTTTTCCTTCGACCGGGTGTTCAACCCCGACATCAAATGCCCCCACAAGGGAAAGATGTCCGCCTTCAAGGAAGTGAAGGTGCTGGACGACTACACCTTCACCATCAGCACCCACAAGCCCTATGCGCCGGGCCTTTACATCCTGGGTTATTATTTGCCCATCGTGCCGCCCAAGTACGTGCAGGAAGTGGGCGATACGGAATACAACGTGAAACCCGTGGGATGCGGCCCTTACAAGCTGGTGAAATGGGTCCGGGGAGAAGAGATCGTTCTGGAGCGCTACGAAAACTATTACGGGCCCAAGCCGGCCTACAAGCGGGTGATCTTCAAGGGCGTTCCGGAAGAGGCGTCCCGGATCGCGGCGCTCCTTACGGGCGAAGCCGACGTGATCGCCGGCGTGCCGGTCCATCAGCGAAAGAAGATCGAAGAATCCGGCAAGGCCTACCTCACCCCCCAGATGGGGGTCATGCCGTACCTGGGCTTGGACACCTACCACAAGCCCTTTGACGACGTCAGGGTCCGCCAGGCGGTCAACTACGCCATCAACCGGGAACTGATCAACAAGGCCCTTTTCGGCGGCAAGGCCATCCTGTGCGCCGGCCCCATCAGCCCCCGGACCTTCGGCGCCAATCCCAATCTGAAGCCGTACCCCTACGATCCGGAAAAGGCCAAGGCGCTGTTGGCCGAAGCGGGCTATCCCAACGGCTTCGAAGCCCGGCTGGCCTACCCCACCTACATGTCCCAGATCCAGGAACAGGCGGAAGCCATCGCCGCGGATCTGGCCAAGGTGGGGATCCAGGTGAAGCTGGAACCGTTCGAGCGGGCTGTCATGTGGGAACGCTACAAGGGCCGCCAGCACCAGATGTACATCTATTGGTGGGACGATGCGCCCGAGCCGGACCGCTACATGTATTCGCTCTTCCATTCCAAGAGCCGCGATTACTATTACAAGAACCCCACCGTGGACGTGCTCCTGGACCTGGGCCGGACCATCATGAACCGGGACGACCGGGCCAAGGTCTACAACGAGATCGACCGGATCCTGTATGAAGACGCTCCGTGGGTCTATCTGTACGTCATTCCGGAGGTGTTCGGGGTGGCCAACGACGTGGACTACCAGGGCCGCCGGGATGGCTTTTTGAACATGCGCTACGCCCAACCCAAGAAGTAGGGAGGGGAAAGGGGAAGGAGGAAAGGTTAAAGGCGAAAAGGGAAAGGAACAAGCCATTCGCTTCACCGTCCATTCACGCCTTGTTCCTTTCCCCTAGACTGAGCGGTTTTTTCTTCGGGTGTCTCTTACACCGCGTGGCTAGCGGGCGGGGATAAACCCCGCCCCTACCCAAGGGGTCCGTGCCTGAACCTTTTCCCTCGTCCCCTTCACCCTCAACCCATCTAACCATTAACCATTAACCTTTAACCTTTTACCTTTTGCCTTTTACCTTTTGCCTTTTGCCTTTAACCCTTAACTTTGACCTTTGACCTCCATGGGACGCTACATCCTCAAAAGACTCTGGCACGCCGTCTACGTCATGGTGGGGATCTCCATGATCAGCTTCTTCTTCATCCACCTGTCGGGAGACCCGGTGATGCTCATGCTGCCCGCCGACGCCTCCCACCAGGAGATCGAGGAGCTGAGGGAACGGTTGGGCTTCAACGATCCCATCCCCGTCCAATACCTGCGCTTTGCGTCCAACGCAGTCCGAGGTGACTTCGGCGAATCGCTCTACTACCATGTGTCCGCCATGGAGCTCATCCTGGAGCGGCTGCCGGCCAGCCTGGAGCTGGCGGTGGCGGCCATGGTGATCGCCCTGAGCGTGGCAGTACCCATCGGCATCGTGTCGGCGGTGCGGCGAAATTCCCTGCTGGACATGGGCAGCATGCTGGGGGCGCTCCTGGGGCTTTCCATGCCCCATTTCTGGCTGGGAATCATGCTGATTCTGCTCTTTTCCGTGAAACTGGGCTGGCTTCCCACGTCCGGACGCGGGTCCTGGGCTCATCTCGTCATGCCGTCCCTGGCCCTGGGCATGGGTCTCATGGCCATGTTCGCCCGGCTCACCCGGTCCGTCATGCTGGAAGTCCTGGGCCAGGATTACGTGCGGACCGCCCGGGCCAAGGGCCTCAAGGAGCGGCTCGTCATCGGCAAGCACGCCCTCAAGAACGCCCTCATTCCCCTGGTCACCGTGGCGGGCATGCAGTTCGGCTTCCTCATTGGAGGTACGGTCATCATCGAAACGGTTTTTGCCTGGCCGGGGGTCGGCCGGCTGGTGGTGCAGGCCATCTTCAACCGGGACTACCCGCTGGTGCAGGCGTGCGTGCTGGTCCTGGCGGTGATCTTTGTGGTGGTGAATCTTTTGGTGGACCTGCTTTACGTCCATTTGGACCCCCAAATCAGTTATCTCGAGGAAAAATGAACAGCGCCAACGCCACATTCCCCACGGCTTTCACGGAAGAAATCCAGCCGCGACTCCGCCTCCTTTGGGAAACGACCCGGGAGGTGGCCCGGCGTCCCAGCGCCCTGGTGGGAGGGATTCTACTCCTGGCCATCGTGCTCACCAGCCTTTCGTTTCCCCTCTTTTACGGCGTGGACCCTTTGGAACAGGATCTGCTCGCCAGGCTCCAGCCGCCCGCCTGGGAAGAGGGCGGAAGCTGGGAGCATCCCTTGGGAACGGACAACCTGGGCCGGGACATCCTGGCCCGCATCCTCCACGGCAGCCGCGTGTCCCTCACCGTGGGGCTGAGCGCCGTGCTGGTGGCGGAGCTTCTGGGAATCGTGCTGGGCCTCATCTCCGGCTACTACGGGGGAAGGCTGGACAGCGTCATCATGCGCATCGCCGATGTCTTCATGGCCTATCCTTTCATGCTGCTCACCATTTCCGTGATCGCCGTCCTGGGATCTTCCCTCTTCAACCTCATCCTGGTGCTGGGCATTTCGGACTGGGTCACGTACGCCCGGACCATCCGGGGCAGCGTGTTGTCGCTCAAGGAAAAGGAGTTCGTGGAGGCGTCCCGGGCCGTGGGAACTCCGAACCGGGTGATCCTGCTTCGGCACATCCTTCCCAACGTCATCTCCCCCCTGCTGGTGCTGGGCACCCTGCGCGTGGCCAATATCATCATCTGGGAAAGCGGCCTGTCTTTCCTGGGCATGGGCGCCCCGCCGCCCACGCCCACCTGGGGGCGCATGTTGGCCGAAGGCCGGGTGTATATCACGGACGCGTGGTGGCTCGTCACCTTCCCGGGCCTGGCCATCATGCTCACCATCCTTTCCATCAACCTGCTGGGAGACGGATTGCGGGATGCGCTGGATCCGCGGCTTCGAAACATCTGACCTCCATCGCGGAAACAGGAAACCATATCACTCGCTATTTCTTGGACGGCAGCGGAGGTTCCTACGATGAAGATCCTGGTTTTGGGGGTGGGCCTGCAGGGAAAGGCGGTGCTCCACGATCTGGAACGATCGGAGCAGGTCCGGGAGATTGTCGCGGCGGACATGAACGCCGAGGCCGCCGAAGACCACATCCGGCGGAAAGGCTACCGGAAGACCAGCGTCGTCCATCTGGACGCCACCAGCACGGAGCACCTGGAGCGGCTCCTGCGGTCCGTCCGGCCCCATGCGGTCATCTGCATGCTGCCGCCCCACTTCGGGTTCAAGGTGGCCGAAGCGGCCGTGGTGTGCGGCGTGCACTTCGTCAGTTCCAGCTACACGGGGGATCTCGTCCGTTTGGACCAGGCAGCCCGATCGGCGGGCGTCACCCTTCTGCCCGAGATGGGCATGGATCCGGGGATCGACCTGGTGCTGTGCCGGCTGGCCCTGGAAGAGCTGGACCAGGTGCATGGTCTCCATTCCTACGGGGCCGGGGTGCCCGAGCCGGCGTGCGCCGACCACAATCCCCTGCGCTACAAGATCAGCTGGACATTCGACGGAGTCCTCAAGGCCTACAAGCGACCCGCCCGATTCCTGGCGGACGGCCGGGAAGTGCGCGTGGCCGAAGGAAAGGTCTTCTGGCCCGAATACGGTCACACGGTGGAGGTTCCCGGGCTGGGAACCCTGGAGGCCTATCCCAACGGGGACGCCGTGGCCTACATGGACACCTTCGGGCTGGGCCGTGAGGTTCGGGCCATGGGGCGGTTCGCCCTGCGATGGCCGGGCCACAACGCCCTCGTGAACGCCCTGTCCGAGTTGGGCTTCCTGGAAGACGCCCCGGTGGACGTGGGGGGATGCAGCGTGTCGCCGCGCCAGTTCCTGGTCCATCACCTGACTCCGCGCCTCACCTTCGCCGACGACGAACGGGACGTGGTGATCCTGCTCGCCCGAGCCTGGGGTTTGAAGGACGGCGAACCCCGGCGCGTCTCCTACTGGCTCATCGACTACCGGGACCTGGAAACGGGGCTTTTCGCCATGAACCGCACCGTGGGCTACACGGCCGCCATCGGAGCGCAACTGATCCTGAACTGCACCATCACCAGGCGGGGACTGCTCAACCCGGCCCGGGACGTGCCACCGGACGTCCTGCTCAGCGAACTTAAAAGGCGGGGCATGACCGTTCAAAAAGAGGTGGAAGACCATGGGGCCGGAACCGGCATCTGAAACCAGAACCACCGACGTTCTAGCCGATTTCGCCATCAACCTGGAATCGGACGCCCTTCCGGCGTCCGCCCTGGATGCGGCCAAGAGGTGCGTGCTGGACCTGGTGGGCTCCGCGGCGGCGGGAGTCTCCAGCCTGCCGGCCCGGGCCGTCCGGCGCGTCTTCGACCGCTATTCCGTTTCGGGCCAGGCCACCGTGTGGTTCCACGGCCTGAAGCACCCGGCGCCCGCCGTGGCCATGGCCAACAGCGCCGCTGCCAGTGCCCTGGACCTGGACGACGGACACCGGGCGGCCGGAGGGCACCCCGGAGCGGCCATCATCCCGGCGGCCGTGGCGGTGGGGGAGGAAACCCGGGTTTCGGGAAAGGAACTTCTGGCGGCCGTGGTGGTGGGCTACGAGGTGGCCGTTCGCGTGGCGGCCGCACGGGACTTCGCGGCCCTGGACACCCTGTCCACGGGACGCTGGGCCGCCTACGGAGTGGTGGCGGCTGCGGGAAGACTCCGCCGCCTGACCCCGCACCACGTGGCGGAAGCCATGGCGGTGGCCGGTGTGCAGTCTCCGGGGCTTTCCGCCGCGGGATACAGCAAGGTGATGGGAAACAGCGTGAAGGAAGGCATTCCCTGGGCCACTTTCACGGGCCTGGTGGCGCTGGATCTGGCCGTGGAAGGATACACGGGCCCCACCGACATCCTGGACCACCCGGCCTACTACGATGCGGTGCGGATCCGATCGAAACTGAAGGAATCCTTCGCCATCGAAAGGACCTACTTCAAGCCCTATTCCTGCTGTCGCTGGATCCACAGCGCCGTGGACGCTCTGTGCGAGATCATGGACGAGCACGGCCTGGACGCCGAGCGGATCCGCCGGGTGCGGGTGGCCACCTTCGGCCGGGCGCTCACACTGAACAACTACCCCGACCCGCCGTCCCTGGAATCGGCCCAGTACAGCGTACCGTTTTGCCTGGCCGTGGCGGCCGTGCGGGGAAGGGATGCTCTGCTGCCCCTGGGGGAAGAGACCCTGGGCGATGCGGCGGTCGTCCATTTCGCCCGCCGGGTGGAACTGGGCCGGGACGAATCGCTGGACGCCCTCTTTCCCGCCCACACCCCCGCCCGGGTTACCGTGGAAACCGGCTCCGGAGCGACCTTCCAAAAGACCATCGTGGATCCCCTGGGAGATCCGGATCACCCCATGTCCAACGAAGCCTTGGAAGAAAAATTCCACCGGCTCACCGGACCCGTCCTGGATCCGGCCGCAAGGCGGGCGGTGGTGGAGGTGGTGCGGAACCTGGACGCACTCCCTTCCTTGGATCCTCTCATGGAACGCATCGCCAACGAGGCGCCGAAATACAGGGAGGCGGCTTCGAACGGGAGGCCCCTGCCGTGACGTCCCGACACCGTGTGGAACGGGCCGTCCGCTGTGAGCCCGTGGACCGCCTGCCCGTGGGGGAGCTCTGCATCGACGAGGCCCTGGCCGACGCCTTCGCACCGTCGCTTCCGCCTGGTTTTCCAAGGCGGCGGGCCCTGCTGCATCACCTGGGCGCGGACCTGGTGTGCCTGCCGCCTCCGGAATCACCAGCGGACCCGAGCGGACTCGGAACCCGGCAGGTTCAGACGCCCTGGCCGGACCTTCCCTGCTGGGTCCGGGAGACGGATCTTTTCGTTTTCGTCACAGTAAACGGTCCCTTCGGGTGGGGATGCCGGGTCCTGGGGTGGATGCCCTTTCTGACGGCCTTCGAGAGGGAAACCGAGACCGTCCGGGAAATCTTCGAGAATTCCCTGGAACAGGCTCTGGCCCAAATCCGCCATGCCGCCGAGCAGGGGGCCCACGGTCTTGTGCTGGCCGATGACATCGCCTACGGCAAGGGTCCTTTCGTTTCTCCCGCACGCCTTCGAAAGAGCTATTTCCCATGGATTTCGCGGGCGACGTCCGCCGCAAGGGATGCGGGTTTGACCGTCTTTTTCCATTCGGACGGCAATCTCAATCTGCTCATGGGAGACCTCGCGGATACCGGCATCCACGGGCTGCACTGCCTGGATCCCCGCTCGGACATGGATCTTGCCGCCGTCAAGAAAGAATACGGAGACCGACTGTGCCTGTGGGGCAACCTGGATCCCGCATGGCTCACGGGAGAGGCCGCTCGGGAGGAGGTGGAGCGGCACGTGACCGCTCTCCTGGAATCGGTTCCCGACCGAACCGGATGGATCTTCGGAACCACCAGCGGCCTCTTTTCCGGCATGGACCTGGACGCCGTCTCGTGGGCCTACCAGGTGGTGCGTTCCTTGCGTCCATAAACCGACCGAAGGCGGCCCCCCGATCCCTGCAGCCATCGGAAAAACTCAGCCGGAGCGATCCCTTTTCATGAAACGCGGCCTGTAGGAGCAATAGTCATTCGCCCCCACGAGGGCCTGCTTTTCAGGGTGCGCTTCATCCTTCGTTGCCGCGGCCCCGTCCGTAATGGGCGACAACCCGGTTTTTGTCACCGTGCGCTTGGCGGGCGGGGATAACCCCCGCCCCTCCCCGAAATGTCGATCCCTCTCGTGCGTAATTCCCGGCCGCCGGGCCCAGGGTGTCCGACAATGTGTCCGAAAGTTCTTTCCGCTGGGAGCGCGGGCCTCCGGCCCGCACAAGTAGCGGGCGAGACGCCCGCGCTCCCGGGAAAACAGCGATCTCGGGCAGCCTTCTAAGAGCCTGTCTGAGAACGCCGCGGACGACCTTTTTCCTCGTAGCGCAGCCCTTTAGGGCTGCGGAGGACCCCCCGGCCGTCGGATAGGCCATCGCGTATTTTCTGTTATTTCATGGAGTTACGATGGACCTTTCCGCGGGGCTGAAGCCCCGCGGCTACGAAGAGGACGGAAATTCCCCGGCCTCTTGAGCCGGAGGAGGATTCTCGGACAAGCCCTTAGGCCAGAAACGGCTTCAGGTAGGCATAGTCGGGCGTGAGCTCTCCCCGGTGGACGATGAGGGCCGGCTTGAGCGGGTCGGGGAGCGCGGCGGGCGCCCCGGGATCGTTCAGGTCCAGCCGGCAAAGCTCTGGAAGAAACGGCATCAGCGCCTTTCCGAAATCTTCCGACGCCTCCCTGGGGAATTCGCACGGCAGGTTGTCCACGGCCATGATGACCGGACCGCGGCCGCCTTCCATGCCGTCCAGCAAGCCATCCGTTTCCACGTCGTAGACGTAACAGGGATCGGACGGACTGGTGGCCTTCCGGGTCACGGCAATGGAACCTTCGATGTCGCAGGTGATGTCGCCGATAACCTGGAGCTTGGCCTTCGGATGGGCATAGACTTCCCGGAGGTTTTCCGCCGTCACCAGCACCGGATACCGTGGATCCCAGTAAATGGCATTGATGAGCACGGTTAAGTGGGGAAGGTAGGGCGCCAGGGCCGGCCGGTACTTTTCGGGATGCGCGTAGTAGTCCTGCAGGTCGAAGGAGCCGCCGTCGGAACGCCGCACCGTGTCCTTTTCCCCGAAGACCACCACGTGGAGCATCCGGCGGGATGCGTCGGCCACCGCACCGGAAAGGAGATCCCGGGGCTTCCATCGGCGGACTGGAAAGCAGGAGTCCAGGATTTCCAGGGCGCCGCGCGCCACGTTCCCGTAGCCCAGCACGCCGATCACCACAGGCCCCAGACTTTCCGGAACTCCGCTCTTTTCCAGGGCCGCCGCGGCCTCTTCCTTGAGGCGGCCCAGGGCGTTTTCCAGGGTTTCATATCGGTAGGGTTGCTGAACGGAGAGGAAGGGATTGAGCCCAGGATCGCATCCTTCCCAGGCCAGGCGACGCCCCAAGGCGTGGAGGGATTCGATCATGCCGGCCAGGCCCGCGTAGCGGCCGAAAAGCACCAGGCGGCGCCCGGCGGAGTCCACGATCCGCTCATAGTCCATGAGATGGGCCCCGGCGCCCATGAGGGCCCGGAGCATGGGCATGTTGTAGGATTGGCCCTTGATGGTGTGGGAAAAGAAGACGTAGAGGGTCCCCGGGCGAAAGAGGGAGGCGGGCATTTCCTTGACGCCCAGAACGATCCGGCACGGGGAGAGGTCCTCCTGGACCAGGGCCCCTGCCTCCCGGTAGGCGTCGTCCGGAAAGACCCGGAGTTCCGAAGGCTGCACGATCACCGATAGGCCGTGGTCCCGAATGAGGCTCCCCACCTGGTCCGGGGTGAGAGGCACCCGCCGTTCCCACTCGTTCTTGTCTTCCCGCCGAATCCCCAAAGCAACGTTCATCCCTTCACGGCCTCCCTTTTGTGGCATCCTTCCATCGAAAAAGGGGCGGAGGATGATCCGCCCCCGGCGTAAAACATAACTGAATTGAACGATTCCTTTTGATTGTGCGGTCTTCACGGGCGGGCATAAAGCCCGCCCCTACGAAAACGCCTTGCCCCCGATTTCCAGGCCCTCGCGCCCGCGGGCCTGGAAGTGCAGGCACCATCCAATCGAGCGCCTGTTTTGTCAAGGGGATAAGAGCCGTTTTGAAGGCCATGGCAATTCGGCTGCTCAATCCGGTTGGCCAAAAGGCAGGCCGCGGAGATATGGGGGTGGGCCTTGGTGTCACCTTGCGAGGACAAAGCCCGCCGAGACCGGTTTCGTTTTTCCCACCTTCGAGGTCGCCTTGTCCCAAAAGGATACATAGCCCGTTATGCGGTAGGTACCCGGTCTACCTGTGTGAAGCATGAAGACCACCTCACCCGACTGGGGATCGACGCGGGTGGGTTCATAGGCATAAGGCCCCTCTCCATTCCAGAAAAAATGCCCTTGGAGAATGTCCACCTTTTCAAGGCCTACACAGTGCATGACGGCCGGGTAGGGTGACTTGGTGCTGACTGTTTCGGGAATGGTCAGCTTCTTGACGGAAAATCCCGATGTTCCCGTTTCTGATGTGGTGGCACATCCCAAGATTAGCGCGCCGAAGACCACCACCAGCAAGAGGCTTCCCAAGGACTTGGCCGACCGACTCATAACACCTCCTTTCTATCCTGCTTTGCTTTCCGGATGCTCCCTTCGATCGGTGGAAATGACCTCCAGGCAAACCATCCTCACCCCTGCTTTGAACCTTCTCTTTGCCAACCTACGACAGTGCATTGGGATTTTCAGGATCCAAGGCCCAGCGGATCGGGTTGTCTCGAATGTATTCGCGGATTTCCTGAAGGGATTCTTCGCTTCGGATGACGTGTTCTCAGTAGTTCCGCTGCCAGACGGTTCGAATGTTTGTATTTTGTCGAAACCACTTGGTAACGCCGATCTTGAAGCCTCGCACCACGGATCCTAAGGTCTTTGACGTTCCACGGGCTCGCGCCATGCCATTGCCCTGTAGGGGCGAATGATTATTCGCCCCTACAATCGCCGATTCAAGCAGGTGCTTTGGAGCTCTGGATAGGAATTCGATTAACCCCGATGGGGCGGCCTTGTCAATTTCGGCGAAGCGGTTTTCCCGCGTCGATCCAAGATAGTAGCCCCCGGGAGCGAAGGTCCTCGGCCAGGAGACCGGCGTTCTGGAAGTGGTGGACTTGGAGGCCCAGATTGCGGGCGGCTTCCACGTTTTCCCAGGCGTCGTCCACGAAGAGGGTCCCTTGGGCGCGAACTCCCAGCCGTGCCAGCGTCCGCTGGTAGGCTTCCGCAAAGGGTTTTCGAACGCCTTCGTTGGCGGAACAGAAAACCACGTCGAAAAGGGGAAGAAGGCCCCACCGATCCAGCCATCTTTCCAGCCCAAGCGGCGCGTTGGAAAGGACCGCCAAGGGCAGGCGGCCGTGGAGGGCACGAACGATGGCGGCCACATCCTCGTTGAGCCGCTCGTCGGCATCGTACCGGCGACGAAAGGCCTCCACGGCTTCCGGCGTGGCGAGTCCCAGTTCCGGCCCCACCCGCCTCCAGTATTCGCCCGGAGTGATCCGCCCCAGCAGGGCCTCCTCCCAGGCGGGATGGTCGAACATGATGGTGTTGAGGGTCCCCTGCGGAATTCCCAGAGCCTCTTCATAGCTTCGAAAAAGGGATTCGGGCTTCTGGGCCGAAATCACTCTTCCGAAATCGAAAATCACCGCTTCCAGATCCTGCATGGGGTGGCGTCCTTTTGAAAAATCCTTAGATTTGCTATTGTTCTTGCCTCGTGTCGCATTTTCCGTGGTGGAAAGGGAAGAAAGGCATGGCCTCATCCGTCCGGCCCCGGCCGGGTCTTGCGAAAGCCGAAGGAATACTGGCCCTCATGGGCTCGGGAGAACTGACCTCCTCCATGGTGGAGGTGCATAAGGCCCTTCTGCGCCGCTGCGGTCCCCGCCCTCTGGCCGTCTTCCTGGACACGCCCGCCGGGTTCCAGCTCAACGCGGACGAAATCTCCCGGCGCGCCCGGGACTACTTTTCCCGGCACGTAGGATACCCGCTTGAGGTGGTGTCGATCAAATCCCGGGATGCCTTGGAAACCCCGGAAGGAACGCAGGCGCTCCAACGGCTCCGGGCGGCGGACTACATCCTGGTGGGGCCGGGAAGTCCCACCTACGCCGTGCGCCAGTGGGACGGCACGCCGGTTCCGGAGATCTTCAGGAACTGCCTGCTCAAGGGAGGAGTGCTCACGGCCGCCAGCGCCGCCGCCCTCACGCTGGGCGTGCACACCCTTCCCGTCTACGAAATCTACAAGGTGGGCGAAGATCTTCACTGGGCGCCGGGCCTGGATATCCTGGGAACCCTGGGGATCCGGGCCGTGGCGGTTCCGCACTGGAACAACGCGGAGGGAGGCACTCACGACACCCGCTTCTGCTACATGGGCCGGGAACGTTTCCGGGCCCTGGAGGCCATGCTCCCGGACGACGTGACCGTGCTGGGGATCGACGAACACACGGCCGTGCTGCTCGACTTGGAAGCGGGCAGGGGGACCGTGCACGGAGTGGGGAAGTTCACGCTCCGGCGGCCGCCCTACGGACCGTCGCCCCAGCCCACGGAACGCATCTTTTCATCGGGCGACACGTTCAGGCTGGAAGTTCTCCGACAAGGACCGGAATTGGACGCCGAAGGCACGTGTGCCGCTCCTCGGGAGGGAGAATTCCGAGGGGACGACGAGAAAGGAAGGCCCCCTGAACTGCGTGAGGAAGCACCCTTCCGGGACCGGCTTCGGCGGTTGGAATCGAGCTTTCGGGAGAGCCTGGACGTCCGCAACCCCCACGGTGCGGCCGCCGCCCTCCTGACCCTGGACGGGCTTCTCTGGCGGGCCCATGAAAGGGGCCTGTCCCCGGGGGATGTGAGCCAGGCCCGTGAAATCTTCCGGGAATGGGTGGTGGCTTTGGCCCAGAAGCTCGCCCTGTTGGAAGAGGACAAGACGGCCGTCCTGGCTCCGGTGATGGAACGGCTGCTCGAACTGCGGCAGGAACTCAGAAATCGGCGGGATTGGAAGACCGCCGACGCTCTGCGGGGCGCCTTGGCCGCGGGCGGCATCGTGGTGGAAGACACCCCGCACGGGCCCCGATGGCGGCTTCGGTGAAAAGAAAACCGCGAATGAACACCGATCAACGCCAATGGCTCTCATGGCCTGGAGGAGCGGGGCTTCGTTCCCCAGGAAATAAGTGAGGACAGCGGCCATCCCCAGCGTTTTTGAACAAGGCCGGGGGAATCGGCTCAAACGGTAAGAGGAAAAAGGAGAGCGGAACTGTTGGACGAGTTGCGGCGGTTGTGGAAAGAGCGAAACAGCCTGGGCATTGGCTGGCCCAATCCGTTCGTGACGCCGGCCTGGATCGACGCCTGGAAGAAAACCCTGGGAACGGATGCGGAGATCTTCACGGTTTCGGCCCGGGAGGGGAAATCCCTCTGCGGCGTCCTGCCCCTCATGAAGGCGGGAAACGAGGGGCGCTTTGCCGGTGATCCGGACGTGTTCGACTATTTTGACGCCGTGGTGGCTCCGGGGGAAGAGATGAAGACCGCGTCGCTATTGCTGGAAGCGGCACGGCGGGAAGGCATTGGAATCCTGGACCTGGGGCCGGTTCGCCCGGAATCCTTCGTACACACCCACCTGGCCGAAACGGCGCGCCGGCAAGGTTTGGAGGTTTCCGTTGAGCCGATAGCCGTCACCGTGGAGATGGACCTTCCGGACACCTGGGACGCCTATCTCCAAAGTCTTTCCGGAAAGCAGCGCCATGAAGTGCGCCGAAAACTCCGCCGTTTCCAAGAGGCCGGAGCGACCGCCTTTCGCGTCCACACCCATCCGGGCGACGTGGAGCGGGCCCTTCCCGTCTTCTTTCAGCTTTTCAAGAGCAACCGAAAGGACAAGGCCGGGTTTCTCACGCCGCCCATGCGCGCCTACTTCGAAGAGCTGTGCCGCGCCCTGAGCCGGGAGGGCATGGTGCGCCTTTCGGTGCTGGAGCTCAACGGCGATCCCGTGGCCGCCACCCTTTGTTTTGATGACGGCCGCACCATCTACCTGTATAACAACGGCTACGATGCGGCCTACGGCGCCGTGAGCGCGGGGCTGGTGAGCAAGGTCTTCACCATCCGAGACGCCGTGGAACTGGGACGCAGGCGCTACGATTTCCTCCGGGGCGACGAAATCTACAAGTTCCGACTGGGAGGCCGGGAAATTCAACTGGTTCGGGTTCGAATCCACCTGCTCGGCTGAACGTTCGAGGCTGTCACGACAGGGAGATGCGCGGGAACGGAAAGATGAGGGATTCGGAGAAGGATAGCGGCGGCGGAAGGCTGCACATCGCTCTGATCTGCGCCCATTCGAGCCCCACGGGGCCCCTGGGGCGCCGGGACACGGGCGGGATGAGCGTCTATATCCGGGAGATCTCTCGAGCCCTGGCCTGCCTGGGACACGATGTGGATATTTTTGCCGGGACCACGGCCCCGGAAGAGGCCCCTTCGAAGGTTGTCCGCCAGGCTCCGACCGCCCAGGGTTCCCGAACGGGTGGCTCCGTGCGCGGCATCCGAGTCCCTGCGCCCCCCGCCCATGGAAACGACCCGGACCGGGTCCGCAAGATCGCCGACCGTTTCGCCGAAGCCGTCTTCCGCCACGGCCTGCGCGAGCGGCCCTACGATGTGATCTTCAGCCACTACTGGGTTTCCGCCCTGGCGGGCCTTCAGGCCTCCCAACGGCTCCAGGCGCCCCACGCCGCCATGTTCCACACTCTGAGTGAGCTGAAGCGACGGGCGTTGGGGAAAAGCGTGGATTCTCCCTGCAGGCTGTGCGCGGAAAGGCGCGTGGCCCGCAAAAGCACCCGCGTGATCGCCGCCACGAATCGGGAGCGGGAGGCCCTGCGGGAACAGTATGGGGTTTCGGAGGACCGCACGGTGGTCATCCCCTGTGGCGTGGACGAACGCCTTTTCCGGCCTCTGGACCGGCCGGCCTGCCGCCGGCGCTTAAGCTTAAAGCCCGAGGAGGCCGTCCTTCTCTTCGTCGGGAGGTTCGACCCGATCAAGGGCCTGGAGCGACTCTTCCGGGCGGTGGGGCTTGTGAATTCCCCCCGACCCATCCGGCTCCTGGTGGTGGGGGGAGATCCCGAGGAAGACGGTTCCTCCTGGCAGGAGATGACGCATCGGGCGGAGGAGCTGGCGCCGGGTTGCCGCATCTCCTTT
Source organism: Desulfacinum infernum DSM 9756 (assembly GCF_900129305.1). Classification (GTDB taxonomy): domain Bacteria; phylum Desulfobacterota; class Syntrophobacteria; order Syntrophobacterales; family DSM-9756; genus Desulfacinum; species Desulfacinum infernum. The sequence goes on along the minus strand of NZ_FQVB01000009.1, from coordinate 76,064 downwards.
CTCGGACGGGTGGAACAGGAAGATCTTCCCTTCTACTACAACGCCGCGGATCTCTTCGTGGTCTCGTCCTTCTATGAGAGCTTCGGGCTGGCTATCCTGGAGGCCATGGCCTGCGGCACTCCCGTGGTGGGACCGCCCGTGGGCGTGCTGCGGGAGATCCCCCAAGACAGCGGAGCCGCCCTGCTCACACCGGACAACGCTCCGGAATCCCTGGCGCGGGGCATCCGCCGGGGACTGGCGGGGCAGGGAGTCGTCCCGGACCGGGAGCGCATCCGGGCGACAGCCGTGGCCTACCGGTGGCGGGAAGCCGCCCGAAGGCTGGAGGCCTGCTTTTATGAAATGAAGGAGGAAGCCTCGGTCCCGTGGACGGGCGAGGCACCGGAACATGGCTTAAATCTTCCCCAGGTGGGATGGCAGTGAGACTCTGAGGAACCGACGATGATGGAACCTGTTGACGTGCTGGTGATTGCCGCTCATCCCGACGATCCCGATTTCGGGGCGGCGGGAACCATCGCCCGAATGACCCGGGAAGGAAAGACGGTCGCTTACGTGATCTGCACGGACGGAGAAAAGGGAACCAGCGATCGGAACATGGATCCCGCCGAGCTGGCGCGGATGCGACAAAAGGAGCAGCGGGCCGCTGCGGACACCCTGGGGGTGGGGCCGGTGATCTTCTTGCACCATCCGGACCAGGGTCTGGAAGACACCCCGGAATTCCGAAAGGAACTGGTGCGCTGGATCCGCACCTTCCGCCCCCGGCTGGTGCTCTCTTCCGACCCCTACCGCCGGTACCTCTGGCACCGGGACCATCGGATCGTGGGCCAGGTGGTCATGGACGCCCTCTTCCCCTACGCCCGGGACCATCTGGCCTACCCGGACCTTCTGGCCGAAGGCCTGGAACCCCACAAGGTGCGGGAGGTGTGGTTCTGGGCGGCGGAAGACATCAACCACCGGGTGGACATCTCCGATCTGTTCGAAACCAAGATCGCCGCCCTGCAGTGCCACGCCAGCCAGTGGAACCAGCATCCCGTGGCGGACATCCGAAGGTGGGTGGAAGACCGGTGCCGCAGGCTGGCGGAGGGCACGCCCTACACCTATGCGGAAGGATTTCACCGCGTGGTGCTTCCGGAATAGGGGGCCAAAGCCCCGTTTCAGCGGCCCCAGTCCACGTCTCCGCAGAGATCTTCCGGAAGGCCCCGCGCCAGAAAGGCCCGGGAGGCATCCCGTTCCATGCCCACGTTGGTGGGCGGGCCGTGGCCGGGAAGGACCAGGGTGCTCACGGGAAGGACGAAGATCTTTTCTTCCAGGGATTGGAGGATCCGGCGAAAAGCGGCGGGGCTGTCCGTGTGCCCGGGGCCTCGCGGAAAAAGGGTGTCGCCGGAAAAGAGGACGTTTCCACTGTGAAGGCAGAGGCTCCCCGGCGTGTGGCCCGGAGTGTGGAGAACCCGCACGGTGAGGGATCCCACGGAAAGGGAGTCGCCGTCCCCAAGCGGCTTCAGGCCGGAGACGGGAACGCGGGGGGCGTCTTCCCCATGGCAGAAGACCGGGACGGCCAGCGCGTGTACCAGTTCCGCCAGCCCCTCCGTGTGGTCCCCGTGTCCGTGGGTGAGCACCACCGCCTTGGGAAGAACATCCTCCAGGGCGGCCAGGATCCCCCGGGGCGCGTCGATGAGAAGCGTCTCACCGGTTTCGCGGCAGACCAGGCCGTAGGCGTTCACCTGGTAAGGCCCCAGAACGAAGCGCAAAACCCTCATCTCCCCCATGGTCAGCAAGACCGGGTCCGATGCCGCCACGCCGTCACCTCCCGATGGGTTTTCGCGACTTTTTTCCATTTTCATGGGCCTTTCATGGCGAGGGCGAATCGTGATTCGCCCCTACATCAACGTAAACGTAGCGATTTCCCACCTGGGCTTCTCCATTACCGCGCAGTTATCGGGCGGAGATAAACCCCGCCCCTACCCGATAGATCAATCGACTCTTGTAGGGGCGGGCTTTACGCCCGCCCATTGGGCCTGCACTCTCCAACGCGTTCTTCTCCCTGGTTGCCGGGTCCCTCACACGTTCTCGTCCATGAAGGGCAGGCCGTCCAGGGTCGGGGCAAGTTCCCCGAGGATCCGTTCCAGGGCCCCGGAAAGCTCTTCGCGGCGGAAGAAATGGACCTCGCCGGTTTGGCGCACCTTCACCTCGAAGGTGCCCTGCTTGAGGCCCCGCTGGCTCACCACCACCCGAACGGGAATGCCCAGAAGATCGGCGTCCTTGAGCTTCACGCCCGGGGATTCGTCCCGATCGTCGTAGAGCACCTCCCAGCGTTCGCCCAACTCCCGGTAGATCTCCTCGGCCGTGGCGTCCACATCGGCCTTTTTGCCCAGCGTGGAAACCACCACCTGGAACGGGGCGATGGTCACCGGCCAGATGATGCCCGTCTCGTCGTGCCAGCGCTCCACCACGGAAGCCATGAGCCGCTCCACACCGATCCCGTAGCAGCCCATGACCACCCGGCGGTTTTCCCCCTCGGCGTCCAGGAAGGTCACGTCCATGGTGTCGGGGGCCGTGTACTTGGTGCCCAGCTTGAACGTGTGGCCCAGCTCGATGCCCCGCCGGATCTCCAGGGTTCCGGTGCCGCACTGGGCACACCCGTCCCCGTGGCGGACCTCGGCGATGTCGGCCCGGTCCGTAATGGTGAAATCGCGGCCCGCCACCACGTTTTTGAGGTGCACGTCCACGTCGTTTCCGCCCGCCACGTAGAGGGTGCGCTCGCCCACGGATGTGTCCACCACCACGCGGATCTTTTTGCCATCCAGGCCCACGGGGGAGAGGAACCCGCCGTGCAGCCCTTCCTTTTCCAGGGCCTCTTCGGAGGCCATGTCCAGGTGGACCGCCTTCAGGTGGTTGGCCAGCTTGGTGACCGACACGTCGAAATCTCCCCGCACCACGGCCAGCACCAGCTCGCCGTCCGCTTCGTAGGCCACGGTCTTGAGGAAATGGTCTTCGGAGGTGTCGAAAAAGTCCATGAGCTGGGCGATGGTCTTAACCCCCGGCGTGGCCACCCGTTCCATGGCCGGCGGATCCGCGGGAAGATCGTCCACGACGGGCTTCACACCCACGGCCTTTTCCGTGTTGGCCCGGTAGCCGCACGTCGCGCACACCACGAACTGGTCTTCGCCGTGGGGCGATTCCAGCATGAACTCGTGGGATCCGGTCCCTCCCATGATGCCCGTGTCCGCCTCGATGGGCACGGCCTGGAGGCCGCAGCGGGCGAAGACGCGAAGATAAGCGTTGTAGATGCGCGGGTAGTAGCGGTCCAGGTCCTCGAAGTCGGGATGAAAGCTGTAAGCGTCCTTCATCTGGAATTCACGTACCCGCAGGAGTCCCGCGCGGGGGCGGGCTTCGTCGCGGATCTTCGTCTGGATCTGGTAGAGCATCACCGGAAGATCCCGGTAGGAGCGCAGGAATTTCTTGGCGATGTCGGTGACGATCTCCTCGTGGGTCATGGCCAGGACGAATTCGCGGTTTCGCCGATCGCGAATGCGGAAGAGCTCCGGTCCGATGTCGTAGTAGCGCTTGGTGGCCTTCCACAGCTCCGCGGGGTTCAGCACCGGCATGGTCACTTCCATTCCGTCGATGCCGTCCATCTCTTCGCGGATGATCTTCTTCACCTTTTCCGCCACCCGGTGCCCCAGAGGAAGGAGCGAATAGATGCCCGCCGCCGCCGGATAGATGTAGGACCCCCGAAGCAGCAGGATGTGGGACGGGGTTTCCGCCTCCTTGGGAACCTCGAAGAGCGTGTGCACAAAATACCTGCTGTAGCGCATGGACCGGACCTCCTCGTTGGCTGTCGATCGACTTTTCGTTAGTTATTAAGGCGTTAGACCTTACCACGGGCGCGGCTCCGCCACAACCGGAAATCTCCCTTTCCGAAAAGCCCTTGGCCCCTTCGGCCCGGCCTGCTATGAAGAAGCCCTTCGGTCGCAGCCCGGCCGAAAGAATCCCCATGAAGGAGACGAGAGCACCATGAGCGATCGAGAGTCCAGGCGCCATCCGGGAGGCGGGGAAGGCCATTCGCCCGCCTTGTGGAATATCGAGCAGTTTCGGGAAAACGTCTTTCGCTACGCCGAAGAACTCACGGACGACCCGGACAACCCCGTTCCCAAGGAACGGGTGCTTCTGCAGCTGGACCGGGATCCCGAGTTTCAGACGATCCTGCAGAAGTGGCACAGGCTGTGCGGGGCGGAAAAGGTGCGGGATTGGAAGCGGGTGTTGGAGCTGGCGGAAACCCACGCCCGGGAGATCCTGCCCAGCTGCCTCATGTGCGGGGAGTGCTGCCGCCGCGGAAGCCCCACCCTGCACGTGGAAGATTTAAGCCTGCTGCGGGAGGGGAAGATCCCCTGGGACGCCCTTTACACGCTTCGGCGCGGAGAGCCGGTCCATTCGCCCTTCAAGGACGAGCTCTTCTTCCTGCTGGACGAACGGATCAAGCTGCGGGAAAAGCCGGGCGGCCGCGAATGCCTCTTCCTGGACGGGGACACCCAGGAATGCACCATCTATGCGGACCGGCCCCTGCAGTGCCGAGCTCAGGCCTGCTGGGATCCCAAGCCGGGGGAAGAGCTGACCGCCCAGCCCTACCTGACCCGCAGGGACATCTTTTCGGAAGTGGAGATCCTGTGGGACCTTCTGGAAGAACACGATCGGCAATGCGCCTTCGAAAAGCTCAGCGCCGCCTTCAAGGCCCTGGAGGAAACGCGGGGGCAAACGGTGGACCAGGTGCTGGAGCTTTTGGCCTACGAGGACCATTTCCGGAACTTCGTGGCGGAAAAACTCAACATACCCCGTTCCCAGATGGAACTGGTCTTCGGAAGGAGCTTTGCCGACCTGGTGCAGGTCTTCGGATTCCGGGTGGAAACGGAAGCCGACGGCACCCGGGTGCTGGTTCCCGACGCGCCGCCAGAAAAAACAGAGAAGAGCCAATAGGACCCTTTGGGATGGGCGTCGAATTCGCCAATTCCAGGAGAATCTCTGCGGATTTCGAGGCAACGCCCGGCTGTAGGGGCGAAAAATCTTTCGCCCCTACAGGTTTCGGGCCTTCCGGGAAACCAGTGGGCGCAAGCTGCAACGCATGGCCGATGGCCTCCCGTAAAAGCGACCGCCCCCGCCCTTTCACCTTTAGCCTTTCCCCTTTAACCTCACGAAAAAAGCGTATAACACACCTTATCGCCCACCTTGGTGGCCTTGGCCAGCTCCAGATGGCGCAACGTGGCGAAGTTGGCTCGGAATTCGCTCTCGTCGATCCCCAGTTCCGCCTCGATCTCTTCCAGCGGCACCGGGCCTCTTTCCTTGAGGAGCTTCAGGATCTTTTCCTGGAGTTCCGTCAGACCCCCCTGGCCTTCGCCCGTCTTCTTGGCGCTGTAAACCGCCCAGGGATCGCACACCTTGGGGGTGGCCATGCGATCCAGATAACAGTCCTCGCACAAGGTCTGACCGGCATGTTCATACTGTTCGTCTCGGTTCACCGTGGCGCCGCATGCATCGCAACGTAACATGATCCTTCACCTCCCGCCTTCCGAAAGACTCAGTGGATTGATGAACGCGTTGGACCTTCTTAGAGAAGATGGTGCACAGCCCACCAAAAATCAAGGCCGCGTCCTCCTGTGCTCGCCCCCCTTGCCTCCGGGTAAGATGAAAAACATTTCTTTCAAGGCTCTTGGCGTGCGGACCGATTGTACTGGCGACTCCCTCTTTCTGACTGGAGATCCTATGCTAAGAAGCCGAATTTTCTTCCTTCTCCTCGTTGTTGCGATCGCAGTGCTCGGCGGTGCTTTCGCCATGGCACGGCTCACTTTCGTTGCAGAGCTGGACAAGATAGAGCACCAATACGCGCAGGACACCCTGCGGACCATCGAGAGCTCCATGGAGGAAGAGCTGAACAAGCTCAGCCGGCTCACGGGGGACTGGGCCATCTGGGACGACACCTATGCGTTCATCGAAGACCTGAACCGCCACTACGTGGAATCCAACCTGACCCCGGAGACCTTGGCCAATCTTCATGTGAAGGCGATTCTCTTCTTCGACGCGTCCGGGTCGCTGCGGTACTATTATGCGGTTGACTTGGACTCGGTCACTCGCATCATGCTGTCCCACTCCTTCCTCGCTCATATACAATCGCATCCGGAACTCTACCGCCACGAGCACGGAAACGGGAACATCCGGGGCATTCTGGCCTTCGAAGAGCACGCTTTCCTTGCCGCCTCCCGTCCCATCCTCACCAGCACTGCGGACGGCCCCATCCGCGGGGCGGTCGTCTTCCTCCGTCCTCTCGACGGTCAAGTCCTGGATGTGGTTGCCAAAAACACCAACAAGCGCTTGCACTTCTCCCTGCACAGTCCTGCCGACGGGGCAAGACAGCAGGAGTTCGCGAGAAAGCTTTTGGACCAGAATGATAAAGAATACTCCGGGCGGGTCATTTTTCGCGATCTGTGCAACCAACCCGTCTGCTCCATAGGAACCCAAATCCCTCGCATCATCCACAAACAAGCAAGGAGAACTCTCGCCATCTATGCGTTCTCGCTGCTGATCGTGGTGCTTCTCGCGGGGTTTCTTTTCTGGCATTCCATCGATCACAAGCTTTTCCGCAGACTCTTCGCCTTGGTGGAGAAGGCTAGCCCGATCCGCGGGATGGAAGCCCGCTCCGATCCCAGACGCCCACGGGACGAGATCGGGCTTCTTTCCGCATCCCTTGACCGCCTCATTGAGACTTTGGACCAGGCCATCGAGCAGCGGACCCGGATGGAATCGGAAATCCAAGAGATCCTGGAATGCAGCCCGGTCGCCCTGTTCCTGATCGATCGGGAAACGCGAACCCTCAGTTGGGCCAATTCCAAAGCACTTGAACTCATCGGGCGAACACGCAAAGAAGCAGCCGGCATTCCCTGCCAAGCCCTGTTTTGTCCGTCGCCCGACGGTGGGTGTCCCGCCCTGGACGAAGGCTCGTGGAGCCTGGAAACGGAATCTGTTCTCCCCGGCAAAGGTGAGGAACCGATTCCCGTTTTGAGAAGCGTTGCGAAGCTGTCCTTCCGAGGACGTCCGCACCTGCTGGAAGCGGCCATGGATCTCCGGCATCAGAAGCGACTGGAAACCGAGCTGGATCGGGCTAAGAAAATGGAAATCGTAGGGCTTGTGGCCAGCGGGGTGGCCCACGATTTAAACAATCTACTTACATCTCTTGTGGGCTATCCGGACATGCTGTTGAGCGAAATCGACAGGGAACATCCCTTTTACGAACCCCTCGTGACCATTCGGGACGCAAGCCGAAAGGCGGGGATCATTGTTCTGGACCTTCTCACCCTGGCCCGCCGAGGCGTCAAGGGCGAGGACTTCATCGAGGTGAACGACCTGGTGGACTCCTTCATGGCCTCCGCCGAATTCAAGAGTCTTCGCCGGCTCCATCCCTCCGTGCGCTTCCGCCGCGAAGAGCAAATAGGGGAAGCCTATTGCATCGGGTCGGTCGTGCACCTCAGCAAAGCCTTGGCCAACCTTGTCCGCAATGCCGCGGAAGCCATCGAGGGTTCCGGGAGCGTGACCATACAAACCACCCGCGTGGAGCTCACAGAACCCCGGAAGGGTTATGAAACCGTAAGACCGGGGCGCTACGTCGTTCTCAGTGTTTCAGACGAGGGGATGGGGATTCCCCGTGAGGAACTGAAGCGCATATTTGAACCGTTCTACACGAAGAAGAAGATGGGCCGGAGCGGGTCGGGATTGGGCATGCCGATCGTGTGGCATGCCGTAAAGGACATGGGGGGGTTCATTGACCTGAAAAGCGAGGTGGGCCGAGGAACCGTCATCTCCCTTTACCTGCCGGAGAAGGAACCTCCTTCCCGCGAGGAACCCTCAACCGATAGGGAGACCCTTTCGGGCCGGGGGGAAAAGGTCCTCATCGTGGAAGACATGGAGGATCAACGGATTCTGGCGGAAAAGGCCTTGATAAAACTCGGCTATCAAGTCACCTCGGTGGACGACGGGGCCCGGGCCCTGGAACACCTCAGACGGGAAGCCCCGGACCTGCTCCTGCTGGATCTCATGCTGGGCAACGGGATGAGAGGGGACCAGCTTTACCGGGAAATCCTCAAAACCTATCCGAACCAGAAAGCATTGGTTGTGACCGGTTATGCGGATCATGCACGAATTGAAGAAATTCTTCGGCTGGGAGCCTCGGGATGTCTCGCCAAGCCCTACACCATTGAACAGCTGGCCCGGGCCGTCCACCAGGCCTTGTACGGCTGAAGCGACTCCCGCCAGGAGGAAGCCTGACGGCGATCCGAATGGCGGCCAAGGCCGCTCCTTCAATTAAAACGATTCGCGTCTGTTCGCGTTCATTCGCGCTTGTCCTTCACCAGAACCCCCATCACGGGGAGCCCGTGACAATGAAGGATGAAACGCCCCTTCGGGAAGCTGGCCACGCGCACGTACGGAACAAGGTCGCATTTCCGCATTTCCCAGATAACATCCAGTCGTGATTACAAGCGTGCCCGGATTGGACGATGCTTTCTCAGGGTGCAGTCCCGACGGGCGGGCATAAAGCCCGCCCTTACAAGAGCGGACTGACCTTTCAGGTAGGGGCGGCGTTTATCCTCGCCCGCGAGGCATTCACGCCTGAGATGCCCGATGAAAAAATGGCTCCTCAGAGGTCTCCGGGACGCCTGACATCAGGGGCGTGACCCGGCCAGCTGCTCCAGGGCCAGCATGAGGGCGTGGGTCCCCTTCTTACCGTGGCCCTGGGCTTTGACGGCCAGGTAGAGCTGATGGACCAGGGCCAGGCCGGGGAGGCACAAGCCCATGCGTTCCGCTTCCTTGAGGGCGATACCCATGTCCTTGATGAAGTGCTCCACGAAAAAGCCGGGGTCGAAATTCTTCTTGAGGATGCGCGGGGCCAGGTTGTCCAGGGTCCAGCAAGCCGCCGCTCCCCGGCTGATGGACTGAAGCATGGTTTCCAGATCCAGCCCCGCCCGGGCACCGTAGAGGAGACTTTCGCACACCCCGATCATGGTGCCCGCAATGACGATCTGGTTGCACATCTTGGTGTGCTGCCCCGCACCGGCGGGCCCCTGGTAGACGATATTCTTCCCCAGGATTCGAAACAGCGGCAGAACCACGTCCACCGCCTCCGGATCGCCGCCGATCATGATGGAAAGGGTCCCCTCCCGGGCGCCCACATCGCCTCCCGAAACGGGGGCATCCACGGCATAGACGCCCTTGGTTTTGGCGTACTTGTGGATTTCCTGAGCCAGATGGGGTTCGGTGGTGGTCATGTCCACCACCACGGTGCCTTCCCGGGCGGTCTGCAGGACGCCTTCCTTCCCCAGGTACACCTCCCACACGTCTTCCGGAAAACCCACCATGGAGAGGACCACGTGGGCTTCCCGGGCGGCTTCGGCCGGGGACTCCACCCAGCGGGCTCCCTGTTCCAGGAGGGGCACCGCCTTTTCCCGGGTACGGTTGTGGACCGCCACGGAATAGCCGGCCTTGAGAAGATGGGCGCACATGGCCGCCCCCATGACCCCCGTGCCTATCCAGCCGATCCGGGTCCATTGGGGATCGCATGCCTTGAGGTTCTGCGTCTGAGCCTGCGTCATCATGTTTCCTCCCGTTTCGTCTTTTCCGGTCGAACCCATTGGCCCACGGCCGTGTAGGGCCGGGTGATCTCCTTCAGTTCCTTCCTCTTGGCCAGGAAGGCGTCCTTCATGGTGCGGAGCCATTCCAGGTGGGCCTTGGCATCCTCGTAGGTGAGAAAGAGCGGGTGAAGTCCCCGCCGGGTTTCCACGCGAAGCGAACCGCCTTCCCAGCCAATCGTCCCTTCATTGCTGCAGACCATGCAGCGGACCCGCTGCCACCCCGACGGGGTTTCATCGTTCCGGGGCAGAAAGCGGAAGGTGTCTCCGCCGCACAGGGGGCACCGGGGCACCACGTCAGCGGCAGCCCCGTCGGTGAGCGCCGACGCCAGGCGCCGGGCGCAGGCCTTGGCGGCCTCGCCCAGGAAGATCTCCCCGGGAAGGGCCCCGTAGAGCACATCGGATCCGCGGTGATCGGCCAAAATGAGCTTCAGGAAGCTGTCCACCATGAGCTTGGTGTAGCCTTCCAGGCCGGGCACTCCGGCGACGGCCACGCCCACCGCCGGTTTCCCCCATAGATCGTCCATGCGCGCGTAGAAGCTCAAGCCCCGGTCCAGAACCCGCTTCAGGCTGGCGTTGGCCCCCAGAAAGTAGGTGGGAACGGCCAGGGCCACCGCGTCCGCCGCGGCCAGTTCCCCCAGGAAAAGCTCCATATCGTCCTTTTGCACGCAGCGCATCTCCCCGAACAGGCACTGGTAACAGGCAATACACGGCCGGATGTCCAGTTCGGGAAGCCGAAGCATCCTGAGATGCCATCCGTCCGGAAGGTTGCGGAAAAGCTCCTTGATGAAAAGTTCCGAATTTCCATGCTTTCTCGGTGACGCCACCAAGCCCAACAGCGTCTTCATCGCGTCCTCCCGTAGTTCGTGATCCGTAATCCGTAGTCCGTAGTCCGTAGTCCGTGGTCCGTAGTCCGTGGTCCGTGAGCCGTGAAATGAGTGACGAGTGATGAGGGATGAGTGACGGGTGGGTAATGTATCGCTGCCCACACCCCATACGCATGCCCCCTTAATCCTTCAATCCTTTAATCCTTAATCCTCTAATCCTTTCCGCCACCATAGCCGGAAAAGCGGGACCGGGCAAACGGGCCGTGTTGATTCCCCTTTCCCAGGGCCGTTAAGATGGGGCAGATCCGAACTCATCCGCAAGGAGGCGACGGCCATGGTGGAAAAGGTGGTGATCATGGGGGCGGCGGGCAGGGACTTCCACAACTTCAACGTTTATTTCCGCAACAACCCCCGGTACCGGGTGGTGGCGTTCACGGCGGCCCAGATCCCCGACATCGAAGGACGCCTTTATCCGCCCGAACTGGCCGGCCCGGGCTATCCGGAAGGCATCCCCATCCACCCGGAAGAGGAACTGGCGGAACTCATCCGCCGCCACAAGATCGACCTGGTGGCCTTTTCCTACAGCGACGTGCCCCACGTGGAAGTGATGCACAAGGCGTCCATCTGCATGGCGGAAGGGGCGGACTTCATCCTGATCGGCGCCACCTACACCATGCTCAGGTCCGCGAAGCCCGTGGTGGCCGTGTGCGCCGTGCGGACCGGGTGCGGCAAGTCCCAGACCACCCGCAAGGTGTGCGAAATCCTTCGAAACCGGGGATTGCGGGTGGTGGCCGTTCGCCATCCCATGCCCTACGGGGACATCCGCCGCCAGGAGGTGCAACGGTTCTCTTCCTACGACGATTTCGACCGGCACCGGTGCACCATCGAGGAGCGCGAGGAGTACGAGCCCCTGGTGGACCAGGGCATCGTGGTCTATGCGGGCGTGGACTACGAAAAGATCCTTCGCCGGGCGGAAGGGGAAGCAGACGTGATCGTCTGGGACGGCGGAAATAACGACACCCCCTTCTACTTTCCCGACGTGCACATCGTGCTCCTGGACCCCCACCGGCCGGGCCATGAACTCACCTACTATCCCGGCGAGACGAACCTGCGGATGGCCCACATCGCCGTGATCAACAAGGTGGACACGGCTCCAGCCGAAGGGATTCGGCAGGTGCGGGAAAACATCGAGCGGATCGCCCCGCAGGCGGAGATCCTCCTGGCCGAATCCCCCGTGCTCGTTTCGGACCCAGAGAAGATCCGGGGACGGAGGGTGGCCGTGGTGGAGGACGGCCCGACCCTCACCCACGGCGAAATGCCCACGGGAGCCGGCATGATTGCGGCCCAAACCTTCGGCGCCGCCCAGGTGGTGGATCCCAAGCCCTATGCGGCGGGAAGCCTTCGGGAAACCTACGAACGCTACCCGCACATGGGCCCCGTGGTTCCGGCCATGGGCTACAGCCCGCGCCAGATCGCGGACCTGGAAAAGACCCTGAACGCCGTTCCCTGCGACCTGGTTCTTTTCGCCACGCCTATCCAGCTCACCCGCATCGTCACCCTGAAACATCCCACCGTACGGGTGCGCTACGAATACCGGGATCACGGAAGTCCCTCGCTGGAAGAGGCCCTGAAGCGCCGACTGCCGTCCCTTTTCGAATCGGAGCCCAACCCATGAGCCCGTCCACTCCTCCCAAGCCCGTCCTGCTGGTGGCCCTGGGCGGAAACGCCCTCATTCGAAAGGGCCAGGAAGGAACCATCGAGGAGCAGTTCGAAAACCTCCGCGTTCCCATGAGTCAGATCGCCCGGCTGTGCGAGTCTCACCGGATCCTCATCACCCACGGAAACGGCCCCCAGGTGGGAAATCTTCTGCTGCAGCAGGAGTGCTGCCCCCACGTGCCCCGGCTGCCCCTGGAAATCCTGGTGGCCCAGACCCAGGGACAGATCGGCTACATGATCGAATCCACCCTGGACAGCGCCCTCATGGACCTGGGGATCGTCACCCAGAAGCACCTGGTGAGCCTCATCAGCTACGTGGTGGTGGACCCGAAGGATCCGGCCTTCCGCAACCCTACCAAGCCCATCGGGCCGGTCTATCCCGAAGAGGTGGTGCCCGAGCTGCCTTTTCCGGTGAAAAAGACGGCCAAGGGATACCGGAGGGTGGTGGCTTCACCCAAGCCGCTCCATATTGTGGAACGACGCGAGATCCAGCGGCTCATCGCCATGGACTTCGTGGTGATCTGCTGCGGCGGAGGGGGCATTCCCGTGGTGCGGGAAGGGCGGAGCTTCGCCGGCGTGGATGCGGTGATCGACAAGGACCTGGCCAGCGCCCGGCTGGCCCGGGAGGTGGGCGTGGATCTTTTCTGCATCGCCACCGACGTCCCCGGCGCCTATGTCCATTACGGACGGCCCGAACAGAGGCTCTTGGAGCGTCTTTCCGCCGAGGAAGCCGAACGGCTGGCCCGGGAGGGCCATTTTCCGCAAGGGTCCATGGGGCCCAAGGTGGAAGCGGCCGTGGAGTTCGTCCGGGCCACGGGAAAAGAAGCCGTCATCACGTCCATCGACGCCATCGAAGCGGCGGTGGAAGGAAGGGCGGGCACCCGGATTTGGGCGGAGTGATGAGTGATGAGTGATGAGTGACGGGTAACGGGTAACGGATAACGGTTGAAGAGTCAGGCGTGAGCCCAAAGGCCGTTTGCAGGCCCGGTCGGCGATGGCCGGTGGAGCAGGCCGTTCCACAACGCACTCGAAAACCTCACCCCCCGGGAGCCTGTCCGACAATGGCTTATTTGCCCCTTGCAACGTCCATCCGTCATCCCCGCGGAAGCGGGGATCCAGAATTTCCGGCATCTTATGGACTCCCGCTTGCGCGGGAGTGACGGTTTGCGGCGTTCTCGGACAGGCTCCTAACCTTCTTCCCGGCGGCGGAGGCCGCGTTCCACGGTGACCACGAAATCCTGCACGTTGGTGAGAATGGACCGGGCGGTGAGGGACCCCCGGTTGGCTAGCTTCTGCACGGCAAACTCCGACATGTCCACCGTGTAAAAAAAGACGGGCCGCACGGTGCCGTCTTCCAGCACGCGATAGGACGGAGCCATGTTGCCCGTGGCGATGGCATGGAGCTGGGTGGCCAGGGCCACGATGGTGGTGGCCCGGCGCACCTGGTCCCGCATGCGGTCCTGGGCTTCATAGGCGTCCGCGATGACGCCGGGAAGCGGACCGTCGTCCCGGATGGAGCCCGCCAACACCACGGGGATTCCCTGGCTCACCGCCGCGTGCATCACGCCGTCTTTCACCATCCCCCGCCGGATCGCCTCCTCGATGGAACCCACCTCCCGCAGCCGGTTGATGGCGTCCAGATGGTGGTAGTGGCCCAAGGGCACGGATCGCTTGGAATAGATTTCCTGGCCCAGGGCGGTCCCGAAAAGGGCCCCTTCCAGATCGTGGGTGGCCAGGGCATTTCCGGCCAGCAGGGCGTGCACGTACCCGTGGCGGATGAGGGAGGCAAAGGCGCTTCGAGCGTCCTGGTCAAAGACCACGGCGGGTCCCAAAACCCAGACGATGGTGCCGTGATCCCGCTCGTAGGAAAGCAGGTCGTAGAATTCATCGTAGTCGATGGAAAAGGACGTCTCACGGGTCAGGCGCGTGCGGAAGGCGAACTTGTCCCCGGTTGCGGACATGTCCTGAAAGGCATCCGCATGCACATAGATGCCCTCCTCGGCGTTCTCCCCGCGGCCCACGGCCACCCTATCCCCCGGCTGAAGCCGCCGGAACTCCACCACGTCCAGGCACCCGTCCGGTCGCTGCACCACCACGCAGTCCATGCGGGACTCCCGAAGCAGCTCCCAGCGGCCCGGTTCCACGTGGAAGTATTCCGGAAAGACCGACGTGGCATGGTAGCCCTCGGGTGCCACTCCGGCCTTCGCCACTTCCCGGAAGGCGACCAGGGGAGCCTCGGCGAAAAGCGGATCGGAAAAGTCCGGCGGATGGTATTCGGGCATTCGAAACACGGCGCACCTCCCTGGTTTGCAGCCTTTGCTTTGGAAAAGAGTTGAAAGATCCCGATCTGCCTTTTGGATTGACCTTTGGGACACCATAACAGGGTAAGGCGTCGCATTGAAAGCCCAAGCGATCTCAAGGCCCGGAGACGTTGGAAGTGGTTGACGGGCCAGGGAACTCGCGTATATACAGGACCGATTTCATTTATCGATCATTCCGATTGAGGCGAACGGCCATCATGGATCTTCGGCGCTTGGAAGTCTTTTGCAAAGTGGTGGAACTGGGAAGTTTCACCAAGGCGGCGGAATCGGTTCTCCTGTCCCAGCCCACCATCAGCGAACACATCCGCACCCTGGAAGAGCTGGTGGGCGAACGGCTGGTGGACCGCTTGGGCCGGGAGGTCCTTCCCACCCAGGCGGGCACCATCCTTTACGAATACGCCCGTAAGATCCTGGCACTGAAAGACGAGGCGCTCCAGGCGCTGGCGGCCTACCGGGGCCACCTGGCGGGGGAGCTCACCGTGGGGGCCAGCACCATCCCAGGCACCTACATCCTGCCGCGCCTCATCGGCACCTTCAAGGAGAAACACAGGGAGGTGCAGATCCGGGTGCACATCGCCAGCACCGCGGAAGTGGCGGAGGGGGTTCTGGACGGCCGCCACGAATTGGGGCTGGTGGGATCCCAATGGAAGGACCGGCGCTTGGACTTCCAGCAGATCTTTTCCGACGAGCTGGTTTTGGCGGTTCCCAAAGGGCACCGTTGGAACGGGCGCCGGGAGGTGGCCGTGGAAGAATTGGCGGAAGAGCCGTTCATCGCCCGTCACCGGGGATCGGGCACCCGCATGGTGGCCTACCACTACCTGGAACAGCACGGGCTGGAACCCCGGCGTCTCAAGGTTGTGGCGGAGATGGGAACCACGGAGGCGGTCCGTCAGAGCATCAAGGCGGGCATCGGGGTGTCCATCCTGTCCCGGCAGGCGGTGGCCGAGGATGCCGCCCACGGGCTTCTGGCCATCGTCCCCCTCCGCGGCCTGGTCATGGAGCGCCCGTTTTTTCTGGTCAAACGCCGGGGCCGAGAGCCCTCGCCCCTGTGCGCCTCTTTTGAAGCCCACCTGAAGGCCCACAACCACGGTTAACCGGGGTCGCCACCATCCCTATCGAAACAGGATACCCTCCTCGAGGCTTGCACCGTTCCTACAGACATTGGTTCGGTTTCGTGCCCTGCCCGCAACGCACCGGGCCAAGGTCGTTCCTGCAATGGACCGAAAGCACTGCTCTTTCATATAAACCCCATCACGGACGGCCGAGGCCGCGTTTCCTATAGACTGGACGTCTTTTCTCGTCGAGGGATTGGCGCGGGCGGGCGTAAAGCCCGCCCCTACGAAATGAGAGGAGCCTGCTGGGTAGGGGCGGGGTTGATCCACGCCCGCTAATCCCGTCATGATAAAAGAATCCGGCAAAAGAGTCGCCGGACCAGGAGGTTGTTTCCCGTGGAAATCCTTTGCGGGAAGGTGCAGAGGGCATTCCCGGAATTTTGTCCCTCAAGGAAGGAGCAGGGCGGCTTTTTTGAGTCGGCCGGAAAGGGCGCCTTCGGTCTTTCGCAGGTAGCCTTTGTTCGCACGGCGAGCCAATTCCGGCCATTGTTCCAGGAGAATCCGGACCGCCAACTCGGCCGCAGCACCGGTCACCCCCGCGCAGTGGTCGAAGTGGAGCTTCGGATCGTGGCGAACCTTTCGGGTTAGCGTGCGGCAGCAGGTGGCTCCGAACTGTTCCTTGAACCGTTCGTGAAGCTCGGCCACGGCCGCCCGAACGTCCTTGCGGCTCCTAAGTCCCTTAGCGGCGCCCACCACCAGCCCTAGAGCCACCGCCGCGCCGCTCACGGCCCCACACACACAGCCGCTCCCCCCCAGCCCTTCCGGCAGGCCCGAGGCCAGGCCGACCACCACTTCATCGGGAAGTTCGCAGCCGAAGGCCCGGTTAAAGGTCAATAGGACCGCTTCCGAACAGTACCACCGGTGGTGCCGGTAGAGATTTTCCGATTTTTTGCGGAAAAGCTCCGGAAGATCGGAGACCGTGCCGGCGCTACGCGTCTTCATCCCTACGTCCTTCCCATGGTCGGAGCCGAAGGCTCAACCGCGTCACTTCAGATTCCCGAAAGGGCACGGCAAGGCCCGCCCCTCTTCCGCAGCCCTAAAGGGCTGCGCTACGAGAAAAACCGGTCACCCCCAGCGTTGTCGGACAGGCTCCTTGGGATGCATCCCCATACGCATCGTTCAAAGTAAGGGCTGGGAAGCCTATAGGAAACCCTCAGGAGCGGTGAATCATCCTTGGCACCCGAAACCGACGGTTCCGGTCGCCGGCCTTCTACCGCACCTTCTCCGCGGGGTAACCCGCTTCCATCCAGCCCTTGATCCCGCCCGGGCACCGGTACACGTTGGTGTAGCCCAGCTTGACCGCCCACATGGCCCCATTGTGGCTTCTCGTGCACTTGGTGAAGCCGCAGTAGAAGACGATCAGCCGGTTCTTTTCCGGCCCCAACAGCTCGGTGAGAGCGTCCCTTTGGGCCGGATCCAGACTTTCCATCTCCGGGATGGGAAATTCCATCTGGACCGCACCGGGAATATGCTGCTTTTTGTAGCTGGCCTCATAGGGCATGGTGTCCACGATGAGCATCTCTCGCCCCTGGTCCATCCATTGCTTGAGCTCCTCCGTGGTCACCACTTGATAGCCGCCCCGTTCCACCTCCCGGTGGAAGGTAACGGCGACCTTCTCCGTTTCCAACTCCTTTTTGCCCCATGCGCGCGCATCCCGTACCGGAGCAGCAAGCCAACCCAACGCCACAAAACCCACCAACACAAGAACCGTTCGTTTCATACCGACTCCTTTCGCGTTTCCTCCACCCAACGATTCTTTCCGTTCCATCGCTTCCACAGGAGAAGCGCCGCGAGCATGGCGAGCATCAGCCAGTCCCGGTAAAACGCCTGCCGGAGGGATTCCTGGGACGCCAATTCATCGGCCGAAAAACACCCGCAGTCGATGGCGAGCCCCTGAAGAATCCCGAACCACAGGACGCCGATAAAGAGGACGAGAAGACCCGCCATGATCCAAAGACTCCATGCCGCGTTCCAAAGGGCTCCCGCCCCCGCCGCCACTTCCAGCAAGGGAAGCCCCACGGACACCGGCCCCGGGGCCCAGTCGGGAACCAGCTCATAGTGGGAAATGGTGTCGGCGAAGCCCGAAGGATCCAGAAGCTTCACCCCGCCCGCCCACAGGAAGGTGATCCCCAGGCCCACGCGCACGGCGGCAAAGATCCAGCGCCCCGGATTCCGGTTGAGCACTTTGGAAGCCATCCCCCTCCACATACCGAACAAACCCTTCTAGCTGTCTGACAATGCCTTTCCGACTTACAAGGCCGAGGAATTTTGGTCCTCCTCGTCGCCGCGTGGCTTCAGCCCCGCGGGAAAGGACCGTCGTAACCCCATGAAGCGAAAGAAAATACGCGATGGCCTATCCGACGGCCGGGGGTTCCTCCGCAGCCCTAAAGGGCTGCGCTACGAGGAAAAAGGTCGTCCGCGGCGTTCTCAGACAACCTCCTAGCCAGTCGGGGGCCGGCCGCGCCCGGCCGCATCCCCTGTTCTTGGCGTTTCAGGTTATTCAGCGCGGGCGGGCAGCTCAAATAGGTAATTGTGATGGATCCCGGCATGTTGCATCGCAACCGCCTATGCGCTTGACACCCTTGTCCAAACATGCAATTGAGTTGCATATTTGGCAGAACTTCAGCATGAGAAAAATCGCCCGATGCAGGAGGAAAATGCGTGAGGCTTCGAACCGTGCTTTTGATTGCCTGCCCCCTCGTGGTGGTGGCGGCGCTCTTTTCCATCTCCCTGGGAGGATCCGCCGGCGAGCGCATGGGCGTGGTGGTGAGCATCCTCCCCCAGAAATACTTCGTCCAGCGCATCGCTTCCGACCGCGTGCAAGTGTCCGTGTTGGTTCCGCCGGGGGCCAACCCGGCCGTCTACGAACCCACCCCGGCCCAGATGAAGGCCCTGTCCCAGGCCGCGGTCTACTTCACCGTGGGAGTTCCCTTCGAGAGGGCCTGGCTTCCCCGGATCCGCTCCGCCTTCCCCGAGCTCCGCATCGTGGCGACCGACCGGGAGATCCACAAAAGAAGCCTGCCACGCCACGTGCACGAGGAGGAAGGGCAGACGGTCCACTCCCATCCCGAGGACCACGGCGGCTTTCCGGACCCGCACGTGTGGCTGGCGCCCCATCTGGCGGGGCTACAGGCACGCGCCGTCTTCAAGGCCCTGGCGGACCTGGATCCGGAGCATGCGGGCTTCTATGAAGCCAACTACAAACGGTTCGCCCTGGATCTGGTGGATCTGGATCTGGAACTCCAGCGTCGGTTCCGGGACGTGGGGCAGGCCAACCGCTTTGTGGTGTTTCATCCGTCCTGGGGCTACTTTGCCGACGCCTACGGCCTGAAGCAGTTGGCCATCGAGCTGGAAGGCAAGGAAGCCCGGGCTCCGGAGCTGAAGAAGCTCATGGACGAGGCGCGATCCCTGGGCGTGAAGGCGCTTTTCGTGCAACCCCAGTTTTCGTCGCGCTCGGCCGGCGTGGTGGCCCAGGCCGTGGGCGCCGAGCTCGTAACCTTGGATCCATTGGCCGAAGACTGGGCGGAAAACCTGCGTGCCGCAAGCCGCCGTATCCGGGAGGCCCTTCGATGAACTCCCAACCGACAAAGGAAGCGGCCAGCCTCCGTGGGGTCTCTTTTTCCTACAACGGCCACCGGGTCCTGGAAGGTGTGGACCTGCGGTTGGAGGAGCGGGATTTTGCGGCCGTCATCGGTCCCAACGGAGGCGGCAAGACGACCCTTTTGAAAATCCTCCTAGGGCTGCTGCGGCCCCGGAGCGGGAAGGTGCTCCTGTTCGGAGAGTCGCCGGAGCGCACCGCGCACCTGGTGGGTTACGTGCCCCAGGATATTCATGCCAACAAGCACTTCCCCATCTCGGCCCTGGACGTGGTCCTCATGGGCCGCCTTCGCCCCGGCCGGCTTTTTCACCGCTACTCCCGGGACGACCATCGGGCCGCGGAAGAAGCCCTGGACCGGATGGAGATGTGGCCGGAGCGCCACAAGAGGATGGAAGAACTCTCAGGCGGGCAGCGACAGCGGGTCTTCATCGCCCGGGCCCTGGCTTCCAACCCGAGGGCCCTCTTTCTGGACGAACCCACGGCCAGTGTGGACGCCATGGGCCAGACGGATCTCTACAGCCACCTGAAGGATTTGAACGAGCAGATCACCATCCTGGTGGTCACCCACGACCTCATGGTGCTCTCCAGCTACGTGAAATCGGTGATCTGCGTCAATCGCTCCCTCATCCACCACCACGCCCCGGAGGTCACTCCGGACATGCTCCGGCTGGGCTACCGGTGCCCCGTGGAATTGCTGGGCCACGGACACCTGCCCCACCGCGTGCTTCCGTGCCACGGAGGGCCCTGCTGTGAGTGAATGGCTGCAGCTTCCCTTCGTTCAGAACGCCCTGGCGGGCGGCATTCTGGCCGGCATCCTGTGCGGAATCATGGGCACCTACGTGGTGGCCAACCGGATCGCCTACCTGGCGGGCGGCATCGCCCACTCGGCCTATGGAGGCGTGGGGCTCGCCCTTTTCTTGGGCTTTTCGCCTCTTTGGGGCGTGCTGGGCTTCACCCTCACCGGCGCGCTCATCATGGGATGGCTCTACCTGAAGGAACGCCACCGCGCCGACACGGCCATCGGAGTCCTTTGGGCCTTCGGCATGGCCGTGGGGGTTCTGCTGACCGACCTGACGCCGGGCTACAACGTGGACCTCATGAGCTATCTCTTCGGCAGCATCCTCACCATTTCCAGGGAATCCCTGGCGGCCATGGCCGCCCTCATCGCCGCCGTCCTCCTCTTCGTGGCTCTCTTTTACCGGGACCTGGCGGCGGTTTCCTACGACGACGAATTCGCCCGGGTGCGAGGCATTCCGGTGACCGCCCTCCAGCTTCTGCTCATCGGAGCCGTGGCGCTATCCGTGGTGGTGCTCATTCGGGTGGTGGGGCTCATCCTGGTCATCGCCCTGCTCACCATCGCCCCCTACATGGCCGAAAAACGATGTCGGTCCCTGGCGTCCATGATGGTGACGGCCGGGCTTCTCAACTGCGTCTTCGCCCTGGCGGGCCTGTGGATCTCCATCCAGTTCAACGTGACGTCGGGAGCCGCCATCATCTGCGTGGCCTCCCTGGCCTATTTCGCCTTCGTGGGAGGGGCGGCCCTGAGGCGCCGGGCCTGAAGCCTTGAGATGTGACGTGCGTCGGGTCCAGGGGCGGCCCTGATGGGGCCCATGGGCCGGGAGACAAGAAAGCTGGGAAAAGGGAAGGATCATGTGTGAGCGCTGCGACTATTCGGGGCTTCTGCGTGCGGTAGGGCTTCGACCGACCCTACACCGTTTGGCGGTGCTTCGGGTGGTGGGAGCCGCTCCGGCGCCCTTGACGGCCCAGGACGTGTATGAGGCCGTCCAGACGGACCGGCCCATCAACCGCGTGACGGTCTACAGGGTCCTGGATTCCCTGGTGGAAAGCGGACTGGTGGAAAAGATAAGCGCAGGGGACCGCAGTTTCCGCTACGGACCGGCCCCCAACGAACACCACCCGCGGCATGCGCATTTTTTCTGCCGCCAATGCGGCCTCATGGCCTGTCTTCCCCCGGAAAGCCTTCCCGTCCCATGGCAGGATGCCTCCGGTGCGCTCCCCGGCGTCGCCGAAAAGGTGGAGATCCGGGTGGACGGCATCTGCGAGCAGTGCCTGGCAACCTAGCGATTGACGGTCATAGGCCGTCCCGATTCTTGAGCCCCCCTTTCATCGAAACTTCCTATTTGTTTGTGCCCCCTCCGATTCCTATCTTGCCGAGTGATCCAATCCTTTGCTCAGACCGAGGAGGCGTTCGACCATGGCGCACAAGCACATCGACTGTCGGGGGCTGGCCTGTCCGGCGCCTGTGTTGAAAACCAAGGAAGCGGTGGATCAGGGGGACGCGGATCCCATTACGGTTCTGGTGGACAACGAGGCGGCCAAGGAAAACGTGCGCCGGTTTCTTTCCAGAAGTGGCTACCGGGTGGCGGTGCAGACGGAGGGCGAAACCATCATGGTGGAAGGGACCCGGGACGGCTCCCAGGCCTGTGAGGTCTTCGTTCCCGAACCCGAGGATGCCGAAAGCGCCCGGATCCTGGTGCTGGTGGGAACCCGGCGGATGGGAACCGGGGACGACATGCTGGGCGAGAAGCTCATGGAAAACTTCCTGGGAACCCTCAAGGAAATGGGCCCTGCCTTGTGGCGCCTGGTCTTTCTCAACGCCGGCGTGACGCTCACCGTGGACGATTCCCCGGTGCTGGGGGTGCTCCAGGACCTGGAAAAGTCCGGTGTCCATATCCTGGTTTGCGGCACCTGTCTTTCCCACTTCGGCCTGCTGGAAAGAAAGAAGGTGGGGGAGACCACCAACATGCTGGATATCGTCACCTCCATGCAGCTGGCCCACCGGGTCATCAGCCTCACCTGACAGCCACATCTAGGGAGTGATCGCGATGTGCGGGCGGGGATAAACCCCGCCCGTACTCAAGGGGTCCACCCCTTTTCGTCGGGACGAATCATGATTCGCAGCCACGGCCCGCCCGCGGAGGCCGCGCCGGGGGAGAATCGCCCGATCGGCGATCCGGCCTTCCTGTTTGACAAATTCGTCACAAGACCCTAAGGAAGGGGCGACTCGTGCCTACATGCCAGCACACGCCGGGAGCCCCCCATGCCCACCACATCCGCCAAGAACCTCTTCATCTTCAACGTCCTGGACGGCTTGCGGGAAGGCCTTTCGCAATTCTCGGGCCCCAGCCGGGCCGCTCTGCTCTATGCCGAATCCCCCGGGGACCCCATGAGGATCTGCGATCCGGAGAACCTGCTCCGGGGCCATGAGCCCATGCTCAAGGCGCTTTATCTGGATTCCGACGAGTGGCGCTCCAATGCTCCGGACACCCACGGCATGAAGCGCTTCGGCCAGATTTACCCGGAAAAGAACCTGGAAATGGCGGGGCTCATCTCCTACGGCGGTCGATCCCGATCCATCTTCTACCAGATGTGGTTTACGGAACACCACCCGGACATGTGTTCCGTGGCCCCCACGGAAAGGTGGCTGGAACACGCCGTGTGGCTGCTCAGCCACGACTTCGCCACCTCCAGCGCGTTCTACACGGGATCGTCCAGGTACGTGCTTCGCGAATACGCCACCCACGCCGTGCGGGACGCCGTCATGGACGGCCTCAACATGATGATCGGCTGGGACAACCGTCTCCAGGTCTATCCCATCCTGGACGCCGTCCTGGAGATATCCAAGACACCGGAAGAAGGAGCCTGGCCGCGGGGGGAATTGGTCTTCGTGGAGGAGCGGTTCCTGGAAGAGATTCCCTTCATGGCGCGATTCCCCAGGCTGGAACAGCCGGACATCAAGAACACCAAACACATTCGAAAACTTCTCCAGGCCGTGGAATATTCCGATCGCCAGCTGGTTTCCGACGGCCGCTCCCTGGTGGGCATCGCCCGCGGCGCCCTGCCGGACTGCCGGGTCACGGCTGATTTCCGCGGAAGCTACGGCTTTCTGCATCTGAACGGGAGTCCTGTCTGCAGCTTTTCCGACGGCCGATTCCATTCCACCAACCGCCGGGCCAAACTGGTTCAGCTGGAAGAGGCCCTGCTCAGCTCCTCGGTGGATTCGTCGGTGGCGCACACCCTGTTCCGGATCACCGCCGCCATCGTGCACGGGGCCGAGGAAAAAAAACACGGCTGTACGCTGGTTCTGGACTTGAACGAAACCCCCATCGCCATTTCCGGTCAGGAACTGGACCGGCCCTTGGATCTACAGGACCCGGCCTACCTGGACCTGGCCAAATCCCTGGCCAAGGTGGACGGGGCTCTCCACATCGGCCGCGACGGCCGCCTGCATCGCTTCGCCTGCCTCCTGGACGGCCGGGCGGTTCCCGGAGAGGACCGGGCCCGGGGCGCCCGCTTCAACTCCGCCCTGCGTTTTACGGCGGAACACGATCAGCTATTGGTGGTGGTCGTTTCGTCCGACCGGCCGGTTTCGGTCATCCAGGGCGGCGTGGAACTCACCGCCGTCTGCCGCTGGAAGCCCAGCTTCAGCTTCACCACGCCCCCGCCCACCTTGAGCGATTGGATTTCCTGGGGATGACAGCCTCCCTTCCATCGCCTTTTCCTATTGGACGCACGGAAAGGAAATGATTACAGGAGTGCCTTGGGCACTGCCCCCTGTGAAAAGGGAGGCGACAA
This sequence comes from Desulfacinum infernum DSM 9756, assembly GCF_900129305.1. Classification (GTDB taxonomy): domain Bacteria; phylum Desulfobacterota; class Syntrophobacteria; order Syntrophobacterales; family DSM-9756; genus Desulfacinum; species Desulfacinum infernum. The sequence goes on along the minus strand of NZ_FQVB01000009.1, from coordinate 52,232 downwards.
CCCTCCCGGAGGATGGAGCGCAATAGGCGCACTCAAATCCGGCCAATCCTCGGCGTTGAAAAGGGTGGGGGTGGCCCGCGGATCGCCGGACCAGAGTGGAGGACCTCCCCTGGCGGATCACAGAGGCTGTCCGAAAACGTTCCGGATGACCGCTTTTCCCGTAGCGCAGCCCTTTAGGGGTGCGGAAGAAGCTCCGCGCGTTGGATGACCCTCGCGTATGTTGTGTCGTTTCATGTAGTTACGTCAGCCCTTTCCCGCGGGGCTGAAGCCCCGCGGCTACGAGGAGGACCCAAATTCCTCGGCCTCGTAGGTCGGTGAGCCATTGTCGGACAGCCTCCACGGATCACGGACCACGGATCACGGACCACGGATCACGGATTACGGATCACGGATTACGGATCACGGATTACGGATCACGGATTACGGATTACGGATTACGGATTACGGATTACGGAAAGGACGGGCTTTTGATCACACCCAAGCTGGCCCTACCCAATTTTGTGGATGATGTGGAAGTCTTGCGCCATCTGGCCATGGAACTGGGGGCGGAGGGCATTGACTGGAGCTTCCGCCCCCACACGCTTCCCCGCACCCCGCTGGAACAGACGCGGCTGGCCCGCACCCTGGCCCGTTTGGAACCCTTGGAGATCCGCTATCATGCGGCACTCCCCCATGTGGATCCGGGGGACCGCGATCCGAACCGGGCGCAAGCCGCCCTGAGCGTTCTGGAAAGGCTCTGCCGGGTGACGGCCGGGCTGGGAGGCCGCGTCCTCACCATTCATGTGGGTCTCGGGCGGTCCACCACCCAGGATCTTTCCTGGCACCGAACCCTGGAAAACCTGAACCGTCTGAACGAAACGGCCCGGAACCTGGGGCTGCGCCTCTGCCTGGAAAACCTGGCCTGGGGATGGACGAGCCGCCCGGACCTCTATGAGAAGATGCTTCGAAAGACGGGACTCTGGGCCACCCTGGACATCGGTCATGCGGCCGTGAGCCCGTCCATCACCAGCCAACAATTCGAACTGGAAGACCTGGTCTCGCCCCAGCCGGATCGGATTCTCAATGCCCACGTCTACCACCTGGAAGTGGAGGATCACCATATCCCTCCGGAAGACCCCGCGGATCTCTCTCCCCGCCTGGACCTCCTGGCGGCACTTCCTTTCTGTGACTGGTGGGTGTTGGAACTGCGCGACGCACTCTCCGTGAGAAAGGCCCACGGGGTCGTCCGCCGCTATCTGGACGAGAGACGTCAAGAAGCCCCCAAGTCTCAAGGGGTCTTCTTGCGGATGTAGAGCACCTTTTCGATCCTCGCCACCACGTCCCCCGATTCGTCCACCACATCCACCGTGAATGTGGGCAGGACCTTGCCCCGTTCCGCCACCTTTCGGCGGATATCCCTAAGGGTTTCCTCGTCCAGATGAAAGCGCGCCCGGACGGTCCCGCGGCCGGGCTTGACGAAATCGATGGAAGCCGCCTTGTCCCAGACGATGTAGTCGGGTCCCAGGTTTTTGATGAGCATGAGCATGTAGAAGGGATCCACCATGGAATAGAGGCTTCCGCCGAAATGGGTCCCCACGTAGTTTCGGTTCAGGAAGGTGAGCGGCATCTCCACCACAATGTCCCGGTAATCTTCCGATAGGTGCCGGACGCGGACTCCCGCACCCAGATACGGCGGATACACGTTGAGCAGCCATCGAAATTGACGGTGATTCATGACCATCCCCTCCTTGAAAGATCTCCCCCTTTGGAGCGACACGACACCGCCCATGACGTCGGCGCCCCTCCATTCGATCTCAGCGAATCCCAAGACCTTTGCAGACATCCGGGAAAAGACTCCTCAGTCCCCCCTGCGCCAGGGCCTTCGCATGATGGTCCACCATGGTTCCGTCCCACATGCGGAGAAAGGATCGCATGGGTTCGGCCACCGCGTCCTTGTTGGGGAAAAAGAGCCCTTCTCGGATCATGTGCTCCCGGTCCCAGCCCTGATCCAGCCACGATTCCACCTTGGCTTCCCGGCGAAAGATCGCCCCCAGCGCCCTGTCCCAGACCGCCGGTATATCTCCCGTTATCACCCCTCCGTGGCTCGTGAGAAGCACCCGGGCATCCAGGGCCTTCAGGCGCAAGTAGGATTCGACCATCTTCGCGAGATCACAGTCCACCCACCCATACCAGGGGCCGAATCGGTCCAGTCCCATGTCCCCGGTGAAGAGAATCCTGTCCCGGGGAAAGAAGACGGCCGTGTGGCCGGGCGAATGTCCGGGCGTGGGCACCAGCTCCATGGGAACGCCACAGTCCAAGACGCCGTCGCCGGCCCGGAGGGGCGCCACGGCGGGCACTTGCCCATAGCCGGCCGTCTCCGTCACAAACCGCTCCCACGATTCCGTGAGCCCCGCAGGTCCCGCCGTTCTTTCCACGAAATGGGCCAGCGACCGCACAAGGGGCACTTCCGATTCCGCAATGACCACCCGGGCGCCCGCTTGGACCGCCGCCCGGGCCCAGATGGTGTGGTCGATGTGGTAATGGCTCAGAAAGGCCACGTGGGGCCGAAACTCCTCCAGCAGGGCTTCCACGTCCCCGGGGCCCGGGTTGGCGTCCATGGCGATGCGCCGAGAGCCGTGAACCAGAGCCCCGGCGCAGGCCCGAAAGAGCTTCATGGAGCGCGGCTCTACGTATTCCACCGTCTCGGTGATCTTGGTCCGCTTCATGATCACTCGTCCTTTACAAGGCTCCAATCCCGTCAGCCGCCCTGGGCCAAACGCACCAGAAGGCTTCGAAAGAGCGCCTCCTCCTCTTGAGAAATCTCCTTCAGGAACGATGCGTTGGCTTCGCGGCTGATCCGGAGGATCTCCCGGGCCACGCGTTTTCCCTCGTCCGTGAGGCAGATGAGGATGGACCGGCGGTCATGGGGGTTCTTTCGCCGCTCCACAAAGCCCAGCCGCTCCAACCGGTCCAGGATGCCGGTCAGGGTGGCGCTGTCCAGTTGAACCCGCTGGCCCAACCGGGCGGAGGTGACCCGGTCCTCATCGGCCAGAAAGGCCAGCACGAGGCCCTGCACGGCGGTCACGTTCAGGTGGGCGATCCGGGACGTCCAGTATCTCACACCCGCCTGGGCGGCCTTGGCCAGCTGGAAAAAGATGCAGTCTTCCGGTTTTTTGAGCATGCCATTCCCTCGCAGTCACTTTACTTGCATACGAGCAAATAGCCCCCGCACCCTTTCCTGTCAAGTCTCAGAAGCCCGTTTCGCCTTTGCACTCCAAGAAGTTTTTTCCTATGTTCGGTGTGCTGGCAAACCAGGAGGCTGTCTGAGAACGCCGCGGACGACCTCTTTTCTCGTAGCGCAGCCCGTTAGGGCTGCGGAGGAACCCCGGCGTCGGATAGGCCATCGCGCATTTCCTGTTACTTCATAGAGTTACGATGCCCCTTTCCGCGGAACTGAAGCCCCGCGGCTACGAGGGAAACGCAAGCCCCGGGCATCTTCAGCCGAAGGGCCATTCTCAGACAAACCCGTGGTGTTGGAACGATCGGCTCACCTTTGAAATTGCGGGAGGATCCGCCATGACGACCCTGGTGATCGGAGCGGTTCTTGTCTTGGTGCTTCTGTTTTCCGTGGTCTTGTACAACCGGCTGGTGCGCGCCCGGAACCTTGTGGAGGAGGCCTGGAGCGGCATCGATGTGCAACTCAAGCGGCGCACGGACCTCATCCCCAACCTGGTGGAGACGGTCCGCGGCTACGTGCAGCACGAGCGGGGGGTGCTGGAGGAAGTGACGGCGCAACGGACCCGGACCCTGCAGGCATCTTCCGTGGAAGAGCGCGAGCAGGCGGAGCGCGGCCTGGGTCGCGCCCTGGGGGCCCTTTTCGCGGTGGCGGAAAACTACCCGGATCTCAAGGCGAACCAGAATTTTCTGGAGCTTCAGCAGGCCTTGGCCGACATAGAAAACGAGATCCAACTGGCCCGACGCTACTACAACGGCACGGTCCGGGACCTGAACATCCTGGTGGAATCGTTTCCCAGCAATCTCTTCGCTTCCCTGTTCGGATTCCGGAAGGCCCGGTTTCTGGAAATCGAGGAAGGGGAACGGGCGGTCCCCAAGGTGAGCTTTTCCTGACGAGGTGAGCCCCATGATCCGAAGGTTTCTTCAAACAGCTTGGGCGCTCCTGGTGCCGGCCCTTCTTTGGGTCGCCCCCGCCCCGGCATCCGCCGCTGAAACGGAAAAGATCCTCCATTTCCACAGCACCATCCTCATCGAGGCCGACGCCGGCCTTCTCGTGACGGAAACCCTCACGGTGCAGGCCCTCGGCCGGACCATCAAGCGCGGCATCGTGAGGGATTTTCCCACGACGTACAAGGACCGCTACGGCAACACTGTGCGGGTGGGCTTCGAGGTGGTGGAGGTCCGGCGGGACGGGAGGCCCGAACCCTACCACATGCGGCCTGCCTCCAACGGGGTCCGGATCTACATCGGGCGCAAGGACGTTTTCCTGAAACCGGGGGTCTATCGTTACGAAATCACGTACCGCACCACCCGGCAGCTGGGGTTCTTCCCGGAATACGACGAACTTTACTGGAACGTGACCGGAACCGACTGGACCTTTCCCATGGAGCGGGTGACGGCCCGGATCCGCCTGCCCGAAGGCGCATCGCTCGTGCAATATGCGGCCTATACGGGTCCCGCGGGAGCCAGGGGGAAGGATTTTCGCTTTTCATCCGAAGGTGACGGCTGGGTGACCTTCGAAACCAGTCGTCCGCTGAAGCCCCGCGAAGGGCTGACCGTGGCGGTGGCCTGGCCCAAGGGGTTTGTTGCGGAACCCGGCGCACTGGATCGAGCGGGCTACCTATTGGAAGACAACCCGGGACTGGGCGTCGGACTCCTGGGCCTGCTCTGCATTGTGGCTTATTACCTGGTCGTTTGGGCCCGCGTCGGAAGGGATCCCAAACCGGGAACCATCATTCCGCTCTTCCATCCTCCCCAGGATCTTTCCCCCGCGGCCGCGCGCTATGTGCGGCGCATGGGATTCGATCAAAAGGCCCTGGCCGCAACGCTTGTGAACATGGCCGTGAAGGGATATCTGACCATCGAGGAGGAGGACAAGGGCTACACGCTCCGGCGCACGAACCAGGGGGAAGAGGGGCTTTCGCCGGAGGAAAGGCCGGTGGCGGAGGAGCTTTTCACCCGCAGCAAGGCCGCCTCCGTTCACTTCGGCAGGCGTTACACGCCGAGGCTTCGCCAGGCCATGGAAGCGCTCCACAAGGAGCTTTCCCAGAGGTACCGAAAGGTCGCCTTTTACACCAATTCCAAGTATATGGCCCCTGCGCTGTTGATGACCCTGGCCACCCTGGCGGCCATGGTCCTGGGCTCCCGGGACCGTTCCACGGCCGCGTTCATGACCCTGTGGCTTTCCATCTGGACCGTCGCCTGTCTCCTCTTGGTCCGTCGAGCCATCACTGCCTGGAAATCGGCCCCATCCAAGGCGGCCGCGCTGACTGCTACCTTCATGGCGACGGCCTTCTGCGGCTTCGAAGTGGTGGGTTTGACCCTGTTCGCCGGCGCCGTGTCGTGGGGAGGCGCTCTGCTTCTGGTGTGCCTCGCGATCACGCACCCGGTTTTCTATTTCCTTTTAAAGGCTCCCACCTCGTTCGGCCGAAAGCTCCTGGATCAAATCGAAGGATTCCGCCGGTATCTCTCCGTAGCGGAAGAAGAGCGCCTCAACATCCTTCATCCCCCCGACCGGACCCCGGAGCATTTCGAAAAGAACCTCCCTTACGCCATGGCCCTGGACGTGGAGCAGGAATGGTGCGAGAGATTCGCCGGGATCCTGGAAGCGGACGGCGCCCCGGACCGCCGCTACCGCCCCGCGTGGTATCGGGGCACCCACTGGTCCTCCCTGGGCACGCGGTCTTTCGCCGAAAGCTTGGGAAGCTCCTTTGCGGGAGCCGTGGCCTCCGCGTCTTCACCTCCCGGTTCTTCGTCGGGATCGGGAGGCGGAGGCTCTTCGGGAGGCGGGGGCGGCGGCGGAGGCGGCAGCGGTTGGTAGCGAAATCGGCCTTCGGTCAGGGCGCCTCCACCAGGCACAGGTGGACCTTCCGGGCGTTGTGAAGGAGCTTGTTGGCGTGGCTTCCCATGAGGAAGGGCTTGCGCTCCTTGAAGCTCCGCTTGCCGATCAGGACCGCCTCGTAGTCTCCCCTTTCGATCTCCGCCAGGAGATCCTGGGCGATGCCGCGCCGGGCGGTGACAACCCGCGTTTCAATGGCCGATTCCGGAATCCCTTGAAGAATCAGGGCATGGCGGGCCTCATCCATGAACTGGTCCACGTGGCGGCGGGTTTCCGTCTCCCATCCCTTGCGCCACACACGGCGTTCATCCCGCTCCTCCGCATCCAGAATGTGGCCGTCGTCCCAAAGCGCGGGGGGAAGGGGCGGCAGGATGTGCAGGATGGTATAGGCAAGACCGGACGCGGGAGCGATCCATTCGTTGACATAGTAGGTGAGCGCCCGGCATTCGGGCCTTCCTTCCACGGCCACCAGCACCTTGCCGCTGGAGGGCGCTTCCGGATCCATCACCCACACGGTGCGGTGTTCGGCGTACTGGGCCACACGGCTGGAGACGCTACCCAGCAGCAGGTTTTCGGCCGGGGTGAGGCCGCGCCGACCCACGGCGATGGTTCGGATCTTGTGCCTTTCCGCCGTCCGGAGGATGTCCATGCCCGGGTCCAGGCTGTCGAAACAGCAGACCGTTTCCACCTGCTCTTCTGCGAAGTGGGTTTCGCGGAGTGCCTTCCGGCACGGTTCGGTGATGCTGCGGCAGATTTTTTCCTGGGTGTCCTTGGCGATCCGAAGCGATGTTTCCGCGTCCCACAATTCCCCGGGATAGAGGAGCAGGTTCTGCTGCACGCAGTGCAGCAGAACGAAGCAACAATCCTTTCGGCCGCGAAGGAACGATGCGAACCGGGAGACGGCTTGCAGACACCTCTCCGATCCGTCCACGGCCACCAAAACGCACTTGTCCAGGCGCTCTTCCATGGCGGTCCCTCCTTTCGGGACGGGCGTCCCGTACGGGGCGGACGACAAAGATCCTCCGAAATGGGGTTCTCCTCTGCCACCAATATAACCCGCCGGTCCAAGAGAGCCATCTCCTGTTTGGAGAGACATCGCCTTTCCCACCTTAACGCTGGGATTTGACAACACCTCGAACCCATGAAAAAGTGCCTTTAGGATAGAGCGCATACCGGGTTTAGTTTCTGATGCTTCAGGGGGATGACAATGGGCCGATCACGATTGTCCGTTCGAAGACTCGCCGTATGGCTGTGTGCATTCGCCTTGGCCGTGTCCTGTCTCGGAGGCCAGGCCTCAGCAGAGGCTCAGCGCCGCTTCAAGATCCTCCACGTCATGAGCTACCACTCCCCTTGGAAGTGGACCGATGATCAGTTCAACGGCTTCAAGGCCGTTTTGAAGGATTTGGACGTCGAATACCGCGTGGTCCAGCTGGACGGAAAGCGAAACACGTCCGAAGCCCATCTTGAAAAGGTGAGCCGAGAAGCCCGGGAAATCATCGAGAGCTGGCGCCCCGACCTCGTCTACGCCACGGACGATCTGGCACAGGCCCGTGTCGCCGCCCATTACGTCAACAGGGAAATTCCCATCGTCTTCAGCGGCGTCAACGCCAATCCCTTCAAGTACGGCTATGTGGGAAGCTCCAACGTGACGGGCATCATGGAGCAGGAGCATTTTGTGGAAACGGTCAACTTGTTGAGGGAAATCGTTCCGAACGTCAAAAGGATCGCCGTCATCTTCGATGACGACCCCACATGGGAAGGGGTGGCGGAGCGCATGCTGACGCTCTTGCCGAAACTGAAAGATATTGAGGTGGTCAGCTGGGACGTGATCCGGACCTTCGACCACTACAAGAAGCGGATCAAGGAGCTCCCCAACGAAGCCGATGCCGTGGCCCTCTTGGGGATCTTCACCTTCAAGGACTCTTCCGGCCGGAACGTGCCCTACACGGAAGTCCTTCGCTGGACGGCCGAAAACAGTTCCCTGCCCGATTTCTCCTTTTGGAAGGATCGGATCTCCTACGGAACCCTCTGCGCAGTGACGGTCTCGGGATTCAATCAAGGCTTTGAGGCGGGAAAACTAGCCCGCCGCATCCTGGTGGACGGCGTGCCGCCCCGTTCGCTCACCATGCATCCGTCCTTGAAGGGAGAGCCCGTCATCAGCCTTGCGCGAGCGCGGAACCTGGGCCTCACCATCCAGGCAAGCCTCCTCTTGTCCGCGGAAATCGTCACTCAATTCAAATGGGAGCAATAGATGGTCGTCCGTCTCCGAACAAAAACCATCCTCATCGGAATCGGGATCTTTCTGCTGGCCATTGGATCCAGCACGGCCGTCAACGGCATTTACTTTGTCCGGGAATACTTCGAAGCTCGCAAATCGGAAACCTTCGTCATTGCCCAGAGCCTGAAATCGCAGCTGGACAGAATCTTGAAGATGCGCATTCCCTTGGAGCAACTGGAAGGGTTCGAGGTGATGTGCACGGAAGTCGTGGAAAACTTCAAGTTCTTGTCCTATGCCATGGTGCTGGACCCGCAAGGCAAGGTGCTTTTCCGGAGCGACCCGCGGAAAGGCAGCGGAAGCATCGGGGATGGCGTACCCCCGGCGGCCCCGGGGAGCCGGCAAAAGACGGTACGGCTCTTTTCCATGAACGGACAAGCCTATTACGATTTCCAGCTGCCTGTTTTGGGGAGCCAAGACGAGCCCGTCGCCACCATCCGAATCGGCTTTCCCCGCGCCTTCATCCTCAACAAGGCGCTTTCCCTCATCTCTTATTCGGCCATCACCGCCACCGTGTTCCTTCTCGTGGGCGCCCTTCTCATCTTCACCTTGTTCGATCTCTGGGTCACCAAGCCGGTGGAAAACCTCATGCGATCCATTGAAAACGTCCGCAAAGGCACCTGGTCCACGGAAAGACTGGCGGACATCAAGTCCTCCGACGAATTGGGACAGCTGGCCAAGGCGTTCAGGGAAATGATGGAGGACTTGCAACAGACGACGGTTTCCAGGGACTTCCTGGACAATATCATCGAGAGCATGCTCAACAGCCTCATCATCACCGACGCGGAGTTTCGAATTCGTTCCGTCAACAGGGAAACCACCCGAATGCTGGGATATTCGGAAAACGACCTGGTGGGCGCTCCGTTTACCAAGATCCATGTCCATCCCGACGCTTCCCGCGACCGCCACGTCCACGATGCGCCCCCCATGGAAACCGTGAAGGCCCACGAAACCAGTTACCGCTCGAAGGATGGCAAAGAGATCCCCGTTCTCTTCTCATGCAGCAAGATAGAAACCCGGCACGGGAAGATTGAGGGCTATGTTTGTGTGGCGCAGGACATCAGCGAAGTCAGCATGCTCCGAGGACTCCTGCCCATCTGCATGGTGTGCAAGAAGATTCGAGATGACCAAGGGTATTGGAACCGAATCGAAACCTATATCCGGAAGCATTCCAAGGCCAGGTTCAGTCACGGAATCTGCCCGGACTGCGCCAAAGAACGATATCCCGAGATCGATCTGGACTTTGACGAACAGAGCGAGTCGTGACTCAAGGGGAAACCCCGAAGTTCCCCGCTCAGCTCCCAGTGGGCCCCCACCCCGGAGTTCATCCGAAAAGGAATGTTGGCCGTCTTCCAGGACGGCAATGCCTTTGGCTCTGCACACAACGTTCAGAGGAAATCGCCGGGAAGGTCGGACAGCCTGCGAAGGACGGGCATGGGCGGGAGACTCTCGAGGAAGAGCCGCCCGTAGTGCTTGGTGGTGAGCCGGCAGTCGAACAGGACCACCAGCCCGCGGTCCGAACGGGATCGGATGAGGCGCCCGATGCCCTGCTTGAGGAGCAGCACGGCCCGCGGCACCTGATAGCGGTAGAAGGCGTTTTCCCCGGCCCGCTTCAGGACCTCCAGGCGCGCCGCCGTCACGGGATCGTCGGGGACTTCGAAGGGCAGCTTGTCGATGAGCACGCAGCTCAGGGCCTCGCCGGGCACGTCGATGCCTTCCCAAAAGGAATAGGTGGCCAGCAGCACCGAATGCAGCTCGCTCTTGAAATCCGCCAGAAGAGCCCTCTTGGGACGTTCCCCCTGGCACAGGATGGGATAGGGAAAGTCCCGGGCCGCGAGCCTTTGATGCACTTCGTGCATGTTCCGGTAGCTGGTGAAGAGAAAGAGAGCGCGGCCTCGGGTTCGTTCCAGGACGGCCCGGGCCTCCTGCGCCACGGCATCGCAGAATCTGGGATCCTGGGGGTCGGGAAAGGGCTGGGGCAGATAGAGGAGGGCCTGCCGGGAAAAGTCGAAGGGTGACGGGAAGATCTTCTCCGCGCCTTCCTGTGGCACTCCCAGGCGCTCACGGATGAAGTGGAAGCCGGGCCGCCCCTTCTGGGCCGTGGTGAGGGTGGCCGAGGTGAGGATGACGGCGCCGGTGCGCCCGAAGAGCCTTTCCGAGAGGATGGGCGCCACTTCCAGGGGGGTGGCGCGAAGGGTGAAGCTTTTTCGGACCGGAGAGGCTTCGTACCAGTAGGTCATGCGGGGATCTTCCCGCTCCGAAAGCATCTCCAGACTTCGCGACAGGGCCCCCAGGCGCCCACGGGCCATTTCCACCGCAGGCGAAAGGGAACTGTGGGCTTCCAGAAAGGCCGCCAGTTCCCGCAAAGACTCCTGCAGGTCCCCGCAGGTTTCAACAAACGGCTTTCCCAAGGCGAGGGGATCCAGGCGCACCCGGCCGCCCCTCTTCCCCGCCCCCTCCACCAGCACCTGGTGAAGATCCCACAGCTTGCGGGAAAGGTGCTCCCCGGTGCCCGCCACCCGGGATCTCAGTTCCGCGGGAGCCTTGGGGGCGGAAGCGGCCCTTTGGAGATCGCGAAGGGTTTCCACCACCTGGAAGCTGGAAAATTCCAGGCCGAAATACATAGCCGCCACGTCCTCCAGCCGGTGGGCCTCATCGAAGACGAACACATCGAAGGAGGACAGGAGGTCCCAGGCACCTTCGCCTTCCAGGGACAGAGAGGCGAAAAAGAGGTGGTGGTTGACCACCAGAAGATCCGCCCGGGCGGCTTCCAGGCGGTTTTTCTGGACGAAGCATTCCTCGTTGTGGGAGCACTGAATCCCCAGACATTGGTCTCCGGAAGCCGTCAGCTCGCTCCAGATGGGGGCGTCTTCTGGAAGGGCGTCCACTTCCGCGCGGTCTCCCGTCCGGGTCCGGGACGCCCAGGCGCGAAGCCGATGAAAGGAGGCGGCTTCCTCCCGGTTGAAGAAAGACGGTTGGTAGCTGAATTCATGGTAGCGGCGAAGGCACAGGTAATTTCTTCGGCCTTTCAGGACCTTCATGCGAAGTTTGGGGAAAAAATGCTTCTTCAGGAAAGGGATGTCGTGTTCCAGGATCTGGTCCTGCAGGGCCTTGGTGGCCGTGGAAACCACCGTTTTTTTTCCGCTGAGAAGCGCTGGCACCAGATAGGCGAAGGTCTTGCCGGTTCCGGTGCCCGCTTCGGCCAGAAGCGGCGTGGATTGGGCCATGGCCTCCCAGACGGCCTCTGCCATCCGAAGCTGGGCCGGGCGATGTTCGTACCGGTCCACCACCCGGGACAAGTGGCCGTCCCGGTCGAAAAAGGATTCCACGCTGGGGGCATTGGCCATGGAACGCCGTCAATCCTTCCAGAACAGGTCCGACTTGAAAAAGGAATCGGAAGTGGCTTCTTCCGAATCCGATTGGGTTTGGGCCGTTTCCGTGGTCCCGGGTTCCGTTCCCTCCGCAAAGGCCACATAGGCCGCCTCCGGCGGCTCCTCCGATTTGGGGCCGGCCTTTCGCTGAACCTTGGCGAAGACGATTCCCTGAGGGATGGTGAAGTTTTCCACGGGTTTTCCCTTGAGCCACGATTCCATGAAGTAGAGCCAGATGGGAGCGGCGGCCCGGCCTCCCGTTTCCTTGCGCCCCAGGGAGAGGCGATGGTCGTCGTGGCCCACCCAGGCGCCGGCCAGCGTGGAGGGCGTGTAGCCAATGAACCAGGCGTCCTTGAGGTCGTTGGTGGTGCCCGTCTTGCCCGCGGCGGGGCGCCCCAGGCGGCGCACCCCCTGGCCGGTCCCTTCCTGGATCACCCCTTGGAGGATGTGGGTTACGAGAAAGGCCGTCTGGGGGGCGATGACCGCCTCCTGCCTCGGCTGGTGCCGCTGGAGAAGGCGCCCGTCGCGATCATAGACCGCTTCCACCAGGTAGGGTTCCGAGCGCACCCCCTGATTGGCGAAGGCCGAATAGGCCGTGAGAAGCTCCCACAGGCTCAGCCCGGAAGCCCCCAGGGCCAGGGAGAGGGTGGGGGTGAGCGGCGATCGGATCCCCAGCCGGTGAGCGTAATCCACCACGTAGTCGATCCCCACCTGCTGCAGGAGCTTGATGGTGACCACGTTACGGGAGTGGATGAGGGCGTCGCGAAGCAGGATGGGCCCCCAGAAACTCCGGTCGTAGTTGGCCGGCTTCCAGGGTCCCTGCAGGCTGGGGTCGTCCTGGATGATGGGGGAATCGATGAGCACGGAGGCCGCCGTGAATCCTCGGTCCAGGGCGGCGGCGTAGATGATGGGCTTGAAGGCCGATCCCGGCTGCCGGATGGCCTGGATGGCCCGATTGAACTGACTCTTGGAAAAGTCTTTGCCGCCCACCAAGCAGTAGACCCGGCCCGATCGGGGGTCCATGGCCAGGAAGGCCCCTTCGGCGGCGGGCTCCTGGGCCAGGCGCGCGTTCCACGTGGAACCGTCCCCTTCCTCTTCCAGCCGCACCCGGATCACGTCGCCGGGCCGAAAAGCCTTCTTGCGGGACTGGAAATATCCCGCCGCCCACTTTTCCTTTTCCGGAGGCAGCAGGCGGGCCGTCCGCTCCCCGCCCAGCAACAGCCGGCACATCCCCCCGTCCGCACATTCCAGCACCACCGCCTCCACCACGGCGCCCGGTCCCAGGTTTCGGTTCTTTTCCGCCAGCTGCTGCAGGAAGGCATCCCGTTCGGGGCCCTCCACGTGGCCGTGGGGTCCGCGGTACCCGTGGCGCTTGTCCAGCTCCTCCAGGCCCTTTCGCACCGCCGCTTCCGCGGCCCGCTGGGCCTCGAGATCCAGCGTGGTGTGGATGGACAGCCCGTCCCCGTAAAGCACGTCACTTCCAAAATCCGCTTCCACCCGGCGCCGCACTTCTTCGGTGAAACTGTTCAGGACCTGCACCCGGGAGGCCTCCGGGTCAGCGAAATCCAGAGGTTCCTTCCGAGCCGCGGCGGCCTCATCCGGGCCCAGAAAGCCCACCTCCACCATGCGCTCCAGCACGTAGTGCTGTCTTTCCAGGGCCTTTTCCAGGTTCCTGAACGGGCTGAAGCGGCTGGGGGCCTTGGGCAGTCCCGCCAAAAGAGCCGCCTGGGCCACCGTGAGGTCCTCGGCGCTCTTGCCAAAATAGGTTCGGGCGGCCGCCTCCACCCCGTAGGCCCCCGATCCCAGATAGATCTGGTTGAGATAAAGATAAAGAATCTCGTCCTTGGTCATGGACCGGTCGATCCGGTAGGCCAGAATCGCTTCCTTGATCTTGCGGATGTAGGTGCGCTCGGGACTCAGGAGCAGGGACTTGACCACCTGCTGGGTGATGGTGCTCCCCCCCTGGACGATCTCCCCCGCCCTCAGGTTTTTCACCATGGCTCGGAAGATCCCCGCCAGATCCAGCCCTCCGTGTTCATAGAACCGGGCATCCTCGGCGGCGAGAAAGGCCTGGATCACGTGCCGCGGGAAGGATTCGAGAGGGCGTACATAACGCCGCTCCCTGTAGTATTCGCCGATGAGAGTGCCGTCCGCCGCATACATCCGGCTCACCACGGGAGGCCGGTATTCCTTGAGCGACTGGATGCTGGGCAACGATCGTTCCAACTGCATGTAGGAAGCCACGGCCACGAAGGCCGCCACCCCCACCGTCACGACCACCAGGGCCGCCGCGCCGACCCACCAGCCCGCCCTGGATTTGCCGCGGCTCTTCGGTCCTCCGTCCCGACCTGGATCCCTTTCCATGTAATGCATCAGCGTCCTCGTGTGGGGCGGTTCCACCCAAGACGTCAAAGGAAGTTTTCGTCAGCGGCTCCGGTTCCGCCCATTCGCATGAGCTTCCCGGCCAGGGCACCCCTTTCGGCCGGGAAGGAGTCATCCTACCGGAACGAGGCGCGAAGGAAAAGGAGCAAAAGAGGATTGAAGGATTAGAGGATTGAAGGATTAAGGGAGGGAAACAGTCGGAGCCCCGCCCCCTCCACGACTCACGACTCACGACTCACGACTCACGACTCACGACTCACGACTCACGACTCACGACTCACGCAAACAGATCCCGGTCCAGGGAACGGTACTGGATGGCTTCCAGGAGGTGATGGGAGGCGATGGAGGGGCATTGCTCCAGGTCCGCGATGGTGCGCGCCACCTTGAGGATCCGATGGTAGGCCCGTGCGCTCAGATGCAGCCGACGAAGGGCATCCTCCAGAAGCCGCTCGCCCCGCAGATCCAGTCGGCAGAACCGCTCCAACTCCCGGGGACCCATGAAGGCGTTGGCGTGGATCCCCGTGCCTGCAAACCGCTCCTGCTGGAGGCTTCGGGCAGCGCATACCCGCTCCCGTACCGCCCGGGACGGCTCCCCGCGCGATCCGTTCCGCAAGTCCTCCACGTCCACCGCGGGCACTTCCACGTGCAGGTCGATGCGGTCCAGGATGGGCCCCGAGATGCGGCTCCGGTAGCGCTGGATCTGGACGGACGAACAACAGCAGGGTCGGCGGGGTTCTCCGGCATAGCCGCATGGACAGGGGTTCATGGCGGCGGCGAGCATGAAGCGGGCCGGGTAGGTGAGGGTGATGCCGGCGCGGGCGATGGTCACCCGGCCGTCTTCCATGGGCTGGCGCAGCAGGTCCAAGATGTTGCGGCGGAATTCGGGAAATTCGTCCAGGAAGAGCACTCCGTTGTGCGCCAGACTCACCTCGCCCGGGCGCGGCACGTGCCCGCCTCCGATGAGGCCCGCGTCGGAGATGGTGTGGTGGGGATGCCGAAAGGGGCGCGCGGTCACCAGCGGACGGTCGTTGAGAAGTCCCGCCACACTGTAAATCTGGGACGTCTCCAGGGATTCTTCCAGGCTGAGCGGCGGCAGGATGGACGGGAGCCTCTGGGCCAGCATGCTCTTTCCCGACCCCGGCGGGCCCACCAGCAGGATGTTGTGGTTTCCGGCCGCCGCCACTTCCAGGGCGCGCTTGGCGTGTTCCTGACCCTTGATGTCCCGGAGATCGAGCGATTCCGGCGGGGGATCCCGAAGGAGCCCTGCTTCGACCTTTTCGTAGGGGTCCAACGTCCGATGTCCGCCCAGATGTTCCACCACCCGGGCCAGATGGTCCGCCGCGTAGATCGTCACCCCCTCCACCACCGCCGCTTCGGCGGCGTTTTCCCTCGGCACGATCATCTCCCGGCAGCCCAAAGCCCTGGCTCCCATGGCCATGGGAAGGCAGCCGGCCACGGCCTTGATCCGACCGTCCAGGGAGAGTTCCCCCACCAGGATGGGCAGGCGATCAGGGTCCAGGTCCAGCAGGCCCGATGCGGCCAGGAGTCCCACCGCCACCGGCAGATCGAATCCGGCGCCTTCCTTTTTGAGATGGGCCGGAGCCAGATTTACCGTGATGCGGTCCATGGGGAAGGGATACCCACAGTTGTGAAGGGCGCTCTTCACCCGCTCCTTGCTCTCCCGGACGATGCTGTCGGGAAGCCCCACCACGGTGAACGCCGGAAGCCCCGAGGCGATGTGGACTTCCACTTCCACCAGGAAGGCCTCGATGCCGACGACACCGAAGGTGTAGGTCTTGGCCACCATGGGTGCGGGTCCTGTTGAGAAAGAAGCTTGTCTTGTGCGGGAGATCTCTTTTAGAATCCCAATCTTCCGGAAGCGACCAAACGATCACCGGGGCGGTCCATGGGAAGCCCCCCTGGGGAAGGCGGGATCCATCGAAACCATGATCGCTTGTTATTACGATATCCTTGGCGTCTCCAGGACTGCCAGTCAAGAAGAAATCAAGGGGGCCTTCCGCCGTCTGGCCCTGCGTTGGCATCCCGACCGCAATCCCGGCTGCAGCGACGTGGCCGAGACCTTCCGGCGCATCCGCCGCGCCTACGAAATCCTGTCCGATCCCGAAAAACGAAAGCTTTACGATCGCCGGCGCGGCATCTCCCGCCCCGACAACGGCTATACGTTCCGATGGACCGAGGACGTGTGCGACGCGGTCTCGGAGGTGCTCCACGACATTCTGGGCATCCACCCCCAGGGAGCGTATCCGGAAAGGAAGGTGGACCTGCGCTTCGACCTGGAAGTGACCCTGGAGACCCTCCTGTGGGGATCGGAAGAAGAGATCCGCTTCGAGCGGGTCCGCTACTGCCCGGACTGTCGGAGTAACGGAAATTCCCGAAAGCTCGGCGAGGGACCCTGTGCCCGCTGCCGCGGGACGGGCGAAATCGTGGAAGAACAGTCCCTCACCGTCACCATCCCCCCGGGCTGCACCCACCAGAGCCGCATCCGCATTCCCGGCGTGGGCGATCAGCCCCATCCCCGGACCCGCCCGGGAGATCTGGTCATCGTCTGCCATCTGATCGAATTCCGCGATCCGTGATCCGTGATCCGTAAACCGTGATTTGGGGTTCGGGATCCGGGATCCGTAAGGTGGGATCCGCGGGCGGGGATCCACCCCGCCACTCCACAAGACGGCAGCTGAACCGACAGATTGATTCCATCCTTCGTCCGCGGTTGTTCCCGAGGAATGGAGGCCCCGCGACTGCGCCGGGGAAAGGACGATTCCAGGACAGGTGGCCGGACGCCCCGCTCGCTAGAGATCCTCGTCCTTTCGGACGTTCACCGCGGCGGGCATGGAAACCTGGGAACGCCCCGCGGCTCCCACGGCGCGCACGGCGATGTCCTGGACCTTCCCGTAGGCGGCTTCCACCTGCTGGGTCAGTTTTTCGATCTGAGCCTTTTGTGCTTCCACCAGGGATTCCAGGGAAGCGATCCTGGCCGACAGAACGTTCTTTTCTCCTTCGAAGCTCTTTTTCAGCAGGGCTTCCCGGGCCGCCGCTTCCGCCTGGATTCGCTCCGCAGCTTCCCGGACCGCCTTCTTCACCTCTTTTTCCAGTTCCTGGGGGAAGCCGGCCACCTTGGCCTCCAGGTCGTCCACGCGCTTTTCGCGCTCGGCGACCTGGGCCTCTCGGTCCTCCAGCGCCTTTTTCACGGCCGCCGTTTCCTGCTCGAATGCCGACTTTCTTTCTTCGATCTCCTTCTGCAGCCGGGCCAGCTCGTCCTGGAGGGCGTTCACCTTCTGTTCCCGCTCCCTTTTCAGGTTGTATTCATATTCTTCGCGCTCCCGGATGCGCTTCTTTTCCTCCTCGCGCTGAAGCTCCTTCAGGTGTTCGGCCATGTCCCTTTTTTGCTTTTCCCATTCGGCCCGCTTCGTGCGTATTTCCTGTTCCAGTTCTTCCCTTCGGGCCGCCATCTCCTGTTCAAACTGGGCCTTCTTTTCCCGTTGAGCCTCCAGAAGGGCCGCCAGACTGTGAGCCTCGCGTTCGATGCCGAAGATCTCCTCCAGTTCCTTCTCCTTGACTTCAATGGCCCTGCGGATCTTGGCATAGCGGGCCGTCTCTTCTTCCAGGCGGGTGGAAACGGCGTTGAGCGCCGCCACGGTTTCCATCTTGAGCTGGTTGATGGCTTCCAAAACCTTTTCCGTGGGAAGGGAATCGGCGGCGGCCACCACTTCCTGCTTTTCCCGCTTTTCCTTCTCCTCCTTGGGCTTCAGGGCCTCCCTGGACCGTTCCTCCAGGATCTTTTTCAGCTTGTTGTAAGCCTCCAGCATCTCCTTCTTCGTGTTGGCCGAAGTGATCTTGGGAAGGTCCCCTTGTACCGTCATGTATCTCTCCTTGCGGGTTGATGTGAAAGGGAACCGCCATTGAACGTCGGCGGAAATGAGCCGCGCGCAGCTCGGACATCCGTCCCGGATAGACACCACATAATCGTTGATTGATAGCCCAAAAAGCCGATCCTTTCGACCACCAAATCGTCACCGAAGCGAGACGAAACGGCAACACGCCGCCCTCACAATCCCTTGAGTCCAGAAACCCAGGCAAGCGAGGGAGACAGATGAAAGCAGACCTGCATGTCCATTCCCGATTTTCCACCCGGCCGTCCCAGTGGATCCTGCAAAAGATCGGCTGTCCGGAAAGCTTCACCGAGCCGGCCGAGGTGTATCGCATCGCAAAGGCACACGGCATGGACCTGGTCACGTTGACGGACCACAACACCATCCGGGGCGCCCTGGAGATCGCCCATCTGCCCGATGTATTCATCAGTGAGGAAATCACCACCTATTTTCCCAAAGACGGGTGCAAGGTGCATGTGCTGGCCTACGACATTTCGGAGGACCAGCACCGGGACATCCAGAAAGTAAGGGAAAACATCCATGAGCTGGTTTCCTTCCTGAACGAGCAAAACATCCTCCACGCCGTGGCCCATCCCCTCTACGGCATCAACGACAAGCTCACCGTGGAGCACTTCGAAAAGATGCTCCTGCTTTTCCAGGTCTTCGAGCTCAACGGCGCCCGAAACGACTTCCAAAACCAGGTCCTGGGCGCGGTCCTCAAACGGCTCGAAAGGGCTCACCTCTTTCGGCTGGCGGAAACGCACAGGATCCTTCCCATGGGCACCGAGCCCGAGAAGAAAGTGGTGATCGCCGGTTCGGACGACCACAGCTCCCTTAACATCGCCCGCGCCTGGACCCGGGTGTCCCAGGCGCGGGACGTGCGCTCCTTCCTGGCAGGGGTCGCCGCCGGGCACGCACAGACCGGGGGCACCCCGGCCACGCCCCTCGCCATGGCCCACAATCTCTATGCCATCGCTTACCAGTATTATCGCGAAAGGTTCCGCCTGGACCGTCACATGCACAAGGACGTGCTGTTCCGGTTTCTGGAAAAGGTCCTGGACGTGAACCGGGAAGAAACATCGGCGTCCTGGCCCTCGAGAGTCTACGACCTGGCCCGGGCCGCGCGCCGTCGATGGGGGAGCTCCACCCCGGAAGAAGAGCTTCCCCCCGTAAAGGCCTTCTGGAGAACCTCCCAGTGCCTGGTGTCCAAAGACGCGCGATTCACGGCCGTGGTCCATGCCCCCCGGAGCCCTTCCGCTTCCAAGGCGGAGAAGATCTGGCACCAATTCGTGGGCCAAGTGGCCGACTCCCTCCTGGTTCACCTGGTGGATCGAGCCGGCCGGCACCTGCGGGGCGCCAATCTGTTCGACACCTTCGGCAGCCTGGGTTCAGCCGGGGCTCTCTACAGCTTGCTGGCCCCTTACTTCGTGGCCTATTCGCACTTCACCAAGGACAAGGTCCTGGCATTGGAGATTTCCCGACGTCACCATCTTCCCAGGGGTGTCGAACCGTCCGCGGGGAGCTTCTCCGTGGTCCACTTTACGGACACGGTGCGGGACGTGAACGGGGTGGCCAAAACGCTCCTCCAGCAGCTCCACACAGCCCGGGACTTGGGGCATCGTCTGACGCTCTTCACGGCGGAGGAGACGGACCTGGAGCTGCCCGAAGGAGTGGTGAACTTCCGGCCCGTGGGCAGGTATCAACTGCCCGAATATCCGGAATTGTCCCTCAACATCCCGCCTTTCCTTCCCATTCTGGCCGCCTGCTACGAGAGGGGCTTCACGCAGATCCATTCCGCCACCCCGGGACCCATGGGCCTGGCCGCCCTGGCCGCGGCCCGCATTCTTTCCCTTCCCATCGCGGCCACCTACCACACGGCGTTTCCCCAGTACGTGAAGCGCCTGACCGGCGATGAAGGCCTGGAGGCGGCCACCTGGCACTACATGATCTGGTACTATAATCAAATGGATTACATCTATGTGCCCTCCGTCGCCACCGGTCGCGAGCTCATGCGCCACGGCCTTCCCCGGGAAAAGATCCGGACCTATCCCCGCGGAGTGGACACGGAACAATTCCATCCTCACAATGCCTCGGAGCGTTTTCGCCTGGAGCACGGATTGGACGGGAAGACGGCGGCCCTCTACGTGGGCCGCGTGTCCAAGGAAAAGGACCTGGATATCTTGTGCCGTGCCTACAGGCGGCTTCTCGCCATGCACCCGGAAACGGCCCTGGTGGTGGTGGGCGACGGCCCCTACCGTGAGCAAATGGAACGGGCCCTTCGGGGAACCCCCGCTGTCTTCACCGGTTATCTCTCCGGCAAGGACCTCTCCGAGGCCTACGCATCCTGCGACTTTTTCGTTTTTCCCAGCACCACGGACACCTTCGGCAACGCGGTTCTGGAAGCCCAGGCCTCGGCCCTTCCCGCTGTGGTGAGCGACCAGGGCGGTCCCCGGGAAAACGTGATCGATGGGACAACCGGCCTCATCTTCCGGGCCGGGGACGAAGACAGTCTGCTGCAGGCCCTGGCATGGATGAGCAGCCGTCCTGAAACGCGCCGTGAAATGGGGAGGAAAGCCCGTACCCTCATGGAAAAACGGTCTTTCAGGGAGGCCTTCCTGGCCACGTGGCGGCTCTACGAGGGAGCCTTTCGCGAAGACGGAGACGACGAGACCCCTCTGCGCAAAGCCGTGTGAGAAGAGAACGGAAAGGAGCCTCGCCATGAAGGAGAAAGGGCCATGGCTTTTTGTGCAAGGCGGCACCGACCCGGTGCGCCGCCTCCGGCTGTTCAAGCCGCTTGGGAAAATCGCCGCTTTGGATCAACTGCAAGAAGTTTATCGGTCCGTGGCAACCACCGCAGATCTGGAAGGATTCCTGGACGGTTCCCTCCGGGCCCTCCAGGTTCGGGTCCGCATGCGCGGAATGATGGACGCCGTTCCCCGTGAGGGGGCGGTGATCGTGGCGGCCAACCATCCTTTCGGGGGCCTGGAAGGGCTCATCCTGGCCCGCATCCTGCTCGGCATCCGCCCCGACGTGAAAATCTTGGCCAATTGGCTTTTGGAAAGAATCCCGGAAGTGCGGCAGCTGGTGATCGGAGTGGATCCTTTCGGACGGAAGGGATCCGCCGAAAGAAACGTCCGGCCGCTTCGTCGATGCCTGAAATGGCTGGAATCCGGAGGCGCCCTGGTGGTTTTTCCCGCGGGCACCGTTTCCCACATGCATGTGCGGCGAAGGCGCATCATGGACCCCCCGTGGAAGCCAGCCGTGGCCCGCCTGGCCTTCCGGAGCCGATGCCCCGTGGTTCCGGTCCACTTCGAAGGGCGAAACAGTCTGCTGTTTCAGCTTCTGGGGCTTGTCCACCCGGGCCTCCGCACCCTCTTGTTGCCCCGGGAGTTGCTGAACAAGAACGGGACGACGGTGTGCGTGACCGTGGGAAAACCCGTGGCGTTTCGGGATCCCCCTCCACCCGCAGAGGCGCGCCATGCGGCGGAGTACCTCCGAGCCCGAACCTATGCACTGGGCTTGGGCGGACACCCCGGCGGGCCCCCGCGCACCCGAAAGTCTTTCGGCACCCATGTCGCTCTTTCGCCGCCTCGCCCCCCGGGATCTCCCGTGGCTCCCGCCCCGCCGGTGGAGCTCCTTGAGCGGGACGTGCGGCGCTTGCCCGATGCAGATTGCCTTCTCCAGTCCGGTCCTTACAGGGTCTACTGCACCGCCGCCGAGCGGATCCCCCACGTGTTGAGGGAAATCGGGCGCTTGCGGGAAATCGCCTTCCGGAATGAGGGGGAGGGGACCGGCAGATCCATGGATCTGGACCGCTTCGATCTCTATTATCTACACCTCTTCGTCTGGCACGAGATCAACCGGGAAGTGGTGGGGGCGTACCGGATCGGAAGGGCCGATCAGATCCTCAACCAGTTCGGGGTTTCGGGCCTCTACACCCATACGCTTTTCAGGTACGGGCGGGGCATTCGCCGCCTTTTGCCGGCAAGTCTCGAACTGGGCCGATCCTTCGTGCGCCCGGAATACCAAAAGGCCTACGCACCCTTGTGGCTCTTATGGAAAGGGATCGGCCGGTATGTGGCCCGACGGCGCATCTACACGAACCTCATCGGCCCGGTGAGCATCAGCGACGACTATCACGTCCTCTCCCGCCACCTGATCCGTTCGGTGCTCCAGGCCCACTATTTCTCCAGGGAACTGGGGCGCTGGGTTCGGCCCCGGAGGCCGCCGCGCCTCCACCCTTCGCCGCCCTGGGACACCGGCCTCCTGTGCCGCGGACTGAGGAACGTCGACCTTTTCTCGGAACTGGTGGCCGACCTGGAAAACCGGAAACGATCCCTGCCGGTCCTGCTGAGGCACTACCTGAAGGTTGGCGCAACGGTGCTGGGTTTCAACGAGGACCCGCGCTTTTCCAACGCGCTGGACGCCCTGGTCTTGGTGGATCTCACCCGGATGGATCCCAAACTTCTGGAGAAAACCATGGGAAGAGAAGCGGCGCAGTCCTACCTGGCCTTCCACTCAGGAAATCACCGAACCCTTGAAGCCGCCTGATGAGACCGTCGAGGCACGGCTCTCGATCACCGCATTTCCAGCCCCCGAGCGCCGCGGAGCCGGAGTGCTGGAAAGCCTTACCCGCCCGTAGATGAACGCGCCGGCAACGGCCGTGAAGGGCGCCACGGTCACCAGACCGAAGCTTCCCACCAGGGTCTTCAGGATTTCCGAAGCCACATACACGTGGTTCATGAGGTTGAGCACCGGCACTCCCTGGGCCATGAAGGCCATCAGCAGCGTCATGTAACCGCCGGAGTAGGCCAGCAGCAGCGTGGTGGTCATGGTGCCCACCACGGCCCGGCCCACCTGAAGCCCGCTGGACAGAAGCCGGGAGAAGGAATAGTCCGGCCGGGCGCGCGCCACCTCCTCCATGGCCGCGGCCACATCCATGGCCAGGTCCATGAGGGCCCCGGAGGCCGCCACGAAAATGGCCGCCGTGAAAAGACGCGGCAGACTCAAATGGGCGTATCCCGCATACAGCATGGTTTCCGAAAAGGGAAGCACCGCCCCGTTGGTGTGAAAAAGCGGCACGAAGACCATGGCGAGGGCGCAGCTGGTGATCACCCCCAGCATGGCTCCCAGAAAGGCCGTCAAGCCGCGCCAGGTGAATCCCGCGACCATGAAGATGATCACTCCGGTAAGGAGCGACGTACCGGCCAGGGCCACGGGCACGGGGTCCCAACCTTCCAGGAAGGCGGGGATCAGGACCCTCCAGATGAAGACGGCCGAAAAGAGAAAGGACCCGACGGCCTTGGCCCCCGTCCAGCCGGCAAACAATAGGAGCAAAAGACAAAAGAGACCCAGCAGGCCGACTTCCCATCCGATGCGCCAATGGTCCTGGGCGGCGGCAAAGACGATCTCCCCTTTGGGATTCAGAGACAAGACCACCAAAGCTCGGTCGCCGGGCCGAAAGACCTTGTCGATGTCCATTCGCCCCAGCAGCTGGTTCCCGGCTTCCACCCGCCTGCCTTCGAAGGGGCCGTCTTCGATCCGGAGCGAAAGCAGCTGGGATCCCTTTCGAATCAATCCGAACTGGTAAACCTGTGAATCATCCACGGCAACGACCCGGCCGGTGCAGCGAACGGCCCGGTCGTCCACGCGATCGCCGTAGGACGACGGAAAGAAAAAACAAGCCGCCGTGAGGCAGACGATGGCGCAAAAGCCCGCCAGCCGACGTCTCCAAGGGCCGCCCATAGAAGCTCCTTTTTCCGAAGAAAGACGCGCGGAGACGGCCCCGGCCGTCTCCGCTGCCTTGCGGTGCACATGGCGCGAGGAAAAGATCAGGCCGCGTCGGCCATCTGGACCACCTTGGGCGCCAGGCCCATGACGGACATGATCTTTTTGGCCAAATCCGTGTTGTCATAATAGCCGTTGAAGAGCTCCGCCCCCACCCCGAGGGCCGACGTGGTGACGGGCGCCCCCGTGTGCTTGAACGACGTCCAGGCAAGTCCTGCGTTGTTGTCGAGCACGTGGGTGATGGTCACGGTGAGCGAGTCGTAATCCCCGTAGAGAAGGTAGGTTTGGGGATCGTCCGACTTGACCCGCTCGGCCGCCATGGACCGTTCAAAGGCCTCCCGAAGCATGGCTTCCTGGTAGGGTTTGACCATAAGCGGGTCCGTTTGGGGATCCCCGGTGAACTTCAATCCGAAATGGGCGGTGATAACGGGCTTGATCTTCTCAAAATCGCAGCGGTCGCCGCATTGCTTCCGGAACTCCTTCAACACCTGGTCGCTGAATTTCTGGAAGGACACCTTCTGGTGCTTCAGCATGTTGAATTCCGTCTCGTACTTGGTTCCGGCAAAGCCCAAGGTGAGTCCGCCGCATTCATGATCCCCCGTCACCACGATGAGCGTCTCCCGGGGATGTTTTTCGTAGAAGCGCAAAGCCACCCGCACGGCCTCGTCGAACGCCAGTGTGTCCTGGATGGCGGCCACGGCATCGTTGGCATGGCAGGCCCAGTCGATCTTGCCGCCTTCCACCATGAGGAAAAACCCCTGCGGGTTATCGAGAAGTTCCACGGCCTTTGCGGTGAATTCGGCCAGCGAGATGTCTTCGGGCCTTCGGTCGATTTCGTAGGGCAGGGCGGCACTGTCCTGGAGCCAGGGGTTGACGGCGATCACCTTGAGCCCTGGAGAAGCCTTCAGGGCCATGAAGTCCCGCCTGTTGTCCACCAGGGTGTAGCCGGCCGCACGGGCTGCCTCCCGCACGTTGCCCTGCGGCGCCTTGGACTTCTTGCCCTCGGGATCCTTGAAACCGCCGCCACCGAAGAAATCGAAACCGCTTTTCACCAAGGCCATGCCGATTTCATGGTACATGCTCCGGGATGGAACGTGGGCATAGAAGGCCGCCGGCGTGGCATGATCGATGCTCACGCTGGAAACGATGCCCACCTTCTTTCCCTGCTCTTTGGCCATCTCGGCTACGGTCTTGACAGGCCTCAGGTCGGGGTCCAGACCCACGAAGCCGATCTTGGTCTTGGTTCCCGACGCCATGGCGGTGCCCGCCGCCGCCGAATCTGTGATGAAGCGGTCGGCAGCAGCGGTGGTGGTCACCCCCTGGGCCGGAAATGTGTCCACGGTGAGGGGCTTTCCGGCATAAGCCGATGCGGCGGCACGCTGCGGAATGCCCATACCGTCTCCGATGAAGTAGAAAATGTACTTGGCCGTTTGGGAGTAGCCTTCCGCCGCCCACAGCCCGCCATGGGGCTGCAGGGCCGACAGGGCTACGAGCCCCAGAAGGACCATCGCCCTGAAGACTTTCCTTGATTTTGCCATTTCCGACCGCATCTTGCTCCTCCTTGGTCTTTTCTGATCTATCCCTGGAAATCCGCCCAAATGCAACCGCCTCTCGGACCTTTTCAAGCGGGAATCACGATGGACCGCACCGTGTGGGAAAGCGCATCGGAACCGCGCGTGCTCAGCACGTGGTAAAGCGTCATGATGGACGCCTGGGAAAAGACATAATTTCTCAGCTGATGGAACCGACGCCCCTTGAGGTCCGCCTCCGACAGGCCGTAGTCTTTCACGGCGATTCCCTTCATTTCTTCAATCACCCACTTGGCGGCCGGCACGGTCAGCACCCAGTCGTGGTCTCCCAGGTGGCAGACGAAGTTTTCCATCCGCCGCGGCAGGGGCAGCGTTTTGCCGTCTGAATCCAGCAGGTCCGCCCTCACGGGATCCTTCCCGGTGAGGGCTGCAGCGGCTTTGAGCCAGCGCACCGGCCCTTCTTCATCTTTTGGAAAGCCCGGGTGGTTGTGCGCACAGGCCTGGGCCACACACACCTCGGCAGGAAGGCCGCGATGGAGGCTTTCGGCAACGCTGTACGGGTGGTGTTCGCCGGTGCCGGCCAGTTTTCGCTCCGCGCGGGATCGGCCGTCTTCCTGCCATTGAAAAACCCATGGTTTGTGCAGATCGTGGAGCACCTGGGAAGCGATCACCACATCCCGGTCCAGCTGAAAATCGTAGACCGTCTTGTAGTGTTCATAGAGGCTGAGAGACACCATGGTGTTGAGCGCCGTGTGGGTAACGAGCCCGCCCGGGTAGGCATGATGGCTCTGGTAGCCGCTTCCCGGCGCCGCCAGGAAGGGCCATGGGGATTGACGGGGATCGTCCACGGGAGGAAGAAACTGGTCGAAGGGGATCTCATCCACCGCCCCTTCCGCCTGCAGCCGCCGGTAGACCTCTTTGCGGTCCTTTTCCGAGCTCAGTGGTTCGATAAAAGTGGGAGCCGGATTGTCCAGAATTTCGAAAACAGCCTGTCGAAGAGAGGCGTCTCGGATTTCCGAAACAGCCTGTCGAAGCGTGTTCCACGATTGCAGGACCATTTCCGATCGTTGGGCCATGTCCAGCGGGCTGAGATTCAGGCATTCTTCCAGGGTGACCGTCCTGATTTGCGCCGACGAGACCCTGGGCAGTGCCGCATGCAGTACCGCCATTCCTCCCGCCATGAGACCCAGTTGGAGAAACTTCCGTCGTTCCATGAGCACGCCGTCGTTCATATCCCTACCTCCGCAATCATGAGAACCTGGATGGGCGGGCCTCCGCCCGCTGCCAGTCTTTGAACTCCCTCGGACAGCAAAGACGGGAGCCCGAGTCCTTTTGAGTGGTTGTCCTTGGGTATCGTGTGCCGGTTACGGAAATGTGTCATGAAGGTCAAAAGAAGGTGAAAAGTGGGGACGGCTTGTGCGAAGCCCGACCGCGCATAGGACAAGTCCTTTCAGACAGCCAAAAGCTCCCGGCCGCGCAAGGTGGGCACCGCGGCCAGAAGCGATCGCGTATAATGCTCCTGCGGCGCGAGAAAGACCCTTTTCACGCTTCCTTCCGATTTCTGTTTCGTCTACTTGGGAACGACGGACCTGATCGCCCACCGGTACGGCTTCATGTCCCCGGCTTACCTGAAACAACTGGAACAGGCGGATGCCGCGGTGGGCTATCTATGGCGCACCCTTTCGGAATCGGGCCTGGATCAGCGCTACAACCTCATTGTCCAGAGCGACCACGGCGGCAGAGACCACGACCACACGACTCCCCATCCCGAAGTGCTGACCATCCCGTGGATCTGCAGTGGACCATCCAGCCGCAAGGCCTACCCGATTGAGGGGCCGGTGTCGATTTTGGATACGGCTCCCACCATCTGCCGGCTCATGGAAGTGGCCCATGAGCACCTTCCATGGGAAGGTCGACCGCTGGAACAAATCCTTGCGGTGGGCAAATCCGAGCCGGCCCAAGCTTTATGGACGACCATGTAAGCGATCGAGATAACCAACCTTACTCGTTTTCACACGATTGCCACAGGACCGTCGCAAAACCGCCATCCGAAAGAGCGAAGCTTTCGCCGAGCTCAAGCCGAACGTCTTTCGTCCAACCTTTCCGCCGTCGCTTGCTTGACGGGCGGGGCTAAATCCCGCCCCGAGCGGTCGATGAGTTCTTGCGGAGGCGGGCTTTCACCCGCCATTTAGGACTTCTGAACCCAAAAGGCCCTGCGGGGGAGTTTCATGAAAGAGGGGTTGCTTTTGGTTGGCGTGTGCCTCCTTCTCGCCGTCATGACCGTCGCCCGGATCAAACTCATTCCCGAACGCCACCCCAAGACGGATCTGATCATCGACCTGCTCAACCGGCTGGGGGCACGTCGATGAATCGATCCCTGAGCAAGCCCATGAAAATCGAGCGTGGTTTCCGCGCCAAAGGAACTCAGGCACCGGTGGCCCGAGTCAAGGGATCCGGAGGGTAGTGGCCCCCATGAGCGACCAATCGATCTACGTCCTCGACACCAATGTTCTCCTTCACGATCCCGATGCCCTCTTTTCCTTCCCCAACGCCCGGCTCGTCATTCCCCTGGCGGTCATCGAAGAGATCGACGATCAGAAGAAACGCCAGGACGAGGTGGGCCGGAACGCCCGGCTGGCATCCCGCCGTCTCGACGAGCTCCGTTCCCGGGGCCCCCTTTCCCGGGGAGTGCCCTTGCCCAACGGCGGCTCCCTGCGCATCGAGCTCAATCACCTCGACATCTCCTCCTTGCCCGCGGTTCTGGCGCCCCACAAGTACGACAACCGCATCCTCGCCCTGGCCCAGTCGCTTGCCGGGCAGGAATCCTCCCGGGTCGTGCTGGTCACGAAAGATCTGAACCTGAGGATCAAGGCGGACGTTTTGGGCATCACCACCCAGGACTATGACAGTGACAAGGTGAACTACAGCGAGCTTTACGATGGTTTCCGCACCCTTTCCGTATCGGGCTCGGAGATCAACTCCTTTTTCCGGGAGCAGGCACTGCCCGTTCCGGAAGGCGTGAACCTGCATCCCAACGAATTCGCCGTACTCAAAAATCAGGTCAACCCTTCCCAGTCGGCCCTGGCCCGCCACCGCGACGGCACGCTCACACCGCTCCGGTTCGCCGGGACCACCATTTGGGGTCTTTCCGCCAGGAACAAGGAGCAAAAACTGGCCATGGAACTGCTTCTGGACGACGCGGTTCGGGTGGTGACCTTGGTGGGCAGAGCCGGTACGGGCAAGACGCTGCTGGCTTTGGCTGCCGGATTGGAAAAGGTGGTGGAGCAGCACGCCTATCATCGCCTGCTCGTCACCCGACCCGTGGTGCCGGTCGGCAACGACCTGGGATATCTTCCGGGAAGCCGGGAAGAAAAACTTCGGCCCTGGATGCAGCCCATCCACGACAACCTGGAATTGCTTTTCCAGGACGCCGATGACCCTTCGGAACCCATTGATCATCTGCTGCAGCGGGGCGTGCTTCAAATGGAGACGTTCACCTACATCCGGGGCCGGAGCATACCCAACCAATTCATCCTTTGCGACGAAGCCCAGAACCTGACCCCGAGCATGGTGAAAACCCTCATCACGCGGGTGGGAAAGGGAACCAAGATCGTCTTCACGGGGGATCCAGACCAGATCGACCACCCCTATCTGGACGCCGGCAGCAACGGCCTCACCTATCTCGTGGAGCGGCTGAAAATGGAGCGCCTGGCGGGCCATATCACCTTGAGAAAGGGCGAGCGCTCCCGCGTCGCGGAGATGGGCGCCCTCGCCCTCTGAGGAATTGCCGGAAGGAAAGAGAAGCAAGAAGCTGAAAATCCATGGAAACCGCCTTGAAACGTCTTCATGAGAAGCCTTCCGTGCATCCCCGTGCCGTGATCCGAAGGTGCCGGCTGGGGGCATGGACCGAAGTGGGCCCGCGTAGCCGCCTGGAGGACACGGTCCTCGGCGATTACAGCTACGTGATGGAAGATTGCCAAATCGACCATGCGCGGATCGGAAAGTTCTGCACCATAGCGGCCGCCTGCCGCATCAACCCCGGCAACCACCCCTTGTGGCGGGCGGCCTTACACCACTTTACCTATCGGAGCAGCCTGTACCGGATGGCACCCGACGACGAGGATTTTTTCCAGTGGCGCCGCACCCATTCCGTTCAACTGGACCATGACGTGTGGGTGGGCCACGGCGCCGTGATTCTGCCGGGTGTGCAAATAGGAACCGGATCGGTGGTGGGAGCCGGGGCCGTGGTCACCCGGGATGTGGCGCTTTTTACGATCGTGGCCGGAGTCCCCTGGAAGGAGGCTTTTCCCATGGCTTACATCCGCACCATCCGCGATGCCGTCAAACACAAGGTGCTGAACTGGCTGGAATCGGACGCCCTCAGGCGTTGACGCATTCCGGATGGCGCCAGTCCACATCCCACATCCGCTCGGGCGCGGCGCCATCCGAGGATCTTTTCCGCCCCCCTTGCCTCGAAAGGGAAGTGCGTCTTTCCAACTCCCGTTGACAGTCGATGCAAAGGCGCGCCGTGGGTTGCACTTCCAGCCGCGCCTCCGCGATGGGATCCCCGCAATCCTCGCAATAACCGAACTCGTCCTTTGCCAGGCGATTCAAGGCCATGGTCACCTCCCGATAAAATTGGCGATACCGGTACCCAAGATTCCAGAGCGTTTCGCGTTGATGTTCCATTTCCGCCTCGTCCGCCATGTCCATGGGCCCGCGATGTTCTTCACGGGACCCAAGCGTTTCCTGGACCGCCTCCAGGGAGCGAACAAGAGCCGCCTGCATGGTCAAGAGTCTTGTCCGGAATCGCTTCCGTGTGAAAGGATCCATCCGTCTCTCCTCCTTCTTCGCTGGTTGCCGATGTTGCGAATGCGCCCACGTCCACCGTCCTCTCGGCAATCCGGCCCCTCAGCTCGGGATCGTGGTACACGCCCAAAAGGGCGGTGCCGCTTTCGCGAGCTTGGCCGATCAGTTCCACGACGATCTCGCGATTGCCCGGATCCAGGGAAGCCGTGGGTTCATCCAGAAGAAGAACGGGGTAATCCCCGGCCCATACCCGGGCGATGTTGACCCGCTGCTGCTCCCCGCCGGAAAAGGTGGTGGGCGACAGACTCCACAGTCGTTCCGGAATTTGGAGACGATGCAGCACGGCTTCCGCCCGCTCCCGAGCCCGACCCGCATCCACTCCTCGCTCCAGAAGCGGCTCCATGACAATCTGCAGCGCGGGCACTCTGGGAATCACCCGCAGAAACTGGCTCACGTAACCCAACGTCCAGCGCCGCAGCCAAAGGACAGACGCCGCAGAGGCCTTGGTGACATCCACCACGGCACCGCGGTTTCGAACCAGGATGCGGCCCCGGTCCGCCGCGTAGTTGCCGTAGATCATGCGCAAGATGGAACTCTTCCCGATCCCCGAAGGGCCGGTGAGCGCCACGCTTTCCCCCCGGCGGACTTCAAAGGTGAGGTTGCGGAACACGGTAAGGCTAGCGCCGCCCTGGGTGTGCAGGGTGAAGGATTTGGCCACCGCTTCCAGCCGAAGCACCCAACCGGTTTCTTCCATATCCTGGACTCCTCTTTGCCTTGCCCCCCACTTGATTGGACTCTTGCCGCTCGGCGCCCCGACGACTCCGACCTCAGGCCACCAGGCGTGACGAGACCAGCAGTTGGGTGTAAGGATGCTGGGGATCGTCCAACACCCGGTCCATGAGTCCCTCTTCCACCACTCGTCCCCCCACCATGACCAAGAGCCGGTGGGCCAACACGCGCGCCACCGCCAGGTCGTGGGTCACCATGACCACGGAAAGGTTCATTTCGCGCACCAAACGCCTCAAGAGGTCCAGGAGGCGGGCCTGCACCGAAACATCCAAGCCGGTGGTGGGCTCGTCCAGGAAGAGAAGGCGGGGTTCCGTGACCAGGTTCTTGGCGATCTGAAGCCGCTGCAGCATCCCTCCCGAGTAGGTGGAAGGGAGGTCGTCCAGACGCTCCGGGTCCAATTCCACCCGCTCCATCCACCGGCGAGCGCCTTCCCGCAGACGACCGTAATGGCGAACGCCTTCGGCCATGAGCCGTTCGCCGATGTTTCCTCCCGCGCTCACTCGCATGCGCACCCCTTCCTCCGCCCGCTGGAAGACGACGCCGATTTCCGTCCGCAGAAGCCTTCGGCGAACGGACTCTTCCAGGGCGTACAGGTCCATCACCTCCCCTTCTCGGCGGATCAGAACCCGCCCGCGAGAAGGTTTCTGCCAGCCGGAAAGGCATCTCAGGAGGGTACTCTTGCCCGAACCCGATTCCCCCACGATTCCCAACACCTCGCCGGGTCCCAGATCCAGGCTCACATCGGCGCAGCCGACCCGCTTGCCGTAAAAGTGACTCAGGCGCACCGCACGAAGCACGGGTTCCGTCTCTTCCGGTTGGACATCGGAGGTTCTTTGGTATGCAGACGTCATGGGATCCCCTTCAGGAGTTCTTTTCCTTGGCTTGGGAGCTCACGTTCACCGATTCCCGGATGAACCGCGGGCCGCTTCCGCCCTCCTCCGGGCGCAGGCGTCCGTATCGGAACATACGAACAGGCGTCCGCCCGCATCATCCGTCACGATTTCATCCAGGTAGTGGTCGGTCGCTCCGCACAAGGCGCAACACTGAGACCACTTTTCGATTTCAAAGGGGACATCCTCGAAATCCAGCGGCTTCACGTCGGTATAGGGCGGTATCGCGTAGATTCTCTTTTCCCTTCCGGCCCCGAAAAGCTGCACGGCCGGCATCCGATGCATCTTGGGAGTGTCGAACTTGGGAATGGGCGACGGGCTCATCACGTACCGCCCGTTGACCAGTACCGGATAGTCGAACGTGGTGGCGATACGACCCGTGCGGGACACGTCCTCGTAGAGCTTCACGTACATGATCCCGTAATCCGCCCAGGCATGCACCAGACGGCATTCTTCCTCCCGGGGCTCGATGAACCGAAGCGGCTCCGGAATGGGCACCTGGTAGACCAGAATCTGGTCCTCCCGGAGGGGCCGTTCTGGAATCCGATGCCTCGTCTGGATGACCGTGGCGTCTTCCGTCCGGGTAGTAGTTGCGACGCCCGCCGTCTTTCGGAAGAAGTTCCGGATGCTCACCGCATTGGTGGTGTCGTCCGCCCCCTGGTCGATCACCTTGAGCACGTCGTCCGGCCCGAGAAGGGACGCCGTGATCTGGATGCCGCCCGTCCCCCATCCGTAGGGAAGGGGCATCTCGCGGCTCGCGAAGGGAATCTGATGTCCGGGAATGGCGACGGCCTTCAGGATCGTCCTGCGGATCATGCGCTTGGTCACTTCGTCCAGGAAGGCCACGTTGTACCCGGGAAGTCCTTTCCAGACCCTCCGAGGGCCACTCCCCCCTTCCTCGGGGCGATTCGGCACGGGAAAACCGGGCGTCGTGGTCATGTCATCTCCCCTCCTGCCCGGATCCGGCCAACGATGATCCCTCATCGATCCCGCCCTCGGATTCTTTTCCGACCCGGCGCACGTGGACCAGTTCCGCCTGAAAATCCACGTAATGGGGCAGTTTCAGGTGCTGGACGAAGCCCGACGATTCCACATTGTCGCAATGTCGGAGCACGTACTCCTCGTCTTGGGCCGGATAGCGCACCTCCTCGCCCAGTTCCCGGGACCGCAAGGCCCGGTCCACCAGAGCCACGGCCATGGCCTTTCGCTCATTGGCACCGAAGACCAGGCCGTAGCCCTGGACGAAACCGCACTCGCAGGCCCCCGCTTCCACCGCCCGGCTCAGCATGACGCATTCGGTCACCAGGATCCAACCGATCCGAACCTTCAGGCTCTCATCGGGAAACTCCACTTCCAGCGGCACGTATCCCATGCGGATTTCCCCCACGAAGGGATGCCCCTGGAATCCGAACCCCCGCTGAGCCGAATAGGCCAATCCCAGCAAAAACCCCTCGTCGCCCCGCGCCAGGGCCTGCAATCTGGCACTCCGGGACGCGGGAAACTCCAAGGGCTCTCGGGTGATATCGGGAACCGCAGCCTCATCGTCCCGCTCCGGCTCCGGAGTCTCCACCAGGCCGTCGGAGTCCAGGATTTCCGTCAGCCGCGGCATCCTGGATGGAAGCGTGCCCACCTTGTCCACCAGATAGACCACATTGGCGGCGGCCTGTGCCTCCATCAGCGAAAAATCCAGCAGCCGATGGGAATAGTCGTAGGTGGGACCCAGGACCTGTCCGCCGGGCAGATCCTTGTAGGCGGCCGATATGCGCCGAAGAGGACGCATGCGCCCCGTGTCCAGCACCGGACACGGACTGAAACGGGGAAGAGTGGTCCGGTAGGCACGGAGCAGGAAGGCCGCCTCCACCAGATCCCCCTGAGCCTGCTTCACGGCCAAAGCAGCCAGATCCCGATCGTAGAGCGATCCCTCCGCCATGACCCGGTCCACGGCCAGGCCCAGCTGCTCCCGAATCTGCTCCACACTCACTTCCGGCAACCGGATGTCCCCCCGGCGCCTTTCCGCCAGGAAACGATGGGCATTGCCAATCGCTTTTTCACCGCCTTTGGCCGCAACGTACATGGTCACTCTCCCATACGGGTGGTGCGCGGAATCGCCGCCAGGGACGTCCCGCAGGTGAGAATCAGATCCACTCCAAGCGGGTATCGATTCTCAAGACTCCGGCGCCATAGCCAAAAGGATTCCGGGACTCCTGTCACCTTCAAGAAGGCTTCCTTGCGGATTCCCGGCCCCGAAAGGGCGAAGCCTTCGCCGGCACTCAGCGTATCCGTCTGAATCACCAATGTGGCGCCGAGCTCCGGACGTTTTTCGGTGCCCAACCGGAAATCATAGGCAGCCCCGGCCTCCATGGGCCGCGTGATAAGGGCCAGATCCGCATCCACCGGCCGCTCCGTTGCTGGACTCCCGCAGTGGGCGCGGATGCTTTCCCGAGCGGGCGCCCCTTCCGGGAGGTCCGTCCACAAGGAGACAGCGTGATCCGCCAGGGTCAGCAGCACACTCCAGGACGCTTCGCACAGGCCTTCGGGAACGTGCGCGGGAGGCGTGAGCCTCAGGATGCGTCCCGGATAGGACATGGCGGCCAAAAGAGCCCGGAAAACCCTCTGACTGTCCAGCACCGGATCTGAAAAACCCGACGGGGCGCCGCACGGCACCGCATGATGAAACCCCATGCTCTATTCTCCTCGAACCATGGTGGAAAAATCGACTTGCGTGGCCGCCACCCGGACGGCTTCCCTGCGTCGGGCCTCCTTCAGGCGGCGCTCCAGGGGCCGCACGACGGATTCCAGGAGGTCCGGCCTTCGGCGGTCGTCCTGCAGCGCGGCATCCAACACGGCGGCGATCTCCGCCTGGCGGGGTCGGCATCCCAGGACCATGGCGGTCCCCACGGCACCTCCGGATATCCGCACGTTGCAGCGCGTAACCGTAACTTCACCCACATGGAATCGCCGTCCCCTGCCGCCGACTCTTCCCTGCACCAGCAGGAGCCCGATTTCAGGCCCAAGAACCACCTGATAGTCCGGCTTCTCACCGTACCGATCCCACAACGCCTCCAGGTCGGCAGGGTTTGATTCCGCCAGTACGCTCATCCACCAACAGCGCTTTTCACTGGATGCGCCTGATTGATCCATTCGTCCTCCTCCCGGCAGGATCCAACCGATGCGCCGGCAACCCGGTCGATCAAGGCCTTCAGATTCACGGCGGATTCTTCCAGGTGATGCCAATAGCGACTTCTCAACTCCATGATGAACAGCCCCCGATAGGCGGGGAGCAGTTCCCGCAGCACGGCCTCCAGTGGAACGCTTCCCCAGCCCACCGGCATGTGGTTGTCGCCTCGCCCGAAGGGAATCTGATGGGTTTGTTGCTTTTCGTGGTGGCCCACGGCGCCGCCGAAATTGTCGTGCACGTGTACGTGTGCGATCAGGTCCCGCACGGAGCGGATCCCCTCCAGGAGGTCCGTACCGTAGTAGTGCGCCGCCATGTGCGCATGGCCCACATCCAACGTTACGCGAACGTTGGAAAGACCCACCGCACGGACCTGGGCCCCCAGGGCCTCCAAATCCTCTCCGTAACAATAGGGGCTGTGATGACGGTAGGGACGAGCGTTCTCCACGCACAAAACCTGATCGGGAAATTCCAGGGCCACGTCCAGGAGCCACT
This sequence comes from Desulfacinum infernum DSM 9756, assembly GCF_900129305.1. Classification (GTDB taxonomy): domain Bacteria; phylum Desulfobacterota; class Syntrophobacteria; order Syntrophobacterales; family DSM-9756; genus Desulfacinum; species Desulfacinum infernum. The sequence goes on along the minus strand of NZ_FQVB01000009.1, from coordinate 16,788 downwards.
CCCTTTCCTGTTCCAGCAGGCGGCAGCACGCTTCCCGGGACGGCCTCTCATAGCCGATGGCGAAGGTTTCTTCCGGGATGTAGCGGCCCGCATGGACCACCACGCACGTCGCCCCCAGACGGTCGGCAAATTCCAGACTGGCCCTCAATACGTCCGCATGGAGCATGGACTCCGTCGGATCCATGAGATTAATGGGATTGGGCGCATGAACGCTCAGGGAGATTCCCGAAGCCGGATCCATTCCAGCGTCATTGAGGATCAGTGCCGTTTCCTCCACCTTTCTCACATCCAGTCGCCCGGCGCGAATGGCGTCCAGCCCGTGGGGCGGCAGCTCCACGGCTTTCATGCGGGCCTCGCGCAGCCGCTTCAGGTCGTCGGCAAATTTCGCCGGATTTCCATCCACCCGCACCTCGTCGATTTTGGACCCAATGATCACGACATGTCTCCTCAAATGAAACGCCTACGCAAGGCGCCGCACAGATAGTCGATGATGGTCACGCTGACGATCACGAGAAGCATCATGGTGGCCACTTCCCGATACTGGTAGCCGTTGAGCTTGTCGAACATGAGAAAGCCGATGCCTCCCGCACCGCAGAATCCCAGAATGGATGCGCTCCGCACGTTGGATTCGAACCGCAACAGGCTGTAGCTGACCACCAAGGGCATCACCTGGGGAAGCACCGCAAAGGAAAGCACCTGAAGCGACCCGGCTCCGCTGGCGGCCACGGCCTCCACCTGACCGGGCTCCACCGCTTCGATGGCCTCACTGAAGACCTTTCCCAGAATACCGAAGGTGTGAATGGCCAAAGCCATCACGCCCGCGAAAGGCCCCAAGCCGATGACGGCCACAAAAACGAGGGCCATGACGAATTCGTTGAAACCGCGGCAGAAGTCGAGCAGCCGCCGAGTCACGAACTGGCACGACCCGCGGGCCCAGCGAAACAAGGCGCCGTCCCCGGGAAAGAGCACCTCCAGGCTGTTTCGCGCAGCCAGGAAGGAAAACGGTAAGGCCCAGACGATGGCCAGCAGGCTTCCCCAGACGGCCATGGCCACCGTTTCCAGAAGCGCCTTGGTGTAGGACATCAAGGGGCCTCTTCCCGTCTCCGGCGGGAAAAACCCGCCGCGCCTTTCATCCACGATCCGCGCAAACTCTTCGTGAACCAGCGTTTCCCGGCGATCAGCCGACATGGATTCCAGGCGCTCCTGAGCCAGCTCCTGGGCGCGCCGATACATGGCCGCCGGGTCCTCCGCAACGCCTCGCTGCCGGGCATCCTCCTTGATGCCTTGTAGGATTTCCTGGGTGAGCACGATGAGCGGCATGCGTTCCGCTTGCCGTCGGGCATCCCGGAGTTCCTCCTGGCTCAGACGGCGCCCGAAGAGATAGGCCCAGGCGTTTTCCCTTCTTTCCCAGAGCTTCACGGGATTGATTCCCGTCCACACATAGGTGACGGCCAGCACGGCCAGAACCGTCACCGCGACCATTGCCTTTTTCAGGGAATTCCAGGCCGGCCACGGGGTGGGGCGGGACAAGGCGGCTTGCGTATCGCTCAGATTCATGTGATCAATTCCTGTGGATTCCATCGTCGCGGGAGTCCCTCCCAGAAGGTACATGGACGGCCCTTTGGAGAACTCGCGATGAGGGGTTCTCCAAAGGTCGACCTTCTCTTTGTCTTGGGAGCGGCCGGTAGCCCTAGGAGGCCTGGGCCAGCTGCTTCTTGAGCTGTTTCAGGTAGCGGATCACATCGTAGGTGGTGTCGTCCGCAGGCAGGTAGCCGCCGATCTGGAGCTTCTCCAGTCCCTGTTTATTGGCGTTGAACATCATGAGCGCTCCGGCGAAGGCGGCCTTCAGACTCTCCGGAAGATCGGCCCGCACACACATGGGCGAGCCTGGAATGAGTTCGGATTTCCACAGGATGTTGAAATCGTCCCAGGAGGCCTGACCCTTTTCCGCCATGCGGTCCAAATCGATGTTGTTGGTGGCCGCCACCTCGATGGATCCGTTCTTAACGGCAAGAATGCTGGCCCCATGAGATCCGGAAAACTTGACCTCCTTGAAGTACTTCTTCGGATCCACCTTCAGGTCCCGGTAGAAGAGCACGTTGGGAACCAAGTAGCCCGAGGTGGAGTTGGGGTCTGTAAAGGCAAACACACGGCCCCGGGCATCTTCGAGGGTTTTGATACCGGAGTCCTTCCGGCTGATGATGACCCCGTAGTAGCCCGGTTCTCCCCTTTTGTTTCTTTCCAGGGCCACCGCCTGCGCGTTGGCCTTTTCAGCCGCCTCCGTGTAGCTCTTGGGACCCAGATAGGCGAAATCAATGTGCTTATGGGCCATAGCTGTGATGACGCCTGCATAGTCGGACGCACTTTGCGCCTCCACCTTCACGCCCAGTGTCTTTTCCAGATGGTCGATGAGGGGCTGGAAGCGCTTGACGATATCCGCACCGCCTTCCGTGGGGATGAGGCCCAACCGAACGACCTCCGGCCACAGCCCCGGATCGGCCCAGGCTCCGGGACAAAAGGCGGCACACAGGGCGAGCACAAGGATGGCAACCTTGACATACGTTTTCCTGGCACGGTTCATTGGTTCATACCTCCATGATGAGTTGAAAGTTCAGGCGCAGGCGGGAAGCTCCTCCCACGCCGTATCGCAACTCCCCTGATAGATCCGCTCCACCAGCTCCGCCTCCAGGAGAGACGACGGCCCGTCGTACACCAGTCGTCCGTTTTGCATCCCAAGGATTCTCTTGGCGTAGCGTTTCACGAAATCCAGATGGTGCAGGTTCACCAGCACAGGGATTCCCTTGGTTTCGTGGATTTCCCGGAGAAGATTCATCACCGCCGAGGCGCTCCTGGGATCCAGGCTGGCAATGGGCTCGTCGGCGAGGATCACATCCGGTTCCTGGGCCAGGACCCTCGCGATGGCCACTCGTTGCTGCTGTCCGCCGGACAAGGTGTCTGCCCGTTGATAAGCCAGGTCCTCGATTCCCACTTCCGCCAGGCAGCGAACCGCGTGCTCCAGGTCCCGCTTCGGAAAGATGCGAGCCAACGAGAGGGTGTGGGGGATCGGTGAATTTTGGAATCGAAGTCGCCCGGCCAGGACGTTCTCCAGAACGGTCAGGCGGGGAACCAGATGAAATTGCTGAAAGATCATTCCCACCCGCCTCCGAACTTTCTGGAGACAACCGCCCGAAACGGCCGAGATGTCTTCGCCGAGGAGCAGTATCTGACCGGAAGTGGGCTTGAGAAGCCGGTTGAGGCAGCGGAGCAGGGTGGACTTCCCGGCCCCCGAGCAACCGATGATCACGATGAAGTCCCGGGCGCTCACCTGAAAACTCACTCCCTTGAGGGCCGTCGTTCCCGAAGGATAGCGTTTGACCAGATCACGAACCTCCACCACGGGAGCTAGGCCTGTCTCCTTGGGTGCTGCGGTCTGGACAGCCATGCACGTACCTCCTTAAGCCGATGCCGTTTTTTCCATGGGGGTGACCGGTCGAAGGCTCCCCTCCCCTCTTTTCCATGCGGGACCGCCGCTTGCGTAAACCTTGCGCCCGCCGATCCATAGCTGACTCACCCGAACCCAAGGGCCTTCCATTTGAAGAACCGCCACGTCGGCCGGTCGCCCCGGACTCAGACGACCGCACGGATGACGGGTGCCGAGAATCTTCGCCGGCCCTTCGGTTGCCTTCGTCAGATGCGCGGCCAGACTTCCGCCCGTGCAGGCGGTGAGCACGAAGGGCGCCTGAAGAAGACATTCCGGATAGTAGTCGCTCACCAGGGCGTCCACTACGCCCGCGGCCACCGCCGAGCGTGCGCTGAGATGCCCGTTGGAGGAGATTCCCCGAACCACGTTGGGGGCTCCCACGAGAACCGCCATGGACCGCGCCTTGGCCTCCCGGGCCGCTTCCAGAGTGACCGGAAATTCGCAGCCGCATGCCCCGAGGCCGGCGACCAGTCTCACCTTCTCGGCGGTGTCGTCGTCGTGGCTGAGGAGCGGGATCCCTTGGTCGACGATTCGTTGGGTCAGCCGCCTGATTTCACGCCAGCCTTCGGAGCGCAGTTCCCGTTTTTCCCTGGCCATGGTCTGCACTTCTTCTCGGGTGAGGTTGTAGGTCCCCGAGTAGTAGCGTTCGTAGGCTTCAAAGGACCGGAACTGTCCCTGACCGGGAGTGTGGTCCATGATGGACGCCACATCCACCAGGTCCTCATCCAGCAGTTCCAGGAGAACCCGCGCGCCTCGGCGGGATCCCACCTCGTAGCGGGCATGGACCAGATGACGGACCGTCGCCGCTTCCGAGCGTGCAAACCGACGGATGGTGCGAATCAGCTCGGCCGCTCGATCCGGTGAGCGCAAGCCCAGGTCGCTGTCCGCCAGACTGACCGCATGACAAAAAGTGCCGATTCCCGCCGCCGCCAGCCTTCGATCCAGGGCCTGCAGGGCGAATTCGGCGTCGAAGTGGACCCCCGGGCGCATCTCGATACACTTTTCCAGTGCATCGCAGTGCAAATCCACCAACGCCGGCACAACCAGGGCGTCGTCCAAACGGACGGTTGTCCACGAAGGGTCCGGGCACTTCACCGGAGGATCCAGGGCAAGGATGCCCTTCTCATCAAAAAGGATCGCTCCGCGCGGGGACAGATGCCGGCCGTCAAAGATCGGGCCATCGTAGAGAAGCGTCTTCATGCCTGCTCCTCCGGCAAGGCTTGCGACTCTTCGGTTCGGACACCCGGCTGCGAATGCCGTGTCATATGTGGGAAATCCAGGCGATAGATTCGGGACCAGGCCCGTTGCAGACCCGCCTTTTCGTAAAACAAGCGGCGTGTACTTTCCCTCTCTTCACTGGTGACCACTTCCAACCGCGCCGCCCTCTTGTGTCTCGACACCTCCACGGCCAGGTTCACCAAGGCGCGCCCCAGACCGAAGCCGCGCCATTCCGGCAGAACCACCAGTTCTTCGATGGTGGTCTGAATTCCGGCGAGTCGAAGGACGGGTTGAGTTCGAAACGTGACCATCCCGGCAACGGCATCGTCGGGAGGCGCCAGGGCCAGGATGCAGCGGTATTGGGCGTCTTCGATAAGGGTCCGGTAGATGGGCTCCAGCTCGTTGGATGGACGGGGGTACCCGAGGTGAAGCAACAGGGCCAAGACAGTCATCAGATCGCCCGGGCGGGCATCTCTGAAGGCGAATTTCATTTCATACACGGGCTCACTCATGGTAGGTTCCTTATCTTCTTTTCACTCCAGTTTTCCCGGCCACTGGTCGATTGAATCATCAAGGAAATGAGACCATGGTCATGTGACGGGATCGTTGTGGCTTTATGGAAAGAGTGTGACAGAGGACGGAATCGAGGAAAGGAGACGGCCGTGCCTTCCAACGATCACCCCTGGACCCATCTGGACGAGAAGGGCCGTCTGAAGATGGTGGACGTGAGCGACAAGGCGCCCACGTGGCGTGAGGCGAGGGCCGTCGGCCGGGTGCTCATGGCCCCGGAGACGCTCCGGCGCATCCGGGAGGGCGAGGTGACCAAAGGAAACGTGCTGGAAGCCGCCCGCCTGGCGGGGATCATGGCGGCCAAGAGGACGTGGGAACTCATCCCCCTGTGCCATCCCATCCCCCTCACGGCCGTGGAGGTTTCCTTCGAAGCGGACCCGGATCTTCCCGGCATCCGCATCCGGGCGCGCACCAAGACCTGCGACCGGACAGGTGTGGAGATGGAAGCCCTCACCGCCGTGACCCACGCGGCCCTCACCATCTACGACATGTGCAAAGCCCTGGACCGGACCATGTGCCTGGACGGAATCCGGCTCGTCCACAAGAGCGGAGGCCGGAGTGGCACCTTCTCCGTCGAAGAGGATTCGTGACGCGGACTTTACTCTTTACAAATCGGCACGGACTGTGCTAGCGACTAACCCTTCAATCCACCGCGTGGAGGGTCCCTATGGATAGAGAAACACTGGCTTACTTCAAGGACATCCTGGAAAAGAGACTGGAAGAACTCTACGCCGAGGCGGAAAAGACGGTCACGGGCATGACCGACGAGGGGGAAACGTTCCCCGATCCCACGGACCGGGCGTCTCTCGAATCGGACCGGAATTTCATGTTGCGGATTCGGGACCGGGAGCGCAAACTCATCATCAAGATCCGGGAGGCCCTGCAGCGCATCGAAGACGGATCGTTCGGCATCTGCGAGGCGTGCGGGGATGATATCGGCATCGAGCGACTGAAGGCCCGACCCGTCACCACGCTGTGCATCGATTGCAAGCGCCGTCAGGAGGCCATGGAGAGGGTCCGGGAGGCCTAAGAGGCCGCCCGGAGATTTCCAGTTGCGAGTCTCCTGCACGAGCGGAAGTCTTCAACGGGCGGAGAGCCCCTAACGATTCCTTCTCTGTCAAGGCCCGGACCGCCCGCATGTCATGCTCACATGCCGGCCTTTTTCTGATCGGCTTCGCGAAGCCTCACGATATCCCCCACGTAGAGGGCCCGCCTTCCGCCCGACTTTTCTTCAAGGACGAGCGCCCCGTCAGGGGATATGTCCGCCGCCCATCCTTCCACGGTTTCTTCACCAGTCCGGACGACCACTTGTTTTCCCAGGACGGCCGAGGCCGCCTTCAGCCGTTCCAGGTAGGGTGCCAGGCCGTCCCGGACCCACCCTTCATAGACCTCTTCCAGGCGGTTGAGATATCCTGCCAGCACCCTGGCCCTCGTCAGATGGGGGGGGCCGGGCGGAGTGGCGCCCCCTGCCGATCTCAGCTCCAAGGCCAGGGACGTGGCGGGATAGAGCGTATTTTCCCCGAAGTGCGGACGATCATGAAACACATTGATCCCCGTCCCGACCACCAGGAACTGGATCCCATCGGGGTCCGACTGCATCTCCGTCAGGATCCCCGCCGCTTTCCGCCCGGAAAGGAGCACATCGTTGGGCCACTTGATGCGGGCATCCAGATGCCACTGGTCCCGGATGGACTCGGCGAGAGCGAGGGCCGCCACGAGGGTCATTTCGGGGCCTCGGCGCGGGGGAAGCTCCGGGCGGAAGATGAGGGAGGCGTAGATTCCCTTCCCTTTGGGGGATTGCCAGACCCTCCGCAGGCGACCCCTCCCCTGGGTCTGCTCTTCCGCCACCACCACGGTACCGGCCGGAGCCCCCGAGCGGGCCAGTTCCATGGCCCGATCGTTGGTGGACCCCAAGCTTTCATGGTGTTCGTAGGTGCGCCCCAGCCAACGGGTGGTGAGATGCATTTCCAGCTGGTGGCCCAATAGCACGTCCGTATGGGCCTGGAGCCGGTAGCCTCGTTTGCCCATGCTTTCGATCCCATATCCCATGGCCTTGAGCTTTTGAACGTGCTTCCAGATGGCCGTCCGGGAAACCCCCAGACGCCGCCCCAGCTCTTCACCTGTGACCGGGAGCCCGTCCGCTTCGCTTAGAGCCCGGAGAATCGAGCGATGTGTGGGTTCTTTTTCGTTCATGGCACACCTTCCTCGTCCTCGGCTTTTTCGTCCCCGCTGCTGGGAGCCTGTCCGAGAACTTAGACAACCGTCACTCCCGCGCAAGCAGGAGTCCATAACTTACTGGAAATCCTGGATCCCCGCTCCCCGTTCAAGCCAGGGACAAGCTTCGCGGGGATGACGAATGGGCATTGAACGGCACAAATCTGCCGTTGTCGGACAGCCTCCTTGGCGCTTTTCTGAAAACGCCGCGGGGTGAACCCGCTTGTCGTGGCACAACCCTTGAGGGCTGCGGAAGAGCGCCAGGCGTCGGGTGCGCAACTGGGCGTTGCCCGCCGGGTTCTGGGCTCATGATGACCCTTTTTCCGCGGGGCTGAAGCCCCGCGGCTACGAAAGGGGTCAGATTCTTTACCGGTTCCGAACGGAAGCCCGTTTTCGGACAGGCTCCCACGAGCGAGTGCGTGGAACGTCAGTGCAGGACCAGGGCCGCCGCCACGGTGTAGCCGACGATCTCCACCGCCTCGTTGGCGGCGCCCAGAACGTCTCCCGTGATCCCCCCAAGCCACCGGCGGGAAAGGATACGGAGTCCCAAGATGGCCAGGATGGTCGTCAGGAGGACGGGCACGAACCGCAGGCCAAGGAGACCAACGCCCGGCAACAGGGTGGCGGCGGTGCTCCATCCCACCTCCTTGCGGCCCACATGATCCACGAAGGGCTTTCCCAAGCCGCCTTCCGATCGGGCGTAGGGCATTGCGAAGGAGCACCATACCATGGCGCAACGACTCACGGCGGGTACGATCACAAGGGACGCCAGAGCGCCCGCTTCCAGAAGGTGGGCCAGGGCCGCCGCCTTGAGGAGCAGAGCCAGCCCCACGGCCATGACCCCGAAGGCGCCCACTCGGCTGTCCTTCATGATGGCCAGGCGCTTTTGAGGATCGAAGCCGCCTCCCACCCCGTCGGCCACGTCAGCGAGCCCGTCCAGATGCAGCCCCCGGGTGAGCCATGTACCCAAGGCAAGAGCCCACACCGCGGTGAGCGGTGCGGGCAGAAATCGAAGCATGGCGGCGGCTGCGGCCGCCTGAAGGCACCCGACGACCAGCCCAACCGCCGGGAAAAAGGCGAAGGAGCGCGCCAGGTCCTCGGCCTGCAGGGGGCCTTTGTCGCCTCCCGGAAGGCTCAGTCGGGTCAAGAAGGCCAGGGCGGTGCGGAACCCTCGGATCATGTGCCGGACCTGTTCGAATGGGGTACGGAGTTCCAATGGAAGCGAATCAGCCTGAACATTCCGGATCCCCGCTTCCCGTTCAAGCCGGGGGGCAAGCCTCGCGGGGATGGCGAATGGGCGTTGAGCGGCGCAAATCGATCGTTTTCCGACAGGCTCTTAGCCCCCGCGCGGTTTCAGGGGAAGGGGCAGTCCCGCCGCCACCAGGGTGACGGCCCGGCATGCGGTGGCCAGTCTCTGGTTTGCCCAGCCGGCCAAGTCCCGGTAGGTGCGGGCCAGGGCGTTGGCGGGAACGATGCCGCAGCCCACCTCGTTGGAAACCAGCACCAGGGGGGAGACGGCGGATTCCAGGACCCGGCAGAGATCCAACACGGCTTCCTTGGCGCCCGGATCTCCGCGATCGGCCAGCAGGTTGGACAGCCACAGGGTGATGCAGTCCACCAGGATGGGGTTCCCCTGCCGATCCAGTTCCCGGAGGGTCGCAGGAAGCTCCAGGAAGGATTCCACCGTACGCCACTGGGCGCCGCGCCGGGCCCGGTGGGCGGCCACCCGCGCTTCCATTTCGGCGTCCAGCACCTGGGCCGTGGCCACATAGACGTAGGGAGGCGGAAAGGCGGTCACCAGGGATTCGGCGTAGGTGCTCTTGCCGCTCCGGGCGCCTCCCAGCACCAGGTGGGGCGTGGGAGGCGGGGTCATGATCCCGCCTCCCAGGACGACTCCGCGGGGGTCTCCAGGCCCAGAAGGGCCAGAAGGCGCTGGAGATGGTCGTCGTCCGTAAAGGTGATGGCGATGGTGCCCTTGTCCCCCTTGCGCTTGACGGACACCTTGGTTTGGAGGTGCCGGCTGAGTTCCCCTTCGAGGGATCGGTAGGGACGGGGGAATCGCGGTGTCTTGGGGGCGCCGGCCAGGGCGCGCTGGACCAGGGCTTCCGTCTGACGCACGGAAAGATTCCTTCTGAGGACCTGATCGCGAAGACGCAACTGGTCCTCTTCCGTGGGCAGGGCCAGGAGAGCGCGGGCATGGCCCATGGTGAGGCGCTCGTTCAGGACGTCTTCCTGGATGGCGGGAGGCAGGTGGACAAGCCGCAGGAGGTTGGCCACCGTGGCCCGTTTCTTTCCAACCCGCCGGGCGATCTCTTCCTGGGTGAGACCGAATTCGGTCTTCAACCGGTGGTAGGCCTGGGCCTCCTCGATGCAGTTGAGGTCCCGGCGCTGGATGTTTTCCACGAGGGCCAGTTCCAGGGCGTCCCGGGGCGAGGCCTCCCGGACGATCACGGGCACTTCGGCAAGGCCGGCGGCCTTGGCGGCCTGCCAGCGCCGCTCGCCGGCCACGATCTGGTAGGGCCCCCCGTCGGGGGGGCGGGTGACCAGGATGGGCTGGAGCACGCCGCTGGTGCGAACCGATTCCACCAATTCCTGGAAGTGTTCGTCCTGTTGAAGATTCTGGCGCGGCTGGTAGGGGTTGGGCGTGAGGCGCTCCACGGCGCAGTAGAAGACTTCGATGGCCTCGCTCCTGAGCCAGTCGGTGGACGGGAGGAGGTCGTCCAGGCCGCGGCCCAGTCCTTTTTTCTTGTCGCTACTCACGGTGCGCCCCCTTTTGGAGGATTTCGCGGGCCAGCGCGGTGTAGGCCCGGCTCCCGGCGCAGCTTCGGTCGTAGAGCAGCACGGGAAGCCCGTGGCTCGGGCTTTCGCTCAGGCGCACGTTGCGCGGGATGAGGGTCTTCAGCACCCGGGAGCCCAGGTGTTTTCGGATTTCGGTGGCCACCTGGTGGGACAGGTTGTTTCGCCGGTCAAACATGGTGAGAAGGATTCCCTGGATGGCCAGGGACGGGTTCCACCGGAGCTTGATCTTCCGGATGGTATCGAGAAGGAGGCTCAATCCTTCCATGGCGAAGTATTCGCACTGGAGGGGAATGAGCACCGAATGGGCGGCGCACAGGGTGTTCACGGTGAGAAGCCCCAGGGACGGGGGGCAGTCCAGGACGATGAAGTGGAACCGGTCGGAAAGGGGCTGGAGGCGCGCGGCCAGCACGGTTTCCGAATCGGGCGTGGCCGTGAGGTTCCATTCGGCGGCGGCCAGGGTGGGGTTGGCCGGGAGCACCCAGAGGGGGAGCTCCTCCAGGGGCCGGCTCAGGGGCGGGGGGCCGTTTTCGTGAAGGAGGACCCGGTAGAGGGTCTGGTCGGGGTCCTGGATGCGGATCCCCAGGCCACTGGAGGCGTTGCCCTGGGGGTCGCAGTCCACCAGCAGCACGCGCCGTCCGGCCTGGGCCAGGGCGGCGGCCAGGTTGATGGCGGTGGTGGTCTTTCCCACCCCTCCTTTCTGATTGGCGATGGCAAGGATGTGGGCCATGGCGGCTGCGTCCCTTCTCCTCTGGAATGTGGGGGGCGTGTTCCACGTGGAACACCCCGCATCTGCACTCAGCCTTGGGAAGGCTCTTGCGGCGGCACCAGGACGCCCCAGGCGTCGAAAAGTTCGTGGTAGCGCACGATGAACCGGCGCCCCGCCACGGTCCGCACCCGGAAGTAGCGCAGGGGCACCCGACGGGCATTCAGGGATCCCTCGTACCAGCGGTCCTCCACACGGTCCACCGCGTGGGTTTCGCCCCGCCAGACAAAGGCCACCGGTTCCTGGGCCCCCCGGTAGTCGTCCCGGGTCCGGACCTGGATCCGCTCGAAGCGCATGGGCCCCTCCTTCCGCCCCCCTTGAAAGCAAACCGCGGAGATTATACTTTTCACAGCCCTTGCGGACAATTATTTTTATGGCACGCCCCAGCGCTCAGGAGGAAGCCATGGAACGCCAAGCCCTGCTCGTCATCGACATGCTCAACGACTTCGTCCATCCCCAGGGGGCCTTGTCCTGCGGGCCGCCGGCCCGGCGCATCATCCAACCCATCCGGGACCTGGTGGACCGGTTCCTTGAAAGTGACCGGGTGGTCATTTTTGTGAAAGACGCCCACCGCCCCGACGACCCCGAATTCCAGATGTTTCCCCCCCATGCGGTGCGCGGCACCTGGGGCGCCGAGATCATCGCCGAACTGGGACCGCCCCCCCAGGCCCTGGTGGTGGAAAAGACCCGATACAGCGCCTTTTTCAACACCCGCCTGGACGAGATCCTCCGACAGGCCGCCCCCCAGGAAGTCTGGGTCACCGGGGTCTGCACCTCCATCTGCGTCATGGACACGGTGGGAGATCTCAGAAACCGCGATTACCCCGTGGTCGTCCCCGCCCAGGCCGTGGCGGACTTCGACCCCCAGTTCCACCAGTTCGCCCTGCAGCGCATGGAACGCATCTACGGCGCCCGGATCCTCCAGCCTTGACCGGCGCGACCTTCACCCCTTCCAAGGAGACAATCCCCATGCACCTTTGGAACGGCTACCACCCCGAAATGGTCACCGACTACTACCAGTTCACCATGGCCGCCAGCTACTGGAAGGAGGGAATGGAAGGGACGGCCACCTTCAGCCTTTTCGTGCGCGACTACCCGCCCCATCGCGCCTATTTCGTGGCGGCGGGACTGGAAAGCCTGGCCGCGGCCATCCAGGAATATCGCTTCCATCCCGATTCCTTGGAATACCTGCGGTCTCTCGGAAAATTCCCCAAGGGCTTCCTGGACTACCTGGCCCGCTTTCGGTTCACCGGATCCGTCCGCGCCCTCCCCGAAGGACGGATCTTCTTTTCCCAGGAACCGCTTCTGGAGGTCACCGCACCCATCCTCCAGGGCCAGCTCCTGGAAACCCTGGCCCTCAACACCCTGCACCTGGAAACCCTCCTCGCCAGCAAGGCGGCCCGATGCGTGGCCGCCGCCCGAGGCCGACCGCTCGTGGACTTTTCCCTTCGCCGCACCCAGGGCGTGGACGCCGGACTCAAGACGGCGCGTTCCAGCTACATCACCGGCTTCCAAGGAACGAGCAACGTGCTGGCGGGCCGCCTCTACGGCATCCCCGTCTACGGCACCATGGCCCATTCCTACATCACCAGCTTCCAGCACGAAATGGACGCCTTCCGCGCCTACGCCCGGGTCTTTCCCGACAACACCGTGCTCCTCTTAGACACCTACGACACCCTGAGCGCCGCCGAAAAGGCCGTCCTCCTGGCCAAGGAACTGCAAAAGCAGGGAAAGGCCCTCCGGGGGGTGCGCCTGGACAGCGGCGATCTGCTTCATCTGAGCCAAAAGGTGAAGGACTTGTTCCGGCATCACGGCCTGGACGAGGTGGCCGTTATGGCCAGCGGCAACCTGGACGAGTACCGCCTGGAAGAACTCCTCTCCCAAGGCGCCTGCATCGACGCCGCCGGCATCGGCACCCGCCTGGGGGTTTCCGCCGACGCCCCCTACCTGGACATGGCCTACAAGTTGGTGGAATACGACGGCCGGCCCATCGTGAAGCTCAGCCCCGGAAAGACCACCTGGGTGGGCCGAAAGCAGGTCTTTCGCTCCTACGGCTCATCCGGGGTCATGGAAGAAGACGTGCTGGGCCTGGCCGAAGAAGAGATCCCCGGCACCGAGCCCCTTCTCCTGGACATCTTTCGAAACGGCGAGCGCGTGCGACCCGAGGAATCCCTCCAGGACATCCGCCGCCGGTTCCAGGAAGACTGGGCCCGCCTCCCTGAAAAATACAAGGTGCTTCGCCCCACGGAGCGCTACCCCGTTCGGATCAGCGACGCCCTCCGGACCCTTCAGGACCGCGTCACCCGCGCCCGAAAGCGCGAAGAGGTCGGTGATCTTGGGGGAGTAAGGAGTGAGGAGTGAGGAGTGAGCAACTGTGTTTAATGTCAAGCCGCATGGAGTGATTCATCCCAACTTTGACCAGTTCGAGCCATGGCATTGAGAATGGTCAGGAGCTTACGCATCCAAGCCACGATGGCGACTTTTTTGAGTTTTCCAGCGGCGATGAGTCGATCATAAAAACGCTTGATCACTTTATTGGAACGGATCGCAGCCAATGTTGCCATATAAAGACAGTGGCGTACCTGAGCGCGCCCTCAGAAAATGGTGCGTTTTCCTCGCATCTGCCCTGAATCCCGGTTAAAGGGGGCAACGCCTATCAAGGCGCTGATTTCACGACGGGACAGTTGTCCCAGCTCCGGGACTTCAGCAATAAGCACGGCGACGGTGGTCGGTCCCACACCGGGCACCGTGATCAGAAGGTGAGCAAGATCAGCATGGTGAATCTTGATATGTACGGAAATCTTGCCTTCAATTTCTCGCAATTCAGCTCGGAGGGTTTGAATGACGGTCTCAATGCTCTTCTTTGTGGAGACATGGCAGCTGGAAAGCCTTTGAGTCTCAGCGACAACCATTTCCACAAGTTGACGGCGTCGAGCAACCAGGGCCTGCAGAGCCTGTCTTTCCGGTGTCGGCAAGGGCCTCACGTAGCGATGTCGATCCGGGCGGTTCGCCAGGAAAAGGGCCAGTTCAGCCAAGGCTCTTGCATCGATTCGATCAGTCTTGGCCAGATAGCCCATGGCTTTGGCGAAGTGGCGTGTCTGGCGGGGATTGAGCACGGCCACTCCATAGCCGGCCGCTTGCAGGCTACAGGCCAGGGCCCGTTCCAGACCACCGGTGGCTTCCATGGCAATCAGGTCCACCGAGTGGCCGGACAGTTTGTTCAGCAGGGCCTCATGGCCCTCATCGTCATTGGGAAAGGTTGTGATGGTTCCACCAACGCCGAGGGCCACGTCAAAGGTCCGTTTGGCAATGTCGATGCCGATCACGATTGTTTCAGGCATGTTCCTCTTCTCCCATCCTTGCAAATGCGATTTTGGGCCAAGCAACTGTTCGGGCTCCAAAGGAACGGTCACAGCGGTGCGCCATGGGCTTATCCACGGGCTTGGTGTCCCAGAGGGCTAACAGGCTGCACCGCCGTGCCTGAAACGGCAGCCCACAGGCCGACCGCAGGCCTGGCTGGCGAGTGCCAATAACGGCTGCCAGTACATACTAGGTACCGCATGTTCATGGTGCCAACAACGTACAAGGGGTGGGGGAATGGCCAGGCTACTTCCTGCGCCAGCGGATGAGGGTCCGGCGTCCCAGGTCAGCCGGAAGATCGTAGTGAAAGTCTTCGAGGCGCTCCAGCCCCAGAGCCTCCCCCCGGGCCGCTTCCTTGGCATCCCGTGCGCCCGAACGGGCTCCGGCCCAATAGGCGATGCAACCCCTCCCGGCCGTGGCCAGCCGGGCCAAGAGTCCCATCAGTTCCGGATCCGGGTTCACCGCCCGGAAGGTGATCAGCTGGAAGCTCTCAAAGGAGCTTTCCTCAAGGACGCCGGCTGCAAAATCCTCCAGGCGCCCGTGAACCACCCGTACCTGGGAAAGCCCCAGCTCGGCCGCCGCCACCTTGAGAAAACTCGTCTTTTTCCGGGACGCATCCAGCAAGGTCACGCGGCATCGGGGGCGGCACACGGCCAGAGGGACCCCCGGAAACCCCGCCCCGCTTCCCACGTCCAGGACCCGGCCTTCGGGGGGCAGCACGGGAAGGGGGATCAGGCTGTCCAGAAGGTGCTTGGCCACGGCCTCTTCTTCCCGAACCCGTGTGAGGTTCATCCGGCGGTTCCACTGGAAGACCAACTCCAGGTGCCGGCAGCACAGCGCCACCTCGCGGTCCCCCAGGGAAAGCCCCGCGGCCTCACTGAGCTCCCGCAATTCCTTATCCCACGCCTTCACAGCCGGCACCTCGTCCCCACCCGCTTCCCACTCAGCCCTCGGCCCCCTGCAATGCTGTTGACTTAAGGGCAGCATCAACGGGCGAAGTTTCTTACCACACTGATATTGCAACACATTTCATGGCACTTGCGCCCAAGTGCATCACCTTTATCCCCTCGTTTGTAGCAGGCGGAAAGAGCCCGCCAAGGGACACCCAACCGGGTCCAGGCCCGAACGCCCCGCCCCCAGTTTGGCGCCATCTGCTCCTCCACGCAAGACGGATTCGCACAATGTGAACATACCTGCCCTTTCGCTGCGTTCGTGGCGGGGCTCCCGGCACTTAAAGGTCGTCGAGGGGACTACGTGCTTCGGTTTTCAGGTCACGGACAGGTGTCAAGCGACACCCAGATTTACGCAATAAGGCGACATCTATTTTTGCGCACCTGACCCCGCGCCGGTGCCAAGGTATTCAACCTGTTGCTCTTCACCTCCTTGATCTTAGCGACATCCAGGTTCACGCGGATGAAGCGTTTCCTGGCAGGTGCTTAAATCCTACGGGGTCGTGCTGACCCTGCCCGAAGGTTGGCCCACCCGCAGCCCTGAATTACGATTCACGCCCAGGCGGAGGTTAGGGCGACGCTGGGGAGCCACCCGAGCGTCGACCTGCCCGCGATACGCGATACATCTCCGCGTCCGCTGCAAGTAGGTTTTCTCCGTACTCTTTGCATAGTGGCACAGTCGGATGACCTCGCGCAGCCCATGGAGCGGCCTCTCGTCACTCCCCGAAACGCTGACTCCTTTCTGCTTATCCACTTTCGGCCCGCCTCCGCCTCGATACTGATACCGATAAATGAGGATGGCGTCCCCAGCCTGCTGGATTTTCCACGCCTTGACGCCAGCGCGCTTGCCCAGCGCGTTCACCAACAGGTTGAAAGTTTCCCTGAAAGTGTAGTCGCCATCCTCTCTGGCAAAATGCAGGAACTCCACTCCCCACCGCACCAGGTGGCGTTGATGCTTGTGCGGGGCCAGCTTCTGTTCCTTCAAGAGGTTGGAATACCCTTCCAGCACGGCCTTCAACTATTCGTCAACCCAGGCCATATTCAGCCTTCCGATTCTACACCATCTCTATAACATCCCTTTTTCCTGATGAGGTTAACCGCGATTATGATTCCGCCCAATCCACTGTCAATGGCCAATTATTTTGACCCTTTTTTGGACAACAATTTTGACCCACTTGGGACGAAAAAATCAGCCTTGTCGTTTCTGTCTCAGTCGATAGCTTTCCCCTCCCATGATGAAGATGTGTGAATGGTGAATGAGGCGGTCCACGATGGGCACAACGACGTTGTCGTCATGGAAGAACTCGCCCCAGGCGGTAAACTCCTTGTTGGTGGTGATGATCACGGAACGGTATTCGTAAAGGGCGTTGACCAGCTGAAAGAGGTTGTAGCGTGCCTGCCGGCTCATGGGCAGATATCCCAGTTCGTCGATG
>NZ_FQVB01000004.1 GCF_900129305.1 Desulfacinum infernum DSM 9756 | reverse complement strand
ACCTCAATGGCCGCCTCATCCATGCGCAGATATTTCCTGACCGTGTTGCGGGATAGGCCCAGCTGGCGTGCGATGGCCCGAATCTTCAGCCCGTTGCCTTCATCGTAAAGCGCCTTGATCTTATGAATCACGACCCACTCCTTCAAAGTCTGCCTCCCACCTCCTTTTTGATTTTTCAGAGATGGGGTTGTACGGCCAAATCATCGCCAATGCATCCTCAAGGTGGGTCATTTTTGATGGCCGTAGGTGGGTCATTTTAGTTGGCCATTAACAGCCGCGGCAGAAAATGCGTGCTCACGTTGGGATAGCGCCCCTTCATGACCACCTTCACCCACGAACGGTAGTAGCCGTCCGGGACGTTGTTTTCGCTGAGACACGCGATGGTGCAGCCGTGGCACCCCGTGCAGCGGTTGACGTCGATGACCATCCCGTAGCGCACGGTCGTCTCCTGCGCCCGCGTCCGGACCGGAATCCCCGCCGTGACCGCCGCACCCACACCCACGCTCACCAGGCGAACGCCCATGCCCCGAAGAAACTGCCTTCGGTTGCATCCGCCCCGCTCCTTCTTTTCCTCCTTCATGAGCCTTCCTCCTTCCAGAGCCATTCGGCCAAATCCCGAAAACGTCCCTCGCCGCTAACTCCCCTCTTCTTCCTCCAACCGATCGCAACGCCCGAAGGCCCGCAGCCAGAGCCATAACTCGTCGCGGTCCACGGGCTTGCGAAGACAGACCCGAATGTGTTTTTCGAAGGCTTCCCGCAGTTCCGGGTGGAAAGGACGCCGGGAAAGGGCCACCACGGCCGCCGGCCCCGCCCAGGCCTCCAGCCTCGAAAAGGTGGAAAGGTCGATGCCCTGGCTGTCCAGATCCACGATCACCACCTGGGGCCGCCACGAGCCGGCGCGCCTCCGAAGTTCCTCCAGCGAATCGGAACCCACCAAGACCGCCTGGAATCCTTTCAGGATCCGGCCCATCTCCTCCCGAACCGCTTTATTCCCCAGCACCCCCACATCCATGGCCGCCCTCCGCCGGGATCGTTCGGCAAGGATCGTGCCGATCCCGTCAAGTCCGCAAGGAAGGCCGAAGGGCCTCCGAACAGCCCACGCAAAGGCACGTCAGGGAGACGGCGCCGTGTCCACAATATGGACAGGTGAGCACTCCGGATATGTTTTGCGCCGTAACTGCAAGAGGATAGCGTGTCCTTTTCGGAAACACGCAGGTGGGAAGCGGTCCCTGGATGGACGGTCCGCCGTGGCGGCCCTTTTCATTCATACGGGGTGGCGAATCGGCGGACATCCTCGTTATGATGGAGACAAATCCGACGTTCCTCACGGACGGACGGATGCGGGCCCAAGGAGGTGAGGAGGGAGAGGCCATGGAACGGGAGATGCGGGAGGCTCTCAGCCGAGGCCTGGAAATTCTTCGACGTATCCACGAGATCTATCCGCAGGGGGAATTTGACCGGGAGATGCTCCACGGGGAGATGGATTTTCGCTACCGCCGCATCCATGAACTGCGGCGGGAACTGGAGAAACTTCCCCCCGAGGTGCGCTCGTTTTGTCTCCTGGTGGATACGGCCCCGGTTTCCGAGGCGCAGTTGGCGGGGTTGTTCAGGATGCTGCTTCAAGGCCCCGAGGGTTTGGCGGCCGCCTGGCGATCTCCCGACGAACCCGGCGCGATCGCGGCCGCTCAGGAGCTTGGCATCCCCCGTTCCGCCTTGTATCAGATCCTTGGACGCATGAAGCTCTCCCGGCTGCTGGATGCTCGCCACCGGCTGACGCCCACCGGACGGGCGCTGGTTGAAGCGTATATCACCTTGGAAGAATGAGCGCGGGACACTACCGGATTCGGTGCTTTTTCATCTTGTTGTAGAGGGCGCTTCGGCTGATTCCCAGAAGGCGCGCCGCTTCCTTGCGGTTTCCGCCCGTGGCCCGAAGCGCTTCCTCGATGGCGACGCGTTCCCGGTCCGTCATGGAAAGTCCCGAAACGGACGGCGCGCTTCCCGGAGCCGGATCATGAACCCCGGCGGGCAGATCGGACACCTCCACCCGGGGACCGCGGGCAAGCACCACCGCATGCTCCACCGTGTTTTCCAGTTCCCGAACGTTCCCGGGCCAGGGGTGCCGCAAGAAAACCCTCATCACGTCCGGACTGAATTCACGCACGACCTTGCCGTGGCTTTCCGCGAAACGGCGGAGGAAATGGCGCGCCAGCAAGGGGATGTCGTTTCGCCGCTCCCGCAGCGGCGGAAGATGGATGGGGATGACGTTCAGCCGATAGAAAAGGTCTTCCCGAAACCTTCCGGAACGGACCTCCTCCATGAGGTCCCGGTTCGTGGCCGCCACCACGCGCACATCCACGGTGATCGTCTTGTTGCTGCCGAGCCTTTCCAGTTCCCGTGTCTGCAGAACGCGAAGGAGCTTGATCTGAGCCGATGCGCTGATCTCGCCCACTTCGTCCAGAAAGACCGTGCCGCCGTGGGCCTCTTCGAACCGGCCGACGCGCATGCGGTTGGCTCCGGTGAAGGCCCCCTTTTCATGGCCGAACAACTCGCTTTCCAGCAGGGTGGCCGGATAGGCGGCGCAGTTGATGACCACGAACGGTTTCTGGCGGCGAAGGCTCTTGAGATGCACCGCCCGCGCCACCAGTTCCTTTCCCGTGCCGCTCTCCCCGTGGATCAGGACGGTGGCGTCCGATGCGGCCACGTCCTCGATGAGGCGAAAGACCGTTTGCATGGCGGGGTCTTTTCCCACGATCCCGCAAAAGTCCTTGTCCGAAGCGAACCGAGCCTGAAGATTTCTTCTTTCCAGTTCCTGGTGCACGGCCCGTTTCAGCACGGCAGCGGCTTCGGTGAGCATGGCATGGGCGATCTCCAGCGGTTGCGTTTCGCAGCGGCATTCCGAACCGCACCATCCCATGAAGAGGCCGAAGGGCAAGCCGTCCCGAGCGGCGACGGGAACGAGGGCGCAGTCCCGGCGGGATCCTTCGGCGATCCCCATTTCGGCGATCTCCTCCGGAAGATCGTCCACCCGGTGGACGCCCGGCTGAGACACCCGGGCCAGAAGCGCCGAGCACCAGACCAGCACCTCCCGTGTTCCCGTGATCCGGTGCCCCTTTTCATGAAGAACCGTCAGGTTCTCCCGCGTATCGTCAAACAGGAACACCAAGCCCCGTTGGAAGTGAAGCACCTCCCGGAGGCGCCGGATGACAAAGGGTCCCACATCCCGGAGGGAACTCAGGGCCCCGATGCCTTGGACAACCTCGCAAAAGGTTCGCGTCCGCCGGTGGGCCAGGTCCAATTCGCGGGTCTGCTCCCGAAGCCTCTCCGTATCCCGCTCGATCCGTTCCATCATGCGGTTGAAGGACCGACCCAGCAAGGCCACCTCGTCCCGACCGTCCTCATCCACCCGCACCGCCAATTCCCCTTGGCGGGCCTTCCCGGCCGCTTCGGTGAGGCGCGCCAGCGGCTTCGTGATGCGGCGCACGGCCAGGGATCCCGCCGTCACCGCCCCGCAAAGGACCAAAATGGTCAAGCCCATGATCTGCCACCAGAGCCGGCGCACCTGGGCCCTGTGGGGCTCCTCGCTGAAACCGAGCCTCAGGCGCCCGCCGTGCCCGTCCAGGATCGGCACCGACATGTCCAGGTATCGCAGCCCCTCTCGAGATCTCACCGCGATCACATCCGTTTGCGATTCGGGAAGATCTCCATGGAGGTGCCGCAATTCGTCCGGAAATCCCTGAGGAAAGCTGTGGACCAGGACCGTTCCCCGGTATTCCACAAACATGTAGGCCAGGTCGGGGTGGATCTTCACCTGGTGGTCCACCAGATGCTGCAGCGCCACCAGATCGTTGGTCAAAACCAGATCGGCCGCTTCCGCCGCCAGGGACTCGCCATAGGTGCGGGCCTGGGCGCGAAGGGACTCCATCAGGACACGGCTGTAGCGTTCCGTGGCGATGGTCGCCACCGAAAGGCTGCTCACGATCACCGACAGGGCAAGGCCCAAGAGCAATCGAGTGGTGAGACTATGGAGCCGCATCTTTTCCCTTCGTGGGGTTTTGGAGGGTGGCCTGAAGGGCCTCCACGCTTTCATACCAGTCCGCTTGCGGGGGGACGAAGCGGTCGATGTGGAGCTCATCCAGGATGGCTTTCCCCTGGGGATCCTCGTTCATGGTGAGCAGCACGGTGCGAAGGGTCTCTTTTACCGCAGGGTCCAGTGCCGGCGAAACCACCACGGGGGGAATGCCGAAGGGTTGGGAGCGGCGGATGATGCGCGTTTTGGAAGTCCACCGGGAGTCCTTGGCCTGGTAGTAGTCCCAGATGAGGCTGTCCACGGAGGCGCCGTCCACCAGGCCCTTGGCCACCGCCAGGATGGAGTTGTCATGGCTGTAGGTGAAGATGATCTTTGAGAAATAGTCTTCCGGGCGCTCCCCCAAGCGAAGCACCCAGGAGGTGGGGACCCATCGTCCCGTGTGGGAATCCGGATCGGTGAAGGCAAAGGTCCTGCCGCGAAGATCTTCCAGGGTTCGGTAAGGCGAATCCTTTGGAACGATCAGGTAGGCCCGGTATTCGTGGCTTCCCGAAATTTGGGGCGTCACCAGAAGTTCCATGATTCCCCGCCGGGCCCCCAGCACGTAAGGCCCGGAACAGACGAGACCCACGTGGATTTCGTTTCGCGCGAAGAGCTCGTTCACCTCGCCGTAGGTTTTTCTCTGAACGAGCTCCACGCGGCGGTTGGTCCTGCTTCCCAGATACCGGAGGAATTCCCGGTAGTGGTGAAAGGTTTCGGTGGGGGACACCATGGCGGATACGGCCACGCGAAGAAGATCCGACGAGGACGACGGGGCCGGATCCGTCACGGGCCGGGTCTTGGAAAAATCCACCGTGACCGGCCCGTCGTCTTGGGTACAGCTCCACAGCCCCAACAACCCCAGGAGAATCAGCAAACAAAGGGCGCGCCGCCGCCCGTTATGAACCATTCGATCGCCCCCGCATCCCGTTCATGCCGGCTGTTCCGTTCGCATCCATTCGCCGTTTTCCCTCAGCCTAAACTGAGCGATTTTTTCTTCGGGTGTCTCTTACACCGCGTGATTAGCGGGCGGGGATAAACCCCGCCCCTACCAATAGGTCCGTGCGTTTTTGTAGGGGCGGGCTTTACGCCCGCCCTTGAGGACCTGTCCATGTGAAAGAATCGTCCAATTCAGGCTCAGATTAACCATCGCGACCCTGGGGAGCCAAGGGGGTGGACCCCGCCAGGATCTCCAGCGGGTGGACGACGGCATAGGGAAGGTTGTGCCGGAACTGAAGCCGGCAGCTGAGGCAGTCGGTGACGATCCCGTCGGGCTCCAAGGTGCGGATCTTCTCGAAAAGCCGTCCGCCCAGTTGGAGTGAGATCTCGTGGAATTCACGCTTGAAGCCCAGAGATCCGCCCATCCCGCAGCAGTCCGTGGAACTTCCCACGCGGACCACCTGGAATCCCGAGATGCGGGACAAGATTTCCAGGTAGGATCCTCCGTTTTCCTGTTCCCTCTGGTGGCAGGGTTCGAAGTAGACCCACCGGCCCCCGGGTCCCCTTTTGGGAAGGATTCGCGAATCCACTTGGGCGAGCCCGCGCACGTACTCTCCCAGGTCGTGGATCCGATCGGCCAGCTCGATGCGTTTTTCCGGGTCCAGGGAGGGGAAGAAGTCGTCGGCCAACCAGCTGGGCCCGTACGTCCGCGGAGGCATGGGAAGCGGAAGGACCTGGGTGAGCGCCGGGGCGGCGTCGCTGCGTGCCCTCCTTCCCGATCCACCGCAGCCGGTGGCCAGGCAGGCGTTTTCCTTCAGGATCACCCGCAGGAAGTATCCGCAGGTGGGGCAGGAACAGACCAGATCGTAGCCGGCATCGCTCAGCCGCAGAAGTGTGTCCAAGTTGGCCCGGACACGCTCCAGCGTCCGCTTTTCGTCTCCCTCCACGGCGGTGGGCATGCCGCAGCACTGCTGTTCCGGCACGTAAACCGATACGCCGCACCGTTCCAGGACGGCCACGGCCGCCCGCGCCACTTCCGGAAAGAGATAGGCCGCCGTGCAGCCCACGAAATAGGCCGCCTTTCGACCGCCTCGCGATTCTTTGCGAAGCCCTCTCCGATCGGCCCAGGCGAAGAAATCCTCCTTTGCCGGCAAAGGCAGCCGGCGATCCGGCTGAAGCCCAAAAAGTCGGGCGACGGCAGCGGAACAGGTGCGCCGTTTCAAAAGGAAGGAGGCCGCCCGCCGAAGGAGTGCCGGCAAGGTCCCCACGCTCTGAAGGTCGGAAAGAAGTCGCGCGTCGGGACTCAGGCCATCGCGGCGAACGCGTTCCGCCTTGGCCCGAAGCAGGTTCGCCCGCACATCGGGACACGGGCACAATCCGCACAGGGTGCAAAGGTCCGTGAGCTCCAGCAGCTCCCGGTCCTCCACCGGCGGGCCGCCCTCCTGCTCCCGGTCGTGGAGTTCGAAGATCCTGGGAAAGACCAAACAGCATTCGTCCATGAGGAAGCGGCAGATGTCGCAGTCCGTGCACCCCGAGACCATCCGCCGCACGTATTCTTCCGGTTTTCCAGGTTTCATATCCAGCAACTTCCACCCAGCCCTTGGTTGCCTGCGATTGTCGCTATCTCAGGCACCTGCCCGTCACTTCGAAAGATCCTCAACATCGCGGATGCCTCGTTTGTCATCCGTCGGACACCTTTCCGGCCCTGGGCGGGGTTTTGGGTGGTTCCATCCAATCGGGCAGCGCAGAACCTGTGGCTTCCGCATAGAGCGTTTCCGGTGCGATATCTATGGCGTCACCCCAGGTTAGGACCCCCAGTTCTTCGTGGATTCTAAAGTTCTTGAAGAACTCCAGATCCTTAAATCGTTCAAACACGCCACCCTTTGACAAGTACTTTGCAAAATCGACGACCCCTGTCGCCCCATCTTCAAAGGTAAGCTCAATCTTATAGTCGCCCTGATATTTCGCCGATATCACGTCTTGTATCATGACTCCACCGTATTGCTGCCCGAGCGCACCATCAGTCGAGATGCGACTTGAGGGCCTTTCTTTCGTCCGCTTCCAGACGCTTGAGAAAGACCTTGATGAGGCGAAGCGCCTCGTCCTTGTCGCCGTCCAGAACCACCGCCTTCATGGTCATGTATTCTTCCCGGGTCACGTTCAGAACCGGCATGGGCGCCTCCTTTCCTGCGTTACCTGGAGCTGAATCGATCCTTTTGGGCGGGGCCGTAACCGGCCTCGAAGACTGGCACTCAATGGGTCTTGAGCGCCTCCTTCACCCGCTTGGCCAAAACGGTGCGAAGGAAGTCCAACGCCGCCGGGGCGTCGGCGTCCATGTCGATCCGCACCACCTCCTGTGCCTCTTCCGGGCTGAGGGTCAAAACGATGGGTTTGAGTCTCATGGCGTCACCTCCTGCACGGGGAGGGGCTTGTTTGGAAAGGCGCTTCCCGGGCGGGGATAAACCCCGCCCCTACCCAAGATCACAGGCCGCCTTTGCAGCGGCTGCTTTATGCTCTTCAGGTCCTCCCGACCCAGCCCGAGTGGACGCCGAATCGACGCGATCTATCTTGCCTGCGCGCCCGTCGTAGGGGCGAATAATCATTCGCCCCTACAGTGGGGTACCTCCAGGGGACCCGTTTGATCCTTCATCGTGGCGGACTTCCGTACCGGGAGCCTACTACCGCCACAGGCGGGCGGCCAATCGTCCCAAGTCGTCCAGCAGCGTGTAGGTGACCGGCGTGATCACCAGGGTCATGACCGTTCCCACCAGCAGGCCGAATCCGGCCGCCGTGGCCAGAGGGGACATGCGTTCGAGCCCCACCGCGGTCTCCAGGATCATGGGCAGCATGCCCACGAAGGTGGAGACGGTGGTCATGAGCACGGGCCGGAGCCGAAGGCGCACCGCCTGCTCTAACGCCTCGTTTCGAGCCATTCCTTCCGCCAGGGCCTGGCGGATGAAATCGATCAGGAAGATGGAGTTGTTGATCACCACGCCGGCCAGCAGCAAGATCCCCATCATGGCGGGCATGCACATGGGCTTTCCCAGAAGGAGCAGGCCCCACATGGACCCGATGATGGCCAGCGGAATGGCCACCAGGATGGGAAGCGGCAGGCTGAAAGAGCGAAAGGTTCCCACCAGCAGGACGATGAGCAGCACCAGACCCAGGAGCACCGCCTTCATGACCCGCTGCATGCTCTCCTGCATGTCCGCCGCCGTTCCGCTCACCTTGATGTGCATGTCGCCCGGCAGCTGCACCTGCTTCAGCCGGGTGCCGATCTCACCCAGGACCTGGCTGATCCGCCGGGTGCGGTTGTAGCCGGTGATGTCGATGGTGTTCTGAAGGTCCTCCCGGGTGATGAGGGTCTGGGTGGTGCTGCGCTGAATCTCCGCCAGGGTTCGAAGCGGCACGGGCCCCTTGGGTGTGGGGACCGGAATCTCACCCAACCGCTTGGGCGAGCGCACCCACGGATCGTCGTAGGCCACCCGGATGGGAACGTCGAGAAAACCCTTCAACCGAAGCCCGGAAACGGGCACGCCCCCCACCGCGACGCGAAGCGCCGACGCCACGTCCGCCGGGGTGACGCCGTAAAGGCGTGCCGTTCGAGGATCCACGCGCACGTGCACCTCTTCCTTGTCCAGCCACCAGCCGGGCACCACGTCCACCAGACCGGGCACCCCTTCGAGCCGTCCCATGATCCGGGAGGCGGCGCGGCTCAGATCCTCCGGCCGGCGACCGCCCATCACCACCAGGTCGATGGGCGCCCGGGACGTGGCCATGGGCGTGGCGCCGTATTCGTACACCTGGAGCGATCGGATGCCGGGAAGCGCGGAAATCCTTTCGCGCCACTCGTCTTCGATCTCCCAGATGGTGCGGTCCCGCTGATCGCGGGTGGTGAGAGTCACAATGAGAAAGGCCTTCTGGGCCGTCTGGCCGCCCGCCCCGAAGGAAATCTCACCGGGCTCCGACCCCACCACGGACGAAATCATGCGCACGCTGGGCTCTTCCCGAAGAATCTTTTCCACTTCCGTGAGGGTCTTTTCCACCTGGCCGACCGACGCGGACGGCGGCAGCTCGAAGAGGATGTTCATGATGCCCGTGTCCATGGCCGGCATCAGTTCCCGGCCGATGAGCGGCGGGACGATCTTCATGGTGAGGGCGAAGCAGGCGAGCGCCGCCAGCATGGCCAGCCAGCGCCTCCGAAGGGCCGCGCGAAGCACCTTCACGTAGAGGTCCGCCAGGGCGTCCACCGCCGTGTTGAAGGGAAGCACCAGCCGCTCCACAAGGTTTCGCCGACGTTCCGAGGCCCCCCTGCCTCCGATGAGCTTCAGCGCCAAGGGCGGCACCACGAAGACGGCCACCAGCAGGGACCCCACCAGGGCGTAGGCCAGCGTGAGCGTGAAGCGGCGAAGGACCTGCTGCACGTATCCGCCCGAAAACATGATGGGTATGAGCATCACCACCGTGGTGAGCATCCCGGCCGTAATGGAAAGAAGGATTTCCCCCACGGCTCCTTCCACGCACCCGCGGGCGTCTCCGGGACAGATCCTCTGGTGCCGATGGATGTTTTCCACCACCACCACCGTGGCGTCCACCACCATTCCCGTGGCGATGATGAGGCCGGAAAGGGTCACGATGTTCAGGGTGTGGCCCGTGAAGCCCAACATGGCCACGGCGAAAAGAAAGGAAAGCGGGATGCTCACCAGCGCGATGGTGGATGAGCGCATGTCGGCCAGGAACAGAAAGATGATGACCACGGTGAGCGCTATGGACATGTAGAGCGAGGCGCGCATGCCGGTGGTGTTCCGGTCGATCAGAGGCTGCTGGTCGTTGGTGATTTCGAACCGAATATCCGGCCAGCGTGCCTGCATCCGCGGAAGCGCCGCCTTGACCGTTCGGATGACCGACATCAGGTTGCCCCCGTCGGCCCGCAGCACATTGACGGCGATGGCGGGCTCCCCGTTACCATGATAGAGGCTTCGGAGATCCTCGATGCCAAGCTCCACGCGGGCCACGTCCCGCACCCGCACGTCGGCGTCCCGGCTCCTTTGGATGACGCAGTCGCGAATATCCCGAAGATCCCGAAACTCCCCGATGGTCTTCACCAGCGCCTCGCCGTCTTCACTTTCCATGAGCCCGGCCGGCGTGGTGATGTTCTGGGCTTGAACGGCGGCCATCACGTCCCGGGCCGTGAGGCCGTAGGCTTCCAGGCGGTCGCGGTCGAGCCACAGGTTCACCTGCATGCGCCGGCCTCCGAAGGTGTCCACGTCGGCCACCCCCGGCAGGTTCAGGAGGAAATCCTTGATGTCGTTGTCGGCCAGGAGCCGGATGTGGGCCAGATTTAAAGAAGACCCTGGCTTGGGGCGAAGCGCCAGGGTGAGTACCGGCCGGGTGGCGTCCGTCACGGGATAGATGCGCGGCTCCAGGATGTCGGCCGGGAGTTGGGCCCGTATGCGGCTCAGGGCGTTCTGGATGTCCACCACCGCCTGCCCCACGGGCTTCCCGTAGCTGAAATGCGCGTTGATGGACGCCACCTCATCTCGGGACGTGGACGTAAGTTTGGTGAGCCCCGGGATGCTCGCCAGCTCCTTTTCCACCACCTCCGTGATCCGCCGGCTCACGTCCACCGCGGCGGCCCCGGGTTCCACGATGATGACCGCCGCCTGCGGCGGGTTGGTGTCGGGAAAATACTCCGTGGGCAAGGTGAAAAAGGCCCGAAGGCCCACCACCGCCGTAAGAAGCGCTCCCACCAGCACGGCCCACGGGTTTCGCAGGGCCCATCCGTGCGGACTCATGAGCGCACCTCCTCCGACACCGCCATGCCTTCATGCCAACGAATCCACTGCAGGTATTCACCCACGGCCACCGATTCGTCTTCCCGCAGGTCCCCCTCCACCAAGGCCCGATCTTCGGTCATGAAGACCACGCGCACCGGGATCTTCTGCAATCGACCGGAACGGACGCCAAAGACGAAGGACGCACCGTCCGTTTCCACCACCGCGCGCCGGGACACCGTCGTCCCGGTCCCTTCCTTCACCACCACGTCCAGGGCAAGATAGGAACCCGGCCGAACGGGCTGCGAACAGCTCCACGGAATGTCCGCCTCCACGCGGACCGACTTGGCCCCCTCCAAGGCGGGAAAGACCCGGCTGATGCGGGTCTCTTCCGCGAAATGGGGCACGCCCTCCGGCCAGTGAACCCAAATCCTCAGGCCCGGCCGAAGGAATCCCAGATCTTCCTGAACCGCTTCAAAGACGATCTTGGCCGATGAACAGTCCATGAGCTCCAGGAGCGGCTGGCCGGGCTTGGCCAGGTCCCCCACGTCCACCATGCGCCGGGTCACCACCCCGGAAACGGGAGCCGTGATGCGGGTGTAGGAAAGCTTCGTCCGGGCCTCCTCCCATTGGGCCTTTGCGGCATCCATCTCCCGGCGGACGCTCCGCCGTTCCGCCGCCAGGGAATCCAGCCGGCCCACCGCTGTGTCCAGCCGGTTGCGGGAGGCGTCCAGGGCCGAAGCACTGATCCCCTTCTTTTCAAAAAGCTTTCGATCCCGTTCGAATTCCGTGCGCAGGAAGGCCACGTTTCGGCGGGCCGCCGCGATGGACGCTTCCAGAGCCTCCAGTTTGGCTTCCAGGGACTCCACTCGAGCCGCGAGCGCCCTCACTTCCGCCTGGATGTCCCGATCGTCCAGTTCCGCGAGCGGGTCTCCCTCGCGGACCGCGTCCCCTTCATCCACCCGCACGCTCACCACGGTGGCCGTGATGCGCGGCGCCACGTTCGCCGTGGCCGCCGCCTCCACGAACCCCAGGTAACGCATCGTGTCGCGGAGCGTTTCGCGCACGGCCTTGTCCACCTGAACGGGAACGGGCCGAGGTTTCCACTGGGGAGCGGATGCCAGTCGCTTTCGCGCCTTTTTCACGCCCAGGGCGAGTCCCATCACCACGAGAAGACAGATCACAATCAGGATAAGCCGCTTGCCGATGCTCTTGGTTCCCATCTTCCTTCCTCACTTGTATCCGGAGATCGCGGGCGGGGATGATCATTTCCCCCGGGCAAGGCGGGTCAGGTCCTCTCCCACCGCTCCGCGCCACTCCAGCAGCGCCAGTTGGGCATCCACCTGGGCCTGGCTGTATTCCACCTGCGCCTGAAGGAGCGCCGCCTGGGCGTCCAGGACGTCGTTGATGGTGTTCTTTCCCGCCTGGTACTTGTCCTGTTCGATCCGAAGGGTCTCCTCGGCCACCGCGACACTGGTCCGGGTGACCCGGAGGCGCTCGGCACTGTCTTTCAACCGAGCGTGGGCGCGCTCCACGTCCTCGCGGATCTGAAGATCCACGGCCCGAAGGCGCTCCCGGGCCTGCTTTTCCCGGAGGCGGGCCTGGCGGATGGAGGCCCGGACGGCGCCGCCTCGAAAGAGCGGCAGGGTGGCCCGGATTCCGGCCGCCCAGGTGTCTTCGTGATCCATGGCACCGGAGGGCCCGTCCTGATCGTAGGGAAGGCCGTTTCGAAGCCCGTAGCGGCCGAAGGCCTGGATTTGCGGAAAGACGTCGGCCCGGGCCGCTCGAACCGCCTGGCGGGCCTGTTCCAACGCCAGCGCGGCCGTCCTGTGTTCAGGGCGCGCTCCCATGGCCTCCGCCAGCCCCTCTTCCACGGTGGGAAGCTTCAGGTCGGGCGTCTCCAGAGCGCCGGCGATGTCGAAATCGGCTCGACCCTTGAGATCCAGGCCCATCAACCGTCCGAGAAAGACCAAGAGAACACGCCGGTCCGCTTCCAGAGAGGAGATCTTCTGGTCTAGGCTGGCCACCCGCACCCGGATCTTCATGTGGTCCACGGGAGCCGCCCGGCCCACGTCCAGCTGATGCCGCACCAGCTCTTCCTGGGCGGCCAGGGCCCGGCGCGATCCTCGGGTGGCTTCCAGAACGCGATCCAACTGGAGGATCTTGTAATAGGCGGAAGCCACATTCAGCACCACGTCCCGGCGGCCGGATTCAAAGCGCGAAACAGCCAGGTCCTTTCCCAGCTCCGCGATCCGCACCTGAGCCCACCGCCGGCCGCCTTCAAAGAGCGCCAGCCGCGCCGTCACGGCGGTATCCAGCAGGTCGCGGTCGAAAGCCCCCGGCTCGTTGTTGGCATGGGCAGGGACTATCCGCTGGGGTTCCCCGGTGCGAGTGTAGGAAGATTCCAGGTCCAAGGAAGGAAAAAAGGCCGCACGGCTTTTCGCGATCTCCTCACCGGCTGCTCGGACGCCCAACTCCAGATCCCGGATCTGCGGATTTTCGGCCAAGGCCCGCTCAACGCATGCGGGAAGATCCCAGGCTTCGGAGGCGGCCCTTCCCGGGCCGGCGAGGCCCAGCAGGAGTGTCAGAACGAGCGCGAAGACGCGGAAGATGGGCATGCTTGGTCTGTCCTCCATCACAGGTGCCTTTTCCATGGGCTCGGCGGTCCCCGGCGCTTTCGGAAACGCTCCCGGAAAAAGACCGTCGCACCTGGTCGGTCTTCACGACTAGCTGAAAAAAAACGGGCGCAGGATGAAATAGACTCCCAGCACGGCGATGGCGCCTCCGGCCGCCCGACGAAACCATTCGGTCCGTTGCTGAAAGGCTCCGTTTTCCATGATTCTTCGGATGAGCGCGGTGAAGCTCCCGGCCACCGCAATGGGCAGACAATGGCCCATGCCGAAAGAGAGGATGTAGCCGACCCCGGTGACAATCTTTCCCTGTACGGTGATCACCGCCAGGATGGGGGCGATGAATCCGAAAGTGCACGACCCCGAAAGGATACCATAGGAGAGGCCCAGGACCAGCGCGCCCCAAAGGCCTCGCAGCTGAAAGCGGCCCAGGTTGGCCCCGGGCATCCGGCAGATCGGTACTCCCATCATGTCGCAGGCCACCCAGAGAAGCAACAGCCCAACGGCAATGGTCCAGTAGGGACTCACGTCCCCCAGCATCCGGCCCAGCAGCGCGCAGACGACCCCGATGGCCGCGATGGTGATAAAAAGCCCCACCGTAAAGACCACGGCGTAACGGGCCGCCTCCCGCGGTTCCAGAAGGCGGTTTTGGCCCGCCACGTAGCTCACCACCAGGGGGATGGAAGCCATGTGGCAGGGACTCAGGGCCACCGAGATCATGCCCCACAGAAAACATCCCAGGAAGGCCAGCGCCCCCTGCCCGCTCATCCACTGGTTGACGGCGATAAAGAATTGGTCCATGCCGTTTCTTCCCCCGAATCATTCCACGCCCAATTTGCGGAACACGTGGACGATGCTCTTCTTGTCGAGAAATCCCACGTGCCGGAAGGCCTCCTTGCCGTCCTTGTCGTAGAAGATCTGGGTGGGAATGGCACGGATGCCGAACCGTCGGGCCGCCTCCCGATGCTCCCACACGTCGATGAAGATGACGGCCGCCCGCCCTTCGTATTCCTTCTTGAGCTCTTCCAGGATGGGCGCCATCATCTTGCAGGGGATGCACTTGTGAGCCCCCAGATCCACCAGGGTGACCATGCCGGGAACGGGTATCTCGGCCGTGGAATC
Organism: Desulfacinum infernum DSM 9756; assembly: GCF_900129305.1. Taxonomy (GTDB): domain Bacteria; phylum Desulfobacterota; class Syntrophobacteria; order Syntrophobacterales; family DSM-9756; genus Desulfacinum; species Desulfacinum infernum. The sequence continues at coordinate 210,750 of NZ_FQVB01000004.1, read as the reverse complement.
GGCCTCCGCCCAGGCGGTTCCGCCCGCCAAGGCCGTCAGCATGAAAACCGCCAGCACCCACGTCATGGTTCGCTTCATCCTCGTCCTCCGTTTTGAGAAGATCAGCTGTGTATTGCCATATAGGCATATAGCGACCAAAGGTCAACCCCCGGTTTGAACATCCAGGATCTTTCCAAAAGACATTCTGAAAAAAGTGGAGACGGCCGCTTCGCTCGTAGCGCAGCCATTCACGGCTGCGGAGGAATCCCCGGACATCGGGTGGACCATTGGGCATTACCCTTCATGTTCCGGGGTTGATGTGAAAGAACTGTGTTTTCGGTCGCTTGTAGGAGCGGCCTTGGCCGCGATTGGGATCGCCGGCAAGCCGGCTCCTACAGAAAGGACTCTCCCTTGACGACATCTTTCATCTGTGCGGGGTGGCGCAAGGAGCGCCATGACTGTTAGGATGATCCTTTGCCGCGGGGCTGAAGCCCCGCGCCTACGAAAGAGGTCGGGTTCCTTGCCGATGGATGACGGAAGCCCGTTCTCGGACAGGCTCTCAGGTCCATACCGACAGCCCGCCCGTCCCCGCCGCGGGATCTCCCGTTCCCCCCGAACGGAGCCCGATCAACGACGATCCCCGCCGTGGCGATGGTGATAGGCCGTGACGGCCAAGGCGATTCCCAGCAGCACGGCATCCCGAAGCGCGGACCAGGCCATGGAGGAGAAAAGTCCGGCACCGTGGCCTCCGGTGGAAAAACACCCGCAGTCGATATCCAGGCCGCGCGCCCAGTTGAAAAGCACCGCCGCGAGAAAGACTCCGAGCAGTCCGTCCGCCGCCAGGAGAGCTCCGGCCACCCCGACGCCCACCACCAGGCACAAGCCCACCAGCGCTTCCAGCCAGGGAAGGATCAGAGCCGTCCCGTTCACGGCCCAGGCCGGAAGGATCTGGTAGTTGAAGACCACCTGGGCGAATTCCCGGGGATGGAGGATTTTGTCATAACAGGCATAGAGGAACACAAGGCCCAGAAGCATTCTTCCGATCAGGTAGAGACCCCGGCCCAGCGTCCAAGATTTGGTACCGGCGCCGCGCCCTTTGGATTTCACGGCTCCGCCGGATGGGGCCTTCCCGCCTTCGGTGCCGTTGCAGGACAGTTCGCAGAGAAGGGATCCCTGCCCGCAAGGGTTCGTTTCCAGCTGCACCACCGGATGATCGATGCCGTACTGTTCACGGAGCCTTCGGTGCACCACCCGCTTGATTAGTTCCGCACGACTGAGCGGCTGATCGTCCACCACCAGATGACACGAAAAGGCAATGCTCGACCCGCCCACACTCCATGCGTGCAGGTAGTGGGCGTTTTGGACGCCGGGGATCCGTTCCAATTCCTCCTTGATCCGGGCGATGTTCACACCGGCCGGTGCGGCGTTCATGAGGACCGCCACCGCTTCCCGCAAGATGGTCCAACAGTTCTTGAGGATGAAGAGGACGATCAGAAGGGAGAGCGCCGGGTCCAGCCAGTTCCACGGCTTCACCATCAAGACGGCCCCGTTGATGAGCACCGCCACGGATGTGAGAAGGTCACCGACCATGTGCAGGAAGGCACCGCGAACGTTCAGGCTGTGGGCGGCGTCCTTGTGCAGGAACCACGCGGAAAGCCCGTTTCCCGCAACGCCCACGGCCGCCAGGGCCATGACCAATGAGCCCGAAACCGGTTCCGGATGGCGGAACCGATGGAGCGCTTCCCAGACGATGTAGCCCGAAGCCCCCAGGAGAAGCGCCACGTTGATGAGCGCCGCCAGGACCTCCGCGCGACGAAACCCGAACGTGTGCCGGACCGTGGCCCCCCTTCGAGCGATCACAAAGGCCGCGTAAGCGATCACAAGTGCGGCCAGATCGCTGAAGTTGTGGGCGGCGTCGGAAAGGAGCGCCACGCTGTTGGCCAGAATCCCTCCCACCACCTGGGCCGAAGGGATGGCCAGGTTGAGGGCCATGGCGGCCAGGAGTCGCCGGCCGGAGGAGGCATCCACCGGCGGATGGTGGTGATGCCCCAGGTGGCCGTGGTCGTGGCAGCATCCTCCGTGACCTTCGGTCGGATCATGGGGGTCCGCCGTTTTCAGCGTTCGCGTCTCGTGGACCGTTTCCGTGCCCTGACCCATGACATTCCTTTCCCTTCTTGCCTGATTTCATCGAAACGATCGGGGTCTCGCTCGGCCTTCTTCAAAATCGTCTGAGCGCGTAGTCGAATTGCAGCTTTCTTTGCATGGCCGGGTGCCGACGGGCGGGCATAAAGCCCGCCCCTACAGGAACGGATCGAGATTTTCGGTAGGGGCGGGGTTGATCCCCGCCCGCCTCAATTCAATCGCCCGTGGCCGTCGGGAGTCCCGCGTTCAACCACACCGACCAGCCGTTGACGAGCACCCGCACGTTCTCGTAACCCAGGGCCTGGAGCGCCACCGCCACTTCCCGGCTGAGGCCGCAGGCCTCTCCATCGCAATACGTGATGATCCGCCGATCCTTTTCGATACCTGAAAGGACCTGGGGCGCCGCCTCATCGAACATGGCCCACGGGAGATTGAGCGCCCCCAGGATATGCCCTTCTCGGTAGCTTTCCGGGTCGCGGGCGTCCACAAAAAGGGCGTCGCCCGAAAAGAAGGATTCTTGCGCCTCCTCCAAGGAGATGACAAGGGAATCGCCCCCTTCCGTTTCCAGCCGGCCCGCCGCGCCCCAATCCCCCACCCACGGGATCGGATTGGAGCGAAGCGCGTTCGCCAGCAAGGCCAGGATGCAGGCCGCCGCCACAAGCGCCAGGAGTTGCCCCGCCGCCCGGATCCACCAGCCCGAAGCGGATTCTCTCGCCGTCCCTGCCATGAGCCCTCCTCCCTCCTTCATCGGGTTTCGGGCCGACCCTACACCGCTCCTTCATATTCTGCAACAGCAATTTAGTGGTCCCGCCCACGCAAAAGGGGGCGCCCCGCGGGACGCCCCCTTTCTTTGCGACCGTTCCGTCGCGTGCGGTTCGGACGCCGGATCAGGCGCCCGACCGCCGGAACCAGTGGCTCGTTCCAAGGCAGATCTTCACCAGCATGAGCATCACGGGCACTTCGATGAGGACCCCCACCACCGTGGCCAGGGCGGCTCCGGAAGACAACCCGAAAAGGAGCGTCGCCGTGGCGATGGCCACCTCGAAGTGGTTCGATGCGCCGATCATGGCCGACGGCGCTGCATCCTCATAGTGGAGTTTCAGAATCCGCGCCAGGCCGTAACCGAGCCAGAAGATCAGGTTGGTCTGGATGAAGAGCGGGATGGCGATCCAGAGGATCGTCAGGGGGTTGGCCACGATCACGTCCCCCTTGAAGGAGAAGAGCAGCACCAGAGTCACCAGCAGCGCAATGATGGTGATGGGGGTGAGCACGTGCAGGAACTTTTCCTGGAACCACTCCTCGCCCTTGGCCTGGATGATGAGCTTCCGGGAAAGATATCCCGCCACCAGAGGCAGGGCCACGTAGATCCCGATGGAGAGCACCAGGGCCTGCCAGGGAACGGGAAGGCGCCCCACGCCCAGCAGGAACCCTCCCAGGGGCCCGTAGAGCAGCAGCATGGTGAGGCTGTTGATGGCCACCATGACCAGGGTGAGCCCGTCGTTTCCCCGGGCCAGATAGCCCCAGACCAGGACCATGGCCGTGCAGGGGGCGATCCCCAACAGGATGCACCCGGCCAGAAAACTCCGCCACAAGGGCACCTGGAGCATCTTCACGCCCTCGTGCATCACCACCGTCCCCACCCCGTGGGTCGCCCCCACGGGAAGGTTCAGCCCCAGGGGCATCTTCACGTAGTCCACGGCCTCCGCGCCGATGAAGGACTTGAAGACATAGCCTAGGAAAAAGAGCGAGATGGCGTACATGGTGAAGGGCTTCACGGCCCAGTTGACAAACAACGTCAGGCCCACCGGCTTCAGGTTCTTGCCCGCTCGAACCACCTGCCCGAAATCGATCTTCAACATGATGGGATACATCATGAAAAAGAGACAGACCGCGATGGGGATGGACACCACCGGCGCCTCCCCCACATAGATGGCCATGCCGTCCAAGGTTCGGGCCACCCCGGGGGCCACCCTGCCCAGGGCGATCCCCGCCACGATGCACAGAACGACCCAGACCGACAGGTACTTTTCGAAGGCCGTGAGGCCCCGTCCTCCTCGTTGTGCCGAATCAGCCGCCATGACAACCTCCCTGGAAAGAGTGCATTTGCGTTGACATATGCCTGCATTTCCATATTGTGCCCGTGGACGCCGACGAAGACCCACCCCGCGCCGGACACGGACTTCGAGCAGGAGATCACAAGATCACCTGCACATCGCCCCTTATATTTACGGAGGGAGATATTGTCAAGGCGTACCCGCGGGTCGCGGCGCCGGGGCCGGGAAGGTTGCTTTCAAGGCCCTTGACAGGCGGCCGTTATATTGCCATAGTGGCATATAGCCGAAGTAACCAGCGCTCCGGCGGCAGGGATCGAACCGGAAAAGGAAGGAGAGCATCATGGGACAGGTCAAAGCGACTGAGACGGATTTTTCGGTGGAGGAAGCTCCTCTGGAGGAGCAGGAAGAGAGTCAAATCGACTGGCGGGAGATCTGGAAGCCCCTCACGATCATCGTAGGGACCTTCCTGATTCTCTTTTACCTTCCCCTGGACAGTGATCGCTTCCGGGTGGCGGTGCTGGAATCCCTGGCCCTGGCCAAGTGGTACGCCCAGGAACATGTGCTTCTGTGCCTGGTTCCCGCCTTTTTCATTGCCGGGGCCATCGCCTGTTTCGTCTCCCAGGCGGCGGTGATGAAGTACCTGGGCGCCGGAGCCAAGAAGGTGCTGGCCTACGGGGTGGCATCGGTTTCGGGAAGCATCCTGGCGGTCTGTTCCTGCACGGTGCTGCCGCTTTTCGCGGGGATCTGGAAACGCGGAGCGGGCTTGGGCCCCGCCATCGCCTTCCTCTACTCGGGACCGGCCATCAACATCCTGGCCATCGTGCTCACCGCCCGCATCCTGGGGCTTCCCCTGGGGATCGCCCGCGCGGTGGGAGCCATCTCCTTCAGCATCATCATCGGTCTGGCCATGCACTTCATCTTCCGTGAGGAGGAGGAAGCCAAGGCGGCCGCGGCTCTTCACATGCCCGCTCCCGAAGTGGAACGGCCCCTGTGGCAGAACGTGGTCTATTTCGCCTCCATGGTGGGCGTGCTCATCTTCGCCACCTGGGGGAAATCCTCGTCTCCCGTGGGCTTTTGGAACGCGGTCTATGAGATCAAGTGGTATCTGGCGGGCGGTTTCGCCCTGCTCCTCGGGGTGCTCCTGGTTCTGTGGTTCAGGGTGAAGACCTACAAGATCGCCCTTTCCGCCGCGGTGGTCATCGCTCTTGCCTACACCTTCCCCCACGAGCCTCTGGTGGCCTTTTCGGCGGGCATCATCGCCCTGGTGATCTGCCTCACCACGACGCGGGGCGAAACGGAAACCTGGTTCCTCTCCACCTGGGATTTCACCAAGCAGATCACGCCGCTTCTCTTCGCCGGCGTGCTGGCCGCCGGGCTTCTGTTGGGCCGACCCGGGGGGGCCGAAGGGATCATCCCCTCCGCGTGGGTGAGCGGTCTGGTGGGCGGAAATTCCGTGGGAGCCAACCTGTTTGCCGCCGTGGTGGGGGCGTTCATGTATTTTGCCACGCTCACCGAGGTGCCCATCCTGCAGGGCCTCATCGGAGCCGGCATGGGAAAGGGCCCCGCCCTGGCGCTGCTTCTCGCCGGTCCGGCCCTGAGCCTCCCCAACATGCTGGTGATCCGAAGCGTCATGGGCACCAAGAAGACGGTGGTCTTCGTCTGCCTGGTGGTGGTCATGTCCACCGTCGCGGGGCTCATCTACGGGGCGTATTTCTGAGGGAGAGACAAGGATTCACGTCGATTCGCGTTTATTCGCGGTTCTCTTTTACATTATCCCCAACACGGGGAGCCCGTGACAACGAAGGATGGAACGCACCTTTGGGAAGCAGACCCCTGTAGGGGCGAATGATTATTCGCCCCTACAGGGAGCGCGCAGGAACGGAACGAGGTCGCCTTTCATGGAAATGGGACGATTCTTGCCTGTCGCGACGTTGTGGCGGCTGGGCGTAAAGCTCGCCCCTATGAAGGCAGACGGAGCTGTTGATCAGGGGCGCGATCGAACCCAGCCGCCACCCGGAGGAAGAATCCACTTTTGGAGGCACCAATCGTGATTCGCCGCTTTGGACCGTCAGTCCAATTCCGGTCCGGGCGGGATCTCTTTCAGCGCATCGGAGAGCCTGCCGGCCAGATCGACCACCGATCGGGCCAGGAGCCGGCCGTCGAAGGGAGCCAGTCCGTTGGGAGCGGGCCGCGGGGGCACCTGGCCCATCAGCTCCGCCAGCCGCGCTTCCCGAGGCACCACCAGAGAGCCCAGGTGGCGCCCCCACCGGGTGGAGATGAGCACCTCATGGAGGCGGTCCGTTCTGGGATCGGAGAAGAACCGAAGCAGGGTCGCCTGCCAGTAGAGGCACCGACGGACGCTTGGCTCGGCGGGCACGTGACGCGGCAACACGGCTCCGAGCCACCGCCGAAAATAGCGCGGGGCCGGGTGCGTCCGGTACAGCTCGCGGCGAATGCGGTCCAGCACGTCGCAGAATCCCTCAGTCGGTCCCACCAGAGGAATCCACTGGGCTTCCAGCTGTCCTTCCAGCCACAGGTGGCACGACTTGGGCTTCAGTCGATAGTAGCGACAAGGCCAGAAAGGCGGCTCGCTGTAGTAAACCACCAGCCCGTGCCAGTAGGCATCGGCCACCAGGTGGCTCATGAACCCCAGAAGCCAGGAGGCGTAGCGCGGATCCCGCCTCGCCTGCCGTCCTCTCAGGAGCTTCCGGCAGACACGGGCCCCCTTCTCCCCCTGGAATCGGTGCAATAGCCTTCCCACGCGTGACAAGGTGAACCGGGGTATGTCATAGAAGAGGGTGTCCGGCATGACGGCACCCAGCAGGTAGGACTCCGTGTCCAGCCGGAAGGACCCTTCCTTTGCGGTGGCGCTCAGGATCCCGGCCGCTTCCCGAGCCAACAGCATGTGAAATCGCTCTTTGGGCATGGAGGTGTCCTTGTCTCTGCTCCGCAGGCTCTTTCCCACGGACCGGGCTCAACGGGCCTGGTGTTTGTACGATTGGGCCAATTCCGCCTTCGCCACCAGCGTCCTCGCCGTCTTCCTTCCCGTCTATTTCGCCAAGGTCGTGGTTCCTCCCGACGGCGTGACCTTGCCGATCCTCGGCCTGGCATGGCACACGGGAGCCTCTTCCTTGTGGGCCTACACGGTGTCCCTGTCCGTGTTGCTGGTCGCCGTCTCCGCCCCCTTGGTGGGAAGGGTTGCCGATGAAAAGGCGTCGCGCAAGGGATTTCTTCTCCTTTGCGTCGCAGCGGGCGCCTCGGCCACCGCGTTCCTAGCCGCATGCGGTCCGGGAGACGTCTTCCGAACCCTGGCCACCTTTATGGCGGCTTACGTGGCTTTCAGTACATCCGAAATTTTTTACAATTCCTACCTGCCTCACATCGCGGTGGCGTCGGCGCGGGATTGGCTGTCCGGCCTGGGGTACGCCTACGGCTATGTGGGCGGAGGGCTTCTTCTGGCCGTGCACCTCTGGGCCCTGGCCCACCCCACACTATTGGGGCTGGAAGACTCGGCTGCCGCGATCCGCGTCTTTTTCCTTTCGGTGGGAATCTGGTGGGCCGTCTTTTCCGTGCCTTGCGCCTTATGGCTTCCCAAGGGGATCCGAAGGGTGCGCGAGGACGATTCCCACCCGCCCCATCTCTTCTCCAGGGAATTCTGGGCCGTCTACCGGGAGATCGCCGCCTTTCCCGGGGCTCTTCTCATGGTGTGTGCCTACTTCTTTTTCAACAACGGCATCCAAACCGTCATCGCCATGGCATCCATGTACGGGGCCACCGCCCTGAAGCTGGAAACGGGGGATATCGCCCTGGCCTTTCTCATCACCCAGGCGGTGGCCTTTCCCGGCGCGCTCCTGCTCAGCCGACTCGCGGAAAGTCACGGCACGAAGCGCGTCCTGCTCGTCTCCATCGGTCTGTGGTGCCTTATCGTCCTGGCCGCCTACAAGGTGGATACCGCGGCGCAGTTTCAAGGGCTCGCCGCCTGCGTGGGCTTCGTTCTGGGCGGCAGCCAGGCCCTCAGCCGCTCGCTTTTCAGCCGCCTCATTCCGCGGGAGCGAAGCTCCCAGTTTTTCGGGTTTTTCGCCGTGGGGGGCAAGTTTTCCGCCCTTCTGGGCCCGTTTTTCTTCGGCCTGGTGCAGGACCTGACGGAAGAGCCGCGGTCGGCCATCCTCAGTGTTCTCTTTTTCTTCCTCGCGGGCCTTGTCCTCATGTGGCGGGTCCCGGAAGATGACTGAGCGGGTGTCCACCCGATCGTCTCGAGGCCTCACGCTTTTGCGCACCCCGAAGCGTACAACCGAGCTGGAAGTTTGTCCGAAAGTGCTAAGGGCGGCCTCCTTTTCGTAGCGCAGCCCTTCAGGGCTGCGAAGGAATCTCAGGACATCGGATGGGCTATCGGATTCGGCCCGTTACTTCATGGGGTTACCATGACCCTTTTCCGCGGGGCTGAAGCCCCGCGGCTACAAAAAAAAACGGAAATTCCCTGGGCTCTTGCGTCGGAAACCCGCTCTCGGACAGGCTTCTCGGCGGGATCCCGGTCTCTAGGAGGCTGTCCGAAAACTCGCTCAACCGTCACTCCCGCGCAAGCGGGAGTCCATAATTTGCTGAAAATTCTGGATCCCCGCTTCCGCGGGGATGACGATTGTGCGTTGAATGATGGAAATCAGTCATTCTCGGACAGGCTCCTAGGGGCAAAGGATCGTCCCTAAAGGCCTTTCGCGCTCCTTTTCAGGATTTTTCCCCGCTTTGCACCCGGGCCCGAAAAGCTTCGATGGCTTCCGGAATGAGCCGCCGCACGAAGGACGAGCGGTCCGCTTCGAAGGTCTGGAGGAATTCCTGGTAGCGGGGATGCCTTTCGGTGAGGGCGGGGGTTTCGTTCTGCCTGTGAGCGAATCGCTCATCGAATGCTTCGATGAGCTCCAGGATGGGAACCCGGGCGGCCTCGTCGTCCTCGACCCACCCCAATCGCTGCATGCATTCAAAGCGGATTCTGTCCAGAAGGAACAAGGCCCGATCTATCACGCGGATCTTTTGCTGAGGCGGAAGATTATCGAGATTCGCCTTTTCCTCACCCGTGAGGACGGCCAGAATCACCGATTGGATCGCCACGTGGGCCGCTTCCCCCGTTTGGACCAACGCTGCCAGGACGTGATCCGGCAAGTCCCGGATGGTCGTCTTTTCGTCGAAGGTCCCTCCGAAGCGCCGCTCCCAAAGTCGGAAGGCCCTGCGCGCCTGGACCTTCTTACGACCTTCGTCCAGTGCTATCACTTGTGCCACGATCCGTCTCCCTCCCCGTCCCGCTTTTCCGAATGCGTCAAAAGATGTCCGCCGAGAAGCGGTAGATTTCCACCCCGCCGCGGCGCCACGCATCCTCCGGCAGGCCCGCCTTCTTGCAAGTCCAGGAAAGAAACTGCTCCTTGTCCCAGCCGTGTTCCACCGCCACCTGGGGGAGCAGAAGCCCGCTGTGGAACCCCTTGCGCACCACCAGCCCGTGACGGCCAATTTCAAAGTCCATGGGATCCGTGATGCGTTCCAAAGGCGTGAGCGCCGAGATCTCCAGATCCACCTCCTCCAATTCGTCCGCGTCGAGAGGCGGAAAGCGCGGGTCCGAAAGCGCCGCCTGCACGGCGGCATCCCGGACGGTTTCCCACAGGGGCTTATGTCCTTCCACATATCCGATGCAGCCCCGAAGGGCGCCCTTTTTGTGCAAGGTGACGAAGGCTCCGCGTTTCTCGGTCAGCTTTTCCGAAGGGAGATGGAGAGCGGCGGGTTCGGCACCCAGAAGCTTGTGTCGCAATGCCTGGTAGGCGATCTTTTTTAATTCCCGTTTTTCTCCTTCCGAAAGCCCCAGATCCACACCCGCTCGCCTTTTCTCATCCGTCATTGCCGTCCTCCTATAGGGATGCCTCGCCTCCCTCATCCACCAGGGCCGCGGCCATGTAGCCCACCACTCCGCGCGTATCTCCCGTGACGTCCCCGGAATTGGCATAATGGAGCACCCGGGCCCGGGTGGCTCCCAAGGCCCGGGCGGCACACAGGGTCGTCACCATGGGGCCGGCCCCGCAGGCTTCGCATTCGCGTTTTTGAAGGGCCGCATGAAGGGATTCGGGATCGAAGCGCTCCACCAATTCCAACACCCTCCCGTCCAGGCGCCTGGCTTCTTCGTAACTGTAGTAATGGGAAAGATCGGTGCTGGCCACCAGCAGGACATGGCGCTCACCGATCACCTGGGTCAAGGCCTGTGCGATGGCCCGGCAGTCCTCGTAGCTCACGTCGCCCAGCAGGATGGGCGTGAGCCGAAAGTCCTTCAAGACCACCTGGAGGAAGGGCAGCTGAATTTCGAGGGAATGCTCCTGGGCGTGAGCCTGGGGCACGTAGGAAAAGAGGTCTCTTTTCTCCAAAAGCGCGTCCACCAGCTCCCGGTCCAACGGCACCACGCCCAAAGGCGTCCGGTAACCGCCCAGGTGGTAGATGCTGGCGCCGTTGAAATAGGCCCGGTGGCTGGGTGCCAGGACCACCACCCGGGAAAAAGGCTTCCCTTCCAGAAGCTTGTAGGCGTGCGCCGCCACGGGGCCGGAATAGATGTACCCGGCGTGGGGTGCGATGAGTCCCACCAGCCGCCCGCGCAAGTCCGGCACACGCGCCCGGGAAAGATAGGCGCGTATCTCCCGCGTCAGTCTCTCCGGATGGCCCGGGTACCACGTTCCCGCAATCACCGATTCTCGGATCTTTTCGCCCGCCATGCCAACCCCCTCAAGCCTCGGTCCACACGACCTTGCATCCTTCCCGGGGAACCCTATAATGGCCCACCGACAGGAGAAGGAATTTCCAATGAGCGACCACCGCCTCGGGGCCGTGGCCGAAGGAGAAACTCCGCTATGGAAAACCGCGCCAATCTGGACAACATCACCATCGTCCTCCATCGACCCCATTTCCCGGAAAATATAGGAGCTGCCGCTCGGGCCGCCAAGAACATGGGCATCCACCGGCTGGTGGTGGTGGATCCGCTCGACTGTGATCTCACCCGCATGCTCAAGATGGCCACCCATGCCGCCGAAGACGTCATCGGCCAGATGGAGGTATATGACGACCTTCGCGAGGCGCTGGCACCCTACCAGTATATCATCGGCACCACGGCTCGAACAGGATCCCACCGCCGCACGGTTCTCGATCCCCGACAGGTGGCGGAAAAGGTCGTGGATCTAAGCCGGAACAACCAGATAGCGGTTCTTTTCGGTCCGGAAAACCGCGGCCTCGCCAACCGGGAACTCAAGTACTGCCACTGCCTGGTCACCATCCCCACCTCGGACGCCTTCAGCTCGCTTAACCTGGCGCAAGCGGTGATGGTGATGGCCTACGAAATCTTTCGTGCCGGCGCCGCCGTGCCCGAGACATTCACGCCCAAGCTGGCTTCCAGCTATGAGCTGGAGGCCATGTACGACCACCTGAAGGAGACTCTCACGAAGATCCACTTCGTCAACCCCGAAAACCCCGACTACTGGATGCAGAGTCTCCGACGCTTCTTCAGCAGAATCGGCCTGCAGGCAAGAGAAGTCAAGATCATCCGCGGGATTTGCCGCCAGATCGACTGGTACTGCGACCAGCGCCTTACCGGACCGTCGGCTCCCGATTCCGAACGGTAACGAGCACTTGGAGGGCGGGGCCGGGTCGTGATTTGCCCTGACCGCCTGCCCTTCACGACCCCACACGGAGATGGAACGGCCCAATCCGGGTAGGAGACAACCCGCAAGGAGGTTATCCGAAAACGATTGGTTTGCGCCGTTCAACGCCCATTCGTCATCACCGCGAAGCTTGTCCCCGGCTTGAACGGGGAGCGGGGAGCCTGGATTTCCGGTAAGTCATGGACTCCCGCTTGCGCGGGAGTGACGGTTGGCGGGCTTGTCGGACAGTCTCCAAGGAAGGCGTGGAGACGCAGTGGGTTTCGATGACGAAACGCGCCTCCGGCTCGGATCCTGTGATTGTGTTTGACTTGGCCCGAAGCCTTGACTAGATTTGGCCCGTCTGAGAAACCCTTCTTCCCCTCTCCCATGGCTAGACGGAGGTTCATCATGCAGGGCGCAACAGGTGAGCAGGTGGTGGTGTCGGGCATCAACCGCGGACTTCTCAAGAAGGGTTCCATCGCCCTTCTCGTCCTCATTGTTCTAGGGGCCTTGGTCCTTTTCTCCACGCCGGCGCGCTACTATTTCCGCGCGGAACAGGGCGGCCTCAGTCTCTGCAAGGGAAGGCTCTGGGGATTCATCGGCTCCGCCGTGGAAGGCTACGGTCACATTCCGGTAGCCGCTCCGGAAGCCCGGGAGCTGGTGGGGAAGGCCTATGACACGGTGGAAGAGGCCCTGAGCGAGCTTCGCCCCATCGTGGAGCGAGCCGCCAAGGAAGGGCTTGCCGCCGTGGCCGAACAGGAAAAGGCTTTGGCCGAAGCCTATCGGACGGTGCTTCCCAATGTGCAGGGTGCCTTGCTCCTGGGCGTGACCGATTATGAGACCCGCGCGGACGCCATGGCCCGCTGGATGGAGGTGGTGACAGGCAAAGCGGGGTCACGCCGGACCCATTAGCTGATCAGGGTCCGATTTCCCCCATACTGTCTTCCTTCCAAGGAATTTCATGCGGTCGTGCCCGCCCTGCAGACGCGGTCACGGCCGCTTCTTTTTGCTTCGTACAGCGCTTCGTCCGCTGCCTGGATGAGGGCGTCGACGGCGCACGCCCCTTTACCGGCGGCGGTACCCGCGCTCAGGGTCACTTTGATCTGAGCCCCGTCGGCTGAGATGACATGGGTGCCGACGGCCTTGCGTATCCTTTCCGCGACGCCGACGACGATATCCTCATCGGCCTTGGGCAAAATAACGAGGAACTCCTCCCCTCCGAAACGCCCCACCACATCATAGGAGCGGACCACGGACTTCATGATCTCCGCGGTTTTACGCAAGACAATGTCTCCGGCAAGATGTCCATAAGTGTCGTTGATCTTCTTGAAATGGTCGATGTCGATCATGATCAGCCCCAAGGGGAGTCCTTCCCGCCTACTGCGGTCCAGCTCCTCCTCCAGCCGTCCGATCGTGGCGCCTCGGTTGTAGACTCCTGTCAAAGGATCTCGTGTTGCCTGGTAGTGGAGTGCCTCTTTGGCTTCCACCAGTTCTTTGTGCAGCTTGATGATGCGCCTGCCGATGCCGACCCGGACCTGCAACTCGCTGGGGTCGAAGGGTTTGACCATGTAATCGTCCGCACCCGCTTCAAGGCCGGAGATGATCTCCTCCCGCGATGTCTTGGCGGTGAGCAGGATGAGGTAAAGGTACCTGTCGTTGGTGGACAGCTCCTCGCGGGCGCGCCGACAGATGTCCACCCCGTCGATTCCGGGCATAACCCAGTCCAAGATGGCCATGCGGGGGGCATCCTCCGAGCTCAAGATGGCCCACGCTTCATCCCCGCTGGCAGCCGTGACGGTCCCATACCCCCATCGACGCAGCATGGCGGTCAGCATTTTCCTGGTGGTGGCATCATCATCTGCCAGGAGAATTTCCATGGTATCGTTCCTTGTCGGTACTTAGAAACTGGAGGCTTCCGTATCTGATCCGAGATCTTTGACGTACAGTTCGAGTCTTTCCGCTTCCCTCTGGATCACCTTGAGCCCCGTTTCGGCTCGTTCCACGTCTCCATCCTTGGCTGCATGTTCCACCTCCAAAGCACAATGGCTGAGGGCCTTGGCGGAGACATTGGCGGCAGATCCCTTCAACGTGTGGGCAGCCCTTTTCATGTTTTCCATGTCCCCCTGCTTGAGCGCCGTTTCCATTTCTTTGATCCTGGAGGGCAACTCCGTCACGAATTCGCGCAGGATTTCCCAAGCCAGCTCCATGTCCCCAGCCAACCGATCCACCAGTTCATCCCAATCCAATACCTGACGTTTTTCCGCGCCGCTCCCGAGAGTCCTGGAAGAGGTGGCCTGGACTTGCACACTCTTGCGCGCACTTCCTGCCCGCAGGCTTCTGACCCGCTTGGTCTGCCTCCCGATGGCAGCCTGCAGCTCCTCCGGCCGGATAGGCTTGGCCACATAATCATCCATTCCAGCTTCCAGGCAGCGCTCGCGGTCGCCGACCAGGGCGTGAGCCGTCATTGCGATAATGGGGATCCGGTGATCCAGCACTTTGGAAGACTTGTCCCTGATGATGCGGGTCGTTTCAAAACCATCCATCTCGGGCATCTGCACGTCCACAAGGAGCAAATCGAACATTTCCTGCTCAAGACGCTCAATGGCTTCCCGTCCGTTGTTAACCACCTCCGCTTCATAGCCCAGTTTGCGCAGACAACCCAGGGCCACTTTCTGGTTTATGGGATTGTCTTCCGCCAAAAGGATCTTTATTCCCAGTTTCCAGGCGGCTTCCGCAAGCACTTCGGGATGGCCCGCTTGGTCCTCCACCCTGCGGCATACTCCCGCGCTCAGAGCGCTCATCAGAGCGGCGTACAGCTTAGAGTATCGCACGGGCTTGCACAGGTGCCCCTGGATGCCCAACGTCGTTATAAAATGATCCGCGTCGCCCTGGGAGATAATCGGGGTCAGCAGGACAACCTTTGTGGCCGCACACCGGGGATCGCTCCTGAGCTCCCGGACAAACGTCTCACAATCCATATCCGGCAGGTCCCGGTCGACCAGAATCAGGTCGAATCCTCCCGTTGCCTCGCCGGTGCCCGCACGAAGCTTATGCAGAGCCGTTTGGCCGCTCCCGGCTTCATCGAAGCCGAAGCCCCAAGATCGGAGCATTTCTATAAGTGCCAGTCGGGATGTGGAGCTCGCATCGGCGACCAGGATCCGGCACCCACCTGAATCGAATCCCTCCGGCACCTCGAGAGCGTTGTCCTCCACGAGAGAGTCCCCTTTTTGGAACACCGCCGTGAACCAGAACGTGGACCCCTTCCCCTCTTCGCTTTCCACACCGATCTGACCGTTCATGAGCTCGGCCAGCTTCTTGCTTATGGCCAATCCCAATCCCGTTCCTCCGTACTTACGGGTGACGGAGGAGTCAGCCTGGGCAAAGGACTGGAATATGATGCCCATGCGTTCCCTCGGTATCCCGATGCCGGTGTCTTCCACCGCAATATGGAGCTTCACCCCCTCTTCCCATTGCTCCACCTGGCTGACCCGCACAAACACTTCGCCGGATTCCGTGAACTTGATGGCATTGCCCACCAGATTCATCAGAATCTGCCGAAAGCGAGCCGGATCTCCCTGAAGCGCTAAAGGCACATCACGATGGATGAGGCACGCGATTTCGAGGCCCTTCTCCTGGGCGCGAACCGCCAGAGTCTCCATCACATCTTCCACGGTGTCGCGCAGAATGAAAGGCACCGACTCCAGCTCGATCCTGCCGGCTTCGATCTTGGAAAAATCGAGGATGTCGTTGATGATGTCGAGAAGAGCCTCGCTGCTTCTTTGGATGATCTCCACGTATTCTTTCTGCAAGGGGGTCAGATTCGTATCCATCAGCAGCCGGCCCATGCCGATGATGCCGTTCATGGGCGTGCGGATCTCGTGACTCATGTTCGCGAGGAATTGGCTCTTGGCTTGGTTTGCCACTTCGGCCTCCACCGCCAGGCGGTTTGCGTGGGCAATGGCCCCCTCGAGCTGCTCGTTGGTATCTTCCAGGGTCGCCAAGGCCTGCCGAAGTTCTCGTTCCACCTTTTTACGGTCGGTGATGTCCACCGCTGTACAAATGACCAGCTCCACATGCCCGTCGTCACCGCACTTGGGCGTTCGGGTGACCGCCAGTAGGCGATCCTCTCCTTCTGCGTTCCGATGCCACTCCTCGGTGCGAATCGTACGGGCCTCGGAAAACACCTGTTCGTTGACGGCGACGGCCTGACGCACAGCATCCGGGTCTTGCCATTGGTCCAGACAGCTGCCCGCGATCACCCCCACCTCGGCTCCCGCGAACGTCGCGAAGGCCTTGTTCACCGTTCCCAACGTAGTCGGGTTGACCAGATACCAAACCTGTGCGTCCACGTTGTCCAGGAGCAGCTCCAACTCTTCGGTCTTTACCTGAAGCTGAGCCTTCCGCTTGCCGATGGTACGGCTCATCCGCTCGATGGCTTCCGCAACCGTGTCCAGCTCCTCTATGCCCGACCTTGAAAAGGATGGGATCTCCTCAAAATGTCCCAGTGTCACGTATCCCAGGGTGTCGGCGATGTTGCGCAACGGCATGATCACGGCGGCGTTGAGCCTTCTTTTCGCGGCGAGTACCGCCACGGCCAGGAAGAACGCGAGGGAGGCCATGGTGATCCCTGCGATCATAGCCATCTGTATGGCAAGCTCCCGCAAGGGGGTGCCGGCGACGACACACCAACCGGTCAGCGACACAGGCGTTGCCGCCGCCAAATACCATGTTCCATCAATGTCCAGGACTCCCGATTCAATCTGCCCGTCCGATCGCAAATTGCGGAGAATGGACAATTGGCTCAAGTCGCGCTGCCGCCTGGTGGCGTTGGGATCGGGGTGCGCCAGAAGCGTCCCATAGCGGTCGGTCACGAACGCGAATCCCCCTCCACCCTCCGCTGTCAGGGAATCCACCTGGTCCTGGAGGACGGAGATGTCCAGTTCCCCCACAATGATCCCGCCCGAAAGCAAAGCTCTCGCTATATTGACCGTCAGCTTCCCGGTGTGCCAGGAAAGGTAGGGCGCCGAGATGCGGACCAGTTCCGTCGGATCTTGCAGTACCTGCCGGACTTGGGCCAGGTACTCCTTCTCGCCCGGCACTCCCGGCACGGAGCGGATGACGGTCCCGCGGCTGTCGATCCAAAGGATGCGATCGAAGTAAGGCATTGATAAATATACTTTTTCCAAGAACGGAACGATGATGGCAGGATCCGGATAGGTGAACAAGGTTAGAGGCTTGAGGCTGTCCGAAGCCTGGGTGACATGATTTTCAATGGACAGGGCCATGCTCTTGGCCGTCAGCACTTGGGAGCGCAGGGCCATCCTGTACTGGAAGTACCCCGCCACGGACAAGCCGAGCGCCAGGAGGAGGGCTACGGCACCGCAGATTCTCGGGATCATATAGCTCCACAAAACCTGGTCAAGGCGCCGCACACGCATTCCTACCCCTCCAACGCCTCGGCCCCGACCTGTCGACCCATGCAGGGTTCCATCAACGTCAACCATATGATCTCCACCGCTACCGGGATGCTCCTTCTCCGGATGGACACTGCAATGCGCCGGACACTCCACGCCCAATGATCGATCCGATCCCAAGCCACTCCCACTTTCTCTCCTAGTAATCGGCGCGGAGGATCAATCGCTTTAGATCTTCCTCGGCGAGGCCTTCCTCGTGGAGCGGGGATTCGTCCATGGCAAACCAGTCAGAAAAGAAAGCGGTCCACCCCGGGAAGGAATGCGTGGAGGTCCAGGACAACCGCATTTAAGGATGGAAGGCGTCCAAGAAGCGACAGTGCAGAAGGCGATCCACCGACCGGAGCCTAGCCAGTTGGGGATCGAAACGGCGGGCCCAACGGGCCAGACCGGGAGAGCCGGCGAGGGCGTACCAGTTCGTAGTGACCCACCAGTCCCTAGGGGACACGTGCAGGACATCGGCGATTGCGGCGAGCTGCAAAACCGTTTCAATATGACGGCTCTCGCCTGTCGCCGCCTCGATCATCTTCTTGTTCATGGCCCGAATGAGACATCGCGTGGCTTGCGACAGCTCCGTGAGCAAGCCCCAACTGGAAAAGGCGTCCCGCAATGCCCCCAACCGGGCCATCACCATTCGGTACCGAAAGTCCCCGTTGTCCGCCTGCATCTCCACGGCATCGTCTCCGACTCCCGTTAGAAAGGACTGGAACACTTCCACGACCTCTTGCTCCAGAACCCTCCGGATAGAATCCTGCACATCGGCCGGAAGCTCGATCCCCCACTGGCGAAGTGACCAGAGCAGGGACTTGTTGGCGTAAAAATACCGTTTTTGAAACTCGGTGTAGAAGGCCAGAGAATCCTGGGCCAGATGGCGAGCGATCCGAAGACGCGGCTCCTCCAGGATGTCCGATAACGACAGGCTGTCTTCGCCCAGCACCTCGTCCATCGCGCGCACCAGGCCGGAAGTCCCTTCTTCCGCACCCCCCTTGAGGGCATGCAGCAGTCGATCCCAGTCCCGGTCTGATTCGGGCACGGCGGTGGAACATCGGAAGTCAAGCCCCCCAAAATGGACCAGGGCCAGTAAGACCTTCTCCCGTCGCCCGGTTCTCCGGTCCGTTACGCTTCCGCACCACGCTTGGCATGGAACGGGATGTTCGGACACGGTGATCTGCTGTTCAGGCAAGTAAGAAAAGCTGTGGATGCGGACCCGGCATTCCGCCTTGAGGGCCATGCCTTCCATGGCGATACTGGCCGCCACCAGGCATGCCGAGACCGCCTGGGGCTTGACCCATGTGCGGTAGACGTCCGCTCCGGTCCCGTATTCGCGAACGTTGCTCTCGGCCTTTTCCAGCCTTGCCGCAAAATCGGGTTCCAAATCGGGGCCGCCGGTCCGGCGCAGAAGCTCCAGGGCCCGGCAGGCGTGGGACAAGATGATGCGCGTTTCGATGCCGCTCACGTCGTCGAAAAACCACCCGCAGGACGTGAACATGTAGAGGGCCGCCCTTTGCATTTCCAGGAGCTCCAAAAGAAGGAGCCGTTCCTCGGCGTTCAGCTCCCGCCTCTGGTGCCTTTGAATAAAGGGTCGCGTTTCCCCTTCCCTGTCCAGGACCACGCGAAGGTAGTCGTTTCGAGCCGCCCAAGGATCGCGCACCAGACGGTCCAGGGCCGCCTCAAAATGAGCCGCCAGCCGATCCGCCAGCCAGTTCAAGGCTTCCCGCAGCGGCTCCCGCCATTTTTGGTTCCACCGCGGGTGCGCGCCCGTGCTGCACCCGCAGTCCGTGTGCCAGCGCCCCACTCCATGGGCGCAGCTCCACGCCGTGTTGGGGACGATCTCCACTTCCGCGCGGATGGGAAAGCGTTCCAGGAAAGCCGAGTAGGGAATCGCTCGGATCTCTTGGTCCGTCTCCAGCGCTTGAAAGGCTGCCGCCAGCGCCATGTCGCCGAACTTGAAGTGGTGCCCGTACGATTCGCCGTCGGTCGCCGCGTGGACCAGCCAGGGTTCCCCTTCCTGCGCCTGGCTTCGCCGGAAGGCATCCTGGACCGCCGCCAGCAGTTTGGAGCTGTGTTCCAGCAGGCGCTCGAAGGCGATGCCCCGGGCGATGGCCCCGTCGTAGAAGAAGATCGCCAGATCTTTTCCGTTGGAGCACCGGTAGCGGTACGCACGACCCGTGGGAATGGACCCGTCCGATGCCTCCCGCCACGGATCGTCTCGGTCCACGAAGCGCCAGCGGGCCGCTTGATGAGGGGCCAGGATCGTAAAGCGAAGGCCCTTTTCCGCCATGATGTCCAGGGTTTCGGGATCCACGGCCGTTTCGGGCAGCCACATGCCTTCCGGGAGTCTTCCGAAGCGGTGACGAAAATCCTCTATTCCCCAGACGATCTGGGTTTCCTTGTCCCTGCGGTTGGCCAGGGGAAGGATCATGTGGTTGTACGCCTGGGCCAGGGCGTTTCCCGACCCCCAACGCTCCACGTTTCGCCTGTCGGCCTCCACCAGCTTGTCCACAACCCAGGGCTCGTTGGCCGAGAGCCAATGGAGGAGCGTGGGCCCGAAATTAAAGCTCAGATCTTCGTAGTTGTTACGGAGCCGGAGGACACGGTTCTTGTCGTCCACGAGGCGCGCGGCGGCGTTGGGCCGGTAGCATTCCTTGGTGATCCTGCGGTTCCAGTCGTGGTCCGGTTCCGCACTGGGCTCCCGCCCTACGGCCTCCAACCAGGGATTCTCCCTGGGAGGCTGATAGAAATGCCCATGCAGGCAGAGAAAACGCGTGCCTTTGGTCTCAGCTGCTTTTTCCATGGCCCCTTCTCCACCTCTCGTCCCCGGCCGGCCTTTCAGAGGTTTCCAGCATTTGCAGTCCGGTCTGGTACACCTGCCTGCGTCGCACGCCGAAGCGCTCACATACTCGCTCCACGGCCGTTTTCAGGCGGACGCCCTCCACCAATAGCAGCCTTTCCAACTCTTCCCTCCAAAGGTCGTCATCCGCCTCGTCCCTGTCCTTTTCGGGAGCGCCTTCCACCACCAGGCTGATCTCGCCACGCACCCCCTCCCGGAAGTAATCCATGGCCTCGCGGATGGTGCCCCGGAAGACCTCCTCGTGCATCTTGGTCAGTTCCCGGGCCACGGCGACCCTGCGATCGCCCCAATAGGCGAGAACATCCTGAAGCGTTCGCAGGAGTCGCCCTGGCGCTTCGTAAAGGATGCGGGTCATGGGAAGATCGGCGTAGGACTCGAAAAACCGCCTCCGCCGGGCACCCTTGGGGGGGGCGAAGCCCAGGAACGCGAAAGGATGCGTGGGAAGGCCGGAAATCACCAGGGCGGCCACCGCCGCACTGGGCCCGGGGATGGCCGCCACCCGGATGTGACGTTCCAGGGCCATGGCCACCAGTTCCCAGCCGGGGTCCGAGATGGAAGGGGTCCCCGCATCGGTCACGACGGCCAGATCCTCTCCCCTTTCCAGCCGGTCCACCAGCCGTTCCATCTTTTCGGCGGAACTGTGGGCGTGGCAGCTCACCAGCGGCGTGTGGATATCGTAGCGCGACAGGAGCTTTCTCGTATGGCGTGTGTCTTCGGCGGCGATGACCGCCACCCGCCGGAGCACCTCCAGGGCCCGAAGCGTGATGTCTTCGAGATTCCCGATGGGTGTGGCCACCACAAAGAGCGTTCCCTTCCGTTCCGTCACGGCGATTCACCTTTCTGTTTCACACCGCGCCGTCGGCGTCGAAGGCATTGGGGATCCACGATACGTCCGGTCGTCCCTCGTTCCAGTGGACAACCACCACATCGAAGCGCACCGACACTCCCTGGAGGCTTCTGGATTTCAGATACCAGAGGGCAAGTTGGACGATCTTTTTCCGTTTGGCAAACGTGACGGATTCCTGCGCCCTTCCCCAACGCCGACTCCTGTGGGAGCGCACCTCCACGAAGACGACCTGCTGGCCGTCCTGGGCCACGAGGTCCAGCTCCCCCAGGGCGCAGCGGACGTTTCGGTCCAGAACGCGCAGTCCTTGCCGCCTCAAATAATCTTCGGCCGCCGCTTCGCTTTCGCGTCCCGTCTTTTTTCTGTCGTCCGCCATCCGTCCGCGTCTTCCGGGAAGGTTAAAGTCCTCGTCCGATTCCAAAGGGCGCGGGGCCATTGTCAACGCCCCGGACGGAAATTTTATCACAGGCGCGTCCTTCGGCGTGTGCAAAGAAAAGGGGTGGCAGGAGCGTGTCTGAAAATGATTAACCTGCATCACGGATGGCCCGTGGCAACGAAGGATGAAACGCACCTTTGGTAACCACGCCCCTGTAGGGGCGAATAATCATTCGCCCCTACAGAGCGAGCGCACGAGCGGAACGAGATCCCGTTCCATGTAAACCCCATCACGCCGGGCGAGACAACAAAGGCTGAACATCTCGTAGTTACGGCAGGTTACAGAGCTTTTCATATAAATTTGCCCCTTCCAACGCCCATTCGTCATCCCCGCAAAGCTTGTCCCCAGCTTGAACGAGGAGCGGGGATCCAGAATTTCCAGTAAGCTATGGACTCCCGCTTGCGCGGGAGTGACGGTTTGCGGAGTTCTCGGACAGGCTCCTAGCGGGCCCGGGGGGATTCTACCAGCTCTCGAACGCCCTTGAAGGAAAGACGATGGGCGGGACAGGGGCCGTGGCGAAGCAGGGCCTCCCGGTGCGCGCGGGTGGGATAGCCCTTGTGTTCTTTGAAGCCGTACTGCGGGTAACGTTCGTCCAGTTCATCCATCAGTCGATCCCGGTGGACCTTGGCCACGATGGAAGCCGCCCCGATGCTGAGACTGAGAGCATCTCCTTTGGGAATGCCTTTATGGGGGATATCCACGGGAAGGGCGTAAGGGCCGTCCACCAGGATGAAATCGGGCTGGGGTCTTAGGGCTTGCAGGGCTCGCACCATGGCTCGAAAGGTGGCCTGCAGGATGTTCAAGCGATCGATCTCCGCGGGTTCCGCGCAGCCGACGCCCACGCTCACCGCCTCCCGGTAAACGGCCTCCACCAGCCGCTGGCGCTGCAACGCCGTGAGTTTTTTCGAATCGGTCACCCCGGGGAGGTTGGGGGCTTCCGGCAGAAGCACCGCGGCAGCCACCACCGGACCCGCCAAGGGGCCTCGACCCGCCTCGTCCACTCCCGCCACATAAAAAAAGCCCCGCCGGCGGGCTCGGCGCTCCAGGCGGAGGCCGTCTTCCGGCGGGGCTTGAAACAGGGTCCGTTGTTGCACTAACGGCGCTCCTTGATGCGGGCGGCCTTGCCCACGCGATCGCGCAGGTAGTAGAGGCGGCTTCGGCGCACGCGGCCCCGACGGACCACTTCCACCCGATCGATCTGCGGGGAGTGATAGGGGAAGATCCGTTCCACGCCCACGCCGTAGGACATCTTGCGAACCGTGAAGGTGGCGCCGATTCCGCCGCGATTGCAGCGGATGACCACGCCCTCGAAGACCTGGATCCGCTCCTTGTCCCCTTCGCGGATCTTCACGTGCACCTTTACGGTATCTCCAGGGCGAAAGGCGGGAATGTCCACCCGCATGAAGTCTCGTTCAATGTTTTGGATCATGTTGAAGCCCATCTTCTTCCTCCAAAATGTCTAGCCTATCTTCAAAAGAAAGCGGGAGCCGTCTTTTCTCCAGAGGGATTCCCGGGTCGCACGAGCGCCTTTCTTTACCGCACAAGGCCCCCTTCCGTAAAGCCCGAAATGCCTCCCTCAGACGTCTTTATTCATCACATCCCTGAAAAACCGATCCACCAGGATGGAGGCGGCACTGCGCACTGATAGATGATTGTAGCATCCCCGCCCCTCGATGGGAGCGAGAAAACCGTGGCATCGCTCCAGCACCGAAGGGGCCAGTCCCCACCCCGTTCCCAAGACCAAAACGCCCGGAACGTTTCTTTCTTCCTGCATCCGGCGAGCCTGGGCCGGACTGATCCCCAGGGGGTGTCTTTTGGCGGATGTGGCCCAAAGCAACGGAGTGCGCCCCGTTTCGCCGCGGATTTCCTCGCTCAAGCTTTCCACGGACCCGACCAGTCGCAGCCGTCTCAAGGCTCGTTCGCGATCCGGATGGAGCTCCTTGCCCACATTGTGCAGCCAATGGTGCGTCAGGCGTCTCACCAGATCCTGCTGATCCTTGAGCGGCGTCACCACGTAGCAAGCCGGCAGTTCGTAGGTGCAGGCCAGGCGCGCCAGATCGTGCAGGTCCAGGTTGGTGACGGCCGAGGCGATCTCTTCCCCCCGGCGGTTGAGCACCGGATAATGGACCAGGGCCAGATAAAGCAAGGGATTGAAAACGTCTTTGCTCATGGCGCCAGCCGGTCGTACTCGTCCAGAAGTTTCCGGTCCTCTTCGCTGAGTACCAGGCGCGAGAAAAGGTCCGGCCGCCGGGCCCGGGTCCTGGCCAGGGCCTGCATGCGGCGCCACCGGCGGATCCTTTCGTGATCGCCCGAAAGGAGCACTTCCGGGACCTTGTATCCCCGAAAGTCTCGAGGTCTCGTGTAATGCGGGTGCTCCAGGACGGGCTCGGCAAAGGATTCGGCTTCCGGCGATGCCTCGTTGCCCAATACCCCGGGAAGAAGCCGTGCCACCGCATCCACGATGACAAGGGCCGCCAGCTCCCCGCCGGTCAGGATAAAGTCGCCGATGGAGATCTCCTCATCCACGAAATGCTCAGCCACCCGTTCGTCCACCCCTTCGTAGCGGCCGCACACAAGGACCAGGCGGGGCATCGTACGGAATCGGCGGGCCACGTCCTGGGTGAAAAGCCGGCCCTGGGGAGACAGCAGCACCACATGGGGCGTGGGTCCCAGGGGACTCACGGCCTCCAGCGCGCCCACGATGGGTTCCGGTTTCATCACCATGCCCTCACCGCCACCGAACGGGCGATCGTCCGTCATCTGGTGCTTGTCCGGGGCGTAGTCCCGGATGTTGTGCAACCGCACGGTGAGGATCCCTCGCTGGCAGGCCTTCCCCAGGATACTCTCGCGCAAGGGGCTCTCGAAAATTCCGGGAAAGATGGTCAGGATGTCAAAGATCATCGGTCAAACCCGCGGGCGGATCCACCACCACCCGGTTCTCCTCCAGCTTCACGTCCCGGATCACATCCACCACGGCCGGCAGCAGGATCTCCCGCCCCCGTTCGTCTTCCACCACGTAGATATCGTGGGCCGGGCTTTCCAGGATTTCCTTCAAGGTGCCCAGAAAGCGGCCGGAGACCGTTTCCACGCGGAGCCCCACAAGCTGGTAGTGGTAGTACTCCCCGTCGTCCAGCGCCGGCAGTTCTTCCTCCGGGACCCCCACTTCCAGACCCACCAGGGCTTGAGCGGCCTCCAATTCGCGCACTTCCCTGAAGCGCACGCGCCACTGGCGGCCGTGGGGCCGGATGTCCTCAATGGTGAGGGCCTTGGGAATCCGCATGGAGGGCAGACACACAAAAAGACGCTCGTCGGATCGGCGTTCTCCGAGCGTCTCTCCATAGGCGACGATGAGTACGGCACCGTCGATTCCGTGAGTCCTGCTGACCCTGCCCACAGGAACCCACTTGGATGCTTTCATCGTCCTTATTCGATGATTTCCAGGACAGCCCGTTTTCTGATCTTGGTGGATGCGGCGCTGAGGATCGTTCGCATAGCGCGGGCGGTACGCCCCTGTTTGCCGATGACCTTGCCCAGGTCCTCTTTGGCCACCCGCAGCTCGATGACGGAGGTTTGCTCCCCTTCGATTTCCGAGACGTGCACCTGTTCCGGCTTGTCCACCAAAGCCCGCGCCATGTACTCAATCAGTTCCTTCAGCATGCTCCCCTCCACCTTCTCTGCACCGCGACCGCCCAAGTCCTCGTCACGAAGCCTTCGGTACGGCCTTGTCGGCGTGCTTGCGGATCAGACTCCGAACGGTTTCCGTAGGCTGTGCCCCTTGCTGAAGCCAATACTGCAGGCGCTCGGCGTTGAAAGTGACTGTCGCTGGGTCCGTCAGGGGGTTGTAAGTTCCAATGCGTTCGATGAACCGACCGTCGCGGGGAGCTTCCGAATGGGCCACCACGATGGAATAGAAAGGTCGCTTCTTGCTGCCACGACGTGCCAAACGGATACGAACCGGCATGGTGTTTTTCTACCTCCTTTGATTACTGTACACCAAATCGCACACACCCTCAAAACAAATTTGGAGCGTATACACCACGTTGGCCAAATTAAAAAGGGAAAAATGCCTTCACGCGCTTTTTCTTCTTCTTGCCCTTCTTGGTGGCCTTGCCGCCGCCCATCATCTGGCGCATCATGCGCCGGGCGTCGTTGTAGCTGCGCAGGAGCTGGTTCACCTCCTGGACCGATGTGCCGCTGCCCCGGGCGATGCGCCTCTTGCGGCTGGCGTTGATGATCCCGGCGTTTTGGCGTTCCTGCTTGGTCATGGAGTTGATGATGGCTTCGGTCCTCACCAGCGCCTTTTCATCCACCTCCATCTTTTTCAGCTCCTTCAGGATCCCCATGCCCGGAAGCATCTTGAGGATCGATTCCAAGGAGCCCAGCTTTTTCACCTGTCGAAGCTGATCCCGAAAATCCTCCAACGTGAAGCTGTCTTCCTTGAACTTTCGCGCCATCTCCAGGGCTTCCCGTTCATCGAAGGCCTCCTGAGCCTTTTCGATGATGGTCAGCACATCGCCCATGCCGAGAATACGCGAACTCATCCGGTCCGGATGAAAGACCTCCAGGGCGTCCAGTTTTTCGCCCACACCCACGAACTTGATGGGGCAACCCGTGACCGCCCGGATGGAAAGGGCCGCACCGCCCCGGGCATCGCCGTCCAGCTTGGTGAGGACCACACCCGTAATGTGGAGGGCCTCGTGAAAGGAGGAAGCCACACGCACCGCATCCTGCCCCGTCATGGCATCGGCCACCAGCAGCACTTCCTGGGGCTCCAGGATGGCCTTGATGCGCCGGAGTTCATCCATGAGCTCCTGGTCGACGTGCAGGCGGCCTGCGGTATCCACAATGAGGGTATCGCACTGGTGTTCCCGGGCGAAGCCCACCGCCCCACGGACGATGTCCTCGGGCTTTTGATCCACGGACGAGGGAAAAACGGGCAGGTTCAACTGGCCCGCCAGCGTCGTCAGCTGGTCGATGGCCGCGGGTCGGTACACGTCGGCCGGCACCAAGCACGGGCGCCGCTTGTTCTTGCTCAAGTGCCGGGCCAGTTTGGCCGCGGTCGTGGTCTTACCGGACCCCTGAAGACCCACCAGGACGATCACCTGGGGACTTTTTCCGGTGAGTTCCAGCGGAGCGGCGGTCCCTCCCATCAGGTCGGTGAGGGCCTCATTGACGATCTTGATGACCTGCTGGCCCGGAGTAAGACTTCCCATCACCTCCTGGCCCACGGCCCTCTGGGCGATGGTCTTCACAAAGTCCTTGGCCACTTTGTAGTGCACGTCGGCTTCCAGCAGAGCCAGGCGAACCTCCCGCAGGGCCTCCTGGATGTTTTGCTCCGTCAGCTTGCCGTGCCCTTTCAGATGGCGAAAGACCTTCTGGAATTTGCTGCTCAGATTGTCGAACATGGTCCTGTCTGTCCACTCCCCTCGGTGTTCCGAGCACTGGGCGCTTTTTTTGGGCAACACGGCATGCTATATTTTCATTAACTTACTGTCAAGAAACGTGAATTGCGAGAGCGGCTGCGGCGGTTCTTGTCTTCGTATCCCTTCCGACGCCCATCTCCACGGATTTCATGAGGATCTTGCCGTTGGCACAAGGCCCCGCGGTGCGCGCGAGGGGCCGGCACCCAACCCCGGATTGAAGGAGGGCGGACATGGCGGTCATCACCATCAGCAAGGAGTATGCGTCGGAAAGTGAGGAGTTCGCCAAGCGTTTGGCGGACCGTCTGGGCTATTCCATCCTGGACAAGCAACTGGTGGCGGATGCGGCTCGGGAGCTGCGCATATCCGAAAGTGAGGCCCAAAGCTTTCGCAAAGGCCGTGAATCCCGCCTTCTGCGCCTGATCGACCGCTACACCGCCAGCACCGTGCAGAAGGTGGTGGACCGCTCCTACGGGCGCCTGGACGACAGAAACTACCACGAAGTGACGGTGAAGCTCGTGCGAAGCGTGGCGGAAGAGGGAAATGTGATCATTCTCGGCTGGGGTGCCCAGTGCATCCTCGCGGAGCACCCCGGCACGATCCATCTGAGGATCGTGAAGACCCTGGAAGACCGCATCCGGTGGCTCAAGGAAAACATGGAGATGGACGACCGCTCGGCCCGGGATCTCATTGAACGGGAGGAAAAGGAATCGGCGGCCTACATCGAGCACTACTTCAACCGATCCTGGGACGACCCCCACCTGTACCACGCCGTCTTGAACCTGAGCCGGATCCCCATGGAGGACGCCCTGGACTGCGTGGAGGCCTGGGTGAATCGGTCCGTGAACCGTAATCCGTGAACCGTGAGCCGTGAGCCGTGATCGCTCCCGTGCATGAGTGACGAGTGACGAGTAATGGGTGACGAGTAATGGGTGACGAGTAATGGGTGATGAGGGATGGGTGATGAGGGATGGGAAGTCTTGCCCTTTTACCAGCAAAGCGCCGGGTGGGATTTACGGATCGTCCTGACGATCAGCGCGAACCCCGCCACCTCGCATGGATGAAAGAGCAGGTCATCGCCTTCATTTCCATCGGCGTTGATTGCCGTTCATTGGCGGTTCTTTTAAAGCCCGAAAAGCCATGAAGCAACCGTCCTTTCTTGTCCTCATCCTTCTCTTTGCTCTGGCCCTGACCGGGTTGGGCCGCCCCTTTCCCGGCGCCTCGGATCAGGTGCGTCCGTCCATTCTTGCCGGAACCTGGTACCCCGGGGATCCGGAGGAACTCCAATCGGCTGTGGGGCGTTATTTGGCCCATGCCGATTTCCATCCCCTTCCCGAAGGAGCGACCCTCCTTGCGCTGGTCTCACCGCACGCCGGCTATCGCTACAGCGGTGCAACCGCCGCCTACGCCTATCGGGTCCTCCAGGCCCGCCCATGGCCGACGGTTGTGGTGGTGGCCCCCAGCCATCGCGTTCCCTTCCAAGGAATTTCCATCTACGATCGCGGTCCCTACGAAACCCCGCTGGGGCGGATCCCCGTGGATTCCGATTTCATCGCGGACCTCAAGGACCGCATCCCGGAACTCCCATGCGTGGAAAGAGCCCACGCCGTGGAACATTCCGTGGAAATTCAGCTCCCCTTCCTGCAAACGGTCCTCCCCAAATTTCGCCTGGTGCCCGTCCTCATGGGGCGAGTGGGCTGGGAGGATTGTGTCCGATTGGCCGATGTCCTGGCATCCATGTGGAAGGACCGCCCTTTTGTGGTGGTGGCCAGCACGGATCTTTCCCACTACCATTCGGATGCCGAGGCGCGCCTCCTGGATGAGCGCCTGATCGACCACGTTCGAAACCTGGACGCCCGGCGGCTTTGGACAGACCTTCGTGAAGGTCGTTGCGAAGCCTGCGGTGGAGCCCCGCTCGCAACAATTCTCCTCTACGCACGCCGTTTCCGGAACCCGCAAGCGTCCATTCTCCACTACGCCACTTCCGCCGATGCCACCGGAGACCGCAGCCGCGTGGTGGGCTATCTGGCCGCCGCCCTCTGGATTCGGAAGGGGGCAAAGGCGGACGATTCGGAGGCTGAACCTGCGCTTGAGTCATCCGGAGAATCCTCCCTGACGGCCCGGGAAAGAGAAATACTCAAGGACATCGCCCGAAAGGCCATCGAAGCCAGGCTTCACGGCACCGACCCGCCCCGGATCGATGGGGACCGCCTCACCGAAGGACTTGGCCGCAAGCGCGGAGCCTTTGTCACCCTGAAGATCCAAGGCCGCTTGCGGGGATGCATCGGCCAGATCGTGGGACGGCATTCGCTGGCGGAAACGGTGGCGCGCATGGCCGAAGCCGCCGCCTTTCAGGATCCCCGTTTTCCACCCCTGCGCGCCGAGGAGTGGCCCCGCGTCCGCCTGGAGATCTCGGCGCTCACGCCCTTGAGGCGCATCGGGAGCCCGGGGGAGATTCAGGTGGGAGTTCACGGCATCTACATCCGCAAGGGATGGCGAAGCGGGTTGCTGCTACCCCAGGTGGCCGTGGAATACGGCTGGGACCGGCAAACGTTCCTGGAACACACGTGTCAAAAGGCCGGGCTTCCTCCGGACGCCTGGAAGGATTCCGATACGGAGATTTACGTCTTTTCCGCCGAAGTTTTCTGAACGGTCCGGCAACCACGGGGGATGCACCATGGATCGACGCTGTTTTCTTAAAACAGGGCTGTGTGCGCTGTGGGCCTGCGCCCTGGGCGGGCCGCCCTTCCTGCCGTCACGCGCCCTGGGAGCCGGCCTGAAGCTAAAAAAAGGCGCACTGAGCCCTCACCCCTCCCCCTACTTTATCCCGATCGGATCCGGCACGATCCGTTGCCTCCTTTGCCCGCGCCGGTGCGAAGTGGATCCCGGGGAGCGGGGTTACTGCGAGGTGCGGGAAAACCGGGACGGGATCTATTACAGCCTGGTGTACGGCAACCCGTGCGCCGTCCACGTGGACCCCATCGAAAAGAAGCCCTTCTTCCATGTGATTCCCACCACACGGTCCTTTTCCATCGCCACGGCCGGTTGCAACTTCGATTGCAAGTTCTGCCAGAATTGGGAAATTTCCCAGGCACGACCGGAGGAAACCCGAAATTTTCTGCTCGCGCCGGCTCAGGTGGTACAACTGGCCGCACAGTACGGGTGCGCCTCCGTCGCTTCCACCTACGTGGAACCCACCATCTTCCTGGAATATATGCTCGACATCGCCAAGGGATGCCGAGAGGCGGGCCTCTTAAAGGTCATGCACTCCAACGGGTTCGTGGAAAAGAAACCCCTGGAGGACCTGGCGCCCTACCTGGATGCCGCCTGCATCGACCTGAAAGGCATCCGGGATGCCTACTATCGCGAAATGACCGAAGGGTGGGTCCAGCCGGTGTTGGACACCCTGAAGCGGCTTAAAGAAAAGGGCATTCACACGGAAATCGTCAACCTCCTGATCCCGGGAAAGAACGACGCGGACACCGACCTGCGCGATCTGTGCCGATGGATAGTGGCGGAGCTGGGCCCCGACGTGCCGGTTCATTTCACCCGGTTCTATCCCCGTTATAAACTCCAGGGCCTTCCCCCCACGCCCGTGGCCACGCTGGAACGGGCCCACGCTACGGCCCTCCGTGAGGGTCTTCGCTTCCCCTACATCGGCAATGTCCCCGGCCACCCTGCGGAAAGCACCTTCTGCCCCCGCTGCAACACCCTGCTCATCCGCCGCACCGGCTATCGAACCGAACCCGTTCGTTTCCGGGACGGCCATTGTGCCCAATGCGGTACGGCCATCCCCGGAATCTGGAAGCGGCCCGGCAAACCCGCCTGACCGGGTTCTTTAATGGAAAGAAAACCGCCAATGAACGCGAATAGACGCCTATGGCAATGAGCGAGACGTGGGAGCGGCGAAAGCCGCGAAAAGGGATGGGCGGCCATCTCCCGCCAGTGTGTCCGCCACCTCATCGCGCCTTCCGGCGCTCCCACAAAAAGGGCTCTAGACTGGTGCAGGTTCTTTCATCCGTGCGGGGTGGCGAGTTTCGCCATGATCGTTAGGCTATCTTAGGCGGAGCGAACGGAGAAGAGCCGCGAAGGTCACTGCGAGAAAACCGGCGCATGCCCAACCGGCACCCGACAATCCCCAGATGGGAAGGAGAATCAGCGTGCCTCCCATCGCCGCCGAGGCCGCCCCCGCCAGGTCCCAAGCGTACAAACGGGGCCCCGCGGCGCCTTTTCCCGATCTTATCTTGCAGACCAGACACGAAAGGCCGAAATGGGCCCCTCCCAAGACGCCCATCCCTCCCGCCGCCGCACAAAAGAACACCAACGCCCAGGGCCGCGAAGGGAAGGCGATCCAGGACGGGGCGCCGCGGCCGAAGGTCCATCCCAAGGCGAGAGCCAAGGCCGCCAACCCGGCGTGAGCAACCAGCAAGGCCTGTTTTGCCCGGGCCCAACCGCCGGGTTTATCCACGAAACAATGGGCCGCCAGGGCGCCTGCGGAAAGCCCGGTCATGAACGTCGTCACCAGGAGTGCCATGGCCGTGTAGAGAGCCCCTTCCCAGATCTGGTATGCGAGGAAAAGGACGATTTGGAGCACCATGAGGGACGCTCCCACCGAAAAAACGGCCAAGGCCGCTCCCCGCTCCACGGGAAGTCGGGGACCGAAGACGAGCCATATAAGCAGAAGGAAGGCAACCGCCGAGACCACAGCCGCTCCGATTTTCCGGAACGCGGGCGACGTCATGGGGCCGATCCAGTCGCCGCTTGCCCCGCCTTCCGTGCGAGCCGTCCACCATCCCAGGGCATAGAGAAACCCCACGGGATGCCCATCCCGGTTGAGCTCGGGCGGGGCGGCGGCCAGAACCTGGTCAAAGTACG
Organism: Desulfacinum infernum DSM 9756; assembly: GCF_900129305.1. GTDB lineage: Bacteria > Desulfobacterota > Syntrophobacteria > Syntrophobacterales > DSM-9756 > Desulfacinum > Desulfacinum infernum. The sequence goes on along the minus strand of NZ_FQVB01000004.1, from coordinate 179,023 downwards.
CCTGCCTCAGAGGATCCAGTAGGTTCTCCAGGCGATCTCGGCGCACGTATTGAAGCGCCAGCCCTCTTCGCTCAGCCCGCCCCGCGAGGATTTCCGGATCCCTGGCAAGGATTCCGGGGTTCCGGGCCGCCACCAGCCGGATCCGGCTTCCCGGATAGAGCACCCGATCCCCGAACACATGGTCCAGTGCGCCCAGAACGGAAGACACCAGACGAATCTGGGCTTCGCCGAGCATCTCCTCGCCGCCGGAGACCGTGACGGAAATCACGCCGCCGGAGCACAAAAGGCCGTCCAGATCCCTGAAGAACTCCACCGTCCGGAACCGATTGAGAGCGAGCGTCACCGGGTCCGCCGTATGGAGAAGCACCACGTCGTAGCAATCCTCGGCTCGGCGCACATACCGCCGGATGTCATCGCAATGAAAACCCACCGTGGGATCCTCACGATCCAGCCGACTCATGGACAGGAGGACCGGGTCCGGATCGACCACCAGAATCCGGCGCAAGTCCGGATAGCGAAGCAACTCCCGTAGGATTTCAGGCCCGGCTGCTCCCAGAACCAGCACCTTCTGCGGGTGCCCGTGCTGGAGAAGGGCCAGATGGACGGCGTCTTCCGCCCCTTGCGGATCCGGGATGCTGTAGGCCCATAGTCCGTCGATCATGACCGACTGTTGTCCTTGCCCCTGCAGCACGGTGATGTTGTGATAGGGTGTGTCCACGGAACGAACCAGGCCGCTCCCCCACACCCAGGACCGGCTCCAGGATTCCAGGCGGCCTCCCGCGGCCCACAGGGACGCCAACATCAGCCAGGCCGCCGCCAACGCCACCGCAGGACCGGTACCCACCGCCCGGCCCATGGTGATAAGCGCCGCCAAGGCCGGTACCCAACCGGAAAGAATCGCCGCCTCCAGGGCGGTGCACCGAGGAAGGAGAAGGAAATAGAAGGTGAGGCCCCCGATCCCGGCCCCTGCGGCTTCGGCGGCATAGATCCACAACCCGCTCCGTCCCTTTGGGGTGGAATCGGCTGCCGCCATCCAGATGGAACCGAACAAGAAGCCGAAGAGCAGACACAGGGGCGCGGTCGTGGCACCGGTCAGGAGGATCGTCTGCCCCAGCCCCGGCACATCGCCTCGCGGAATGTGAAAAAGCAGCCTGGCACCGCGGATCCAGATCACCGTTATGGGCATCGCCAGGGCGTAGGCCGAAAGCAACCCGGGAATGAGAGAGCTCCACCGGCGGGATGCGGAAACGGCAGGGAACTTCCCAAACAGGCGGGGGGCCAGGGCGCTCCCCGCGGCGGTCCAAAGGAGCCAAAAAAAGAGAACGATCCCGACGGAAAGTTCGTTACCGTAGAATTGGACGAAGATTTCCCGGAGCATGAGGATCTGGGCGACGGTGCTCGCCCAGCCGGCGGCGCCAATGGCTGTAAGGTGTCGTCCCATGGATCCGCTGCCCGCCATTCGTCATCCGAGATCCGCAATCCGCACAACAGTGCTTCCTTTACGGTCCCCCCCGGCCCCTTTGCCAAAAGGGCGAGACTCCCCATCCCCCATCCCTCATCACCCATCACTCGTCACTCGTCACTCATCCCTCGTCACGGAACCAGTTGATATCCCGCGGTCTTCAGCGCCTCCGTAAGGGCTTCCATGTGGTCGAACCCGCGGGTCTCCACCTCCAATTCCACACGGGTCACATGGAGGGGCAGGTCGGGCACGTTGCGGTCGTGGTAGATGTGCAGCACGTTGGCACCGTGCGCCGCCACCACCCCCAAGAGGCGTGCCAGCGATCCGGGCACGTCGTCCACCTGCACGGTGAATCGCATGAGCCGCCCGCTCTTGAGAAGCCCCTTGGTGAGCACCCGCCCCAACAGGGGACTGTCCACGTTCCCTCCGCTGACCACCAGAACCACTTTGCGGCCCTTTTCGCAGCGCACCGCACCCGTCAGAAGGGCCCCCAAGGGCACCGCGCCGGCTCCCTCGGCCAGGACCTTTTTTCTCTCCAGGAGAAGCAGCAGGGCCTCGGCGATGTGCTCCTCATCCACCGTCACCACCCGGTCCACGCGGCGGCGGATGACCTCAAAGGTCTTCTCTCCCAACCGCTTCACGGCAATCCCGTCGGCGATGGACTGCGCGCTTCCCACCGCCACCAGTCGTCCGGTACGCAACGCTTCGTTTGCGGAAGGACAGACGGCCGCCTCCACCCCCACCACCTGCGTTCGGGGTCGAAGGGCTTTGATGGCGGTGCCGATGCCACCGATCAGGCCTCCGCCTCCCACGGGCACCAACACCAGGTCCGGATCGGGAAGGTCTTCCAGGATCTCCAGGCCCACGGTGCCCTGGCCCGCCATGATGTCCTCGTCGTCGAAAGGATGGATGAAGGTCCGCCCTTCCCGGCTCAACTCCAAGGCCTTATCCAGGCTTTCACTCAAGCTGGTCCCGTGCAGGATCACGTCTCCGCCGTAGTTTCGCGTGGCGATCTGCTTCGTGATGGAGGCCCAGACGGGCATGACGATCACCGCCGGAACGCCGGCCTGCCGGGCCGCCAGGGCCACTCCCTGGGCGTGGTTTCCCGCCGAGGCCGCTACCACCCCCCGGGGGCCGAGCTTGTCTCGATTTTTGAGGATCTTGTAGGTGGCGCCGCGGACCTTGAAGGATCCCGTCTTTTGAAGATTTTCCAGCTTCAGGTACACGTCGGCTCCGAACAGGTCGCTCAACGTGGGCGAATAGACCAACGGCGTGCGGATGATCCTTGCTTTGAGGACCCGCGCGGCATCCCGGATCCGGTCCAATTCCATGTTCACCTGTCTTCTCCTTGTCCGTCGTCTTTTTCCGTAAGCAGCGTGAGATCCCACAGGCGGCCGCGTCGCACGGCACCGGCTCCGTACCTGTGGCGAATCGCGTCCAGGGCCGTGTCCAGCCGCCTTCTGCGGTTTTCTTCCCTGTTTTCGAAAAGGTGGAGCTGGCCCCGTCCCGCGGAAAGGCCGCTGACGCTCACGCCCGTGAGCCGTATCTTCCGGCCGCGGGGCACACCGGCAAAAAGAGCCAGCACCTCGCCATAAATGGTTTCCGTGCTGTCGGTGGGCAGGGGCAGCGTGCGGCTTCGGGTGATCTGCTTGAAGTCGTCGTACTTCACCTTGAGGGTCACGGTACGGCCAAGGATGCCCCGCCGTCGCAAGCGCCGGGCCACACGGTCCGACTGCAGCAGCAGCCACTTGTGGAGGACGGCATCCTCGGCCAGATCTTCCTCGAAGGTGTTTTCCGCTCCGATGGACTTGGCGGGCCTCTGAGGGTTCACCGGATCCGGATCCACGCCAGAGGCCCTCTCGTAGATCCATCGTCCCGCCCTGTCTCCGAACCTTCTCGTCCAAAAGGTTACAGGCTGCGCCGTCACCTGCCCGCAAGTCCTGACGCCCAGGACGCTCAGCTTCTGCAGGGTCTTGGGACCGATCCCCGGGACCTTGGCCACCGGGAAGTCTTGGAGAAACGATCTTATTGCGTCGGGAGGAATCATGGTCAGGCCGTCCGGCTTGTTCTGATCCGAGGCGATCTTAGCCAGCAGCTTGTTGGGGGCGATCCCGACGGAGCAGGTAAGGCCCGTGGCCCGGCGGATTCTGTCCTTGATCCTTTGAGCCGTTACCTCGGGCGGTCCGTGGAGTTCCTCCGTTCCCGTGAGGTCCACGAAGGCCTCGTCGATGGAAAGGGGCTCCACCAACGGCGACAGGCTCCGCAGGATGTCCATCACGACTTGGGAGACTTGCTGGTAGCGGCGCATCCGCACGGGCCGAACCACCAGATGCGGGCATTTTTGGAGTGCCTGGAACATGGGCATGGCGGAATGAATGCCGTACCGGCGCGCCTCGTAGGAGGCGGCGGAAACCACCCCCCTTTTCCCTCCGCCCACCACCACCGGGCGTCCGCGAAGTGCCGGATCGTCGTGTTGCTCCACCGAAGCGTAAAAGGCGTCCATGTCCAGATGCAGAATCGTGCGCACCCTTTGCTTCATGGCCTGCTCCCCGCTTCCGGATCCGTTCGCAAAGCCAAGACGGCCATCCAGGTGTAGCTTCCCGATGGTGGGATGCCGAAGAAGCTCTCATCTCCCCGAGTCCTCTCCAGGACGACAAAACCGGCTTCCTTCAGTTGAGCCATGACGGGCGCCAGGTGAAAGTCCTGGAATCCGGAAACGAGGAGCAGACCGCCCACAGCCACACGCTGCATGGTTTCCCAGCCGATCTCCAGCCAGACGTGCCAGGGAACGTTGGCCGCCACGAACGAAAACGAACGGCGAACGCAGTCCACGGATCCCACCACCCAGGCCGATTGGGTCTCCATGCCGTTTTCCAGTGCGTTTCGGGCGGCCCCCCAAACGGACGGGCCGTGAACGTCCACCCCCACGGCCCAGCGGGCACCCAGGTGGACGGCCGCCAGGGCCAGGATCCCGGAGGCGCATCCCACATCCAGAAACGTGCCCCCTTCCAGCCTTGTACGGTGCTTTGCCAGCATCTCCACGCAGAGCCGGCTGGTCACGTGCCGCGGGTGAAATCCCCGGGGCGTCCGGACCACCAGATTTCTGGTTCGCTTTTCCCAGGGAAAAATCGGCGAGACATGGATGCGAAAAGGGGCGTTCACGGGCAGTCGCATGACGATGCCTCGTCCCGGGGCCGAAGTCCGAAAAAGATCTCGGCGTTTCGGGTGGTTCGCCGGGCCGTTTCTTCCAGGGAAAGATCTTTCAGTGCGGCCAGGGCCTTCAGGGTGATCCAGACGTGGGCGGGTTCCGCCGGGCGTCCCTGATAGGCCACGGGGGCGTCCGTTTCCACCAGGATCCGGTCCAGGGGCGCGCGTTCCATGGCGGGGCGGTGTTTGGTGTGCATGGCCAGGGCCGGGGTGGCCGAAACGTAATAGCCTGCGGCCAGGATCTCCTCCAGTACGTCCAGCGGGCCGCTGTACCAATGGAAGACGGCTCGGCGAACCCCCGCTTCCCGCACCATGGAAAGGCAGCGCTGATGGGAAAAGCGGCTGTGGACGATGACCGGCTTGTCCAACTGGGCGGCCGATTCCAGAACACGCCGAAACACCTGGCGCTGCAGCTCCTTTTTCACCTTTACGCGGTAGTCCAGGCCCACCTCCCCCAGCGCCACGCAACGGGGAAGAAGCCGCCGTATCTCAGCCAGCGTCTCTTCCACCTGCTCCGCACGCACGCTCCAGGGATGATACCCCACCGCCGGAAGCACCACAGATGGGAACCGATCGGCCAGGGTGATGGAACGCCGGTTCGATGCCGCATCCATCCCCACGGAGACGATCCGGGCAACCCCGCTCTCTAAGGCTTTCCGGACGACGGGTTCCGGATCGTCGAAATCGTGCAGATGGGCGTGCCCATCAATCACCGCCGTAGGCATCGCAATACTCCTGTACGGGACACTGCGAACAAAGGGGATTTCGCGGCCGACAGATCGTCTGCCCGTGCTTGACCAAAAGCTCGTTCACCAGAAGAAGCCACGGATCCGGAAGCAAATCGCGCAGTTCCCGTTCCGTCTCTTCGCCTCTTTCGGTTCGAACCACCCCCAAACGATTGCTGATGCGGTGCACATGGGTGTCCACCGGAAGCGCGGGTATGCGAAAGCCGTAGACCAACACACAGGCGGCCGTCTTTCGGCCCACACCGGGAAGCGCCAGCAAATCCTCCATGGTGTCGGGCACGCACCCCCCGTGCCGCTCGCAAAGGACCTGCGCGATCTCCTTAAGGCGTCCCGCCTTGGTCTTGAAGAAGTTCACCGGTCGTACCAGCTCCCGGAGAATCTCCACGGGAGCCTCGGCCAGGCTTTCCGGGGTCGGATACCGGGCCAGGACGGCCCGGGCGGCCGCATCGGTCATTTCATCGCGGGTGCGGTGGGACAGCACCGTCCCCACGAGCACCCGAAAGGGATCCCGGCGGGTGTGCCAATTCCAGGGCGTGGTGCCGTAGCGTTCCGCCAAGATTTGCAGGATCTTTACGGCCTTCCGCTTCTTTTTCGTGGTTCCGTTTTCCATTCCTGCGTCCGCGATCGCGTTTTAGCAGGCGTCAGCGCCCCCGCGCTCACCGCTCCCACCCATGGCGCTCATGGCCGTGGGCTCGCGTTCCTATCTCGTTCTTTTTCGCATTCACCACCATCACGGAAGTCCAGGACGACCACAAGGGGAAAGCCCGGTTTGGCATTCGCCCCCACATCCGGGGCGCATGGACTGTGCAAGGCCACCTCTGATGCATGGGTGGATGGCGGTCCGCTCTTGTGCTTCCGAAACGGTGCTACAGGAAGGGAAGAAGAGCACGCGGCGTCCGCAGGAGAACCTGGGCGCCGCCTTGAACCAGTTCCTCCGCCGCTCGAAACCCCCATAAGGCCCCCACGGGAAACATGCCCGACGCCACGGCGGTCTTCATGTCCACGGCCGTGTCGCCCAGGTGGATCCAGTCCGAAGGGGGAATTCCGGCATCCCGGGCGATCTGCCGGGCGGCGGACGGATCGGGCTTCACGGGAGCTCCGGGCGACGCGCCCACCACCGCATCGAAACGGAACTTCGGAAAGAATCGGGCCACCATGTCTTTGGTGAAGTCGTCCATCTTGTTGGAAAGGACGGCCAAACGCGCTCCTTTTGCCGCAAGGGCGTCCAGAACTTCCGGAATTCCGTCGTAGGGCCGGGTATGCGCATGACCCAAAGCCCGGTACTCCTCGCGCATGGCGGCGACAAAACGAGGAATCTCCTCCTGGGAGCAGCTGCCGTCGGGCAGCGCGCGCCGCACCAGCCACTCCACGCCGTCACCGACGAACCTCTTGTAGTCAGCCACGGCGTGCGGGGGGAAACCGTGCCTTCGAAGCACTCGATTCATAGCCTCCGCCAGGTCGGAAATGGTGTCCAGCAATGTTCCATCCAGATCGAAAAGAACGCCCCGAAAACGCATGTCTTCTCCTTTATCAGCCAAAAGGCGGTTGCAAACCGCTCCTGCACCCATCATCCGGATGGGGAACTTCTTCCCCACCGCCTGCAAAAGCTACCCGGGGTGACGGCCATGGGATGGAAAATCGTACCACCAACCGACGAAGCGAAACAAGGAGTGTCCAGCCCCGTGGAATTGACAATTTTCGCCGTACGGCGGACATCTTGGCATGATTATTCACTTGTCTCTTCCAACGGACTGGGCTAGAAGGGTCGTTGTGGTAAATGGGAAACGTTGTGTTTTCCCAGGTTTTAACGTTTTTGTGTACGTGTAGTTGGGGTCAGTTCCTGGGGCCCATGGAAGTACGGTCTTCCGCTTGGGCAAGACCATCTCCTGGCTGCCGCCGAGCAAGACCCGACGAGGCGTACCACAGAAGAGAGGAGTTCTGGAAACATGGAAGGCCGAGTCAAATGGTTCAATGAGAAGAAGGGTTATGGCTTCATTGAAACGGACAGCCAGGGAGACGTCTTTGTTCACTACACGGGCATCCAGGGAGAGGGCTTCCGGACGTTGACCGACGGAGATGCCGTCAGTTTCGACATTACGGAAACCCCCAAGGGCCCTCAGGCCATCAACGTGAAGAGAATCTAAGCTGAAGACGGACGACGGATAAGGAAGCACCCCGGGCCATGTCCGGGGTGCTTTTTTTTACCATTTCACAATGGGAGAACAGCATGACACAGTTAAGAAGGTTCGCTTTGCTTTGCCTGGTGGCCGCTCTTGCCTTCCTGCCGGCCGATCCGGCTGCGGCCGCCGATGCTGGCCCGGCTGCGGTGGTGAACGGAACGGCCATATCCCGCGACGCCTTCGATCGGCAGATGGACGGCGTTCGCCAAAGTCTTCTGCAGTCGGGCCACCTGCTCAATGACGTGCAGCTTCGCGATGTCAAGGAGCGGGTTCTGGAAAGCCTCATCGATCGCGAGATCCTCTACCAGGCATCCACCGCCAAGGGCTACAAGGGAGACTCCCAAGCCGTTGAAGCGCGACTGGCCGACCTCAAGAGCCGATTCGACACCCCGGAGGCCTACACGGAAGCCCTCAAGGGCATGAACCTTACCGAGGCTTCCCTCCGACAAGAGCTTTTGCAAAACAGCGCCATCGAGCAGTTCATCGACAAAGACCTGAGCCGAGGGGTCACGGTGAGCGATGCGGAGGCGGAGGCCTTCTACAAGGAGCGCCATGAGCTCTTTGAAAGGCCGGAGCGGGTCCATGCCCGTCACATTCTGGCCGCGGTAGCCCCGGACGCTTCGGAAGCGGACAAGAAGGCGGCCCGCGAAAAGATCGCCGACGCCCAGAAAAGACTCCAAAAGGGCGAAGACTTCGCCGCTGTGGCTTCCGAGATGTCCGACTGTCCGAGTCGGGAAAAAGGCGGGGATCTGGGGCTGTTCGGCCGTGGCGAGATGGTCGAGCCCTTCGAAAAGGCAGCCTTCGCCCTGGAGCCCGGCAAGACGAGCGATGTGGTGGAGACCCAGTTCGGCTATCACCTCATTCAGGTGACGGAGAAGAAGCCCGCCGAGACCGTTCCGTTTGCGGACGTGAAGGACACCATCGTGGATCATCTCCAAAAGCAGAAGGTGAAAGGGGCGGTGGAGCAGTTCATCGGCGAGGCCAAAAGCAAGGCCAAGATCGAACGCACGCCGGTGGATGAACTCTAAGAGGCTGTCCGACAACAGTTCTCCGACCTACAAGGCCGAGGAATTTGGGTCCTCCTCGTAGCCGCTGGGCTTGAGCCCCCCGGAAAGGTCCATCGCAGCCCCTTGAAGTGACGGGAAGTGAGCGATGGCCTATCCAACGTCCGGGGCTTCTTGCGCAGCCCTGAAGGGCTGCGCTACGGGAAAAGCGCTCATCCGGAACGGTTTCGGACAGGCTCCTCCTGCCCCGCCCCAACCGGAAGCCCGTCGCGGTGCTCCCCGTCCCTTCCCGGGGGCCGGCCCCTTGGGACCCGTGAACGCCAACAAGAACATGGGGGACGCGAACTGTAGGGGCGAAAAATCTTTCGCCCCTACAGTCCAGGTCTTCATGCATCCCAATTTGCCGCATACCATCATGGTGTTCCGCCCATGCGCTAGTCTACGTGCGGGAAACGTCTTTTGCGCAGGAACCGGCATGCCGTCCATTCGCCATGCGGCCCGCACCCGGCTCATGCCGGGCTCCCCGACTGTCTTCCGCTGAGGACCCAATAACCCTCCACTCCCATTCACAGCCCTCCTGGGATGAAGCAACGGCAGCGTTGGCAACCGTCCTGCACCGTGCTAAATATGCCGGGCGGAAGCGGGAGCCTCTAACTTGCCGGGAATTCTGAATCCCCGCTCCCCGTTCAAGCCGGGGACAAGCTTCGCGGGGATGGCGAAATCTTCCGTAAGGCGCTCTCGGCCTATACTCAGACAAGCTCCCAGCTCATGCGGAAAAACGTCCGCCCGGGCAAGATGCGCTCAAGGCTTGGCGGGAAGGGAGGTGAGCAGAGGCCATGGCGGATCATATGGAATGCATGTGCCAGGATTGCGGCATCTCTTCCCACTTCCTGGTCACGGATCTTTCCTACGATGAGGCTGGGCCGGGGGAAAGGCGACTGGTTCAGAATCTGTTTTGCCCCGAATGCGGAGGGCAGCTCTTCGTGGTGGGCCGGGTCGGCGAAGAGCCCAACTACCGGACCGGCTGAAAAAAACGGGCGGGATGGATGCCATCCCGCCCCTCGCTCTCGTTCTCAAACAGAATCTATCTCAAACGGGCGATCTCGTCAGCAGCTGCAGCCGCAACCACAACCGCCCTGGGACGGTTGGTCGCTGATTTCCACCAGTTCCACGTCGAAATTCAAGGCCTTGCCGGCCAAGAAGTGGTTCAGGTCCAGGGTGATGGCCTCATCGTTCACATCGGTCACGGTGGCGTACACCGTCTGGTTGTCGTGGGTGGTGAGTGAGAGCACCTGGCCCAGCTGCGGTTCGAAATTGGGAGGCAGTTCCGATCGGGCGAAGGACTGGGTCAACCGCTCGTCCCTTTCCCCGTAGGCATCCTCGGCGGGAATTCGGAAGCTCTTCTTTTCGTTCACGGCCATCCCCGTGATGGCCTCTTCGAAACCCGGAATGACTTGTCCGGAACCGAGCTGGAATTCCAGGGGCTGCCCCCCCTCGCTGGAATCAAAAATCTGGCCGTCATCCAGCTTGCCCGTGTAGTGCACTTTGACGAAATCGCCCTTTTCCGCTTTCTTCATCTGTTTCTCCTTACTGTTTCGTTTCTCGGTAATCCTTGAGGCAACCCTAGTGCTCCCCGGATGGTAAGTCAAGCGTCGCGGCCATCTTTCTTCCAGCCCCAGGGCGAGACAGGCTACCACGCACGGCGCGTGGCCAGGGAAAGGAGGCGGCCCAAGGCCGACTCACGCGGCATCAGCGCCCCGAAGGGGCAGACTTCCACGCAGCAGTAACAACGAATACACTTTTCATAGTCGAAGCGTGGTTCGGGATGGGATTCTGCAACCGCCCCGGCCGGGCAGATCTCCCAGCACTTGCCGCACGCTCGACACCGGCCGGGAAGGACCTCGGGGCGCCGCAGCAGGTATCGCCTTTGCAGCCCATGAAGCTTCGGGGGTCCGAAGAGCAGCGAACCCATTTTCGGCAGACGGAAGTCCGTGACGGGCTCGACTTTTCCTTCGATTTCCACGGCGGACGGCTGAAAGCCCTGGTCCATGGCCGCCCGCAAGGTGGGTAGCTCCACGGCGTCGATCCCGAGGATTCGGCATACCGCGCAGTCCAGGGCCTCCCCGCTGCTTGAGGCGAGAAGGTACCCGATGGGCCTGGGGGTCCCTCCCAATCCTGGACCGTCCCCTTCCAGCCCCTGGACGCCGTCCAGCAGATGCACCGCCGGGTCGATGGTTCGGCAGATGGTGACCAGGAGCCGGGCAAACCACTCCGCATCCACGCCCGCACGCATATGCCATTGGGGCTTTCGGACCCCCACCACACAGCCGAAGAGGTTCTTCACCGCCAGGGTGAGTAACATCTGGGAGTGCGCCTTCCATTTGGGCACATTCACCACCACGTCCGCTTCCACGGCTTCTCGGGCCAGCTCCAGCCTATGGAAGGGAGGAGCCGCCGAGACGCTCACCGATTCCTTGAACTCCTGCACTTGAACGGGCAAGTCCCGCAGGGCTTCTTCCAGGCCGCTCCGGCGAAGGACGGCGCCAAAGGGTCCCACGGCGGGGCTGTCGGCCACCAGGATGCGCGCCGTGCCGTCGGAGACATCCAGAACCCATTGGCAAACGGTTTTCACGATAGCCGGGTGGGTCACCACCGCCCGTTCCGCCGCGGCGGGAGCCAGCAGGTTGGGTTTTACCAGAACCCGGGCGTTTCGCAGTCTCCCGGCCGGGAGAAGGGGCTCCAGCAGGGAGGAGATCGTTTCCTTGAGCCGATGATCATAATCGGCTAGGCTTTTCACGATGACTTTGGCCACCGATTCGCTCCCGATAGACACTGGGGGCAACGTTTTTTCGGCCGGGAGAAGAGGGGCCGGCCGGGACCGTCGCATCATTCTGCCAAGGCTACCATAAAGGGGATTGCTTGCCCACAGCCGCTTCCTTCTTTTCGTGCGGATGCAGAAAGCGGCCCCCGTGAATTTCACTGAACGCGCACGCGCAAAGCCAAGGCATGTAGGGGCGGTTCGCGAACCGCCCCTACATCAGCCCGAAGCACACCGATCAAACTCGCTCTTGCAAGGAGTACTTCTCCATGAAACCCATCCGCTACAACGGGATCAACCACCTGGCCATGGTGACACGAGATATGGACGCAACCATTCGCTTCTGGAGGGATCTTCTGGGCATGCCACTCGTGGTGGCCATGGGACGGCCCGGTTACCGTCACTATTTCTTTTCCATCTCCGGAACCGATGCCATCGCCTTTTTCGAATGGCCCGATGCGGCCCCGGTGGATGAAAAAGACCACGGCGTGCCGGTGCGCGGTCCCGTCGTCTTCGATCACGTATCCTTTTCGCTCGAAGGAGCGGACGATCTTTGGGAATTGAAGGCGCGGCTGGAGGCCGCCGGCTTCTGGGCGTCCGAGGTGATCGATCACGGCTTCATCTGGTCGCTCTATTCTTTCGATCCCAACGGCATCCCCATCGAGTTCAGCTATCCGCTGCCCGATGTGGATGTGCGCCGCCGGCCGCGGCTCGTGGATCCCCACCCGTCCGCCGTCACATTGGAGGGACCCGATCCAGTGGGCCATGTCTGGCCGCATCCCGGCACGCCCATCCCGGAAGACGAAAAGAGGGTGTATCCCGGGGAAGGGGAGAAACTCAAAGATCCACGGGCGCTCTGGAAGCGGTGAACCGACACGGCGCCCTACGAACCCCTGCTTCAGGTTCCACCTGGGATCCTACGCGTTTAGGATCTATTCCCGCTCATCCGCACTTTTCTTGGGCTCTCAGCGCGCCCGGGTCCTTTTCGAGCCGGGAAAAGAGATCCCGCAACCGATCCACCTCTTCCGGCAGGAGATCGTCGGGCACTTGCCCCTTGCCCACCGCCCGCGCCGTGATGTAGCGGGCGCAGCCCGTGTAATCTCCATCGCAATAGCGTTCGCGCATGCGCCCGTTACACGATTTCCGGCACTCGGTGAGAAAAAAGCAGCATGTTGGCTTGAGGTCGCAGCAGACCATGGTGATATCCCCTTCCACAGGATAGATGGAACGGCGATCCCCCGTTCCTGAAAATTGCGGCCTTATAGCGATCCGGACATCCAATTGCAACCTTTCATTCACCCCTTCGGTTTTTTTTAAAAAAGACTTGAGGGACGGCAACCTCTGCGGACAAACCACCTACCACCCCAGCGGCAACCGCCGTGGCAACGGCATCAGCTCTCTTGAACTACTTCTCCTAATCGGTTAGCTATGAGGGCACGCACGAAAGTGACGGACGGTGGTGGTTTCGGATTCTGCAATCTAGGCGGACGATCGGAAGAAATGATGCCCAGCGGTGGCTTGGTTCCCAAGAAGTATCTTCTGGTGCAACCGGTGATGATGCGGGTCGTTGTGGGTTTGCTGCCGTGTCTTGCCGGATCGGTCCTTTTCTTCGGCTGGCGCCCGATCCTTGTCACCTTGGTGGCCCTCACGGCCGGCACCCTGGCGGAAGCCGCTTTCACCCTTCGGCAGGGCAAGCCCGTCACCTCCGCGGTCTTTGTGACCAGTCTCATCTATTCCCTGAGTCTCCCTCCCACGGTGCCCCTTTGGATCGTCGCCGTGGGCATCGTTTTCGGCGTCGTATTCGGCAAGATGGCCTTCGGCGGATTCGGCTACAACGTCTACAACCCGGCCATGGTGGGGCGCTGTTTCGTTTATATCAGCTTTCCCATCTTCCTCACGGCGCGATGGGTGCCGCCCTTCGGTTCCCTGGCCGAGGGGGTCCGCGGCTGGCTTCCGCCCTTGGACGCGGTCACGTCCGCCACGCCCTTGCGCCTGGTCCAGGCCGGGCAGGACGTTCCCCTGGGGCCGCTCTTTTTCGGCAACATTTCCGGGTCCATGGGAGAAACCAGCGCCCTGCTTGTTCTTCTCGGCGGCGTCTACATCATCTATAAGAAGGCCGCCCAGTGGCGACTGGCCGTCTCGTGCCTTTTCGGAGCCGCCGCCACCGCTTCCATTCTCTACATCCTGCGGGTTCCCGGAGTCCCCGACCCCCTCACCAATCTCCTGGCTGGATCTCTGTTGTTCGGCGCCTTTTTCGTGGTCACCGAACCCATCAGCGGGCCCAAGACTAAACCCGCCCAGTGGGTTTATGGAGTCGGCATCGGCTCCCTCACCATCCTGTTGCGACGCTATTCCAACTTTCCGGAAGGCGTCATGTTTTCCGTGCTTTTCATGAACACATTCGTGCCGCTGCTCGATCGGGCGGTCAAGTTCTTTCAAGAAAAGAAGAAAGCACAGGCCACGGCGTCATGAAAGAGCGGCTCTTTTCGGTCCTGTTCATGTTTGTTCTGGCTCTCGCCTTCACCTCGGTGGTCGGGGGGGTGAATTGGGTGAGTCAGGAGCGCATTCGCCTGAACGAAGAAACCAAGCTCCAGCGCATCGTCCTTTCGGTGCTGGACCTTCTGCCCGCCGAGTCCGCGGGCAAGCAGGAGATGCAGCTAGCCTTCCAGCGGCGTATTCGCCCCCTGTCCTTGGGGGACCGAACGCTCTATGTGGCTTTGGATCAGGACGGAACCCAGGTGCTGGGATACGCTTTTCCCATTTCCGGCCCCGGTTTTTGGGGCCCCATCTACGGAATGATCGCCGTGGATGCTCAGGTGCAAAAGATCCTGGGCATCGCCTTCTACCGGCACAGCGAAACCCCCGGATTGGGTGGCCGCATCACCGAAGCATGGTTCCGTGACCAGTTCCGAGGAAAAGAGTTGCAGGTTCCCGGTCCCGGCATGCGGTTCTTCTACCTCAAGCCGGCCGGCACGTCCGCGGCCCCCAACGAACTGGACGGCATCACCGGAGCCACGGAAACCAGCCGGCGTCTGGAAGCCTTTCTGGATCAGGAGCTGAAACGCACCATCCCGCTCCTGCTGGAGCAACGCAAGCTGGGAAAGATTTGATGGGAAAGAGAACCGCGAATGCACGCCAATAGACGCAAATGGAAATGACCCGATCCCAATAGGGATGAAGATACCGCACTCCTTGCAAGGATCATCGTCATGGCAGCGGATACGGCCAAGAGTCTCTTTCGAAAAGGCGTCTGGGGAGAAAACCCCGTTTTTCGTCAAATCCTGGGGATCTGCTCCGCCCTCGCCGTCACCAACCTCATGACCAACACCTTCATCATGGGAGTGAGCCTCATCTTCGTCACCGCCATGTCCAACGCCACGGTCTCGGCCCTCAGGCGCATCACCCCCGGCCGCATCCGCATGATGGTGCAGGTGCTCATCATCGCCTCCTACGTGATGATCGTGGACATCGTGCTGAAGGCCTACCTGCCGGAGATCAGCGAGGCGCTGGGCCCCTACGTGGGACTCATCATCACCAACTGCATCATCATGGGAAGGTGCGAGGGCTATGCCCGTAACAATCCCGTTTGGCTGTCCTTTTTGGACGGCATCGCGTCGGGAACCGGCTATGCCCTGGTGCTTCTCGTCATCGCGTTCGTCCGCGAGCTTCTGGGCTTCGGCACCGTTTTCGGCCACCCCGTCATGCCTTCCTGGTGGGTCCCCTGGACCATCATGGTCATGGCCCCCGCCGGCTTCTTCATGCTGGGCCTTTTCATCTGGGTGGCCTACCAGTTCGAAAAACCCGAAGAAAAGAAAGCGCCGCGCTAGGAGGGCCCCACCGGCATGGAAACCACCTTGAGCGCTCCGGTGATCTTTTTCGCCGCCATCTTCACCAACAACATCCTGCTGGCCAACTTCCTGGGCATGTGCTCCTTTTTGGCCATCTCCAGGGAGCTCAAGTCCGCCGTGGGCCTCGGCCTCGCAGTCACCTTCGTCATGACCTGCACCACGGCCATCAATTTCCTGGTCTACCATCACCTGCTCGTTCCCTTCGGCCTGGTGCACTTTCGTTACATTGTCTTCATCATCGTCATCGCCGCCTTCGTCCAACTGGTGGAGATGGTCATCGACCGCTATTCGCCGGCGCTCTACGTGGTTCTGGGCGTCTTTCTGCCGCTCATCACCGTCAACTGCGCCATCCTGGGCGTCTGTCTCTTCATGATCATCCGTCACTACAATTTCATTCAGTCGGTGGCCTACGGGTTCGGCGGCGGCTTGGGATGGCTTCTCGCCATTACGGCCTTGGCCGGGATCCGGGAAAAGATTCGGAAGGCTCCGATCCCCAAGGCCCTGGAGGGCCCTGGGATCAGTCTCATCGTCGCGGGCCTCATGGCCCTTTCGTTCATGGCCTTCAGCGGCATGATCCAGATCGGTTGAGGTCGACATACCATGGTACAACTCGCCTTGGGTCTCCTTTCCATAAGCGCCTTGGCGGCCTTTCTGGCCCTGCTGCTGGAAGCCGCCCACGCGGTTCTGGCCGACTACGGCGAATGCCGCATCTCCATCAACGAGGGGGAAAAGGAGCTCACCGTCCAGGGAGGAGGAAAACTCCTGGGCACGCTTATGGACCAGGGCATCTTCATCCCCTCCGCCTGCGGCGGCCGGGGAAGCTGCGGGCTGTGCAAGGTCCAGGTTCTGGATGGCGGCGGCCCCATCCTGCCTACCGAAACACCCTACATGGATGAAAAGGAAATCGCCGAGCAGGTGCGCCTGTCGTGCCAGGTGCGCGTGCGAAACGACCTGCTGATCCGCATCCCGGAGGAGTTCTTCCTCATCAAGGAATACACCGCCGTGGTGGCCGGGCTTCGTCCTCTGACCCACAACATCAAGGAGGTGCATCTCAAGCTGGTGGATCCGCCGGAGATCACCTTCAAGCCCGGCCAGTTCATCCAGTTCCAGGTGCCCGAATACCCCGGCTGCCCGGAACCGGTGTACCGGGCCTATTCCATCGCATCGCCCGCGGTCCTCAGGACCGAGATCAAGCTGGTGATCACCCGCGTGGAGCACGGCCTTGCCACCACCTACATCCACACGCTGCTCAAGGAAGGCGACACCGTGCGCATCAACGGCCCCTACGGCGATTTTTACCTGCGCCATTCCGAGCGGGAGATGATTCTCATCGGTACCGGCTCCGGCCTGGCCCCGCTTATGTCCATCCTGCATCAGATGGCCGACGAAAAGATCGACCGCCGGGCCACCTTGTATTTCGGAGTCCGAGCCAAGGCCGATCTCTTTTATCAGGAGGAAATTCAGACCCTGGCGGAACGCATCCCGGGGCTCACCTACGTGCCGGTCTTGTCGGATCCGGCCCGCGAAGACGCCTGGGAGGGAGAAACCGGGTACGTCACGGACGCGGTGGCCCGCCGGGTGGCGGACGCCTCGGACATGGAGGCCTATCTTTGCGGCAACCCGCTCATGATCAACGCCGCCGTGGACATCCTGAAGAGCAAGGGCCTCCCGGAAGACCGCATCTTCTATGACAAGTTTGCATGAGGCGCGGCCCATCCAGGGCCGCGTGAAGGGGGGACCATGGGACGTTTTCCCGTCTACCAAAGCCCGGAATTGGATGAGGTGGAGCGAAGGCTCCGGCCGGGCCCGCACCGGCACGGGTATCTGGAAGGGGACCCGCGGCCGCTCATCCGGATCCTCACTGAAGACGAAAAGGCGGTGAAGGCAGCGGGCCTCTACCACGACGTTATCGCCCGCAGGCTTCGGACTCTCACCGAGGCCGCCAAGAGGGCCCTGGGCGAGCCCGTGGTGGTGGACGACCGGTTTCGCGTGCGGGTCGAAGCCGCCCGCGGGAAGCTCCCCTGCCCTTGGGGACATCCGGGCCTCTATCCCAAGACCCATGTGGAACTGGAGCGGCTCGATACGGGAGAGCGGCTCCAGTGGACGGATCTTTCCATCCACTTCATCGAGGCCCACGGCTTTTACCAGGGTGCGGCCAGCCCCTATCGGCTGGATCCCCCGACGGTCATTCGGATACTGGACCTGAAGCCGGCGGAGCCGCCCCAGGCCGTTCCACCAGCCTGATCCCTTGACGGCGGATGGACGCCGGATCGATTTCCAGATTTTTGAGGAAATTTGCGGAGACCCGCATTTCCAGCCCTCCCGAGGGGCCTTCCGTAATCACGGCCGCCTCCACTCCGGGGATGGACTCCACCACCGAAAGGCCCTTTTCCGCCCCCAAAACGAGAACCCCGGTGGCCAGCCCGTCCGCCACAACGGCTTGCGGCGCCGTCACCGTCACGGAAGCGGTCTTCTGAGCCGTGAAGCCCGACCGCGGGTCGATGATGTGGCTGTAGCGTTTCCCGTCCTTGATAAAGAACCTTTCATAATCGCCCGAAGTGACGATCGCCATATCTTGCACCTTGGCGGCTGCAAGCACACCGTCCTTTTGCCGCGGATGGCGGATGCCGATCGTCCAGGGATCCCCGTTGGGCTTTCGTCCGTAGGCATAGAGATCCCCGCCCGCATTCACCAGGGCCGCCTTCACTCCCAGGCCTTTCAGAACCGACACGGCCCGGTCGATGGCATAGCCCTTGGCGATGCCCCCCAGGTCCACCGCCATGCCGGGGTCGGCGAAGGCCACCGTGTGATCGTGTTCCGAGACCATGAGCTTTCGGTATCCCACATGGCTTAGAGCCTCCCGGATCCTGTCGTCGGTGGGAAGGATCTTTTCCGCCCTGTAGATGGGCCAAAGGCGCAACAACGGGGCCACGGTCACGTCGAAGGCGCCCTGGGTGAGCCGGGAAATGCGAAGGGAGGTCCGCAGGAGCGCCACAAGCTCCTGGGAAACCTGGACGGGCCCTCGGCCGGCAAGACGGTTGAGCCTGGAAAGCTCGCTCTCTTCCCGAAAGAAGCTCATCTCCCGCTCGATCCGCTCCATTTCCGAAAAAGCGGCCTTGATGGCATGAAAAGCCGCATCCTCATCTTGAGCCGCCACGCTGATCTCCACGATGGTTCCCATGATGGGCCTTGCGACGGCCACCACCTGGGGAGCCTGGGTGCATCCCCAGCAAAGGAACACGTAAAGCAGGCAGACAACCGCTCCGATTCGTTTCATCTTTTCCTCGATGATCGGTTTCCTCGGAAAGCCCCTTCTTGTTTTCAAGTATCCGAGCGTGTCATATTGGACCAAGCGGCAGCGGATGCGCAACCGGATTGCTCCCCGCCCCCTCGCATGACACTCCCGTTCCCCCTCCCCGTCTCGCGGACTTCCTTGGTTCTTTTCCACATCCCTTATGCCCGCACAACCACCGGGCGAAGATGGTATCAACCCGAAGACGCAAGGAGGGCACCGGCCATGAAGATCACGCTTACGGCCATCAAGGCGGACATCGGGAGCATCGGAGGACACATTCAGCCCAGTCGGCGCGTGCTGGAAGCGGTCATCGGGCATGTACGCCAGCACCAAAAGGGACTTCTCATCGACTGGCACGTGAGTTACACGGGAGATGACATCGCCATCCTCTGCACCCATACGAGCGGGGTTTGTCACGAGGGGGTGCACAAGCTGGCCTGGGACGCTTTCAAGGCCGGAACGGACGTGGCCAAGGACCAAGGACTCTACGGAGCGGGACAGGATCTCTTGAAGGACGCCTTCGCCGGCAATGTAAAGGGGCTGGGACCGGCGGTGGCCGAAATGGAATTCGAGGAAAGGGAGGCGGAACCTTTTCTCTTCTTCGCCGCCGACAAGACGGATCCCGGCGCCTACAATCTCCCCCTCTACCAGGCCTTCGCCGATCCCATGTATTGTTCGGGCCTGCTTCTGTCGCCCGGCATGTTCCAGGGGTTTTCCTTCACCATCATGGACGTTTCCCACGTGGAAGCCGACCGCGTCATCACCCTGAACGCCCCCGAGGATCTCTACGACATCGCAGCGCTTCTGAGGGATCCCGAACGGTTCGTGGTCGAATCCATCCATTCGCGCCAAACCGGGGATCAGGCGGTGGCCGTGAGCACCACGCGGCTCCACAACATCGCCGGAAAATACACGGGAAAGGACGACCCCATCATGCTGGTGCGCGTCCAGGGAAGTTTTCCCGCCACCGGGGAAGTCCTGGCACCCTTCCACCTGGGGGCCTACGTGGCGGGATTCATGCGCGGAAGCCATGCCGGGCCGCTCATGCCCGTCAAGCAGAACACCGGCACCTCCTTTTTCGACGGGCCGCCCATCGTTTCGTGCGCCGCCTTCTGTGTACACCACGGGCGCCTGACCCGCCCGGTGGACGCCTTCGACCACCCTTACTGGGACCGCATCCGGGAGCGCATCTCGGACAAGGCCACGGAAATCCGAAGGCAGGGGTTTTTCGGCAACGCCATGCTGCCTTTCAGCGAGCTGGAATACGGGGGGATCGTGAAAAAGCTGGAAGACCTGGACGGCCGCTTCACCGTGCGGACTGCGGAAAGCCCATGAGGGTGCGATTCGGGGCCACTGAGCCCCGGTGGAGCGCATTTGCGGCCCCCTGGGCCTCGAGGGAATGCCTCTTTCCATGGCCATAGGGGGCCGCTCCCCGCATCACGCCCGACGCCCCTGCTTTTGATGCGCCAGCGCTTTCCAACCATCGCCGCAGATCTTCCGAGCTCATCCGCTATCTCTTTCACCTACCGCATGTTGGCGCACCTCTGCTGTCATTTGCCGGCCCCGCTCCAGGAAGGCCATAGTGTCCTCATACTCGCGGGCGCTCAGGGAAACAAAAGCCGCAACGGCCTCAGGATCGACGCAGTAGAGACATTTTCCACGCACCGCCTCGAAACGCAGTATGGGATGGGCCTCGTTGAGGGTTACGAGATCAATATCTTCGAATTTCAGTGCCTCCTGCAAATCGGCCCTGAGGTCGGCCCAAACCTCAAAGGGAGGTTTTTCCTGGAAGAGAACGGCCAGATCCAGGTCACTGCCCACCCGCATGCGTTCCTCGGCGGCGGAGCCGAAAAGCCACACGGCCACCACACGGTCATGCCGGTGAAAAACCTTCAGAGCCTTTTCAACGATTTCCTTCAAGATCATAGGCTTGAATCTCGCGGCAAAAGTTTTCAAAGTCATCAAGACGACGATTAACGATCTCCGCCAGGATAGCTGGATCCACCATCTCGTAATGATGGACGATGTAATTTCGAAACTGAACCATGCGCCGGTAGGGCTCGACGGAAGTGAGAGCCCCGAGTTCAACACACAATCCCACAGACTCGGCTCCGGTGCCCGGCACTGTCAGGCCCCTGAGGGAAATCAACCTCTGGCACACATCGATCATCGCCTCCACAGCCACCTGCAGACTTCTTTCCACCGCTCGCCGAGTGCGCCAATCCTTTTCCAAATCAGCGACCGTCACAGGCACAAGCGTCCGAAGTTCCATCACAACTTGTTCGATCAGCAGCAGCTTGCGGTGAATGGCTCCGTTAGGGATCGCCATGCCCAACACCTCCCAGGCTCATGGTTTCCTCTCATCGGTTCATCAGCGGTCCTCACTAAAGACCCCAAACGTGATGGCCGCTCCGCCCCCTTCTCCAACAGGAACTGCGGGGCGGTGATTCGCTTCCACAGCTGGCGTGGATGGAAGGTTCATGTTCACTTTCACAAATACAATAGCCGGGGAAAAGCCGGCGTTCAACCGATGGGCATCTCGTGAAGACCGATCTTGGAAAGAGGAGGAGAAGAACGAAAGAGGGGACCGCGGTTGCGGTCCCCTTTTAACGGCTGGCTGCTGGTCGGGACGGGCGGATTTGAACCGCCGACCCCTAGCTCCCCATGCTAGTGCGCTCACCAGACTGCGCTACGCCCCGACAGCGTTGGCAGTACTTAGCACCAAAGCCTGGGGCTGTCAAGGCTTGCACCGGCTCGCACAACAAAAAGGCGAGACGGCTTGTGAGCCCGATTCCTTCGGGCGCCGGTGCTTCAAGCGCCCGCCATGAACTGGCGCCCGTCGGTCTTTATCGGAACCGGGCGTTTCATGGCCGCACCTCATGCATTTCCTTCGGCCGCCGCGGCCCCGTTGTTGGGCCGGATCCCCAAAACCTTCATCTTTCGGTGCAGGTGGCTCCGTTCCAGGCCCACGTTCTGAGCCGTGAGAGAAACGTTCCAGTCGTTTTCCTCGAGCTTTCTCAGTAGGTATTCACGCTCAAAATAGAAACGGGCCTCCTTGAGGGTCGGGTACCGAAAGGGGTCCTCCCCGGCCGGCGCCCGGCCCAGCTGGCGGACGAAATCGGGCGGCAGGTCGCCTCGCCGGATGATTCTTCCCGGCGTCATGATGACCAGTCGTTCCACGAAGTTCTTCAGTTCCCTCACATTGCCCGGCCAGTCGTAGCGCTTCAGAAGGTCCAGGACCTCCGGATCGATCTCCTTTCGGCCCAGGGTGCTCTCCTGGGAAAGTTCCTGGAGAAAATCGTCCACCAGAAGCGGGATGTCCTCCAGCCGATCCCGCAAGGGGGGCACGTGCAGCGGGATCACATTGAGGCGGAAGAAGAGGTCCTGGCGAAAACGGCCCGCCTCGATTTCCGCCTGGAGGTCCTTGTTGGTGGCCGCCACGATCCGCACGTCCACACGGATCGTCTTGGATCCTCCCACCCGCTCGAAGCTCTGTTCCTGAATGATGCGAAGGATCTTGGCCTGCGTTTTGAGGCTCATGTCCCCGATCTCATCCAGGAAGAGCGTCCCGCCGTCCGCCAGGTCGAACTTGCCCCGCCGCCGTTCCTGGGCGCCGGTAAACGCCCCCTTTTCATGCCCGAACAGTTCGCTTTCGATGAGCTCTTCCGGGATGGCCGCACAGTTCACTTCAATGAGAGGCCGGTTCCTTCGCGGGCTGAAAAAGTGGATGGAGCGGGCCACCAGTTCCTTTCCGGTGCCGTTTTCCCCGGTCACCAGCACGGTGGCGTTGCTGGGCGCCGCCCGGCGGATCTGCTCCCGAAGCTGGGTGATGGCGGGGCTATCGCCCGTGAGGCGGTGCCGGCGTTCCGCCTTCTCGCGCCAAAGCAGGTTGTCGGCCTCCAGCCGGGACACCTGCAGGGCGTTCTGAACGGACACCAGGATCCGTTCCACCGAGAGGGGCTTTTCCACAAAATCGAAGGCCCCCGTCCGGGTGGCTCGAACCGCCGTTTCGATGGTCCCGTGCCCGGATATGATGATCACCGGGAGACTGGGATGGGTCTTCTTGATCCGCTCCAACACCTCCATGCCGTCCATGCCGGGAAGCCAGATATCCAGGAGGACCAAATCGGGCGGGTCCCGAACGATCTCCTCCAGGGCGGCTTCCCCTGACCCGGCGAGGACCGTCTCGTAACCTTCGTCTTCCAGCACGCCCTTGAGCGACTGCAGGATGCTCGGCTCGTCGTCCACCACCAGAATCTTTTCCGCCATCTTTCCAGCAGCCTTTCTTTCATGCGCCGGGAAGCTCCACCACGATGACCGTTCCGTGGGGCTCGTTGTCCCGGACACGCACAAAGCCGTTGTGATCGGTAATGATCTTGGACACGATGGCCAGGCCCAACCCGCTTCCCTTTTCCTTGGTGGAATAGTAGGGCTCGAACATGCGAAGCCGCGCTTCCGGCGGCAAGCCGGGCCCGGTGTCGGCGCACTCCAGCCGGGCGATCCGTAAGATCGAATCGTAGTAGAGGCGCACGTCGATGCGCCCATCGCCCCCGTCCAGCGCCTGCACGGCGTTTTCCAGAAGGTTGTTCAGAACCTGCCGAAACTGGTCCCGGTCCAGGCGTAGCAGGGGGAATACCGGATCCCGATGCACGGAAAAGCGAATGGCCGGATAGGACTGGCGATAAAGGCCCACCACCTCCTCCACCAGGGCCGGCAGGTCGCACGGCGCCGGGTTGGCGTCCGGCATGCGGGCGAAGCTGGAAAATTCATCTACCAGCCGCTTCATGTGGTCCACCTGCTGGATGATGGTCTCGGTGCATTCGCCCAGCACACTCCCCGCCTCGTCCACCCACTCGGCATATTTCCTTCGGATTCTTTGGGCGGAAAGCTTGATGGGGGTGAGGGGGTTCTTGATTTCGTGGGCGATCCGCCGGGCCACTTCCCGCCACGCGGCCATGCGCTGAGCCTTCTGGAGTTCGCTCAGGTCGTCCAAGACGACCACCACGCCCACGTCCCGCCCGTCTTCGTCCCGGAGCAGGCTCACCTTGATGAGAAGCGCCATGGGCCGGTTGCCCACCATCACCTGCACGTGGCGCTCCAGCGTGGGCTGGCGCCCCACCTGGTACATATCCCGAAAGGCCTTGACCACCTCCATGTGGTCCGCCTGCAGAAATTCGGCATAGCTTCTGCCGATGACCTTTTCCGCCTGCAGGCCCAGCATCTCCTCGGCCGCCTTGTTCATGGTTCGGATGGTTCCGTGGACATCCACGCTCACCACGCCAGCCCCGATGTTTCGGAGCACGATCTCCATGTACCGGCGCCGTTCTTCCAGTTCCCGATTGCTCTCCTGCAGAGCCTCGTTGGCCAGAGTCAACTGCTCCCGGTTCTGCCGCAGGTCTCGTACCATCCGGTTGAAGGAAGCCAGCAGGGTGCCGATCTCATCGTCCCGCTCCCAGTCGAGCGAAACGTCCAGATCCCCTTCGGCCACCCTCTCCGTGGCCATGAGCAGCCCCTGGATGGGGCCCGTGATGTCCCGCGCCAAATAGAGGCCGAACCAGACGGCGGCAAAAAGCACCAGCAGCGTGGCGATGGAAAAGGTGATGAGGTGACTGGTCTTGAGAGGCGCCTTGAGCAGCTTCAGTTGGCTGTAGTTTTCATAGCCCTGCACCACCGCGTCCAGTCGGGAAGCCATGGCGCCGGGAAGGGTGCGCACCAGACCCAGATAGACGCCTGCCGTCTCTCCAGGGGCCCCCTCCACCACGGCCCGAAAGGCGACCATGGCCTCCATCCGCCCCTTGGTGGGAACCAGCGGAAAGTAGTCCACGGTCTCGTCGGAAAGGGCCCATTCCCGAACAAGCTCGGCAAGCACCAAAGCGTCCAGCTTCTGGGCTGGATCCTTCCAGGCCTCCCAAAGAAGGGTGCCCTGCGCGTCCGCAACGAAGACCCCCTGCACATGGTAGCGTTCCCAGAAGGCCCGGGGAACTTCCCGCCCGCTCTCGGCCGGCGTCTCGGGCTTAACCCCGCCCGGGAAGAGCTCCCACTGGACCAACTGGGCGTCCACCAGGAGGTCCTCGCGAACCTGGCGCAGGTAGTCCTTTCCCAGAAGCACGCTTTGCTCCAGGGATTGTTCCACCTGGTTGCTGAACCAATACTCCAGGCTGAAGGAAATGAACTGGGTCGCCAGTCCGAACAGGGGAAGCGTGGGGATGAGAGTCAAGCCCACAAAGGCCAGAGTCAAACGCGTTCGCAGCTTGTGACCCAGGATCCGCTGGCGCCGCTCGAAGACCAGCTTCACCACGTTTCGCAGAACCAGGTAGATCAACAACAGCAGAAGGAGGACGTTCAGATTGATGAGGGCGAAGAGCAGAATGTTTCCGAAAACGGGAAGTTCCGCCCTGTACTGGAAAAACCATCCTTCCAGGAACCCGAAAAGAACCACCAGGCTCAAAATGACGATCAGCAGGATCCGCTCCCGCCGACGGCGTCGTCTCATCAATGCCGGATTGGGATAATTCATGGCCTCGACTCAGTGCACAAAGGACGCCTGTGCCCAGTCCGTTTCGAAGTCCCACAAGGAGACAAAGAAGAAGACGTAACGAAGGAAAAAGGGCAGCTGCACCTTGGACAGTTCCGCCTTGACCCGCACCTGATATTCCTGGCCCTTGGGAAGGCGCCACAAGGGAATGACGGGTACGTCCTCCACCTCGCTCATCCACTTCTTGGCCTTCTCGAAATCCTTCGTGGTCAGCGTGGTGCTGGGGTGCTCCGTCAGCTTCACATGGTATTGGCCGTGCAAGGTGTCGTATCGGATGCTGTGTTCGAAGGACACATCCACCAGGCGGTCCCGGAGCAGGGGCAACCCTTCCTTTTCCAGGACCACCAGGATGCGGAAGACGGCGGGCACCCCGCTCTTGATGGCTTCCATCATTTCGTCATTGAAGCAATTGTCGATTCGAAAGCGGACTTTCAGGTTGGGCGGGTCGGGGTAGACGGCTAGATCGGCGATATCCGCCTTGTTCCGCGCCAGCGCTTCCGTGCCTACCGGCGCCGTGCAGAAGATGGCCGTAAAGAGTGCGGCAAAAAAAAACGCCTGACGCATCCGCCTGTGCTCTGCGATTTGGGGTTCTCAAGAGCCCAGATCTTAGCGGACGCGCCCGGCGTTGACAAGACCAACCGCCCGAGGGGCGGAGCGATTCGGGTCCCTCCAGCAGGGCCCGGCGATCACCCGTTTCCGGCCACTGCCAACGGCTTCCAGTAGAGGGTGGGAACGGGTTGGCGCATGAGGTTTTGGGGAACCATGGTGGCCGCTTGGATGAATTGCGCATGCCCCGGCCGCTGGAACATTTCCCTCAGCACGCGGTTGTGCAGGGCATGGCCGGCCTTGTAAGCTTCGAAACGCCCGAAGATGGGAAAGGGGCAGAGGGCCATGTCCCCCAAAAAATCCAACACCTTGTGGCGTACGCATTCGTCGGGAAAACGGAGCCCCTCGTGATTGACCACGCCGTGATCGTCGAAGACCACCGCATTGTCCAGCGACCCGCCGAGAGCCAACCCCTTGCTTTGAAGGTATTCCACTTCCCTCAGAAAGCCGAAGGTCCTGGCCGACGCCAATTCACGGCGAAAGGAACCCACGTCCAGGCTCCAGGAATAACTCTGTCGCCCGACCAGCGGATGGGGGAAATCGATGGTGTAGTCTATTTGCAACACATCGGCGGGGCGAACCTTCACGTAGGCATCCCCTTGAGTGACCGTGAAGGCGGATTCCACCCTCAGGCACGTCCGGTAGGCATCCTGGCGTTCCAGCCCGGCCCGGCCGAGAACCTCCAGGAAGGGCACGGCGCTGCCGTCCATGACCGGCATTTCCGGCCCGTCGATTTCCACGCTCAGGTTGTCGATGCCCGCCACCCGGACCGCCGCCATGAAGTGCTCCACGGTTCCCACGCGGACCCCGCTGGCTCCAAGCACCGTCGCCAGGGATGTGTCCACCACGTTGTCGTAGCGGGCCGCAATGGCGGGGTGCCCGGGCAGGTCCACCCGGTAGAAGACGATCCCGTGATGGGGAGGCGCGGGACGGAGCCTCACATTCACCCGAGCCCCCGAATGGAGCCCCGTCCCGCCGAATTCCACTTCCGCTCGAATCGTGTGCTGGTTGAACAGGTCGTAGTGCAAGGTCTCTTTCCTCCTCGGGGCCCATGAAATGGCAAAGATCATACCACCATTGGAGAGTTTTGACCTTTGGGGACGCGTCTTGTCTTAGTGCTGGATCTCCTTACACATTTCCCTTGGGAAGACCTTCACGCTACCGCAAGGCTGCCCTTTTCGTCCTTTGGACTGTGTGCCGGAAAAGACACATCCCAATCCCAGACTGTGTCGCCCATGCAACAGTCGGGTTTGTTGACGGTCCTCTTCCGGCGCATCCAACGGCACGGCAGTTTGTGGCATCTCATTTTAAGGGGGACGGCCGGGGAACAGAAAGGGCGGTGGTGGAGCAGGAACGGTCTGCGGGAGCGGCGGAAGCCGCCAAACGGGTGGCGGGCCGTTCCACGGCGACACGGCCGCTCCCGGTTCATCGCGCTTCGCGCAGCTCCCACAGCGCGGGCAGCACCTCGGCGCAGGTTGTTTCACTTAGGCGGGGCGGCGCACGGGGAGCCATGAGCGTTAAGAACAAGGCCAAGCCCGGAAGAGCAGGAAACCGCAGGGGCGAACGAACATTCGCCCCCACAAGGCCCTTCGAGTGGAACGCAGAAACTCGCCCCTCCGCTCCTGCGCCGGAAATCTGGGGCTGCCCCCCTGGACCCCGTCAGGGCTTGAGCGTGAACTTCCAGGCGCACCACCACTCTTCCGGATGGGCGTCCGGGGGACACCCGATGCATTCGGTTTCGATTCTCGGGTCGATGGCTTGAGCGAAAAACGGGTATTCCACCATTCCTGCGGACTTGCACGGGTAGTCCGGCAGCCCCTTACGTTTCCTTGCACTTTGCACCCGGCAGTCCACCATGCGGAAGATCAGGGTGTGCTCATCAAGCGTTTCCACCGCCTGTTCGTTGATCCTGGCGTAGAGCCGGTAGCCGAGAGCCGCCTTCAGGCCAGCCAAGCCTGCTTTTTCGGGAAGCCCCAAGAGCCTTTTGATGCGGTAGGCCTCGTAGGGCGAAAACCGCGACCAGCACGTGTCGTTACACCGCTTGGCCGCATCCATCCCGTAGGTCCTTTCCACCGCCTGGAACCACACACCGTCCGTGGCCAGCCAGTTGGTGGCCACGGCAGTTGTCAGCTCGCGAAGCCGGTCCTTGCCCATGCCCTTGAGAGCTTTCGGCACTCCGTCTTCCAGCTCGAACCCCAACACCTTGGAAAGGCGTTTCAGCAGGATGGCGAAGGCCGCATCCCCGGCATCCGCCTCGATGGGCAACGTCCGTTCCAAGCCGAGCTGGTGCTCCACCTCCCGGAACCAACAGCCGTAGTGGACGATCGTGCAACGCAATCCATCCATGATCCATTGAATCAGCTCCGCTTCACTCCATTCCTCAAAAGGCTTGGGATCCATCTGCGCGCTCATGGGGACTCCTTGCTGCTCGGGTTACACGCTGGAGGGCACGGCAGGCGCCGTGCGGGCTTCAGAAGAGATCGGGAAGAGGTACATCGGCCCGAGGATGGTTCCTGCGTATCTACGGATAGCTGAGTGGGTGCCCAGCGGTCAAGAAATTTATCACAAATAATTTCATGTCATCAAAAGCCCTTGAGACGTGATGCGGGGGCGTGTAGGTTTTGGCCTGAGGACTTCGCCAAGGCGTTGCCGATTTTCTGGCTTGCGATCAAAACAAAAGCAGGAGGGTTTCCATGCGCGTTGGTTTCATCGGTTTGGGCACCATGGGCAGCCCCATGGCTCAGAACATCCGGAAGGCCGGCCACGAACTGGTCGTCTACAATCGGACGGAATCCAAGACGGAGCCCTTCCGTCGGGTGGGGGTGCCGGCCGCCCACACCCCCGCCGAGCTGGCCCGGCAGAGCGACGTGGTGATCATCATGGTCACGGGCCCCAAGGAGCTCCTGGGCGTCCTCCAGGACCAACAGGGGCTGCTGGAAGGATTGAAGCCCGGCACCGTGGTGATCAACATGAGCACCGTTTCTCTGGAGGCCACCAAACGGGCCGACGATCTGGTCCGCTCCGCCGGAGGGCGGTTTCTGGATGCGCCCGTCTCGGGGAGCAAGGTCCCTGCCGAGCAAGGCACCCTGGTTGTGCTTGCAGGAGGGCCTTCGGATCTCGTCCAAGAGATGGAACCTCTGCTGCTCACCATGGGCAAGAAGGTCGTTCGATGCGGGGAGGTTCCCGGCGGCACGGCCATGAAACTCATGATCAACCTGCTATTGGGAACCATGATGGTGGATTTCGCCGAAGCCCTGGTCTTCGGATCGCGGCTCGGCCTGGAAACGGATGCCATGCTGGAGACCATCGCCTCCGGAGCCATGGCCGCCCCGCTCTTCGCCCTAAAGGGAGACACCATCACCCGAGGCGACTACACCAAGCATTTTCCGGTGGATCTGGTCTTCAAGGATTTGAATCTGGTCCTGGCCGAAGCGGGCTCGCTCGGCTGCCCACTTCCGGCCACGGCCGCCTGCCGGGAGGTCTACAGCGCCGCCCGGGCCATGGGATGGGGGGACGAGGACATGGCGGCTGTGTACAAGGTATTGCAGCGTCTGGCGGGCATGTGAACCGCTGCGGAGCCCCCCGCTCATCCCGCCAGGGCGGGGAGGTTTTGCAGCAAGAGATCCACCTCCCGGCGGGCTTTCCAGATCTCCCGGACTCCGTTGAGAATCACCGTCACGGCATAGACTTTCTTGCCGGGGGAAAAGAGATAGCCGCTGAAGCTCACCACGTCCTTGAGGGTTCCGGTCTTGCCGCGGAGCGCGGCGCCGTCCGGAAGATCCCGGAGGCGACGGAGCAGGGTTCCGTCGTCTCCGGGGCGGGCCAGCGAAGCCAGGAATTCCGGGCCGACGGAAAAATCGTTGTAGGCTTCCTTGAGAACCAGGCTGAAAACCCGCGGGCTTACGCGGGTCGTTCGCGTGAGGCCCGACCCCGAGTCCAGGACGGCCTCCGACCGGGACACCCCCATCCTTCTCAAGACATCGTCCACGGCGCGGCATCCCTTTGCGGAGCTTCCCGGCAGTCCGTAGACATGGCCGCCCAGCACGCGCAGGATCATTTCCGCCATGAAGTTGTTGCTGTATCGGTTCAAACCGAAAAGCAAGTCCCCCAGCGGAGGCGATTCCAGCGAGCAGACAAGGACGGCCTTGGACGGAACCGGGAGTGCCTGTGAGGACGTCCCCGTCACCTGCACCCCCGCTTCTTCCAGGGTGCGGCGAAAGGTCAAGGCCACGAATTTTTCCGGGTCCTGGACATTCAGGCGCCGCTCCACGGGCAGTACCTTCTCCGCAGGAGGACGTCCCCTCAACTGGAAGACTTCCCGCCCGTCGTCCCCCACGCCCAATGACGACAAGGAAATAATCACCTTACGGGAAGGCTTTTTCTGCCACCTTTGTTGAATGGCCGCGTAGTCCGTGGGCGGGAAGGCCCTCACGGACGTTCCCTTCCCGCCTGGCCGGGAGGTGATCTGCAGGGTCACTGTGTTGAAGTTCACGGCCGTGGCGCTGATGACCGGATTGTGGGTCCTCTCGCATTGGCCGTCCAGGCACAGCTGTTCGTAGGGCGGGTCGAATTGGGAATTGTCCACGTGCACGGAGCCCAGGATGCGGCGCACGCCGAGGCCCCGCACCTTTTGGGCCAGCAGCCACAAGCGTTCCGGCGTAAGATACGGGTCGCCGTGTCCCTTGATCCAAATACTTCCGGGAAGAATCCCCTCCCGGGGCCGTCCCGTGGCCCATACTTCCGTTCGAAAGGTGTAGTCAGGGCCCAGTTCCTTAAGGGCCGCATAGCTCGTGAGAAGCTTGACCAGGGACGCCGGCA
This sequence comes from Desulfacinum infernum DSM 9756, assembly GCF_900129305.1. Taxonomy (GTDB): domain Bacteria; phylum Desulfobacterota; class Syntrophobacteria; order Syntrophobacterales; family DSM-9756; genus Desulfacinum; species Desulfacinum infernum. Next base: position 148,504 of record NZ_FQVB01000004.1, on the reverse strand, counting down.
CCAGAGGCTTCTGGGAATTCATCTCGAAGAGGGTCTTCCCTTCCGGAAGCAGAACCACATGGACGCCCACCTCCGCCGCGACGCCGCGCAGCCTCTGCAGGTGGGACTTCCAGGACACCGCCGCCTTGTCTTCGGCTGCCAACAACGCCCGGCCCAAGAAAAGAATGAGGCCGAAGGTCACAAGGAAGAACAGACCTCCGGCCCCACCGGGTATCCCACGACGGCCTCGGCCGGCAGCTCCCCCGCCGGGCCCCCTCCGTCCGTCTCCACCGCTCTCCAACGCCTTATGTGGACCCATGAACCAGCTCAAAAAGCGTGTCCCAAAAACCCGGAAAGGACTTTCGCACCGTCCGGGGCTCCAGGATGACCATCCCAGGAACCCGCAGCCCCAGCACGGCAAAGGACATGGCGATCCGGTGATCGTCGTAGGTTTCGATCACGGCCCCGTGCCGCGGCGGCCCCTGGATCACCAATCCGTCGGGCCATTCTTCCACCCGGACTCCAAGTTTGCTCAGTTCCGCGGCCACGGCTTTCAATCGGTCCGACTCCTTGATCCGCAGGTGAGCCACATTGCGGATGCGTGACGTTCCCTCCGCGCAAGAAGCCACAACGGCCAGTGTGGGGACCATATCCGGCATGCGGTTCATGTCCACATCCACCGGCCGAAGCTCTTTCGGGCCGTGGACGCCCACGCCTTCTTCGGTCCATTCCACGCGGCATCCCATGGAGGTCAGGACGTCGAGAAAAGCGCAGTCCCCCTGCAGGGTCTCGTGACTCACAGGGTAGGTCAGAACGCTTCCCGCAGTCAAGGCCGCCGCCGCCCAGAAGTAGGACGCGGACGAACAGTCTCCCTCCACCGTATAATGGAAAGACCGCACAACCTGCGGGGCTTCCACCACGATTTCCGAAGGGCCCGTCTTCCGGAACATCAATCCAGCTCGGGCCATCATCTGCAGGGTCACCTCCACATAGGGAAAGGAGGAGACCTCTCTCCAGGAGACCGTCACCGGGCCGGACGCCCTGGTGACCGCAAGCAGGACGGACGACAGGTACTGGCTGCTTTGGGAGGCGTCCACGCAGACCGTTCCGCCTCTCAACCCGCGGCTTTCGATCACAACGGGCGGATATCCTCTCCTTTCGGGGAATCGTACCGTCACACCCAAGGCTTCCAGGGCGTCCGCCAGGGCGCCGATGGGTCGCTCACGAAGCCGCTGGGTCCCGTCGAAGACGAAAGTCCCCCTTCCCGCGGCGGCCAGTCCGGTGAGAAGGCGGAGACTCGTCCCGCTGTTTCCGACCCAAACAGCCGCAGCCGGGCTTCGCCACCTCTTTTGCGGCGGGCGGATTCGCACCGTCGTCCCCTGCCATGACACGTCGGCACCCAGGGCCTGCAGGGCCGAAGCGGTAATCCGCGTATCCTCCGCGTCCAGGGCGTTTTCGATGGTGCTCTCGCCATCGCCCAGGGCGGCCAAGATGAACGCCCGGTGCGTGACGGACTTGGACCCGGGCAGGGGTACCCGCCCGCTCGCACGCTCTACACAGGGGACGGCCACCGTGTCTTTTTCGTGTACCTTTGTCATGGATCTTCGCGCTCCTTTGCGGCTTTCCTCAAGGCATGGCGCATGACGGATGCCGGCGCAGGCCTTCCCAGCCACCAGGTCAGCTGCTCCACACCTTGGTGCAACAGCATCTCCAGGCCGTCCAGAGAAAGAGCCCCTTTAGCCCGAGCCGCCTCAAGGAAAGGTGTTTTCAGGGGTGCGTAGACGATGTCCATGGCCACCACCCCTGGACGGATCGGGACATCCTCCAGGGAAAAGGCGTAGGGCCTTCCGTGCATGCCGCCCGCCGTGCAGTGCACCGCCATGTCTATCTCCAGCCCTCTCATACGGTCCAAAGGAATCCAGTCACAGCCGAACCGCCGGGCCAGGTCGCGGGCCTTTCCTTCGGTTCGGTTCGCCACCACCACCTGCGCCCCGGAACGGACCAAGGCGTAGACGACTCCCTTGGCCGCCCCCCCGGCTCCCAGGACCAGGGCCTTACGGCCTCGGATCTCCGTCGCCGTTTCCAAAGCCCGCACGGCGCCGATCCAGTCCGTGTTGATCCCTTCCCAGGCCCCGTCCGTGCATCGTAGCGTATTGACGGCTCCTATGGCATAGGCCGCCTCGTCCACGGAAGCGCACCATCGGAAGGCATCTTCCTTATACGGGATCGTCACACTGAGGCCCCGTACACCCATCCGTTTCAATATTTCCAGGTCGCTTCGAAAATCATCCGATTCCAGCGCCAGGTAGAAGGCCGGAATCCCGAGATGGGCCAGGGCCGCGTTCATCATGGCCGGGCTCAGGCTATGGCGGACCGGACTGCCGATGACTCCGTACAGGGCGTGCTGGACGCTGGTGACCATGATTTTCGATCCGTTCTATCGCATCTCCCATCTTCTCCGGGAGCGGTTCGCAACCCCACTCTGCAAAGATGGATTAACTTTCTCGGGGTCTATACTCGCCCGCCAAACGCTGCCGTGGAGAAACCTGAAGGGAAAATCCCTCCGTTCGGGGACATGCCATCCTGCCGTGCATGCGTGAGGACTGTAGGGGCGAATAATCATTCGCCCCTACAGTCGCCCCCCAGCCGGTCCCGGGGCTCAAGCCCCGGGTCTACTGACCGCACCATGAGCGAGAATGCTTCAACTTAGGGCCGACGCTCCTACCCGCCGAATCGCGACCGCTCCAGGTCGAACCGGATGGGATTTCGGGGATTGGCCCGCGGGTAGGACCCCAAGACCTTGAAGAAGGTGGTGCGCGAAGCGGCTTCCTTCAGGGCATCCTCCACGTGTTTGTCCTTTTCGTGTCCGCCGATATCGGCAAAGAAGAGATACTGCCAAGGATGCAGGCGATTGGGACGGGATTCGATCCGCGTCATGTTGAGGCCGTGTAGGGTGAAGACGTCCAGTACCTGATACAGGGCACCCGGCTTGTCCGCCACGGCAAAAAGAATCGATGTCTTGTCGTCTCCGGTGGGGGTGTTTTCCTTGAGCCCCAGGACGATAAACCGCGTGGTGTTGCCGGGATGATCCTCCACCCGTTCGGCCAGCACGGAGAGCCCATAATGTTCGGCCGCCTTCACGTTGCACAGGGCGGCGCTCGCCGGATCGGCCGCAGCCTCCCGGGCCGCCTTGGCCGTGGAGGCGCACTCAAAGATTTCCGCGTGGCGCAGATGCTCGGAAATCCACTTGCGGCACTGCCCCAGGGCGTGCGGGTGCGCGTAGAGCTTTCCGATCGAGCCGAAATCGGCGGCCCGGGAACAGAGGCAATGGGCCACCTCCAAGTAGCATTCTCCCACCACCCGCACGGGCCGTTCGTAGAGGAGGTCCATGGTCTGCCCGATGCCCCCCTCCAGTGAGTTCTCGATGGGAACCACGGCCACGTGGGACAGTCCCTTGCACAGGCTGTCGAAGACGTCCACCAGGGCGGCTTGCGGCACATATCTCGCCGTGTGACCGAAGACGGAAAGCGCCGCGAGATGGGAGTAGGTCCACTCCGGCCCCAGGAAGGTCACCTTCAGGGGCTGTTGGAGCTTTCGAGAGGCCGCAAGGATCTCCCGGTAGATGGCCCGCACGGACTCGGCGGGAAGCGGCCCGGGATTGGCTTCCACCAGCCGCCGGCACACGGCCTCCTCCCTTCCGGGATCAAAGGTGTCCAGGCCCTTTTCCGCCTTGATCCTTCCGATCTGCTCCACCAGCCGCATGCGTCGGTTGAGCCGATCCAGGATCTCTTGATCCAGCGCATCGATCCCTCGACGAAGTTTTTCCAAGGAATGATCTCTCATCATTTCTCCACGATCGATTCGTCCACGGCCATCCCAAAGTGCCGACCCCTGCTCTGGGGAGACACCAGCACCCGCATCCCCTTTTCCAACGAGGTCACGGAAACCCCTTCGCCTTTCGGAGTCATCAGGCAGACCGTCTCCGCATTCTGCAAAAGGATGCTTCCTCCACCGGCGTCGCACCTTGCTTCCACCACCACGAGGGGGCGCTTTTCCACCTTGATGCGGCCCACCACCGCCTCGGTACTCTTTCCAGCAGCGTCCACGATGACGATGGGGTCTCCGGCTCCCAGCTCACACAGATACCGGGTACGTCCGTCCGGGACCTTCACGTAGGCATGAACCGCCCCCGCATTGATTCGAAACGGGCGGGGGGCCACGTAGGGGTTCCGGCGGGTTTCCGCATGGACGAGGAAGAGGAATCCCGCGCTGTTTCCCACCAGCGCTCCCTGCCCGTCCGTCATGAGCGAACAGGTGTCGATGCAGACCCGGTCCCCGAGGCCCACAGTCCGCAGTCCGACGATTTCCGCCTCCACCAGCGGTTCCACGGGCCCCATGGACTTCACCTTTCTTGTCCAGGAAGACACCGTTAAAGGGTCGTCACCCGGGATGAGAACCCCGTGAACGCCCTTTTCCAGGACGCCCAGCGCCAGATCCATCCGGCTCTCGTCCTCCACGGCCACCACCAGCTCACCGCCTCCCGCCACCAGGTTCTCCAGCGGGATGATCTCCCAATCGGTGTTTTCCACCACCACCTTCTTCCCGACTCTCAGGAGGTCCGAGATCCTCTTTTCGTCCTCCGGCGATCGGAGAGTCTCCAAGTGAACGTCCCGGCCGGGAATCCAGTCCCCGTCTTCCGCCGCCACGACCACCCGGCCGAGGCGCCGCACCTGCTGCGCAACGCCAGGGGGAGCCATCACCACGTCCACTCCCGCCTCCACGGCGGCGGTCACCACCTCCTTGTTCCACTCCTTGAGTCGAACCCAGACCTCCTTCACCTCGCCTTCCTCCCTGCGCAAAAATAAAAAAGGCCGTGGGCTGAACCCCGGCCTTCCATTCTCCATACTTTCTTACGCTGCTGGCGCACACGGGGTCAGCCGAAGGACTCCTCCGCAAAAAAGTAAAACCCGAAAAAGAAAAAATCGCGTGCCGGCATCGTTGTGACCCTCATTGTGCTCCAAGAATTACTTCCTTCTAGAAGAACAAGCGAGGCGTTGTCAAGGCCTTCCCTCGCGCAGCTTGGCAATTCCCTCAAAACCCTCACCCGACTCAAGGCTCCCGGGAACCTCCATATCGCTTGAACCACTTTCGCCCGTAAGGGCAAACGGAGGAACAGATCCCGCAATTATGGCCACCATGGTATTGAGGATAATGGGTCTTTTTCCATTGGTCGCACGCCCGCGCATCCAGGAGTCGAGACCGGGGAATTCCCGGGCGCCAACGTCCTCCCTTCAGCGCCCCCGCGGGGCAGGCTTCCACACACCTTCGGCAACGGCCGCAGAAATCCCTTTCCACCGCCGGGCCGCATGGCAGTTCTGCATCCACGAAGACCGTCGCGAGCCTTACCCAAGGTCCGAACCGCCGCGTCACCAACTGACAGTTGCGTCCGACCCAACCCAGTCCGGCACGTGTAGCCGCCGTCTTGTGGGGAAAGTCACCCCGGATGCCTACCGCGTCCGTTCGTTCCGAAGCCGCCACGGCCTGGGCCCGGACTCCCCTGGCACTCCATTCCTTCACAAGGTCCCGCGACAGCGAGTTGATCAGCCTGTTTACCCGCGCATATTCCTCGGCGTAGGCGGGCGTAGGCCCGTTTTCGATTTGCATCATGACATCCGGATTCATCGGAACAACCCACGAAACGGCCCGGGCAAAGGACCTCGCCCAGCGGTCCACGGGCGTCTTCAGCCCGCCAAGATCCGCAACGCCCCACCACTCGATTCCCTGGGCCCGCATCCATCCATCCAGCCACATGTCCTTTGCCTTTTTCAATCCTTGATATGAAAAAGAACCGCGAATGAACGCAAATAGACGCAAATCGTTTTAGTTGTAGAAACTCCGAAGGCCGCAATGAGGGTGCCCGGCAAGGCAATGGGCGCGCAATGACTCATAGAGAATGGCATATTGCGGCGTTCCGACAAATGCCCTTGCTCCGGCCCGCTCTTTCATCCATGCGGGGTGGCGCAGGGGAGACCATGACCGTTAATCTTTCGACGCCCACCGATTGCAGGCCCGTCAATCCAGATCAATGACCACGTCCGTCCGGTTTCCCCGCCGTTCCACGGTGAAGGTGCGCCGTCCGTCGCCTCCCCTCACCACTTCGTGGAGTTCCCGAATGTCCCCTATGGTTCGGCCGTCCACGGCCACGATCCGATCTCCCGGTTTCAGGCCGGATCGAGCCGCCCGGCTTCCCGGGAGCACCGCCTTCACGTAGAGGCCGCTCTCCGCCTTTTCCCGATCCAAAACGATACCGAGCCGCCGGCCGTGGCCCGGAAACGGTCGCTCCTTCTCCGTCACGACCAGATAGTCTCCGATGTCCGGAGACACCTCGAGCGCCGTACCGTGCACCGGCATGGGAACCACGATTGCATACCGATGTTCCAGACGTCTTTTCGTCCGTTCGGGCACCCCGAACCGGTAATTCACATGGCCCTTTCCCGCCAGCACCAGGACTTGGAAATCGGGATGGTCCCGGAGCCATTGAGCCAGGGTCTCCGCCATGGTCTCGTCCCAGGCCAGCTGGGCTTCGTAAAAGTGTTGAAAATTTTCGAACCCCCCGTGAGCGTGGGATCGAAACTCTTCCTCCACAAAAGCCCTGTGTCTCGGATCATCGTCCAGGAATCGGACGGCCAGTTGGGATCGCTCCCGGGCATCCAGTCCGGCCAGCCCGTCCCTGGCCACCTTCCTCACCAAATCGCCCGGCGCGTTCAGCGCCACCATGGGAAGACGGTGATCCCGGGCCAGCTGGAAAAGGGGCCGGTAGAGGGCAAAGTCGTGCCCCCAGGTTTCCTCCCAGGCGAGCTCATCCAGGAGTTCCTCTTCGGTTAGTAGGCCTTTCACCCAGCGATCCAGAACCGGCTGGCGTGTCCGCGGAACCATCTCCGCCCCGATGGCCAGCTGGGGATGGCGTTCGAGCAAGGCGCGCGCCACTTTCAATTGGAGCGCATGATCGGCCCGACTCACGTGCGTTTCCCCCACGTAGACCACCCTTGCCGCCTCCAGATCCCGGATCATCTCCTGGAACGTGATGCGCTCGCCGGTGGCCAGATCCACCACCTCCCCCACCTTGTACGCCTCCCCCGGCGTCGGCGACGGCACGTGGGGTTTGATGGAAAGAGTGCCGCACCCTTGCAACGCCAAGAGGAGGAGGACGAGAAACAGCCGGCCCGCATTCGCTTCGATCCTTTTCACCGCACACCTCACTTTCCAGTCCCTCTCCCATCGAGGAAACGCCGGACCGCCTCCCGTGTACCTATGCTGGAGGACTTTCGAACCTGGGGCCAAAGCAGGCGGCAGTCTTCGTAGGTCAGGCCGCGCACGGCCTGCCAGGCTTTCGCCTCATCTTCCAGGTGCGGCGTTTCTCCCCGGCCGGGGACCATTTCCTTCTTTTCCAGCAGTTTCACATAGATCAGACTCTTGGCGGCAAGCACGTCCGCATCTTTACCGTTCCAGTTGGGACGAAAGATATAGCGCAGCGTCAGAAGATCCCCCGGCCCCATGACCTGTTTCCGGCCCAACAGGCGCCTCGCCCTCGCCGCCAAGGGCCAGACGGCGCGCATGCGGGCGGGTTCCCGAACCTTTCCTTTCAGATGGGTGTAGAGGGCCCAGTGGATGTAACCCGCCTCCACATAGATGCGAGGGACGTATTCCGCCGCATTCGCCAAGGCCTCGGCCCGCAGGCGATCCCTCAGTCGGATCCGGGCTGCGTCCGCCTTGGCGAAAACCTTGACCGCCTCCACCACCTGATCGAACGGCTCCGTGACAGAGACTCGATAGTAGTGGAGAAGGGCTCCTGATGCCCGTCTTTCCGCCCGATAGACCTGGGCCATGGCCTCCCGGGGATCAAGCCTGTGAGCGGTCCCCCCGTCGGCAAAGAAATCATGGAGTTCCGCAAGCTTTTCCAGGTAGGGTTCCACCTGCAGGATCCGGATGCCGACTCTATGCAGGCGCCTATAGAGACGGCAACAGGCGCGGGCGAAAACGGGAAATTCATAATCGGTCGCTTCCAGGTACTCCTCGATACCCACTCGGCCGCTCAGCATGGCCTGGAATTGCGGGTGGGGAGGTTCCTCCAGCACCACCATGTCATGGGCGACCATGAGATCTTCCACGGCGGGGAGGACTTCCGGACGATGTGTCGAAAAGGCCAAGGTGATCATGATCCGGCATCCGCCGCCTTTCGAAGGGCTTGGATGAGTCGACGATTGGCGGCCGGGAAGGCGAACAGGTCCAATTCCGATGGGCGCACCCACTTCCACGCGGCGCAGGCCCTGGGACGCACGATCTGCCCCGGGGGATCCGGCACGCACCGGTATGCATGCAAAGTCACCCGAAACCGGGTATAGGCGTGGCGGACCACGCCGATTTTATCCACAATTTTCACCCGCACCCCCAGTTCCTCTTCCATTTCCCTCACCAGGGCCACTCGCGGTGTTTCCGCCTCCAGGGCCTTGCCCCCCGGAAACTCCCACAGGCCGGCGAAGAGTCCCCCTTCCGGCCTCTTTTGAATGTAGATCTTCCCGTTTTCCCGAAGCACCCCGATGGCTACCCGGAGTTCCTCCCACCGAGGCCTCGGGGATCGGACCGGACGATTTTCCACCGTGCCGTGGCGAAGAGCGAGGCAGCGCGCCGCCACGGGGCACGCAAGACATTTGGGATGAGCGGGCGTGCAGATGACGGCACCCAGTTCCATGAGCGCCTGGTTGTAAAACCTGGCCTTTCCCGGAACGAGCCATTGGGTAGCGGCGCGGAGCACTTCGCGGCGACCTTCCGGAGATTTCGCGGAAACGTCCAGGTCGAGCAGCCGGGCTGCGACCCGCTCCACGTTCCCGTCCACCACGGGAACATCCCGGTTGTAGGCCAAGCTCAGGATCGCGGAAGCCGTGTAGGGCCCCACACCCGGCAGGACCCGCAGATCGGCCTCGGTGTCGGGAACTCTTCCGCCGAATCTTTCCATCACCAACCGGGCGGCCTTGAGCAGGTTTCTCGCCCGGGAATAGTACCCCAGTCCCTCCCAATAGAGCAGGACCTCGTCCTCCGTGGCGGCCGCCAACGAAGGCACGTCGGGAAAGCGCTTCATCCATCGAAGGTAGTAGGGAACCACCGCCGCCACCTGCGTCTGCTGGAGCATGATCTCGGAGACCCACACCCCGTAGGGGGAATAGTCGCGGCGCCACGGAAGGTCCCGCTGGTTTTCGAGAAACCATTGCACGAGATCCCGGCCCACCTCCGATGGTGTTCGATCCTGTGAGTGACACAAAACCTTTTGCTCCCAATCTCTCAAATATTCACCCGAGCTTTCGATCCATATCCCCGTAAACTGAGCGCTTTTTCCTTCGGGTGTCCCTTACACCGCATGATTAGCGGGCGGGGATAAACCCCGCCCGTACCCAAGGGGTCCGGTCTTTTTTGGAGGGACGGGCTTTACGCCCGCCCTTCAAGACCTGTCCGCGAAAAAGATTCATCCAATCTAGGTCCCCTTTAGTCACTTTCTCCCGCTTCCGCCACCCGTCGTTCCGCCGTCCCCAATGCGCCTGGGTGGGCGGCTTCGGATCCGCGTCAGATTGACTTTTCGTGTGCCCTGTGTTGATTAGATCAGGAGTCCGTCGAAGGAACACCCGGCGGATCCGCCTTCTCGACACGCCCGTGCCACAGACGTTTCCGGTCTGAAGGAGCGACCCGGATGATCCTAAAAAAATCCCTCTGGTCCTGGGCCCTCACCCGTTGCCGGGGCCTTCAGGCCCTGCTCTTGCTGCTCATCGTCTTCACGGTCTTTTTCAGGGTCTTTCCCCTGGAAATGCAGAAGAGAATCATCAACGAGGCCGTGCGGTTTCGAAAGATCCACACGCTCTTCGTCTATTGCGGCCTCTACATGGGCGCCGTCCTCCTGGCCGGCCTGCTCAAATACGCCATCAACGTTCTCCAAGGCTACATCGGCCAGAAAATCCTGGTGGAGATGCGCACGGGTCTCTACCGCCACATCCTGCAACTGCCCATCGGGTTCTACCGTCGGACTCCGCCCGGCATGGTCATCTCTTCGCTCACGGCGGAAATTTCTTCCGTGGCCGACTTTCTTGGAAGCGCCGTGACCGTCCCCGTGGTCAACGTTCTCACGCTGGCCACCTTCGGCGCTTACATGTTCCATCTCAACCCGTTGCTGGCCGTCCTGAGCCTGGCCACCTATCCCTTCGAAATCGCCATTATCCCCTTTCTCCAGAAGCGTTTCAACCGGCTGAACAGCGAGCGGGTGACCGTGACCCGGGCCATGAGCAACGCCGTCGGAGAAGCCGTGTCCGGGATCCACGAGATCCATGCCAACGCCAGCTACGACTTGGAGAACGAAAAGGTGGCGCGCTTCTCCCGGAACCTCCTTCAGTTGCGCCACCGGATGAATCTCTACAAGTTCGGAATCAAGTTTACCAACAACTTCTTTCAAAGCCTGGGACCCTTCCTCCTTTTCCTCATCGGCGGCTACTTGAGCATCCAAGGGCGTTTCAGCCTGGGCGCCCTGGTGGCGTTCCTGTCCGCCTATGAAAAGCTCTACGACCCATGGAAGGAGCTCATGGATTTCTATCAAGATTACCAGAACGCCTCCGTTTCCTATCGAAGGATCCAGGAAGCCTTCGACGTGCAACCCGAGTTTCGGATCTCCGCCCCCGAGCCGAAACCGGTACACATCAGCGGGCATGTGAGGGTGGAAGATCTGTCCTTCGAGGTGGACGGCCACATCCGCCTGCTGGAGCAGATCAACGTGGAACTCAAACCCGGCCAGCGCCTGGCACTCGTCGGCCTATCGGGGAGCGGCAAGAGCACGCTGGCCATGATCATGGCCCAGCTGTACCGCTACGACTACGGCCACGTCTATTTGGACCAATACGAGTTGAAGGAACTGGCCAAAGCGGAGCTGACGCCGCACCTGGGCTTTGTGGCTCAATACCCTTTTATTTTCGACGGCTCCATCCGCGAAAACATTCTCTATGGCTTCCGCGCCATGGCGGCCTTCGATGGGGGCACGTCGGAACCCGTGGAACCCGCCCCCGGAGAGGTCCTGGATATCGTGGAGCGCGTGGGGCTGACGGAAGACGTTCTCCGCTTCGGGCTCAACACCGTCCTGGGACGCGAATGCTGCGAGGAATTGACGGCCAAGGTCCTTCGGGCCCGACGCCTTCTCCACCAGACCTGGGGGTCCCAGCTTGGCGACTCCGTGGAGTTCTTCCAAGAAGGCACCTTTCTCGACTACAGCAGTATCGCCACCAACATCGTATTCGGCTACCCGGTCGGGGAAGGGCGGCCGTGTGAGATCCTTCCCAAGAGCCCCCGGTTCCGTGCCTTCCTGGAGGAAAGCGGGCTGTGGGAGCCCCTCCTCGCCCTGGGGCTCGACGTGGCCCGAAGGACCGTGCCCCTTCTGAGCGATCTTGGAGACGATCCGTTCTTCTTTCAGCAGTCTCCCATTCCAGCCGATGAATTGGATCTTTACCGCCACATCCTGGAGCACTACCGAGGTCCCTCCGTTCCGATCCACCCGCGTGATACGGAGCCCCTTCTTGCTTTGGCTCTGCGCACCATTCCCGGAAAGCACAAGATGGTGGTGGTACCTCAAGCCCTCCGGTCCAAGATCCTGGAAGCCCGGCCGCTCTTTCGCGACTACTGCAGTCAAAAGGACCCGGACGCCTTCATCTACTACAGCGAGAACGAGTATCTCTACAGCCGCACTTTGTTGGAAAACCTGCTCTTCGGCAGGCTGAAAGAGGAGGCTTCCTGGGTGTGGGACAAGGTCATGGAAGCCGTTCTGGAAATTCTCCACAAGGAAAATCTTTACGACCATGTCCTTCATCTGGGGCTGGAATTCCAAGTGGGCAGCAAGGGAGATCGGCTCTCGGGAGGCCAAAAGCAGAAAGTGGGCATCGCCCGGGCGCTGCTCAAAAAGCCTCGAGTGCTCATCCTGGACGAGGCGACCGCCAGCCTGGACATGGCAAGCCAGCACCGGATCCAGCACTACCTGGATGTGGAACTGCGAGGCAAGACCACCATCATTTCCGTAGCCCACCGGCTCGAAACCATCCGCGATTACGATCTGATCGCCGTCATGAAGTCCGGGCAGATCGTGGAAATCGGAGGATATGAAGAACTGCTGGAGAGAAAGGGGTTGTTTTATGAGCTCGTACGAGGACACCAATAGGGAATCTTTGGGTTCGGCCTCCGGCAGTATGGAGTGCGCCTGCGAGCTGGACCAAAACGTGGAGATTCTGCGACGGGTGGATGTCTTCGCCGGGGTTCCCTTGGAGCGCCTCAAAGTTTACGCGCTCCTTTGCAAGCGGCGCCGTTTTGAAAAGGGGCAGTTTATTTTCCAGCAGGGGGAAGCCGACGACAAGGCCTACATCCTGATCCAGGGGACGGCTCAGGTAATCCGCCAGTACGAGGACCACAGCTTCCTCGTCCACGAGCTGCATCCCGGCGACTTTTTCGGCGGACTTGCCCTCCTGGCCGACGTGAAGCGGCTGTTCGCCGTGCGGGCGACCACCGACGTGGAGGTCCTCACGATCGACAGGGAGAGCTTCCGCAAGATCCTCCGCCAATTTCCGGAGCTTGTGGAAAAGATCCTGGATGTCATGATCGGGAGGATCGTCCGAATGGAAGAAAAGCTCCTGGAACGTCACATCCACGAGTGCGTAATCCAATAGGGAGAGAGGGCCATGGCCGACCAACGAAAATCACAAAGAATCCGCTCCCTTTTTATCGATGAGCTGGACGATTACCGCAGGACCCATAAGGAAAAGGACTATGTGCTGATCGATGTGCGGGAACCGGCCGAATACGAGGCGGGCCATATCCCCGGGGCCCGGCTTCTTCCCCTGAGCGTCCTGGAGGCGCATCTGGCGGAACTGGATCCGCAGCGGGACCTTCTTTTCTATTGCGCCAGCGGAGGCCGTTCGCAGGCCGCCGCCCTGCTGGCGGCCGACGCCCATCCCGACGCCAAGGCCCTCATCAACCTGGTGGGCGGTTACTACGCCTGGAGCGGGAAGGAGCTCCTCGATTTTCCGCGCGTCAAGATCTTTCAGGATGTCACCGACCCCCGCCGTGCGCTGCAGCAGGCCATGGATCTGGAGAAAGGTGCTTGGCTCTTCTACGCACACGCCCAGCAACTCCTGGGGGATTCCCCCATGGCCGAGGCCGCCCGATCCCTCCAGGATCTCGAACGTCACCATGCCCACGTCCTCTATCGGATCCTCAGCCGCCACTATCCGGAAGAGCCTTTAGCCCCGTTCGATGAGCTCTTCGATTCCCTGGAAGGGGCCCTTCTGGAAAGCGGTGCCCATCCGGCCGACGAACTGGCCCGGCTACGAACCCTGCCTTACAACGACTGCACAGCGTTCGGCGAATTGGCCCTGAACATTGAATACGCAGCTTGGGATCTTTACAGAAACGCCGCCGCCTTGCCCGTTTCCGACCTGGTGCGGGAAATCTTCCTGGAACTAGCGCAGCAGGAAAAGGCCCACGTGCGGGTGATCGCCAAAACGTTTGCCAAGTGCCTTTCCTAGCCCATACAGGTTGACCCGGCCTGCTCGATTTGTTCGACTACTACAGGCCCTTTCACCCCGGTAAAGGAGAGGTCGTCATGGTTCGCCTCCCCCTCAAGATGCCCATAATAACGCCTCGGAAGGACCTCGCAACGGTGCTTCCGGGGCCACAGCCCATGCGCCCTCGTCTCTCTGGCGGGGGCACCCGATGAACACACATGGAAATCGAGGGGGAAAGCCATGTTTATCCAGCAGTCGGATCTCTTCCGTGACCTGGACAACCGCATCATCGCCCAGTTCATGGACCAATCGGAGAAGATCACCATTGAACCGGGGACTATCCTCTTCCGGGAAGGGGACCCCGCCACCCATTTCTTTGTTCTGCTCAAGGGAAATATCAAACTCACCCTGGAAGAAGGCAGCTTCGTGGCCTACCTGGTGAGCAAACCCGGAGAGGTCTTCGGATGGTCCAGCCTCATGGACAGGCCCACTTATTCGGCAACGGCCACGGCTCTTTCGGAAACCCGTGCGGTGCGCATTCCGGGAGAGGCCATGCGGCGGATTCTGGAAAGCCATCCTGAGAGCGCCATGCGCTTCTACAGACGCCTGGCCAAGACTTTGGGGCACCGCCTGCTCAAGACCTACGAAGCGGTCACCTCCGTTTCCCGGGCGTATACGGCCGAATCCCATGGCACCGGACAAATCCTGAGCATGGGCACGCCGGACTGAACCCCTGCCCTGTTGAGCCGCCAGCCTCCACCGGCCGGCGGCTCCTCCCTTGCGCAATCCCCATCCTTCGGCTACACGTAAAGAGGCGCAGGTCGCGACGGTCCGTGCGCCACTGTGTTCCATGTCTTTTTTCGCCGAAATCGAACCTTTTCTTATCGGTTTATCACCGAGAGGTGAGCGGGGCAGAATCGATCCCGTCTCTACCCGAAAGGTCTATCTGCTTTCGCAGGGGCGGGCTCCCCATCCACCCGTCCAAACCCCATGATGGGAAGGAACAGCCCCAGCTGAGCTTCATAGAACCCGCTCAATTCAGGAAGGAGTCCATGGAAAACCAAACGCTTACCGCGTTGCCGGGAATCCGGGTGGGACATGCTCAAACGGAAACCGGCCTTTCGGGTTGTACGGTGATCCTGTTGGAGGGCGGTTGCGCGGCCGGAGTAGACATCCGCGGCGGGGCCCCGGGCACCTACGGCACGGAAGGCCTTAACCCTCTCAACCTGGTGGATCGGGTCCACGCTGTCTTCCTCACGGGAGGAAGCGCTTTCGGCCTGGCCGTGGGCGACGGGGTGCGCCGGTATCTAAAGGACCGCGGCGTTGGATTTCAGACGGAATACGGAGTGGTTCCCATCGTTTGCGGGGCGGTGATCTTCGATCTGGGAATCAATCGGCACGGTTCCCCGCCCGATGCGGCCCTGGGCATCCGGGCATGCGAGTCCGCCTCGACAAGCCCGGTGGAGGAAGGGTGTGTGGGCGCGGGTTGCGGGGCCACCGTGGGCAAACTCTTGGGTTTGGATCACGCCATGAAGGGCGGACTGGGTTCCCATCTCCTTCGGACTCCTTCGGGCCTTTGCGTGGCGGCCTTGGTCGTGGTGAACCCCTTCGGCGATGTGGTGGACCGCGCTTCGGGCCGCATCCTGGCCGGCTGCCGGACGGCTCCGGACAAAGACGAAATCCTGGATTCCCAACAGGCTCTGCTGGAACGAAAGCGCCTGCGGGGATTTTCCGCCGGCGAGAACACCGTTCTCGGCGTGATCGCCACCAACGCCGCCATGGGCAAGGTGGGTCTCACCAAAGTGGCGCAGATGGCCCACGACGGCCTGGCCCGAAGCATCGTCCCCTGCCACACCCAGTACGACGGGGACACGGTTTTCGCCTTGAGTTGCGGAGACCTGCAGGACGTGGAGGTGAGCATCGTGGGGAGCCTGGCCGCCCAGTGCTTGGAGGCGGCCGTCATCCGAGCGGTGCGCGCCGCCCGAAGCCGAGGAGGGCTTCCGGCGGCACGCGATCTCACACCGGCCGCTCCAGGCCGAGTCGGAGGAGGCGACTAATCTTCCAAGCCTTTGGCACGCAACTCCCGCTCGATCTGAAGTATTCTCCGCGCCAGAAGTTCCTTCACCTTCTTCTCCATCCCTGAAAACTGCACGGCCACCTCACTGGCTCCCGGTTTCGGGGACTCCGGCCCGGGATCGCCCACCCGCACCACAAAGGCTTTGAATGCGTACGCCTTGCCATCCAGATACAGGGTCACGTTGAGGCGCTGCCGGAACTGCGGCGCGGGTCGCATGGTCGTGAGAAACCTTGCGCCGCCCGTCGATATGTCCAGAAGATTGACCCGGTCGCCCTCCACCTCCAGGGCGAGACCGCTGTTAATAGGGGGCCTCACGCGGTACGCCATGCGAACATTGAAAGGCTCCACCGGCCCTACCGCGCGCAGGATCGCCGCCTGAACCGATACTCCTTCTCGAAGCACGTAGTTGTCCCGCAGACTCTCCAGGTGGGCCGAGACTCCGAACCTGCTTTTCAGTCCTTGCTCCCTCACCACAAAAGTCACCGTGCATTTCTTGCCCAGGTGCTTTTCTTGAAAGTCCGGAGTGGGTCGGGAGACGATGATGTAGTCACCGTTTACATCAAAAACAGAGGCCCTCCTGACGTCAATGACCTCCCGGTTGAAGTCCACCCTGGTAACGATGTCGACACTCAACCCAGGCCGCAGTTCCTTGGATGACCCTTTCTCCTTTGCCAAGCGGAACCGTCCTCCTTCCACACACGCAGACCGCCGAGCTGCCTCGACGCCATGGTCAAACCGCCGTCTATCGAAACACCGGACCGGATTCCGGCCTAACCGTTCTTTGAAGCAAAATCCTTCATAAACTCGATCAAGGCCTGCACTCCTTCGATCGGCATGGCGTTGTAGATGGACGCGCGGCATCCTCCCACCGAACGGTGCCCCTTGAGGCCTCCCAGGCCGTTTTGCTGGGCTTGTTCAAGGAAGGCCTTTTCCAGTTCTTCGGAAGGAAGCCGAAACGTCACGTTCATCCATGACCGGGATGCGGGTTCCGCCGTTCCCCGATAAAAATCCTGGCTGTCCAGGTATCCGTAGATGAGTTCGGCTTTCTCCCGGTTGGTTTTTTCCATGTGCTCCAGCCCGCCCATCTCCTCTTCCAGCCACCTGAGCACCAACCCGGTGACGTAGATGGCAAAAGAGGGCGGGGTGTTGTAGAGAGAATTTTTCTCCGCGTAGGTGGTGTATTTGAGCATGGTGGGAAGCCCGGCAGGCACCCGCTCCAGCATGTCTTCTCGAACAATGACCAGGGTCACGCCCGCCGGGCCCGCGTTTTTCTGGGCTCCTGCGTAGATGAGACCGAAGGGGGCGGGATCGAAGCGACGGCTGAAGATGTCTGACGACATGTCGCTTATGAGCGGCACTTTCTTCGGCCTGGGGAACTCCCTGAACTGCGTACCCCGGATGGTGTTATTGGACGTTATATGCAGGAAGGCTGCGTCCTCGTCGATCGGTATGCTCTCCGGGATGTAGGTATATTCCCTGTCCTCCGACGACGCCACCACCCGAACCTTCTTCCCCTGGATCTTCGCTTCCTTGATGGCCTTGGTGGACCACGTTCCCGTATCCACATAGTCCAGCGGCTTATCCCCCAATGCGAGGTTCATGGGCACCAGGCAGAACTGCATGCTCGCCCCGCCCTGCATGAAGAGCACCCGAAATCGGTCGTCCAGGCCCAAGAGCCTTTTGGTCCGGGCGATGGCGTCCTGAAGGACATCTTCGAACCACTTGGACCGGTGGCTCACTTCCATGATGGACATCCCGGAACCCTTATAGTCCAGGAGTTCCTCCTGTACCTGCTTCAGGACGGAAAGAGGAAGCATGGCCGGGCCGGGATTGAAATTGAAAATACGATAACTCATTGGGTCCTCCCACATAGATAAAAATCGGCAGATGCATGGTTTTGGTAAATAAAATCTTCAAGGAGTGCCTGTGGCTATCGCGGCTCACGCTACCCACGGCGTCTGCCTTTGTCAACGCTCTTTTCCCCCCAGACCGCACGACCAGCGCTCACAGCGCATCTTTAGCCGGCACTCTTTCCCGGATCCGAATCCTCTTCCTCTACGACCATGCATCCCCCCTGCCCGCGGAATGGTCCCCGCCCTCACATTCTATTGAACATCCCAGGGCTCTTGTGTATTGAGGGATCCATGCACGATGGAGATATGAAGCTCTCTGGGAACCCTATAAATCGGATGGGAGGTGCCACGGGGTGGACCAGTTGTCGTCCTTGGCTCATGCCGAGCAAATCGGAGACACGACGATCCGCGTTGTAGAGGACACCGCGCTTCTTTCCTGGGCAGAGTCTCGGGGGCTCGCCCCCTGGGATGCCCAACTCCGCGCCCTGGAAGAGGGGATCCTGCCGGCCCGCTACAGCAAAAACGTGTGGGCCCTCGGTTTGGAGGAACAACTGCGGCTGGCTCGAGCCACCGCCTTCGTGTGCGGCTGCGGCGGTCTCGGCGGTACCATCCTGCAGCTTCTGGCACGGGCCGGCGTGGGCCATCTCCGTTTCTGCGACAGCGACACCTTTGCTTTCTCCAATTTGAACCGGCAGTGGTTTTCCTGCACCGACACCTTGGGTCGGCCCAAGGCGGCGGTGGCCGCAGCCGTCTGCCGCCGGATCAATCCTTTCGTTCGCGTCACGGCTCTCCAAGTGACTCTGGACGAGAGCACCCTCCACGAGCTGGCGGCGGGTGCCCACGTGCTGATCGATGCCGTGGACAATCTCCCCGCGCGGTTCCTCATGGACCGGGCGAGACGGGATTATGGCATCCCTTTCATCCACGGCGCCGTGGCGGGGTGGCTGGGCCAGTTGACCACCTTCTTGCCCGAATCCCCCCTGGGCCTGGAGCACATCTACGGTGAGCGACGGGAACGCCATGCCTCCGAGCAGGCCCTGGGCGTCTTGGGACCCACGGCGGCCGTCATCGGGAGCCTGCAGGCTCTGGAGGCCATCCGGGTGCTTGCCGGACGGCCTCCGGCCCATGCGGGTAGGCTCCTCTATTTCGACGGAGAATCGGGGATGATGCATGTGGTCCCATTGGATTCCCAAGCTTCGGCGGGGTGAAAAAAGAACCGACAAGAGAATGACCCGATCGATGTCGAAGGGAACCGTGCATGAACCCGAATGAACACCAATCGGCCCAATCTTTCATCCATGCGGGCGGGCATCTCCCTGACCGTTTGGGGGGGGTAAGGAGAGGGTTTAGCCGAGGAAAGCCCTTGGTGCTTTCGGTGACGGTATGGCCAAGGAGCTTTTCCGAGAATCGCTTTCCTGCGCAAGATGCAGGGGGGGTTCCGTTCCTCTCGTAGCCGCGGGCCTTCAGCCCCGCGGGATAGAGCCATCGTAACCCTTTGAAGTGGCGGGCAGTACCCGACAGCCTCCCCGACGCCCGAAGGCCCATCCGCAGCCCTAAAGGGCTGCGCTACGAGAAAAGAGATCATCCGCGACGTTTTCGGACAGCTAGGAGGCCGTCTGAAAACTCCGCCACCCGTCACTCCCGCGCAAGCGGGAGTCCATAGGTTCCCGAAACTCCTGGATCTCTGCTCCCCGTTCATGCCGGGGACAAGCTTCGCGGGGATGACGGATGGGCATTGAACGGCGCAAACCTGCCGTTCTCCGTCAGGCTCTTAGGTCCGCAGGATTTGTTGTCAATGGAACGTTTCGGCGATTCCATCAACCGGATCGGAGTTTCAACCAAAAGAACACCTTGAGGAGGTTGCATTTATGGAATTGAGAACCGTTCAAGCGCCGGCTTTCCAATGGGAAGCAGACATTCTCGTCTTTTTCTGCCTGGAGGATCCGGACCCCTTTACGCCGGGGTTTCGCCGGTGGATGGAACAGCACGCTCCCTGGGTGAAGCAGACCAAGGCGGCTGAGGACATCCAAGGCAAACACAAAGAGATCTCCGTGCTCTATTCTCCCACCCCCGCCCAGGTTCCGCGGATCCTTACGGCGGGACTGGGAAAGGTTTCCGAATGCACGCCGGAAAAGCTTCGGCAGGCGGCGGCGGCCGCCGCCCGTCGCTGTCGGGATCTCAAGGTCAGCCACGTGGGCCTTCCCACGCTTGGGTTTGAGGGACTTCCCTTCGACGCGGCCGCCGCGGTACGCGAGACGCTGCTGGCCGCCGCTTTGGGGCTTTACAAGAACGAACGGCTCAAAACGCGAAACGGCAATGAAAAATCACCGGATCTGCCGTCCCGCCTGACCGTCTTGACGGAAGATCCCTTGCCCGAATCCGCGCAGATCTTGGAGGAAGTCGAAGCCGTCGTTCAGGGCATCACCACCGCAAGGGATCTCACCACCGAACCTTCCAATCTGGTCACCCCCACTCGGATCGCCCAGAGGGCCGCCGAGATCGCCAAGGCTTGCGGAATGCACTTCGACGCCTTCGACCTGGACAAGGCCCGGGAGTTGGGAATGGGGGCTTTCGCCGCCGTGGCCCAGGGAAGCCGGGAGCCGGCCCGATTCGTCATCCTGGAATACGCCCCGTCGGGGACCGAAGCTCAGGCCCCCATCGTCCTGGTGGGCAAGGGCATCACCTTCGATACCGGGGGCATCTCCATCAAGCCCAGCGCCAAGATGGAGGACATGAAGCGCGACATGGCCGGTGCCGCCGCCGTGCTTGGAGCCATGGAAGCCATCGGCCGCCTGGGCCTCCGTCGCCGCGTGGTGGCGCTCCTGCCGTGCACGGAAAACATGCCGGACGGGAAGGCCTACAAGCCCGGGGACGTGATCAAGACCCACGCCGGCCTTACCGTGGAGGTCATCAGCACGGACGCGGAAGGCCGCATGATTCTCTGCGACGCCTTGAGCTATGCCAAGAAGTACCAGCCGGCGTGCATCGTGGATCTGGCCACGCTCACAGGTGCGTGCGTGGTGGCCCTGGGAGATCGGGTGGCCGGCATCATGGGCAACCGCGAGGCCATGCTTCACAAGATCAAGGAAGCCGGCGAGACCGTGGGAGAGCTCTTCTGGCCGTTGCCTCTCCATGATTTCTATTTCGAAGAGATCAAGAGTGACGTGGCGGACTTCAAGAACGTGGGCAACCGCAATGCGGGAGCCATCATCGGCGGCATGTTTCTCAAGCAGTTCGTAGACGATCAGACCCCCTGGACCCACATGGACATCGCCGGGACGGCCCTGGCCGAAAAGGATCTGGGCTGGATCCCCAAGGGAGCCAGCGGTTTCGGGGTGCGAACCCTGGTGGAGCTGGTGAAGAACTGGGATGGGTGGGATATCTCTTAGCCGTGGGGATCCCTGCTAAGGCCCGCGACCGACTTGGATAGAGACATACAACGTAACACCCTTTCGCAACCACGCACATGTAGGGGCGAATCATCATTCGCCCCTACATGCGGGCGGGTTTTGGCTAGGGCGTTTCTTCCGGCGTCCCCCGAACCTCTTTTTCGAACGCCCGCAGGGCTTCCCCTTCCACCACTTCCTTTTCCAGCAGTTGCCCGGCGAGTTTTTCCAGGTAAGGCCGTTTTTCGCTCAAGATGTGCCGCACCTTCCCATAGGCCTCCTCCAGGACCCGCGAGATCTCCTCGTCGATTTCCTGGGCCGTCTTTTCACTGAACTCCCTGGCGCGAGGCGCCAGTCCCGAATCCAGGAAGGGAGAACGCGGCTCGCGGGCGAAGGTGACCGGCCCCAGCTTTTCGCTCATGCCGTATTCCATGACCATGCTGCGGGCGATATCCGTGGCCCGCTGCAGGTCGTTTTGAGCCCCCGTCGACACATCGCCGAAGATGATCTCCTCGGCCACGCGGCCTCCCAACAGCACGCACAGGCGACTCAGCAGCTCTTCGCGGGTCATGAGGTAACGGTCTTCGGTGGGCATCTGCTGGGTGTAGCCCAGCGCCGCGATGCCGCGCGGGATGATGGAGATCTTGTTCACCGGATCCGCATGGGGCACGCTCATAGCCACCAGGGCATGACCGGCCTCGTGATAGGCCACGATCTCCTTTTCCTTGGGGTTCATGGCGCGGTTCTTCTTTTCCAGTCCCCCGATGATCCGGTCGATGGCCTCCTGGAACTCGGCCATGCCCACCTTGTCCTTGTTGCGCCGGGCGGCCAGCAGGGCCGCCTCGTTCACCAAGTTCGCCAGGTCGGCTCCCACGAACCCCGGCGTCATGGCCGCCACCTTGTGGAGATCCACGTCGTCGTCCAACACTACGTCGCGGGTGTGGATCTTCAAGATTGCCTCCCGGCCCCGGATGTCCGGCTTGTCCACGGCCACGTGCCGGTCGAATCGTCCGGGGCGAAGGAGCGCCGGATCGAGAATCTCCGGGCGGTTGGTGGCCGCCATGATGATCACCCCCGAATTGGGTTCGAAACCGTCCATCTCCACCAGGAGCTGGTTCAGGGTCTGCTCACGTTCGTCGTGGCCTCCCACGGGGTTGAGCCCCCGAGCCTTTCCCAGGGCGTCCAGCTCATCGATGAAGATGATGCAGGGAGCGTTCTGTTTCGCCTGGGAAAAAAGGTCCCGCACCCGTGCGGCTCCCACGCCCACAAACATCTCGACAAAGTCGGAACCGCTCATGCTGAAAAACGGAACCCCCGCTTCCCCGGCCACGGCCTTGGCCAGCAGGGTCTTGCCCGTCCCCGGGGCTCCCACCAGGAGCACGCCCTTGGGGATTTTGCCTCCAAGGCGCTGGAATTTTTCCGGGTTTTTCAAAAATTCCACAATCTCTTGGAGTTCCGTCTTGGCCTCCTCGATCCCCGCCACGTCCTCGAAGGTGATTCCCACCTCCTTTTCCGCGTAGATCTTCATTCGGGCCTTTCCGATGGAAAGAACCCCCTGGGGGCCCGCGCCCATCCGGCGCATGAGGAAACTCCAAAAGGCGATGAAAAGAGCCATGGGCAGCAGCCAGGACAGAATGGCTTCCAGCCACTTGTTTTCCAGCCGGCCCGTGTAGGAGATCCCCCGTTCGTCCAGTAGCTTCACCAGTTCGGGGTCTTCCACCCGCACCGTCATGAAAAGCCGCCCGGCCAGATCTCCTTCCACGATTTCGCCTTTGATTTTTTGAGGCTCCAGGATAACGTTACGGACAGCGCCCTCCCGCACCAGTTGCTTGAAATGTGAGTAGGGCAGCCGCACCGTTTGCTGCACCAGCATGTGGTCCTGGAGCCACGAAACGACGAGCAGAGCCAAAAGAAAGTACCAGAAGGAGAAATGCATCTTGCGCCGAGTGGGATCCGGCGCGCCACCGCCACCCATGGAGCCCTTGATGCGATCCATCATGTCCTGGAATCCTTTCACCTCTCGCTGTTCCCGTGCCATGACGCCTCCTCCACACATCCATGTGCCGAACCGGATATGCGCAGATTTCACCCTAATGTCACTTTTCTTGAAGATCCAGGGCCTGATCGGTGGTCTTGCAACCTATTGCTTTGACACAATAAGCATTCTTTGGTAAGTGTGCACAGGTTTTTGGAGTGGGCAACATTCGTTTTTTTGAGCCAAATGGACGGAACAGGAACAAGGAGGGAGAAGCATGAGACGATGGTGGTTTGCAGCTTTGGCAGCGATTTTTCTCCTGAGCGGTGTCGCCATGGCGGCCACGCCCAAGATCGGCGGCACGCTGGTCTTCGGACGCGGCGGTGACAGTGTCGGACTGGACCCCGCCTTCGAGACCGACGGCAACTCCTTCATGATCTGCGACAACGTCTACGACCAGCTGGTTCTCTACGCCGACGAGTCCACGGACATCGTTCCGGGTCTGGCCACCTCCTGGGAGGTTTCGGAAGACGGTCTCACCTACACCTTCCATCTCCGCAAGGGAGTGAAGTTCCACGACGGCACGCCTATGAACGCCGATGCGGTGGTCTTCTCCCTGGGGCGCATGATGAAGGAGAAGAACGTCAAGTTCTTCAAAGACAAGTGGGAATTCCCCAAGGATCAGCCGCCTGCGGAGTACTGGCTCTCCATGGAGATGGACGACATCATCAGCAGCATCGAGGCCGTGGACGAGTACACGGTGGTCTTCAAGCTCAAGAGGCCCGAAGCTCCCTTCATCGCCAACATGGGCATGGATTTCGCCGCCATCGTGAGCCCCACCGCCGTTCTGAAATACGGCCCCGACTTCAAGAGCCACCCGGTGGGAACCGGCCCGTTCAAGTTCGTCAAATGGATCAAGGACGACCGGATCATCCTGGAAGCCAACCTGGACTACTGGGACGGCCGCCCCTACCTGGATCAGGCCATCTTCCGCGTCATCCCTGACAACTCGGTGCGCTTCCTGGAACTGAAGACCGGCAACATCGACATCTGCCAGTTCCCCAACCCGGAAGACATCGAGCTGGCCAAGAAGGATCCCAACCTGAAGCTGGTTTCCCAGCCGGGCATGAACATCGGCTACGTGAGCTTCAACCACACCAAGCCGCTGTGGCAGGACAAGAGGATCCGCAAGGCCATCGCCTACGCCATCAACAAGAAGGCCATCGTGGACAACATCTATTACGGCCTGGGTCAGGTAGCCAAGAACACCATCCCGCCCAACATGTGGGGGTATAACGACGACATCGAAGATTACCCCTATGATCCCGAAATGGCCAAGAAGCTCCTGGAAGAGGCCAAGTTTTTCGAAAAGCTGAAGGAAGCCGGCCAGACCAAGATCACGCTCTGGAGCATGCCGGTTCCCCGCCCCTACAACCCCAACGGCATGAAGGTGGGGGAAGCCATCCAGGCGGACCTCAAGAAGGTGGGGATCGATGTGGAGCTGGTGACCTTCGAATGGGGGACGTATCTCAAGAAGCAGCGGGAACAGGATCCGTCCATGGATCTTTTCCAGCTGGGCTGGACGGGTGACAACGGCGACCCGGACAACTTCCTGGCCGTGCTCCTGGACGGCTACGCCGATCCCAACGTGCGCACCCAATGGAAGAACGAGGAATATCATGAGATCATTCTGAAGGCGAAACAGGCGAGCAGTAAGGAAGAACGCATCAAGCTGTACCGCCGCGCCCAGGAGCTGATCCACGAAGAGGTGCCTCTCATCAACATCGCCCACTCCCTGGTGGTCTGGCCCATGCAAAAGCGGGTTCAGAACTTCAAGCTGCATCCCACGGGAAGCGTGCGCCTGCACAAGGTGTGGGTGGAATAGGCTGACGGACTCGGGTCCCCCGATCCGGAGGGGCCCGATGGTTTGAACAAGGACGACGGCAGGGGCCTCCGGGCCCTTGCCGCTTTATTGTCGAGGATAGGATTTTGCTGAGTTTCATCATTCGCCGCATTTTGGCCCTGATCCCCACGGTCTTCGGAATCTCCGTTCTGGTCTTTTTCATGATTCACCTGGTTCCCGGAGACCCGGCGGAGATGATGCTGGGGGAACGTGCTTCGGAGCAGGCCCTGAAGGAAGTCCGGGAACAGTTGGGGCTGGACAAGCCCCTGCATGTGCAATACGGGAGGTTTCTTTCCCGACTCGCCCAGGGGGACCTGGGGCGGGCGCTCCGCACCAACGAAAAGATCACCACCGAGATCGCCGAGCGCTTCCCGGCCACGGTGGAACTTTCCATCGCCGCCATGATCTTCGCAGTGACCCTGGGCATGCTGGCCGGGATCATGTCCGCCACCCGCCAGTATTCCGTCTTCGACTACTCCAGCATGGTGCTCTCCCTGGTGGGGGTGTCCATGCCCATCTTCTGGCTCGGCCTTGTCCTCATGATCATCTTTTCGGTCCACCTGGGGTGGCTCCCCCTTTCGGGACGGCTCAGCTACCACATCCACATCGAACCCATCACGGGCCTCTACATCCTGGACAGCTTGCTCACGCGCAACTGGCCGGCCCTGAAAGACGCCGTCTGGCACATCATCATGCCGGCCTTTACCTTGAGCACCATCCCGATGGCCATCATCGCCCGAATCACCCGATCCAGCATGTTGGAAGTCCTCCGGCAGGACTACATCCGAACGGCCAAGGCCAAGGGGCTTTCCCCCAGGGTCGTCCACTACAAGCATGCCCTCAAGAACGCCCTGATTCCGGTTATCACCGTCATCGGCCTCCAGTTCGGCATCCTTCTCGGCGGGGCGATCCTGACGGAAACCATCTTCGCCTGGCCCGGCATCGGCCTGTGGCTTCTCAACGCCGTCTACGCCCGGGACTTCAACGCCGTGCAGGGCGGCACCATGCTCATCGCCACCACCTTCGTGACCATCAACATGCTGGTGGACATCCTCTATGCGTGGATCAATCCCAGGATCAAGGTGAGTTAAATGACTGCTGCAGCACAGACCCTACCAAACAGCCAACCGGCTCCGGCCAACGACGGCCTGGAAAAGTCCAGAAGTCCTCTGGTGGAAGCCCTGCTACGGCTTCGCAAGAACAAGACCGCCATGGTCGGTCTGGCCATCATATCGCTCTTTCTCGTCATGGCTCTCTTCGCCCCGTGGCTGGCCCCCCATGATCCCATCGAACAGTCCCTCTATTCCAAGCTCAAGCCGCCCGTCTGGGACGCCAAGGGGACCTGGGATCACATTCTCGGAACCGACGATTTCGGCCGGGATCTCCTGAGCCGCATCATCTACGGCGCGCGCATCTCCATGGTGGTGGGCGTGGTGTCGGTTTCCATCTCGCTCTTTTTCGGCACCATCGCAGGGGCCTTGGCGGGTTTCTACGGCGGGAAGATCGACAACGTGATCATGCGCTTCATGGATCTCCTCCTGGCCTTTCCGAGCATCCTTCTGGCCATCGTCATCGTGGCCTTCCTGGGCCCCAGCCTCCGCAACGCCATGATCGCCATCGGCGTGGTGAGCATCCCCCGGTACGCCCGGCTGGTGCGCGGCTCCGTGCTGGAGGAATACGCCAAGGACTATGTGCAGGCGGCCCGGGCCCTGGGCGCCCGCGACAGCCGTCTCATCTTTCTGCACATTCTCCCCAATTGCCTGGCACCCCTTATCGTCCAGACCACCCTGGGCTTCGCTTCGGCCATCCTGGAAGCCGCGGCGCTCAGCTTTCTTGGGCTGGGAGCCCAGCCCCCCACGCCGGAATGGGGCGCCATGCTGGCCAACGGCCGGGCGCTCATCCTTCGCGCCTGGTGGGCGGTCACCTTTCCGGGGCTCATGATTCTCTTTTCCGTGCTCGGCTTCAACCTGCTCGGCGACGGGCTGCGCGACGCGCTGGACCCGCGACTTCGCGAATGATCAAGGATTGTGTCCATGACTAAACTGCTGGAAGTTCAAAATCTCAAGACCTACTTCTTTACGGACCGCGGCGTGGCCAAGGCCGTGGACGACGTGAGTTTTTCCCTGGATACGGGAAAGACCCTCTGCGTGGTGGGCGAATCCGGGTGCGGCAAGAGCGTCACCGCCCTTTCCATCATGCGGCTCATCCCTGAACCGCCCGGGCGCATCGTCGGGGGGCGCATCCTCTTTGAGGGCACCGACCTGGTGGCCCTTCCCGAAAGCCGCATGCGCTCCATCCGAGGCAACAAGATCTCCATGATCTTCCAGGAGCCCATGACCTCGCTCAACCCGGTCTTTCGGGTGGGCGATCAAATCGCCGAAGTGCTGGAACTGCACGAAAACATGAAGAAGGCGGACGCCATGGATCGCGCCGTGGAGCTGCTTCGCATGGTGGGCATTCCGTCGCCCGAATCCCGGGTGCGGGACTATCCCCACCAGATGAGCGGCGGTATGCGCCAGCGCGTCATGATCGCCATGGCCTTGGCCTGCAACCCCAAACTCATCATCGCCGACGAGCCCACCACGGCCCTGGACGTCACCATCCAGGCCCAGATCCTGGAGCTCATGGAGGAGCTCAGCCGCACCACGGGTACGGCCATTTTGCTCATCACCCACGATCTGGGGGTGGTGGCCGAAACCGCCGAACACGTGGTGGTCATGTACGCCGGTCGGGTGGTGGAGGAAGCCCCGGTGAGAGAGCTCTTCCACGATCCTCTCCACCCCTACACGCGCGGGCTCATGAGATCCATTCCCAGCATGAGCGAAGACGACAAGACGCGGCTGGAGGTGATTCCCGGCGTGGTCCCGAGCCTTCTGGCCCTGCCCGTGGGATGCAAATTCAACGACCGCTGCCGCCACGCTTTCGACCGGTGTCTTGCCGAAGAGCCGCCTTTGACCACTCCCAAGGAGGGGCATTCGGTGCGGTGCTGGCTTTTCCATTAGGAGGCTGCCCGAGAATGGTTTTCAGGCTCAAGATGTCGGCAATTTCCAATCACTTCGTAGCCGCGGGGCTTCAGCCCCGCGGAAAGGGCCATCGTGACCCCTTGAAGTCGCAGGCCCTATGCGAGGCCTGTTCGACAACCGGGAATTCTTCCGCAGCTCTGAAGGGCTGCGCTACGAGAAAAGCACTGATTTGTGGCGTTTTCGGACACCCTCCTAGGCGCCGATTTGGATGAACCCGTGAACTCCCTATCCGCAAGAGATTCGAAGATGGCACAAAACGGAAACGCTTCGGAACTGGTCGTTCTGAAAAAGGTCAAAAAACATTATCCCGTCACGGGCGGGGTCTTCCGCCGCCAGGTGGGAACCGTGAAGGCCGTGGACGGCGTGAGCCTGGCGATCCGCAGGGGGGAAACCCTGGGACTGGTGGGAGAAAGCGGCTGCGGAAAATCCACCCTGGGCCGGGTGATCCTCCGCCTGGAGCGTCCCACTTCCGGGAGCATCCTTTACGACGGTCGGGACATCTTGGCCCTTTCGCGAGACGAGATGCGTCCCCTGCGCCGCAAGATGCAGATCATCTTCCAGGACCCCTATTCGTCCCTCAATCCGCGCCAGACCGTGGGCCGCATCATTTCGGAAGGCTTGGTGATTCACGGCGTGGGCACGCCCGAAGAGCGGATGGACAGGGTGCGCTATCTCATGAACGTGGTGGGCCTCCGCCCGGAACACATCAACCGCTATCCCCACGAATTCAGCGGCGGCCAAAGACAGCGCATCGGCATCGCCCGGGCGCTTGCCCTGCAGCCGGAACTCATCATCTGCGACGAGCCGGTCTCCGCCCTGGACGTCTCCATCCAGGCTCAGGTGATCAACCTGCTCATGGACCTGCAGGAGGAGTTCCAGCTCACTTACCTTTTCGTCTCCCACGACCTTTCCGTGGTTCGCCACATCAGCGACCGGGTGGCGGTGATGTACCTGGGCCGCATCGTGGAGTTGGCGGACAAGAAGGAGCTTTACCGCAACCCGCTCCATCCCTATACTCAGGCCCTGCTGGAAGCGGCCCCGCTCCCCGACCCGGACCGAAAGAAGGAAAGAAAGGGGCTCACGGGCGACCTTCCCAGCCCGCTCAATCCGCCATCGGGCTGCCATTTCCACCCCCGATGCCCGAAGGCCATGGAACAGTGCCGGAAGTCGGTGCCGGTGCTCAAGGAGAAGGGGGATCGCCACTGGGTCCGCTGCTTCCTCTACGGCGACGAGGTGGACGAATCCCTGTGACAGAGAGGCATTCGGGCATGGCACGAAAGCGTCCCAGCTGGCACGAATACTTCATGCTGATCGCCAAGATCGTAAGCACCCGCTCCACGTGCAATTCCCGGCCCACCGGGGCCGTGATCGTCAAGGACAACCACATTCTGGCCACCGGCTACAACGGGGCCATGCCCGGAGCGCCCCACTGCATCGACATGCCCGATGTGGACGGGGCCCCCTTTTGCTATCGGAGAAGCCTGGGGGTGCCGGACATCGACAAGTACAACTTCTGCAAGGCCAGCCACGCCGAGGCCAACGCCATCGCCCAGGCGGCCCGATACGGCATCTCCATCGCCGGGGCCACCCTCTACACGACCCTGGCTCCCTGCTATGTCTGCCTCAAGCTCATCGCCACCGCCCGCATCCGGGCCATCTACTACGAACACCAGTACGAATCCGCAACCCCCGAGCGGGATCGCTTCTGGAAGGAAGCCATTCGGGAAGCCGGCATCGAGGTCTTCGAGCCGCTCATGATCTCTCCGGAGACCTACGACTACATCCTTTCGGACATCCGAAACATCACCTCGCGGCGGCGCAGCGCCCCCACGGATTTTTACGTTCCGCCCCCGGATGCGTGCTGATGTTTGCGTCAAACATGGCTGTATCCTGTTCGTGCATGGAAACCGTAGGGGCGAATAATCATTCGCCCCTACAGAGGAATTCCGGAAATTTCGGAGCGATATCCGTGGTAGCCGGCAAGGCCGCCAGGGAGCGCCCAGCCATCCAGGACCCTGCGCTGGTTCCAGCCTCATCGCACCTCTCGGCGCTCCCACAAGAGGACCTCATCGTGAGGCAGGCAGCGACGCCATGACCCAAGAGTTCGTGCCCCTTTTCTTCAGGGAATTCCTTCACGTCATCAGCCCCGGAGGCACCGTGGGGCTTCTCACCCTCTGGTCCCAGCCTGCCTACGTGCTTCGACGCCTTCGCCAGGCCGGCGCCGATCTTGACCCGCAAACCAGTCCCATCGCCGTCGTGGGGACCCTCTACGGAAACGGCCTCCGGGAACTGCTCCGAAACCTGCTCTACAACCCCCAAATCGACACCCTGGCCGTGCTGGGCCGCAATCGCTCCGGCTCCCTGGAGGAACTCACGGCGTTTTTCGAAAAGGGGCTGGAACCGTGCCCGGGCTCGGCCGTGGAATACGTCCCCGTGGGAGAACGCCGTCCCGCCGCCGTTCGAATCCGAGGCACATCTCGGGTTCTGGACGACCTGGTGCACCCCGACGATTTCGCCCGGCCGCCGCGCATCCTCCATTTCGGGAACCCCCAGGACGAAGAAGCCCTGGCGGCGTTTGTGAACTTCCTGGCCGGGTACACGCCTTCGGGGCCGGAAGGGATGGAAAGACTCGAGATTCCGCTGCCGCAGGTGCGGGTCAGCACCTTTCCCAGCAATCCCCGGGATCACAGCATCTGCGCCGATGACCCTCTTTCCGCCTGGCTCCAGCTCATCTACACGCTGCATCGTTTCGGCCGTCCGGTGCGTCTTGCCAAGGGCGAGCGCCGGGAGCTCCAGAACGTGAAGGTGGTGGTGGAACGGCCCGAGCCCATCCCCGATGAAGAGCTGGCGCGTTTCGGCTTCGATCCCAAGCGACTCCGCCGGTACCAGCAAGACATCCTGAGCCCGCACCTGGCCGGTGATGAAACCTACACCTACGGGAACAGGCTTCGCAGCCACTTCGGCGTGGACGGTCTCACCGAGGTCGCCCGCCGGCTCAAGGAAGACCCGCAGGATCGGAAGTCCTACGTGGTGCTCTGGGATCCCGGGCGGGATCTCACGGCCCCGAAAGGACATCCGTGCCTTGCGAGCCTCTTTTTCCGGACCTTCCAGGACGCCCTCACCCTGACGGCGTCCTTTCGCACCCACAACGCTCTGGACGCCTGGCTCGTCAATTTCTACGGCCTCATGGCCATCCGGGACTTCGTGGCTTCCGAGATCCAAGCCCCGCCCGGCCCCATCACGGTCTTCAGCCATTCCATCAGCCTGGACGCGTCCCAGCTGGACCGGGCGGCACACATCGCCTCCCGGCGCACGTTCACCTACCGGGAGGATCCCATGGGCTATTTCCGGATCACCCTGGACGGGGATGCCATCCTGGTGGAACACCGCCACGGGGACGTGACTCTCAAGGAATACCGCCACTCCAAGGCGTCCAGACTCCAATACGAAATCGCCCGGGACGGCGCCGTCTCCGACATCAACCACGCCCTTTACCTGGGCCGCCAGTTGGAACGGGCCGAATGGTGCCTTCGCACCGGAACACCCTTCGTGCAGGAATAGAAAGGAACCTTTACTCGTGCCGTCCAAGCCCTTCATTTTCTTCGATATCGGACACACCCTGGTGACGGGCGCCGCCCAGTCTCCCCGGCGTTTGCTGGGCGAGGCCCTCCGTCTGGACGAAAAGCAAACCAAACGGGTGGGCAAACTCCTCATGACCCTTCCGTGCACGGACCCGGAAACCTTGAGCGACGCCATCGGCCGGATCCTTCCCGATCACGACCGGAAGAGGATCCTTCGGTCGGTTCGGGAAATCTGGGAGGACCAGATTCTTTGCGTCCGGGAGATCGAGCCCGCCACGGAACTCATCCGGACCCTCAAGGACCACGGATGTTCCGTGGGCCTCATCTCCAACATCTGGCATCCTTTTCTGGAAGGTTTTCGCCAAACGTGCAGCGAGGTCTTCCGGTTGAGCGATTTCAGCCTCTTCAGCTATCGCTTCGGAAAGAAGAAACCGGATCCCAGCGTCTATGAAACGGCCCGGAGGGCCGCCCAAGAGGCGGGAGCCGACTCCTGCTGGATGGTGGGCGACAGCTACGAGCTGGACATCGCTCCCGCCCGGAAGGCCGGCATGAAGGGACTGTGGATCCTGTGCCGCCCCGAACGGGAAAGGGAACTGCTGGTGGAGATCCTCAACGGAAGGACACCCCGCCCCGAAGGGTGCGTGCCTTCCCTCGGGGAAGTCCTCCGCTTTTTTGAGAAGGAGGGGATGATCTGAAATGATGTGGCTCGTCCTTTTGCCGGCCCTCCTGCTGGCTGCGTCGGGACTCACCTATGTGGTCTACTGGTACGACACGGCCAACGGCCCCGGCTTGGAAAGGCTCCGAGACCTCTCCGGGGGGCGGCCCGGCCGCTGGATCCTCCATGGCCTGCTGACGGGGGCTTTGGCCCAGGCGATCCTCATTCTGACCTTCCCGTCGGCCCGGATCGGAAGGAAGCGCACCCTGCCCACGCCGGACCCGGACGCGCGGGAACCCATCGTCTTTCTCGTTCACGGGCTTTATCACAACCGCAGCGCCTGGTGGTTCCTGCGCCGGCGGCTGGCCCGGGCGGGCTACAGGGACGTGGTTCTCTTCGAATACTCCAGCTGGAAATCGGATTTTCAGCAGATTGCGGAAGAACTGGCCGCCACCGTCCGAACCATCCACGGTCGGGCACCCAGCCGGCCCCTCCTGCTGGTGGGACACTCGCTGGGAGGCCTCCTGTGCCGAGCCGCGGCTCAGCGCCTGGCTGAACTTCCCTTATCGGGAATCATCACTCTGGGATCCCCCCACCAGGGGAGCCGCCTTTCCGTCTTCGCCCTGGGCCGCCTGGGCCGTGCCCTTTCCCATCGCGGCCCGATCATCCGGGAGATCGAAGCCGGAGAATCCCCGCTCCCGTTTCCCTGCATCGCTCTGGCATCCCCGGTGGACAACATGGTGCTCCCCATGGATGCCCTGGCGCCTCCAACGGGCGCTTGGCGGGTACAGTGGACCGAACCCGTGAGCCACGTGGCCATGCTTTATCATCCCCGGATCCATGCCCGGGTTCTTCAACTGATCCGAAAATGTCAAGGTCTTGAAAGGGAAAGCTGATGGATCCGCAATCCTTGGAATACCTGAAACGAAAGCTCCACTACCTGTGCCGCAGGCGGGCCACCCAGGAGCTGGAGCTCATCCTCATGCGGTTTTGGAAGGAACACGCCGATCAGCTCACGGCCCAAGACCTCCTGGACCTGGAGCAGATCCTCACCCTGGACGACCTGGATCTCCTGGCCATCTGCCTGGGCCAAAAGCCCATCCCCCAAGGCTATAATCGAGCCCTTTTTGCGAGAATCGTGCAGGTCAGACCTCGATAGCCAAGCGACGGGTCCGCTTTCCTACCCGCTACCTTTTCGCTGCTGTATGGATGCCCACTCAGCAGGATAATATCTCTGGAGGCAGTCCGGACAAATGCTATGGGTGAACTCTGCGTGGGTGTGTTTGGTAACGTATGATTCCACCTGATCCCAGTAGCCCTCGTCGTTTCGTATTTTCTTGCAGTAGGAGCAGATGGGCAGGATTCCGCGCAGCGTCCGGATCTCTTCCATCGCCTGCTGAAGTTCCTTGTTTTTCCGTTCCAGTTCCTGCGCGTACTGATCCAGCTTTTCCTTGGCCAGCTTCAGTTCCATGTGGGTTTTCACCCGAAGGAGTACCTCTCCTTTCTTGTAGGGCTTCAGAATGTAGTCCTGGCCTCCGGCCTCGAATCCCCTCACCACGTCATCGCTGTCGGCCAACGCCGTCAGGAAGATGACCGGAACTCCGACCAGCTTGGGATTTTGCCGTAGCCGCCGGCAAACCTCGAACCCGTCCATCTCCGGCATCACCACATCCATAAGGACAAGATCGGGAGGATTCCGATCTGCGCTCTCCAAGGCTTGACGGCCGCTGGTGGCCACCGCCACCTCGTATTCCTGGCTCAAGAATTCGCCCAAGACTTTGATGCTCACCGGCATATCATCAACAATCAATATTCGCCCCATCAGACGTTCCCTCCCGAAAGCCTTTTCTCCAACTCCTCCATCTCCTTCAACGCACCCTCGAAGTCGAATCTGTCCAACGCTTCCATGACTTGCACGACTTCCGGCGCCCATGCCCTTAGTTCCTCGAGATTGCGCCGAGCCACCTGGCCAGCCCGGAAGCTGGCCTCCAATGCCGCCTTTCGCACCTCTGCCAATCTCTCATGCACATCAGCGGGTGGTCTCGAAAGCGGCTCCGGAACGTCCCTGGTGATCTCGCCCGCCTCCGCGGACAACCATTTTTGTAGCGCCATTCGATTTTCGAGCACCTGACGAAGCTCCCGCGTGAAAACTCCATGGAATTCTCTCCAGCGCGAATCCCTCTGCGCCAGCGCCTTTTCCAAGGCACCGGCCGCTTCGGACAAAGCCGTGGCACCCAGGTTGCCGGCCGTGCCCTTGACGGAATGGGCCGTGCGTCGAGCCGCCTCCTCATCTCCGGCGGCCATAGCTGAAAGCACTTCATCCGCGGCTCCTTCAAAAGAGATGCAGAAGTCGTGAAGCAGCCGCACCATAAGGGACCGGTTTCCCGCAAGGCTGGCAGACAAACGATCGAGATCGATCCCCTGCAGACCGGCCAGATCCAGCCCCTTCCCTCCGATTCCGATCGGTGGGCTCGCGAAACCCGGCGCGCAGTTGTCCGCCTCCCTGCTCCCGCTGGGATCCTTCAGGTGCCGGCAGACAACTTCAAAGAGCTCCTCAGGGTTGAAGGGCTTGGTGATGAAGGCGTTCATGCCCTGCTCCAGACACTTTTCCCGGAACCCGCTCCCGGCGTGGGCGGTCAGGGCTACAATGGGAAGCTCCCGGGGACTCAGCTTCTCCCTGAGAATCCGCGTGGCCTCCAGGCCATCCAGAACAGGCATCTGCAAGTCCATGAGCACCACGTCGTAGGGATCGCAACGCACCTTCTCCACCGCTTCCCGCCCGTCACCGGCGATCTCCACCACAGCCCCCATGGAAGAAAGCAGCTCGCGGACCACCTGCTGGTTAATGGGATTGTCCTCGGCCACCAGGACCCGAGCTCCCCGCAGATGGTTGCGGAATCGGGACCTTGTCTCCTCTTCCGCAGGTCTGCACATGTCCCCGATGGGCCGATCCTTGGCATAGGCCGTAATAACGGCGTCCAATAGGGTGGAAGGGGTGAAGGGTTTGTTCAGAAACGCGTCCACCCGGACACCATCCAAGTCTTTTTTCAGATCGTCCAGATCGTAGGCTGAGGCCATGATGATAACCGAAGATTCAGCGAGATGCTTTTCTTGGGCGCGCCTCAGGGTCTCCAGCCCGTCCATGTCCGGCATCTTCCAGTCCACGATGAGAATCTGAAAGCCCGCCGCCTGCCCTTCCAGCATTTCCAGGGCCCGCCGGCCCGAAATCGCGCCCTGGACCTGAAAATCCAGATTTTCCAGATATCCTGTGACAATCTCAAGAGAGGCCGGGTTGTCGTCCACCACCAGCACGCGGCTGCCCTTTAAACCTCGGACGTCCCCGGGCGGCTCCATCAGCCGTTCCCCGTTCACGCAGAAGGGTACGGTGAAAGAAAACGTGCTTCCGGCGCCTGGGCAACTCTCCACCGTCATCTTTCCGCCCATCAGTCGGACCAGGTCTCTGCAAATGGACAGCCCCAACCCTGTGCCGCCGTATTTGCGGGTCGTGGATCCGTCCGCTTGGGAGAACGGATCAAAGACCCGGCTTAACTGGTCGGGGGTCATACCGATCCCTGTATCCTCCACCGAGAACCGCACTTCCACATCTTTCCCGCCCTCCCCGGCCACGCGCTCAATGCGCACCACCACGCTTCCGGACTCGGTAAATTTCACCGCATTGCCGGTGAGGTTGATCAGCACCTGATTCACTCGCAGCGGGTCGCCCACCAGTTCCAGGGGCACGTCGGAGCCGATCTGCGCCAGGAGCTCCAAGCCCTTGGACCGCGCCGTTGGCTCGAACATGTTCATCAAATCTTCCACCAGCTTTTCCACCTGGAAGGGAACCTGCTCCAGGTGTACCTTCCCCGCTTCGATTTTTGAAAAGTCGAGCACATCATTGATGATCCCGAGCAGGTGGTGGGCCTGCCCCTTGAGCTTTTCCAAGTATTCCCGCTGTCGTCCGGTGAGATCGGTTTGGGTCAGCAGATGACAGAACCCGATGATGCCGTTCATGGGGGTTCGGATCTCGTGGCTCATGTTGGCCAGGAACTCGCCCTTGGCCCTAGCCGAGAGCTCCGCGGCCTCGCGCGCCGCCCGGAGGCCGTCCATCTTCTCCCGGATGGTCAACCGCATGCGGTTCACCGCCTCCGACAACCATTGGAACTCCCGGGCACCCCGGACCCTGGCTTCCACATCAAGATCCCCCCGACTGATATGTTCCGTTTGGGAAACCAGGGCCAGGACAGGTCCGATCAGAAAGCGACGCGTGGCAGCGTACGCCCCCAGAGCCGCGAGCAGGGCCGAAACCACGGCCACATACACCGTGAGGTGCTTGATGGGAGCAGCCTTCCGATCCACTTCCCCCACAGGCATGGCCGTGATCAATTTCCAAC
This sequence comes from Desulfacinum infernum DSM 9756, assembly GCF_900129305.1. Taxonomy (GTDB): domain Bacteria; phylum Desulfobacterota; class Syntrophobacteria; order Syntrophobacterales; family DSM-9756; genus Desulfacinum; species Desulfacinum infernum. The sequence goes on along the minus strand of NZ_FQVB01000004.1, from coordinate 112,107 downwards.
CCGGTCCGGCGGTGGTCACGTAATAGACGAACCAACGCCGGCCCGACGCTTCCCACAGGAAAGATCCCTGTCGGGACGCGCGCAACATGTTCGCCCATGAACGCGATAGTTCCGCGGTTTCCCCTGTTTCCGGCGACAGGTGGACCAGCACGTCTCTACGATCCGTCATGAGCCAGAGCGACAGGTTTTTGCCCGCGACCAGGTTCCTGAGAAGCCGCGTCAGCTCCGCCAGGCTGATGTCCGTCACCAAAACCCCCGCCGGATGGCCGTCCGGCGCGGGAAGGTACCTGACAGCCGACACATGCAATACCCCTGTCTTGGCCTCCTCGTAGGGGACGGTCCAGGCCACCCGATCTTTGTTTTCCACGGCCGCACGGTACCAGGGACGACGGGTGATGCGAAAGCCTTGGGGCGGCGTGTAGTGAGGACTTACAAGCAGCCGTCCGTCCTCCGTTCCCACATAGACATACGCCACGTGCGGGTTCACGTACCGAAACAGCTCCCAGTCCCGAAAGAGGGCTTCGCGGAAGGACTCATCCTCACGGAAACGAAGCAAGTCCACTCTCCGCGCCAACGCCTCCGTGTCTTCCTCCATCTTCCGAAAATAGGCGTCTATGTAGAGATCCCTGGCTTCCTGGACGAGGCGGAAATTGTCCTCCTGCAATTGACTCTGAACGAGCCGTTTGGCCTTCATGTAGGAAAGCGTGCCCAGAAGGGACACGGGCACAAGGATCATGATCACACAGAGGAACATCGCCTGGGTTCTCAGATATTTCAGCCAGCCCACGTGCCTTAACCCCCCATTCCACACGACCCCATCTCATGAACACAGCCACAAAGCGACCTAATTTATCTAATCGTCAGCAAAGGACAATTCATAAAGGGCGTTTGTGCATTTCCCCGCCCGCCGGCCCCAAACTCCCTTCCTTCGGCCGCCCAGGCGGAGCATTGGGGATTGCAACCGGGTCCCGAAAGTATTACAAGGCCCATAACGTTAGGAGTGGGATCGGATCCCATGGAAACCGGGTTGGAATTAAGGAGTGTGTTGTGAAGATCGCAGTGAGCGGCAAAGGCGGCGTGGGAAAGACCACCCTTTCGGCTTTTCTGGCGCGTTGGTTCGCTTCTCAAGGAAAATCGGTCCTGGCCATCGATGCCGACCCGGACGCCAACCTGGGTCACGCCCTGGGAATTCAAGACGCCGGTGAACTGGTTCCCATCTCACAGATGAAGCAGCTCATCGCCGAGCGCACCGAATCCGTTCCGGGAAGCTTCGGCGGTTTTTTCAAGATGAACCCCCAAGTGGACGACCTGCCCGAAAAGGTGGCGGTTCCCTGCGGCGACGGCATCCGCCTCATGGTCATGGGCGGCGTGAAGAAGGGCGGGACCGGGTGTGTGTGCCCGGAAAGCGTCCTTTTGAAGAACTTGGTGCACCACCTGATCCTTCGACGCGACGAAGTGGTGGTCATGGACATGGAGGCGGGCATCGAGCACCTGGGCCGCGGCACCTCCCGGGCCGTCAACGCGCTCATCGTGGTGGTGGAACCCGGGCGGCGAAGCATCGAGACGGCGCTCAAGGTGGATCAACTGGCCAAAGACATCGGCATCGCCAGCCTCTACGTGGTGGGCAACAAGATCCGAAGCGAGCGCGATGCGGCCTTCCTCCAGGAGCAGCTGCCCGGATACGTCTTCCTGGGCTTCATTCCTTACGACGAAGCCATTATCGAAGCGGACCTGGCCGGGGTTTTTGCCGAAGAGACCGCCGAAAAGACTCGTGAGGCCCTCACCCAAATCGCCCGGAAACTGACCGAGCTGCAACAGCCCTAGACCAAGCGACGTGGCCCATGATCGACGTTCAGAGTCAATACGACCATCGCAACATCAACATCGACAAGGTCGGGGTGAAGAACATCCGCTACCCCATCACCGTCATGGACCGAAAGAACGGCGTCCAGCACACGGTGGCCAGCATCAACATGTACGTGAACCTGCCGCGCAAGTTCAAGGGCACGCACATGAGCCGCTTCATCGAGATTCTCAATGAGTTCTACGGTCACCTGGATATTCGCGAGTTTTCCAAGATCCTGGAGGCCATGCAGGAGCGGCTCAACGCCCAGTCGGCCCACCTGGAAATCTCCTTCCCCTACTTTATCGAGAAGGCCTCCCCCGTCACCGGAACGTCCGGGCTCATGGAGTACCTGTGCCGGGTTTCGGGGTCGCTGAGCCACCAGGACGGCTACGACCTGGTGGTGGAGGTGAACGTTCCCATCACCACCGTTTGCCCCTGCTCTCGGGAAATCAGCGACCACGGCGCCCACAACCAGAGGGGCATGGCCCGCCTGGCGGTGCGCTTCAAGAAGTTCATGTGGATCGAGGATCTGGTGCGCATCGTGGAGGAGGCCGCTTCCTGCGAGGTCTACTCCCTGCTGAAAAGGCCCGACGAAAAGTATGTGACCGAAAAGGGCTACGAAAATCCCAAGTTCGTGGAGGACGTGGTCCGCGATGTGGCCTATGAGCTGAAGCAGAATTCGAACATCACCTGGTTCCAGGTGGACGTGGAAAATTTCGAATCCATCCACAACCACAGCGCCTACGCCTTCATCGAGCGCTATCGGACTTGAGACGCCCGCGAACACTCGATTCTTCCGTCGGCATTGACAGCCTGTGGCTGGTACCGGGAGGGCACCATGGATCGGTCCATGCCTGCGTTCGAGAGAGTCTGTGAAGCGTTTTCCGATCCCGCCTTCTACCCTCATCCCGTCTCTGAGCTGCGACGTATCGACACTCACATCTCCGCGGTCTTCCTGACGGGCCGAAAGGTTTACAAGCTGAAAAAGCCGGTGGACTTCGGCTTCCTGAACTTCAGCCGCCTGGAAGATCGGCGTCGGTTTTGCTCCCAGGAAGTCCGGCTCAATCAGCGTCTCAGCACCGGCGTCTACCTGGGGGTGGCGGCCGTCCGGATGGACGAGAGCGGCCGGCTCAGCCTGGACGGCCCCGGCCGGGACGTGGAATACGCCGTCTGCATGCGCCAACTGGACCCGCAAGACAGCCTGGAAGCCCGTCTTTCGTCCGGCAGGATTCCTTCCGGGGCTATGGAAGCCTTGGGGGACCGCTTGGCATCCTTTTATAGGAATGCCCAACGCAGCCGGGAGATCGACCGCTTCGGAACCCCCGAGATCATTTCCTACAACGTGGAGGAAAATTTCGCGCAAACGGAACGGTTCGCGGGTACCTGGCTGGACCGGGAGCGCTGGGAATTCATCCGAACCGTGGCCCGACACTTCTTGAGCCATCACACCAGGCTCTTCCTGGACCGCATCTCCCAGGAAAGAATCTGCGACGGACACGGCGATCTTCGCCCCGACCACATCTATTTTGCCGAAACCCTGCAGATCATTGACTGCATCGAATTCAACGATCGGTTTCGATACGGCGATACGGCCGCCGACTTGGCCTTTCTCCACATGGATCTGGATCTGGCCGGGGCCGCCCATTGGAGCCGGCGCACTCTGGCCGCCTACGTGAGAGAGGCCGGAGACCCCGGCCTCTACCGCCTGCTCGATTTCTACGCCTGCTACCGGGCCATGGTTCGCGTCAAGGTCTGTTGCCTTCGCGCGGATCAAATGGGGGAGGCGGAACGCGCCTCACTCATTGAGTCGGCCCAGCGGTATCTCCAGCAGGCCTACCGGCACGCCGTCCACTTCGCCACCCCCACCTTGTGGATCTGCTGCGGACTGCCGGCCTCGGGAAAATCGAAGCTGGCTCGTTCCCTGGCGTCGCTTCTGGAAATCGATGCCCTCCATTCCGATCGGGTTCGCCGGGAACTGTTGGACTCCACCGAGCCCTCCGCTTCGGCCGCCTCCTTCGGTGAGGGGTTGTACCGGCCGGAAAAGAAGGAACGGGTTTACGCCCGGATCCTTTCCCTGGCCCACGAGCGGCTGCGTTCCGGTCGATCCGTTATCCTGGACGCCACCTTTTCGCAGGCCAAGTGGCGCCGGGAAGCCCTGCGGCTTGCCGAAGACATGGGCTGCTCCGTCGTCTTTTTGGAATGCCGGTGTTCCACGGCCGTCCTGGAAGACCGGCTCCGGGCCCGCGAAACCAAAAAGACCGATTCCGACGCCCGTTTCCACCACCTTCGGGGCTTCCTGGAAACGTACGAACCCACCGATGATCTTCCTGAAAGCGTCCTGTGCCGGATCGACACGGAAGGGCCCCATTCCGAGACGGTCCTCCAGGCCATGAACGCCGCCTACGCCCTTCTTTCGGAACAGAGCCGCCGCCGGGCCGGCGAAGCCTAGGAGGCTGTCCGAGAATGGCCTCCGGCTCCAGAGGCCGGGGGTTGTATTCCCTTCGTAGGCGCGAGGCTTCAGCCCCGCGGGAGATGGTCATTATGCCCCTGTGATGTGGGAAATACCCGATGGTACATCTGACGCCCGGCAGCCTTCCGCAGCCCTAAAGGGCTGCGCCACGAGAAAAGAGGTCATCCATGGCGCCACCGGGCAGTCCCCAAAGACCGTCGAGAAGGACTTTTTCCGGTCGCCGGGCGGAACCCGGCGACCCTTTCCTGCAGGATCCGCCTGCACATGAGCCGGCGTAACTTCCTGGAATTACCGGTCGCAGGTGGGACATCCTCCCGCGTTTCCTTCGTCGGAGGCGCCCTTTGCGCCGCCGTTTTCGTCCTTTCCGAACTGTTTGACGATCTCGGCGATCTCCCGCAGCCGGTCGTCGGCTTTGCGGAAGATGGTTCCCTCGGGATACGTCCCGTCCGGCTGCAGCTCTCCGGCGGGTACGCCCGTCAGGATCTCGATGCCCTCCTCAATCCGCGACACCGGCCAGATGTGGAACTTGCCTTCCTTGACCGCGTCCACCACCTCTTGCTTCAGCATGAGGTTCCGCACGTTCTTTTCCGGGATGATCACCCCCTGGTCGCCCGTGAGGCCCTTGTGGGCGCAAATGTCGAAAAAGGCTTCGATCTTCTGGGTCACGCCGCCCACGGGCTGAATTTCGCCCTTCTGGCTGACGGACCCCGTGACGGCGATTCCCTGCTTGATGGGAACTCCGGAAAGGGCGCTCAGGATGGCGTAGAGTTCCGTGCTGGACGCGCTGTCTCCGTCCACCATGCCGTAGCTCTGCTCGAAGCAAAGCGAGGCTGTGAGCGAGATGGGCTTGTTGTGGGCGAAGCGCTCCTTGAGAAAGCTGGAAAGGATCAGGACGCCCTTGGTGTGGATGTTGCCGCTCAGCTTCGATTCCCGCTCGATGGCCACCACCCCTTCGCGGCCCACGGACACGGTGGCCGTAATGCGGTTGGGCTTTCCGAATTCGTGGTCTCCGGTCATGAGGACGGACAGGCCGTTGACCTGGCCCACCTTCTCCCCGGTGGTCTCCACCCAGAAGATATCTTTCTTGACCAGTTCCTTGATGCGTTCCTCGATGAGGTTCGATCGATAGATCCTCTTCTGGATCGCCTGGTGCACGTGTTCCCGCCCGATGAAATCCGCGCCTTCCAGCCCGGCGAAGTAGTTGGCTTCCCGCAAGAGATCGCTGATATCGCCCAGTTCCAGGCTCAGTTTATCGCGGTCCCCGGTCACCTCCATGCTGTATTCCAGCACGCGGGCCACGCCGGAGCGATCCAGGTGCCGGATCTTGTTTTCCTGGCAGAACCGGCTGATCATGCGGGCGCACTGCAGAACGGCCTCGTCCTTGCGGTCCATCTGGTCGTCCAGGTGCGCCTTGACCTTGAAGAGCTTCTGGAACCGGTCGTCGTAGATGTAGAGAAGGTGATAGAGGTACGGATCGCCGGTCAGGACGATCTTCACGTCCATGGGGATGGGTTCGGGGCGGATGGTGCGGGTGCTGAAGATCCCGTAGAGTTCCCCCAGGTCTTCGATCTTGATCACGCCGTCGCGAAGGGCTCGCTTGATGGCCTCCCAGGAGAGATACCATTTGAGAAGATCCAGTGCCTTCATCACCAGGTATCCGCCGTTGGCCTTGTGGAGCGCACCGGGCTTGATCATCGTGAAGTCGGTGAAGAGTGCACCGAACCACGCCTGGCGTTCGATGCTTCCGAAAAGATTGGGGTAGGCCGGATTGGATTCGATGACCACCGGCGCCCCTTCCGTTTCCGAATTGTCGATGAGGACGTTCACGTCGTATTTTCGGAAGGCGGCCTCTTTGGGTTGCACCGGAAAGGGACCCATCTGCTGCTGGCCTTCCGGCTTCTTCTTGAAATCGTCGATGTTTTCCAGGATGTCTTCCTGCACCGCCTTCAGGTAGTCGAGAACGTCCGGTTCGTTCTCGTACTTTTCCAGGTAGTGTTCGATGAGCTGGCCCACCACGAAGAGCGCGATCTCGTTATCCAGCTTGGCGTGCTTTTCCTTGAATTCCGTCTCCGCCTCACGGATGCGTTTGATGGCCGCCTTCATCTTTTCCTGGAGCTCGTCGCTCTTTTCCCGAAGGGCCTTCTTCTCCTCTTCGCTCAGCTCGCTGAGCTCCTCCTGGCCCATGGGCTGGCCTTCCTTGTTGGCCGGGATGATCACCATGCCCACCTGGGAAAACTGCAGGATGAAGCCCTCCTCCTTGGCCATTTCCGACAGTTCGTCGATGATCTCCCGCCGGCGCCGTTCGAAGGCCTGATGCACCTCCGCTTCCTTGGCGCGATAATCGTCGCTGTCGAACACCTCCGGGATCTTGGCCTGGAGCGTGTGGATGAACTCCTCCATGTCCTTCTTGAGCTCTTTGCCGCGGCCGGGGCTCAACTTGAGGCTCTTGGGTTCATCGGGCTGCTTGAAATTGTAGACGTAGCACCAGTCCGGGGGGGTCGGCTCCTTCTTCGCCTGCTCTTCCAGAAACGTCCTGGCGATGTAGGTAAGTCCCGCCTTGCCGGGCCCCGCTATGTAGATGTTGTAGCCCTTTTCCTTCATCCCCATGCCGAACTTGATGGCGTCGATGGCCCGTTCCTGGCCCACCACGCCTTCTTCCAACGGCTCCAGCGCTCCCGTGTGCTCAAAGGGAAGGGACCCCGGATCCACATACCCGCGAAGTTCTTCCACAGGCACTTCCTTAAACAAGCCGGACATCACCACTCCTCCGCATTCCTCGTCTGTTGTGTGGGTTCCGTTGCGGAACGTCATCGCCTGCAACAGCCATCAATGACACAACCCTGTGCTTGCAAGCACATGCATCCATATTAAGCACTTCACGGCCCCTTGGCACCCCTTCCCCGACTCTTTTTCCAGCCGTCAGGACCCGGGGCGGTGCAGCCCATCATCCCAACAACTCAAGCCGGCATTTGCAGTCCTTGCTGGCGGCGGCCATTTGAGCTACCGTCCGCACGGCATGGATGGTCTTTCCATTCCGACCGATCACCTGACCCATATCGTCGGGAGCCACCGACAGCTCCAGATGAATGGACTGATCCTGAGTCCGCTGAGCCAAGAGAACCTTGTCCGGATGATCCACCATGGCCTTGACCAGATATTCCACCAATGCCTTCATGACGCTCCTTCCTCTTGGGGTTCCCCAATGAGCTTCTTCCGCACGGAGTCCACCTTTTCCCGGGGAGAGCTGGGCTTGTCCCTGCGGTCGTCGATTCGTAGATGGGTCAGAACCCGGCGAGCGCCCCGCTCGAAACAGCTTTCGTGCATGCGCCGTACGATCTGTAAGATGTCGTCCAATTTTCCATAGAGGATCGTTCCCATGCCTGTCAATTCGTATTCCAGGCCGCTCTCTTCGACGATCTTTACAGCTTTCGCCACGTAGGAACTCAAGCTGGTGTCGCCCGTTCCCAGGGGCACCACACTCACCTCCACGATCGCCATGGTCCGCCTCCCTGTTTCCCTTTCTCAAGGATCAAGAAAACCCTTGCGTCCTCCCGCCAATTCCCATCGGGGTCGATTTTCGGTTTTCCTTATCGCGGCCAACGCCACTCCTACGGCCGAAAAGAATCATGTGCCTCTCTTGGCGTTCATCCGCGGTTCTCTTTCACATTCACCCAGCCAGGCCGTGAGCGCGTTCACCGTTTCCACCAGGTGCGGCAAGGTATGGGGTTCCACCGTCAGTACCGGCGCGGAATCCAGTGCCCCGATTCTTCGAAAAAGGTCGTCAAAATCGACGGCCCCCCGGCCCACCGGGAGATGCTCGTCCAAGTCTCCTTGATTGTCGTGCAGATGAACCTCCAGGATCTTCTCCTCCAAGGCTCCCCACCAAACGGAAACCGAAGCACCGGAAAAGGAGTGCTGATGGCCCACATCGAAGCAAAATCCCAGAAAGGGACTCGGCAACCGGTCGAAGATCTCCCGGTGGATCGACGGGCCCTCCTCCCAGACGTTTTCCAGGCACAGGGGAATCCCGATTCCCTCCAGCCGTCTTAACACAGGTTCCCACACTTGTTGGGCTCGATCCAGCCATGCCCGGGTTTGGGTGCGATGATGGCGGGGATCATATCCCGTATGGCAGACCACCTGTAGCGGCCGCACCACCTCCGCCACGTCCGCCAACTGATGCAACCGCAGGCGCGTCACCTGGCGGATGAGAGGGTCCTGACTGCCCGGACACAATTCCCAGAAAGGACCATGGATTGTCAGTCGGCAGCCGTGTGCGCGAAGATCGGCGGCCGTCTTTTCCACTCTCCGCAGGTCCAATCCGTCCAGCTCTTCGCCGGAAAAGCCCAGCTCCAGATGAATGGCTTCCCTCAGGATCAGATCCCAATAATCCCCCAGGAATCTCCATGGCATGTTCACGTGAACCCGCCGGAGCACTTCCTTGGCTTTCGTGTCGAACGAGACGGTCTTCACTGGTCTCCCCCGCTAGGCATCTCCGCACCTTGGCTTCCATTGTAGGAAATCCTTAGCCGGCAAACCACCTTATTCGGCGGCCGCCCACGAAAGCCCCTTGAAACGGCACGGAAAATCGGCTTATGGTGAGCGGGCGAAGCGGGTGCGGATTGACCGTATCAATGTTTTCATCAAGCTGGCGAGGAGAGCTTTCCATGAAGATTCAATCCTACAAGGACGTGGAACCGACGGTCTTCGACAACGACGTGGCCAAAGGCGTGGCCGGGCGTGTTCTCATCGGCAAGGAAGACGGCGCTCAGAGGTTCTGCATGCGCTTTTTCGAACTTCAGCCCGACGGCCACACCCCGCGCCATACCCATGATTGGGAGCACGAAATCTTCATTCATGAAGGCGAAGGTGCCGTTCTCAAGGAAGGAAACTGGGTGCCGGTGCGAGCCGGCGATGCCGTTTTCATTCCCCCCAATGAGGACCACCAGATCAAGAATACCTCCGAGGCCCCTCTGCGCTTCATCTGTCTCATCCCTTCCGGACCGCCGGAACTTTAATGCAAAACGGAACCGCCAATGAACGCCGATAGACGCACATGGGCCTAGGAGGCTGTCTGACAATGGCTCTCCGACTTACAAGGCCGAAGAATTTTGGTCCTCCTCGTAGCCGCGGGGCTTTAGCCCCGCGGAAAGGGTCATCGTAAGTCCATGAAGCGACCGGAGATACGCGATGGTTTATCCGACGGCCGGGGGTTCCTCCGCAGCTACGAGAAAACAGGTCGCCCGCGACGTTCTCAGACAACCTCCTAGGAGCCTGTCCGAGAATGGCAGATTTGCGCCGTTCAACGCCCATTCGTCATCCCCGCGAAAGCGGGGATCCAGAATTTCCAGTAAGTTATGGACTCCCGCTTGCGCGGGAGTGACGGGTGGCGGAGTTTTCAGACAACCTCCTAGGGTCCCTGCTGGGAGCACACCTGGCCGCGGCCGGGATCGCCGCCAAGCCCGCTCCCACGAATGGCGATTATTCGGGATGCGGACTTTTTTGCGGGACACGTCGTTGCCCGGCTTCACAATGCTCGATAAGCCTTCTGATTGAGAAAGTTTGTGCATTTTAAACTTTGGTTCATTGGCGAAACCTGCTATCATCCGGCCGCCTGTAGGGTTCCTCCACGGGGCCTTACAGGGAAAGTCCTTACAGAGAGCAGACTGATTCCCCCACTCCCGTTCGAAGAGCGCCCTCTCCCGGTTCCCGATCTGCTCCAGGCGGCCCGTACGCCCCCCATGACTTCCCGGACGGCCACGCCGTTCATCGCTCTCGGCTGGAAACGGCTCCTATAATTCGCCGTTATCCAGATGCTTGAAGGCCCGGTCCTGTTCACCGTCATCTGCAAGGGAGGCAACCCATGAGCAAGCTCCTGTGGAAACCCAGCGAAGAACGCATCCAAAACTCCAACATGTACCATTTCATGCAATACGTGAACGAGCGACATGGGAAGGCGTTCCGAGCCTACGACGAGCTCTATGAGTGGTCCGTCACCGAAATTCCCACCTTCTGGGCCACCTTTTGGGACTACAGCGACATCCTTTGCAGCCGCTCCTATGACCAGGTGGTGGATGACGTGGCCAAGCTGCCCGGAGCCCGCTGGTTCGAAGGAGCCCGCCTCAACTTCGCCGAGAACCTGCTCCGGTACCGGGACGATTGCATCGCCCTGAGTTTCAAGGGGGAAGGACAACCCACCCGGCACATCACGTACGCGCAGCTTTACGACCGGGTGGCCCGCCTGGCCAAGTCCTTGAGAGACATGGGTATCCAGCCGGGCGACCGCATCGCCGGGTTTGTTCCCAACATGATTGAGACGGTCATCGCCATGCTGGCCGCCACCAGCGTGGGAGCCGTCTGGTCGTCCTGTTCGCCCGACTTCGGCATCAAGGGCGTTCTGGACCGCTTCGGACAGATCGAGCCGCGGGTGCTTTTCACCGCCGACGGCTACTACTACAACGGGAAGACCTTTGACTCTCTGGCAAGGATCGCCGAGATCCTGAAGGAGCTTCCCAGCATCGAAAAGGTGGTGGTCATGCCTTATACGGATCCCAAGCCGGATCCGGGTCGGGTGCGAAACGGCGTGCTTCTGGAAGACTTCCTGGCCAAGGACGACGGCCTGGAGATCGAATTCGAGCAGGTTCCCGCCAACCATCCTCTCTACATCATGTATTCGTCGGGGACCACGGGAGTACCCAAGTGCATCGTCCACGGCGTGGTGGGTACGCTCATCCAGCACCTGAAGGAACTGCGGCTCCACACCGACCTCAAACGCGACGACACCATCTTCTACTTCACCACCTGCGGCTGGATGATGTGGAACTGGCTGGTGAGCTCCCTGGCCCTGGGCGCCCGCGTCCTGCTTTACGACGGATCCCCCTTCTATCCGGATCCGGGCGCCATGTGGCAGATGGCCCAGGACGAAAAGATCACCATCTTCGGCACCAGCGCCAAGTACCTGGCCGCGGTGGAAAAGGCGGGGGTAAAACCGAAGGAAACCTACGATCTCACGCCCCTCAAGGCGGTGCTTTCCACCGGGTCTCCCCTTTCCATCGAAAGCTTCGAATACGTGTACCGCGACATCAAGGAAGACCTGTGCCTTTCGTCCATTTCCGGAGGCACCGACATAATTTCCTGCTTTGCGCTGGGCAACCCCATGGGTCCCGTTTATGCGGGAGAGCTCCAATGCCGCGGCCTTGGTATGAAGGTGGAGGCTTGGGACGAGGACGGAAGGCCCGTCATCGGCCAAAAGGGGGAGCTGGTCTGCACGGCGGCGGCACCCTCCATGCCCATCTATTTCTGGAACGATCCGCACGGACAGAAGTATCGGGACGCCTATTTTTCGGTCTATCCCGGCGTGTGGCACCACGGCGACTTCATCGAGATCACCGAGCGGGGTGGGGTGATCATCTACGGCCGTTCCGACGCCACCCTAAACCCGGGCGGCGTGCGCATCGGCACGGCGGAAATCTACCGTCAGGTGGAAACCATCCCCGAGGTGCTCGACAGCCTGGTGGTGGGGCAGGACTGGGACAATGACGTGCGGGTGATCCTCTTCGTCAAACTTCGGGAGGGCCACGAGCTCACCGACGAGCTCATCAACCGGATCAAGAAGGCCATCCGCGAAAACACCACCCCGCGGCACGTACCGGCCAAGATCATCGCCGTTCCCGACATCCCCTACACCATCAGCGGCAAGAAGGTGGAACTGGCCGTACGGAAGGTGATCCACAACCAGGAGGTGAAGAACAAGGACGCGCTGGCCAATCCGGAATCCCTCGATTATTTCAAGGATATTCCGGAACTTCAGAACTGACGGGGCCTCCCGCCCCTTTTCCGCGAGTTACCCGGGAGTCCGCCCGTAAACGCCACGGCGCAGCGCTTTTCCCGTAGCGCAGCCCTTCAGGGCTGCGCCGGAAGCCCCCGGACGTCGGATGGGGTATTGGGTTTAGTCCCCATCACTTCAAGAGATTCCGATGACCGTTTTCCGCGGGGCTGAAGCCCCGCGGCTACGAAAGATGTCGAGTCCCTTGTCCGTTTCGGGCAGCCTCCTGGGAGCCTGTCCGTCAAGGGTAGATTTGTGCCGTTCAGTGGCCCTTCGCCATCCCCGCGAAGCTTGTCCCCGGCTTGAAAGCGGAGCGGGGATCCAGGATTTCCGGTAAGTTACGCTTGCGCGCGAGTGACGGTTGGCAGAGTTCCCCCACTCGCTCCTAAGCAAGATCCTCCGCCGAGTCGCCGCGAAGCATGGCCAGGGCCATCCTCTTTTCTTCGGAAAATCGGCTCAGGAGCGCCCGCCGAATGGATCCGTCGAAAACGCCGCTGGTCCGCTCGCGAAATCGGTAGACGGCCCGGATCAGAGCCGCCTCATCAACTGTTCCATCCTTGGCCCTGGCCCGGTTGAGGCCCCCGGCAAAGAAGCGGGCGGCCCGTCGGGGACCGTGCTGCACGGCCGTGCTCCACAGAACCTCCTTCACTGCCCGGGAAAGGCCCTCCACTTCGATCCCGGTGGCCGCTTCCACCGCCTGAGCCGCCGGTTCGTAATGGGTTTCCCGCACGAAGGCATGCTGGAGCGCGGCGAACCGATCCGGGTCTTCCCGGGCGATTCGCCGCCACACTCTGGGCATCCGCCCGTCTCGGCTTCCCGTATCCGCAGGGCCCGCCGCCTCCAACCGGGCCGCCCATGCCGGTTCCCGTTCCTTGAGAAAATCCAGGAAGCGGTCCATGGTGCCGGTTTTGGAGGACAATTGATAGATCCCGTAGGACGTTCCGCCGCGGCTGTCGTATCCCACGGCGCCCACACCGTCTTCGCCCGATTCAAAGATGGACGAAAGAGCGCCCAGGTCGAGCTGATCGTCCAAGGAGATCTCCTGGTCTGGAGGCTCGGGTCCCGTAAGGGAAGGTTTCGCATCCTGGGGAAGAGCGGAGAGCCCCGAAAAATCGGGACCGCCCCAGGATGATCCACCGGAACCCAAGGCGGCCGCCTTGATATAGGCCGCCACGATGGCCGCCTGAAGCTGCCGATCGTTCATGGAACAGAGTCGGGCACGCACAGAGTCCATGCCATGCGTGGAGGCGCCCAATTCTTGGAGCATCCGCCAATCGTCATCGCCGGAGCCCATAGGCGCCTCGACCGCAAGTCCCCGCTCTCCCTGGAACACCTGCTGGAAAACCCGTTGTTCCATGGACCTCGTGAGCACACGGGTCCGTTCCACCGCTCCTTGATCCACCGAGGGCTTCGGGATGGGATTCTTTATGAACTGTACCGCCAAGATGACCTCCCCTGTCGAAACGGTTGGGATTCGCCCGACTTTGACGATTGCAAACTTCATGCAAAATCAGGCGATCCGCCATCCGGACTGCAACTCCTTGTATCACAGATGGAGCGATTCTTTCGTTCTATTCTTCCTAGCTCCGCGCGATTCCTGGGCGGGGATAAACCCCGCCCCTGCTCTTCAGTTCCTTCTGCCTTCGTAGGGGCGGGCTTTACGCCCGCCCGCTGCAACCTCGCGATAGGCAAGAATCGTCCGACTTAATGCGAAAGAGAACCGCAAATGAACGAGAATAAACGCAAATCCTTTTAGTTGCAGGAACTGCGAAGGCCGCAATGAGGGTGCCCGGCAATGCAATGGGCGCGCAATGACTCATAGAGAATGGCATATTGCGGCGTTCTGACAAATGCCCTTGATCCGGCCCGCTCTTTCATCCATGCGGGGTGGCGCAAGGGGAGCCATGACTGTTAGGACTGTAACTCAAATGTGAAAGAGAACCGCAGATGAGCGCAAAGAGACGCCAAAAGGTCTTTAACGTGACGCATCGTGGTTTGGATGTGTTGTGGGAGGCACAAGAAAGCGCATGGGATCGTTGGAGGAGACCTCCCCGCGCGGCACAATTTTCCGGGTATTGGTCCGATTTTTCCCCAGGTCGCACATTTCCGCCCGCGGCACGCGTCGATGTCTTCGGGCTGTTGTGCCGATGGCACCGCCAGGATCTGATCGGCAAACGGCCGAAGGGTCCTTTCCCATGCCGGTTTCGTCAGGCCTTTGACGAGAAAGGCGTCAGAAACCCGTTCCGGGGACCAACTCCCGGAAGGCTCGATCCAGGTCTTCTGCGCTGGCCACTCCCAGGGCCAGGGCCGCCTCCCGAACGGTGATCCCATCCCTGTGGGCCTTCTTGGCCACCTCGGCCGCCCGGTCGTATCCCACCAGGGGCACCAGGTAAGTGGCCAGGGCCAGGCTTTGTTCCACCATGGATGCACAGCGCACCCGGTCCGCCTCGATTCCCGCCACGCAGCGCTCGGCCAGCGCCCGGGCGGCATTGGCCAGCAGGCCGAGGGATTCCAACAGGGTATGGGCCATGAGGGGGAGCATGAGGTTCAGTTCGAAGACCCCGCCCTGCCCGGCCAGGGCCAGGGTCTGATCGTTACCCACGATGCGGGCGCAGGCCTGGATCACGGCCTCAGGAATGACCGGGTTCACCTTACCGGGCATGATGGAAGATCCCGGCTGAAGTTCTGGAAGACGCAGCTCGCCCAGGCCGCATCGGGGGCCGGACCCGAGCCATCGGATGTCGTTGGCGATTTTCGCAAGACTCACGGCCACCGTTCGCACCATGCCGCTGGCTTCCACCAGGACGTCCTGCGCCCCCTGGGCTTCGAAGTGATCCGCCGCTTCCCGAAACCGGCAGCCGGTCTCCCGGTTGATCTCGTCCAGGACGGCCCGGGCGAACCCCGGAGGCGCTCCCACGCCGGTGCCCACGGCCGTTCCACCCAGAGGCACCTCGCAAAGGCGCGCCTCCAGGCTTTGCAGTCTCTCGATCCCCAGCTCCACCTGCCGCGCGTAGCCGGAAAATTCCTGGCCCAGCGTCACGGGGAGGGCGTCCTGGAGATGGGTGCGGCCGATTTTCACCACGTCGCGAAACTGAGAGGCCTTTTCCCTCAATACCTCATGGAGGCCTTTGAGCGCCGGAAGGCACCGGTCTTTCACCGCTATCCAGGCCGCCATGCGGATGGCTGTGGGTATGACGTCGTTACTCGACTGGCCCAGGTTCACGTGGTCGTTGGGATGGACAGGATCCCGCCCTCCCCGCCGCCCCGTAAGGATTTCATTGGCACGGCCGGCGATCACCTCGTTCATGTTCATGTTGGTGGACGTGCCGGATCCCGTCTGGTAGACGTCCACGGGAAACTGGTCCCAGTGAAGCCCGTCCTTCACCCCGCGGGCGGCCCGAGCGACGGCTTCGGCGATCGCCGGATCCAGCCGCCCTTCCTTTCCGTGAACCCGCGCGGCCTTTTCCTTGATAAGAGCGAGAACACGCAGGAACTCCCGGGGCATGGTCACGTTGCCCAGACCGAAATTTTCCACCGCCCGCTGCGTCTGCGCCCCATAGTAGGCAGACTCCGGCACCCGCACCTCACCCAGCGAATCCCTTTCCACCCGCATCCCGCTTTCCATGTCTTTCCCCCTATGCTCACCGGCGCGCGGCCTTGGAACGCCCGTAAGCTGCCGAGTGCTACTTTCGGCCGCCGACTCCCATGGGGACCGCCTGCGGCCGTGCTTTGTCGAAAACTTAACGAGGGATCGAAAGCGGGATCAATGGAATTCTTGTGTGACGGCTGTGGGGCGTTTCCGCCGTTGAACTTTTGGACGCCAAGATTCAGGCCCGGGAGGCTTTACAGCCCCCCGTCCCCCCTTCCTGACGCGCCCAAGCCCTTTCCCCTTTAACCTTTTACCTTTGCCCTCTACCCTTTAGCCTTTTACCCTTTCCCTCAAACAGCTCCCGTGGCCGCCAGGGCGTGGGTGACCAGCCGCTGTAAGATCTTCTCCTTGGCGTCCTTGGGGGCTTCCAAACCGAGCCGTTCCAGGTAGGGCTTGGCTTCCGCGGGCGGAGCCAGACTGGCCAGCAGGGGCTTCAGCTGGAGGAGCTTCCCCTTGTTGCCGTTGGTGGCGTCCTTCAAATGGCGCAGGGCCTTGGCCAGGATGAGTTCCTGGTCCGTGAGATCCGTACCGAAGGGAAATGGTCCGAAAAGCCCCTGTTTCCTGAAAGGTTCCAGTTCGGCTTCCAGCCTTTCGGGCACGTTTTGACGATAGGCGTCTGGAATTTGGTAGTCCGCCGGGAGCTTCCGGGCCGCCTTGGCCTGCCTGACCAGCTCGTCCTGGAAGCGGGAATCGGCGATCCGGACAAGGGCTTCCGCCACTTCCCGGTCCGTCTTTCCACGGATGTCGGCGATGCCGTATTCGGTGACCACGATATCCCGCAGGTGCCGGGGAATGGTGATGTTACCGTAGTTGAAGACCACGTTGGAAGTGGTGTGGCGTCCGCTTCCCCGGGTGCTTCGGATCATGATGATGCAGCGTCCTCCCGGAAGGGCGTGGGCCTGGGAGACGAAGTTGTACTGACCGCCCACGCCGCTGATCACCCGACCGTCTTCCAAGCCGTCGGAGACGATGGCGCCTCCCAGGGTGACCATAAGGCCCGTGTTGACAAAGCGGGCGTGGCGCCTCTGCAGGGCCTTCAGCTCTTCGTCGCCGTAGAGGTGGTTCATGTAGGTGACGGCCGTCATGTTGATGAGCCGCCTTTCCTCGGGCGCCATGTCACGCAGGGCCTGATAAAAGCTGCGGGGGCCGATGAAGAAGCCTCCGTGAACGGCCACCCCGTTTTGCAGCCGTTCGCCCAGACAGTGCGCTTCCAGCTCGCGCCTCGCCTTGGCATCGTTCAGGTCCGCCGGGATGCGAAGCGTTCCGTTGGTAAGCTCCCCTTCCTCCCAACGCCATTCGGGCGAGAGGATTCCGAATCGCCCCAGCAAGGTCGCATCCTCTTCCGTCAGCTTCGCGGAAATGGCGCCGGCCCCCAAAAGTTCGTCCAAGACTGCGGCGGTGATCTCTTCCTTGAGTCTCCCCTCGTTCACCAGCCGTTGGATTACGGGATGGTCGTAGACCTTGCGCTTGACAATGCCATGCCTCATAAGGTGCACATAGCCGTCCACGAACATCTCCGTACAACCGTACAGGCCCTCCCGAAAGGGTTCCGTGCCGCCATACCTTTGGACCGACTGGCCGAAACGATCCAGGATTCCGGCGCGTCGAAGCAGCTCCTGGTAGCGCTCGTTGTGCTCGTGACGGGCAATGAGCCCATAGGCGATGGCATCGCCCAGAGAGCCGATGCCGATCTGCAGGGTTCCCCCGTCGCGAACCAGGCTGCTCACGAGGAGGCCGATCATGTAATCCTGGGTACTCACCGATTCCTTGGGGGGTGCGAACAGCGGGAACTCGTAGTCGGGATGATCCAGCACCGCATCGAACTCGCACGGATCCACTTCCGAATCTCCGTACATGTAGGGAAGATTGCGGTTCACCTGGGCCGCGATGGCCACGGGACGCCCTTCCCTTTCGGCCCGCCTCATGGCGGGAACCAGATCCAGCGCCACTTCCGGGTTGCAGCTGTAAGAATAGCTCTCCCGGCCGTCGGGCCGCCGTTCGGCGCTCACCAGCTGCGCGGCCACATTGATGCCGTTGTCCATGAGATCCCGCACGGCGTGAGTGTAATTGGTGCTGATGTAATTGAGCTGGGCATGCTCGTGGTTCATGAAGGCGCCGGGACGGAAAAAGAATTCGCAGACCTGGATATTTTCCGGCACGTTGTTTCGCCTCACCGCCAGGGCATACTCCAAGGGAGGATAACCGCCGAAGACCCGTTCCAGAATGGGCTGGAGAAAGCGCCGCTCCAGATCCGACGACCACCCGGGCACTTCCGGCGTGATGGCCGTAATGATCTTGAGCCGTAGGGACGGGTCGCGCCGGGCGCGATTGAAGATGGCGTTGGCCAGATGGTTGGGCTTGCCCAATCCCAGGGCCAGCCCGAGGACGATGTTCTTCCCCACCTTGGATAGGATATAATCGGTACACGCGTCGGGATCTCTGAAAACGGCAGGGTGGTTGCGGCTCATGGGCATCTCCGTTTCCGGTCTCGTTTTCGCACTCGCATCCGCATAGGGAGGGGGAAGGCGCGCTCGCGTTTGAGTTTCAACGACCGATTCTTCTAGCGAGAGTCTCGCCATTATGCAAGGAAATTCACAAACCGGCCGGAAGATGCCAAAGAAACCGAGCTAATGAACAAATGTTTCTTTCTGCTTTTTTTCCTCAGCTCTCTCGTCCTCTCGCCAACCGAGGAGAACCCCATGGCGGTCGGCCATCTCAATGAGCTGGACCTGGCTTGCGTGGAGCGGAGCCTTTGCGAGCATGTTCGCGTGCTCACGGTGGAAATCGGAGAGCGCAGTGTCGCCGACTGGGAGGGACACCTCCGTGCGGCGCACTACATCGCCAACGTGTTCCGACAGGCCGGGTTGGAGCCGGTGGAGGAGCCCTATGAATTCGAGGGGCACAGGGTGGCGAACATCCTGGCGGAAGTCCCGGCCCGAGGGTCGCGGAAGCGGATCCTGGTGGGCGCCCATTACGATTCGGTGGCGGGCACCGTGGGGGCCGACGACAACGCCAGCGCCGTGGCGGTTCTTCTGGAAACGGCCCGCCTCTTCGCGTCCTTCGGCGCCCATGGGGGTTTGGCCCCTGCGGTTCAGTTTGCGGCCTTCGCCCTGGAAGAGCCACCGGCCTACGGCACCCGGGCCATGGGCAGCCGGGTTCGGGCCCGAAACGCCCGCAAAAACGGTGAGCGCCTGGATGCCATGATTTGCCTGGAGATGGTGGGCTATACCTGCCGGAGTCCGGGATGTCAGAACTATCCCTGGCCCCTTCGATTCAAGAACTATCCGGATCGGGGGGACTTCATCGGTATCGTCGGCAACGGTCGGTCCAAAGGATTGGTCCGGGCCATGGAGACGGCCTTTCGGAAAAATCCCCATCTTCCCGTGGTCACGCTGGCGGTTCCCTTCAACGGCTGGCTCATCCCGTCGGTGCGCCTGAGCGACCATGCTCCCTTCTGGGACCGGGGCTACCGGGCCGTCATGGTGACCGATTCCGCCTTCTACCGGAACCCCCATTACCATACCCCTTGTGATACCATGGAAACGCTCGATTTCCCCTTCATGGCGCAATTGGTGAAAAGCCTGCTCTTATTCCTTCTCCAGGAACGATGAACTGCAGGAGTCTACCGAGACCATGCAGAGAAAGATTCTTGTGGAATCCCTTCCCGTGACGGCTGAGTTTCGGAGGGTCAAGAGGTGGCTGGAGGATCGGGGAGAGGTGGCTCTCATCGAAGACGGCCTGACCATTCGGCATCTGGCCGTCTTTTCGCTGAGAGCCGGGCCGGGCCATTTCCGGGGCGGCCACTACCATCGGGTGAAGACCGAGCGCTTCTATGTGATCTCCGGAAAGGTCCGGATCCTTACGGTGGATGTGGAAACCGGCCGAAAGGGGCATACGGACGTACGGAGCGGCGACAAGCTCGTCATTCCACCCTTGCTTGCCCATCGCTTCCACGCCTTGGAAGACGCATGGCTCGTGGAATACTACGATTCCACCTACGATCCCGAAGACGATGTGCCCTTCGACGGCTTTCCGGAGCTTTCGTAACGGGTGCGGCCAGACCGGCGAAGCCACTGGTTACCACCAGCTGGAGAGGCGGGAACCATTGGTCCTTACAGCCGAGCTGCCAGGCAGAGTCTTTAACGGCTTGCCTGCCGCCGAATCCAGCGGCATCTCTCTTGCCACCCGCTTCGGCGCTGTGCTACGTTCCCGAGCGTGCCTGGGTGGTGGAATAGGCAGACACAAGGGACTTAAAATCCCTTGGGCCCCGTGCCCGTGCGGGTTCGATCCCCGCCCCAGGCACCAGTACGCCACTCAAGTTCCAGCCGCCGTTCGGCACATTGCGCCCCGGTGAGCCATCTCCCACATCATCCACCGCTAATCCCGCCCACACTGGGTCATCCCGACAACACGCTTCCATCAGCGCAGAATCGCAGCCATTTCTGGCGCGTGATGTTGTTGATGGAAAGGAGCCGCAGCCAGCCCACTCGAAGGGAAACCTCGTACTGGATGTCAATGTCGAAGTGGACGCACTCCATATATCCTTGCGGGCACTCCACATTGGGCTCGCGCACCTTCTGGGCAGTGATCTTACGCCTTATCCACTTCCCGCCGATTCCCAAATCGGCCGCGTCGAAGTTCCCACGGTACCAGGTGATCCTGCAGCCGTCCGGCGTCGCAATGGTGAACTTGCAGCGCACGAAATCCGCCAACGGCCCATGGCCTCCGGCATAATACTTTTTCAGCACATCCCAGCTGGTGGTCCACACGGGGTCGTCCGGGGCCTTGCCCCCGTCGGTGCATCCCGCCGACTCATAAGGGGGGGTCATGCGTTCAGGTGGTGTCGGCTTTTCTTCAACTACGTCATCGGACCTGGCCACATTCTTTTGAATCCACTCCAGGACCTCCACGGCATCTTCCGGCTGCCGACCGAAAACCGCTTCCCGTTCCTTGTCCTCGTGACTCTTGTCTTCATGCATCGTCTCTTCACCGCTGAGAGGATGTAAGGATCCAGGCGCGCCCCTACCTTTACCCGGCTAAAGCGCAACCCACGTCGCCGTGACCCGCTCTTTCCCTTGTGTCGTCACAGCGGTCAAGAAAACGAATAGTCGATCCGAATCGGCACGGTCGCATTCGTGGCGTGGAGGCAAAGAGCGTCGAAGGGATCGCTGCGGGTCAGGATAAAAGAGGGGCCGACTCTTTCCACCTTGATGCTCGGAACATTAACCCGGCCAAGCTCCCGGGGCAACCCGCGTGCATTCCGGTATCCCGGAGCGGAGGGTGCCCAGAAGGCCGACCACCCTCCCCACTTGTCACCCCAGGGCGATGGCCTTTTCGGGGCACATTTCCTGGCAGCAGAAACAGGTGATGCAGAGCGCCGGGTCCACCTGCGGAAGATCTTCGGGCATGGAAAGGGCGGAAACGGGGCAGTGGTCCACGCAGGTGCCGCAGGCGGTGCAGAGCGCCGGATCCACCTGGGGGCGCAAGGACATCTTGGCTTCGAAAAGCTGCTGGATCTGCTCGTTGTTCATATTGGCTTCGCCGCTCAGCGGGGGAAGCTTGTAACCTTCCAGCCTCACCAGATCCCCCAGGATGCGGATCCGATCCAGTGCAGGGTCTCCTAATCCCAATTCCCCGGCCCGTTGGAGAAACCGGAGGGCACCGGGATCGCAGCCCATCATGTGGGCGATCACCGCGTCCACGGCCACCGCGTTGTCCCCCGCCAGAATGCGGCCGATGGGGCGCAGATCGGGAGAGGCCGGGCCGTTTCCTTCCATTCCCGTCACGGCATCCACGATGAAAAGGTCGGGAACGCGCAGCCGGAAGACTTCCACCAGGAGTTCGTGAAACCGCCGGGGCGTTCCGGCCGCCTTGTGCAGTCGGGCCTTCTGGGCCCCCGGAAGGATGCCATAGGAGTTCTTGATCGCCCCCGTGATCACCGTCAGGCCGTGGGTCTTGAATTTAGGCAGGCTGATGACCACGTCCGCTTCCAGAACGATCCTGGAAACACTCACCGACTCCATGAACTCCGGATGGAAGGGAACCCGCGTGGAATCCAGCCCGATATTTGAATAATAACCCTTGGCGGCGTCCATGAGGCCCGTTTCCCGAAACACCCTTTCATTGGCTCCGTAGTCGAAGGCGCCCGGGTTGTCTCCCACCACGATCCGAGCGGGTCGCTCCCTTTCCACCCGTTCCACCACGGCCCTGAGCACCGCCGGGTGGGTGACGATCCCTTCCTCCGGCCGGGACGCCCGAAGCGCATTGGGCTTGATGAGAACCGTCTTTCCTTCAAGATCCAGGGGAAAGGTCTGAAACACTCTCTCCACCGCCTCCCGTACGTCTTCATAAGACGTGGGATGAATGAGAACCGTGTGCATCTTTTGTCCTCCTGATAGCGACATGAAGTTCGTCCACAAAGCGGACCCTCGTTAGGAGCCTGTCCGACAATGCTTTTCAGGCTCAAGAGGTCGGGAATTTCCGATCACTTCGTAGCCGTGGGGCTTCAGCCCCGCGGAAAGGACCATCGTAACCCCCTGAAATCGCAGGCCGTATGCGATGGCCTATCCGACGACCTTGGATTCATCCGCAGCCCTAAAGGGCTGCGCTCCGGGAAAAGCGTTCATCCGGAACATTCTCGGACAGCCTCCTAGGAGCTTGTCCGAAAACTCCCCCAACCGCCACTCCCGCGCAAGCGGGAGTCCATAACTTACTGACAATTCTGGATCCCCGCTTCCGCGGGGATGACGGATGGACGTTGGAAAGGGCAGATTAACCATTCTCAGACAGCCTCCTAGGCCTTCAAGCTCGCGAACCGCAGATGGATCCCGTCCGGTCCGGCCACCACGAAGTCGCGCATGCCGTAGTAGCGGTCACCTATTTCGGTGACGATCTCATAGCCCAGGGAACGTGCCTTCTGGTAGAGTTTATCCACATCGTCCACAACCACCCGGAGGTTGCCGATGGCCTTTTCCGGCGGCTTTACATCAGGCATTTCCACCAGAAAGAGAAGGGAAGTCTCCCAACGAAGTTCCATGAAGACTCCGTCCCTTCGATTGACGACAAAACCCAAGTCCGTAAAAAACTTTGCGGACCGTTCCAAGTCCCTCACGTAGAGGGCCAAGACCAGCTGTTCGCCGTCCTTCACCGTCCGTCCCATGCGAGTCCTCCCCCATCCAACCGTCATGATCGGCCGTTGTGCAGCCCCCGGCGCACCAGAAACTCCCGCACCGCCGGGCCGGTGCCCGCATCCCAGGGCCGCACTTTTTCGGGCGGGAGCAGCTTGGCTTCGGCCAGTTCGTCCCCCAGCTTGACCTGCCCGTCGGCTTTGACGTGATAGGCGAAGATCACCTGGTTCTTTTCGAAAAAGGAATAGATCCCGAGGAAGTCCTCGATCCGCCCATCCAGGCCCAGCTCCTCCCGCACCTCTCTCAACGCCCCCTGCTCCGGCGTCTCGCCGGCTTCCAGAAAGCCCGCCACCACGCCGAAGAACTTCTCGGGCCATCCCTTGCTGCGCACCAGCACCACGGAACCGTTGACTTCCACCACAGCCGCCACCACCGGGGTGGGATTGTTCCAATGGACATAGTCGCACTGCGGGTTGGTGCAGGCGAGCCGGGGGCGCTCATCGATGATTCGCTCTTCCAGAAAAGAGGCACAGAGGGGGCAATATTTCATCCTGACACCTTCTGATTCCTTCGTCGATTCCAGGGGGTCTACCCATACCCGAAAGACCCGCCGCCGTGGCAAGAGGTCGCCCTTGGAAAATGACACCAAAGGCCATTCTCCATCAAGGCCAAAACCCTTCGCCGCTGCAATGACCGCCCGTATCGAGCTCCCAACGTCCTCCAGCCGCCCTATGGACAGGGACGGCGGTCCTGGGATATGACTCGGCAACGGCGGCACCCAACGGGTGCGGCGCCTGTATTTTTATCCGGAGATCGAGAGAGGAGAGCCCAATGGAGTTTTTCGCCATCGCCGATAAAAGGACGACACAGGAAGAGATTCAGCAGATGTGCACCCTCGAAGCCCTTCCCCTCTATTGCGCCAGCATCGAATCGGCTTCGGACGTGCGCGACGAGGAGGGCGTCATCTTTTGCATCTGGGGCCGGTTCATTGTCCGCAGGGAAAAGATCAACGGCGGTGTTCGCTTCACCATGCCGGAATGTCCCAACGCCTTCCAGTGGACCGTCACCACCGGCTTTCCCCCGGCCCCCGACAAGATCGTCGTCCACGGCACGGTCAATCGTACCGAACACGACCCCGATTTCGTGGAATCCATGGAGGAGTTTTTCGCCCACTGGAAGCAGGGGCTCGAATGCCACTGGAAGGCGGCAACCTCACGGGAAGTCAACATCGGGAAGCCGACGCCCGTGCGCCTTCCCATGTTTTCGGGCTGACGGTTTGGTCCCTGGACCCAACGATTTCTTGCCGGGTCTTTGGGCCGCGCGATTCGCGGGCGGGGATCAACCGCGCCCCTGCCCGACGGGCACATCCGCTTTACATCAAGCGCCACCTCGTTCCGCTCGTGCGTGCGGCCTGTAGGGGCGAGTCATCATTCGCCCCTACAGGGACCGGCTTTCCAAAGGTGCGTTTCATCCTTCGCTGCCACGGGCTCTCCGTCATGGGGGTTCAAGTGAAAGAAAACCGCGAATGAACGCCTATGGACGCAAATGGAAATGACCGGTGTGTGGGAGCGGCGCAAGAAGCGCCATGACTGGAAGGGCATAGAAAATGGAAGATGTGCACAAGAGACATCGTACTCAGCCGCCCGTCGGCCTTTCCCCCAGGTTCCGCGAGGCCCTCGCCACGGCCTTCGATTATCACAGCCGTCAGGTGCGAAAGGGCTCCGGAGTTCCATACCTATCCCATCTGCTGGCCGTGGCCGCCATGGTGCTGGAAAACGGCGGCGACGAGGATGTTGCCGTGGCGGCGCTCCTCCACGACGCCGTGGAAGACCAGGGAGGGGAAGCCACCCTGGAGGTGATCCGCACCCGGTTGGGCGACCGTGTGGCCTCACTCGTATGGGCCTGCTCGGACTGCCTGGAATCGCCCAAGCCCCCCTGGCGGGAACGGAAAGAGGCCTACCTGCAGCACCTGGAAACAGCTTCGGCCGACGCCCTTCTCATCACCCTGGCCGACAAGATCCACAACGCCCGTACCATCGCGGAGGATCTGGAACGGGAAGGCCCCGGCGTCTGGGACCGCTTCCGCGGGGGCCGATCGGGAACGCTCTGGTATTACCGGTCCTTGCTCCAAAGGTTGCAATGCCGCAACCTCCATCCCCACCTGGTTCGTGAACTCGGGGCTCTCGTGGAACGCCTCCGGCGGCTGGCCGCCCGGGTCACCGTGCTGGGCGTTCCCTTCGACGCCAATTCCTCCCACCGGCGGGGTCCCGCCCTGGCTCCCGGGCGCATCCGGGAGGCCCTCCGTTCGGGATCCATGAATCTCACGGCCGAATGCGGTCTGGCCCTGGACCGCAACGACCAATGGGCCGACGCGGGAGACCTTTCCTTTTCAGGCACGGAAAGCATGGTGGAAAAGGTCCAACGGGCCGTGGACGGGATCCTGAAACTGGGCGGCGCCGTTCTGGCTCTGGGAGGCGATCACTCCATCACCGTGCCCGTGGTGCGCGCCGTGGCCGCCCGCCACGGCCCCTTGAATATCCTCCACCTGGACGCACACCCGGATCTTTATCCGGCTTTGGACGGCAACCCCATGAGCCACGGTTCCCCCTTTGCACGCATCCTGGAGGAAGGCCTGGCCCGAAGGCTCGTCCAGGTGGGCGTTCGCACCATGAACGAGGAGCAAAGAAAGGTGGCGGAACGCTTCGGCGTGGAAGTCCTTTCCATGGACCGCTGGAACGGGACGGGCGATCTGGAATTCGACGGCCCCGTCTACCTTTCCCTGGACGTGGACTGCCTGGATCCGGCCTATGCTCCGGGCGTTTCCCACCCTGAACCCGGGGGACTTTCCACCCGGCAGGTCCTGCGCCTCGTGAACGGGCTGCGCGGGCGGCTGGTGGGAGCGGACCTGGTGGAGATCAACCCCGAACGGGACCCGTCGGGCATTACAGCCGCCCTGGGAGCGAAACTCTTCAAGGAGATCCTCGCCCGCATGCTCCGCCGAAAGGAGGATCCATGAGCCGCCGTCCGGACCCTTTGCTGGAAGAATTCCTGGACCCTGGTCTTCCGCTTCCGGATCTGTGCTGGGAAACCGTCCCCTTCCACGTGGATCCCTACGCCGTGTGGGACGCCTTCGAAGAGAACGTGGAGGGTTGGGTGCCCGCCTGGTATCCCGTGCGGGACCCCGTGACGGGCCGATCCTACGGTGAGTTCGAGCGGGCCCACTACTTCCACGAGCACCTCAAGCGTACGCTGCAGGCCATGCACCGCTGGCCCCTTTGGGGGACGCGAAGGCACAGGAAGCAGGCGGTGGGCATCGCGCTTCTCAACGTCTATTGCGACGTGACCCCCGCCTCCGGCTGTTCCTGCTGATCTTTGGGGCCACTTTCGACTTGCACCGATTCGAGTTTTCCCATCACTGGACGCTGTGCCCGAAATAAAGCACCTCAAACTCCTTTAAGAGCGCTCTCAACGCGTTCACGTGGGAAAGCTCGGTGGTCTGCTTGCATTTCATGGCAGCCAGCAGGATCTTGTGCAGCACCGCAAGCTTCTCCAGATACTTCTCCTGGTCCGGCTTGATCCGCTGAGTCATGAAGTACTGGGAAACGATATGCTGGAGTTGGCTCGCATGTTCTTCCTTGTTGGAAATCCATCGCACCAGCTGATTGAAATTCACCGGGCTTTCCTTGCGCAGCGTTTCAATCTGCTTCATGGATTTTTCAATGGTGTCCGCGTGCTCGGCGATGAGCTTCACCCGCAAGACATCGTCGTAGATCCCGCAGGGCACTTCGCAGTGAGCGAAGGCGACCGAGCAATGAAACGCGGCGGAAAACACTACCAACGCCATGAACGCAATCGATCTTCTCATGATGCCCTCCCTATTCAAATCTGATGACACCTTTGACTCCATACCCAGCAGATGAGACCTAAAGAAAAGATGTCAAGGGGCGATACGGGACTTTCATCACAGGATCTTCAGCTTCCTCAATTTCACATAAAGCGTATTTCGGCCGATTCCCAGGGCCCGGGCCGTCTCCGTAATGTTGCCCTTGAAGTGCGCATAGGCACGCCGGATCGTCTCCGCCTCCACCTTTTTCAGGTTGAATTCCTGGGAATCGGGGGCCGGGACGGGTCGCCGCTCGGGGAGGTTTCGCACGCGATCGGGAAGGCTCTCAGGCCCCAGGACGTCCCCGGGCATGAGGGCGATGGCCGCTTCGATGGCATGCCGGAGTTCCCGCACGTTGCCCGGCCACCGGTGGGCCAGGAGCGCCCCGTAAAAGTCGGGGGAGACGAATCGGATTGTTCGATGGAGCTTCCGGGAAATGGTGTCGATGAAGTGCCGCGCCAGAATCAGGATGTCCTCGTCCCTTTCCCGCAGGGGCGGGAGGACGATGCGAACCACGTTGAGTCGATAGAAGAGGTCCTCGCGGAAGAGCCCCTGGCGAACGCGATCTTCCAGGTCCCGGTGGGTGGCAGCAAGAATCCGAACATCCATCGGAACTGCCCGAGTGCCCCCCACGCGGCAGATCTGCCCCTCTTCCAACACCCGCAGGAGGTTGACCTGCATGTCCAGGGGCATTTCGGCGATCTCGTCGAGAAAGAGCGTGCCGCCCGAGGCCTGTTCGAACTTTCCGGGACTTCCCCCTCGCCGCGCCCCCGTAAAGGCGCCTTCCACATAGCCGAAAAGAACGCTCTGAATGAGGCCCGATGGGATGGCGCCGCAGTTGACCGCTACGAACGGCCCTTTCTTGCGCGAGCTGGCTTCGTGGATGGCGCGGGCGAGGACCTCCTTTCCCGTACCGCTCTCCCCCACCAGGAGCACCGTGGTGTCCGATTCGGCCACGCGGCGCGCCAGATTGAGCGCCTCCTGGAGCGCCTGGCTTCTCCCCAACACCTTCACGAAGGGATCCTGAGCCGAAGGAGGCTTGGAAACGGTCCATGGGGCCGGTTTCGATTCGGAAAGGACCACCAGGGTGCCCATGAGCGCCCGGTTGGGGCTCACCACGGGATGGGCCGTGGCCGAAAGGCGTTCATGGACCAGACATCTCACCGAAATTCCCTGCGGAGATCCCCCCGAAACGCCCCCCCGGAGGGCTGCCGCCACGGGACTCATATCGAAAAGACGCTGGATTCTCCCCCCGCGAAGCCTTGTCCGGGAGACCCCCAGCAGTGCTGCGGCCGCCGCGTTGGCGTCCAGGATCCGCCCGTTGGGATCCACGTAGATCAGCCCGGCCAACTGGGACTGGAAAAGGGTGTGAAGCACCTCCGATCCCTGAAAAAGCTGCTGGGCCGCCTGCATCCTGTAAAGGCGGCTTTCGATCAGCCGCGCACCGTACATGGCCAGCTCCAACGTCCGGCTGTGATCGGAATCCAGGGGGCCCGAAATATCCACCACGGCCAAGGGTTTGCCGTCCCATCCGAAAATGGGGGCCGCCGTGCAGACCCAGCCGTGGTGGCTTTCGCAGTAGTGCTCCGGCCCCTGAACCCTTAGAGGATGCCCGCACGTCAAGGCGGTCCCGATGGCGTTGGTTCCCACGCTGCCCTCGGACCAGTTGGCCCCCGGACCGAAGTTGAGCCGGTCCGCCGCACGCAGGGCCTTCACATCGCCGAACATGGCCAGCAGGTAACCCCGCCGTTCCGACACCGTGACCAGAAGGCCCTGGCTCCGGATGAGGCTGTAGATCTCCGTTTGCACGTCCAGGGTGAGTTCCCGGAGAAGTCGGTACTCTTCGCCCAGTTCCCTTTCGTCCCGGATGTCCCAGCACTTTTCCTGCCCCGGATCCACCCCGCTTTCCCGACACCTGGACCACGAGCGCCGGATCACGTCCCTCAGGGCGTCGTGGGACCGCCCGCGCAGGACATAGTCCCTCCAGGCTTGGAGATCCATGTCGCCGTGGGATAGACTGCATGTCAGGGAATCGGGGTTTCGGCCTCCCGCACCCGGCTGCCGAGAACGCACGAGCTGAAAACGCGAGTCCTTCCAGACCAGTTCGTACATGGCACCCCCCTGATTGGAGGTGAGTGGAAAGGCTGGACCGCACAGGTCCCTTCCGCCAAGAGCCACCATGGGCCGCGCACGTGAAACTGATGGATCATATGCCGCTCTTGGCGGGTAATGCAACCACCGACTTGGTGGATGGGAGGGGGCTGTTCGAAAATGGAACACAGGCCTCCACCCTCCTCGAGAAACATTGGAGCTCATTGGTTCCCTGGCGTGGCACTTCTCTTGCCTCTCTTGAAGACGCAGCGAATCCGCAACCCGCACAAGACGGATGCGCATGCACCTTTCCGACGGGGAAACGAGGAAATCTCAGGCAGTGTTTCCGGACTTTGGACCGCGAAAGGAGGAACCAAGTGGCTGTGGATGTATTGATGCCCAAATGGGGGCTGACCATGACGGAGGGCAAAATCACCCGCTGGTTCAAGGCCGAAGGGGATCCGGTGGCCCAGGGCGAGCCGCTCTTTGAGGTGGAAACGAGCAAGATCACCAATTCCGTGGAAGCGCCCGCCACCGGCATTCTTTTTCAGATCCTGGTTCCCGCCGGCGAGACGGTTCCCGTGAAGACCGTGGTGGCGGTCATCGCCCGGGAAGGCGAGGAACCGGAACGGCGGGAGGGGCCTTCCTTGCAGTCCGAACCGGACGCGGCAGCCCGGGAGGCACGCAAGGAGAAGGAGAGCGGCGAGGCCCGTGGTTCTTTCGTGCGGGCCACCCCCATCGCCCGGCGCCTGGCCAAGGAATGGGGCCTGGACCTGGGCCGGGTGGAAGGCACGGGTCCGGAAGGGCGCATCACGGAAGAGGATGTGCGCCGCTACAAGGAAAGAACGGAAGCGGGTCCTTCCATCAGCCCCCAGGCCCAAGCCCTGGCGCAAAAGGAAGGCCTGGATCTCTCCTCCGTGGAAGGCACCGGGCCCGACGGCAAGATCACCAAGGCCGATGTTCTCAGGGCGCTGGAAAAGCGAAAGGCGGAACGTTCCGCCGCCCCGGCGGCGCCTGGGATCACCGGGCCCGCCGCGGGCACCGTGATCCCCCTGGAGGGGATGCGCAAGGTGATCGCCGACAACATGATGGCCAGCCTCCACCAGTCGGCGCAGCTCAGCGTCTTTGTGGAAGTGGACGCCACGGAACTCAAGCGTCTCCGGGATCGCCTGCGCCTCCAATGCGCCGATCAGGACCTTCCCCGGGTGAGCTACAATGACCTCATCGCCTACGCCGTCTGCCGGGCCCTCAAGAAGGTGCCCATCATGAACTCCTGGCTCACCGAAGACGGCATCGTCGTCCATGACCATGTAAACCTGGGGATCGCCGTGGCCCTCCCCGACGGACTCATCGTGCCCAACGTGAAGAACGCCCAAACCCTGAGCGTCCTGGAGCTGGCCCGGGAGATACGAAAGCTGGCGGCGAAGGCCCGTGAGGGGCGTTTGAGCATAGACGAGATCCAAGGCGGCACCTTCACCATCACCAACGTGAGCATGCTGGGGGTGGACGGCTTCACGCCCATCCTCAATCCCCCGGAAACGGGCATTCTGGGCGTGGGCCGGGCCGTGGAAAAGCCCGCCGTCCATGGGGGAGAGATCTGCGTGCGCACCCTGATGACCTTGAGCCTCACCTTCGATCATCGGGTCACCGACGGGGCGCCGGCCATGACCTTCCTGAGGGCCCTGGCCGACTTCCTGGAAGATCCGGCCACCATGATCGCATGAAGGCAAGGAGGGGAAGATGGCCGGCAAACGATTCGTGGTGGAACTGGGGTCGGGAGTCGACCTGCACGGCATGGACGTGACCAAGGCCGCGTGCCGGGCGGTGCGGGACGCCATCGGCCGCAGCTGCCTGTGCGGGCTCCTGGAGATCCTCCAACTGGAAAGCCTGGATCAGGTGCATGTGGACATCCTGGTGGCCTGTCCGCACCCGGACCGGGTGGATGTGGAGGCGGTAAAAAGGGAGGTGCCCATCGGACTCAAGACCGTGCGCACGGTGCCGGGAGGGATGGAAGCCCCGGGCATCTGCGTGGACCGGTTCGCCAAGGACTGCGACACCATTGTGGTGGCCAACGTGGCGGTCACCGTTTTCGTGGACACCCATTAGACGGAGCCGAAACCGCGGTTTCGGCTTTCCACAAGGAGGTGCACCATGAGTCTTACGGAAGACAAACTCATCCAGATGTACACCACCATGGTCCGAATCCGGGAATTTGAAACGAAGGTGGAAGAGTTTTTCGCCGCCGGAAAGATCCCGGGATTCGTCCACCTCTACATCGGTGAGGAGGCCGTGGCCACCGGAACCTGCGCCGTTCTCACCGACAAGGACTACATCACCAGCACCCACCGCGGTCACGGGCACCTCATCGCCAAGGGCGGGGATCTCAAGCGGATGATGGCCGAGCTCTTCGGCAAGAAGACCGGCTACTGCAAGGGCAAGGGCGGGTCCATGCACATCGCCGACGTGGACCTGGGCATCCTGGGAGCCAACGGGATCGTGGGAGGCGGCGGCCCCATCGCCAACGGCGCGGCCCTGGCGGCCCAGTACCGCGGCACAGACCAGGTGGCCGTCTGCTTTTTCGGCGACGGAGCTTCCAACCAGGGCACCACCCAGGAAGCCATGAACCTGGCCAGCGCCTGGAAGCTTCCGGTGGTGTTCGTCAATGAAAACAACGGCTACGGCATCTCCTGCCCCACTTGTAAATCCATGGCCGTGGCGGACATCGCGGACCGGGCCGCCGCCTACGACATGCCGGGCGTGGTGGTGGACGGAAACGATGTGGTTGCGGTCTACGAAGCGGTGGCCGAAGCCGTGGACCGGGCCCGGCGCGGAGACGGCCCGTCTCTCATTGAATGCAAGACGTACCGGTGGCGCGGACATTTCGAGGGCGACGCCTGCACTTACCGGGACGAGGCGGAAGTGCAGTCCTGGATGGCCAAGGATCCCATCAAGAGGCTCCGGGAAAAGCTCCTGGAGCAGGGGATCCTGACGGAAGATAAGGATCGGGAGATCCGCGACGCCATCGCCCGGGAGCTGGAGGCGGCCGTGGCCTTCGCCGAGGAAAGCCCGCTTCCCGCGCCCGAAGAGGTGCTGGAAGACGTCTACGCCTGAGACGGTCCATGCCTCGGCCGCCCGAGGAACCGTACGAACACCGCATTGAAGGAGACAGCCATGCCGACCAAGACCTATCTTCAGGCCATCAACGAAGCCCTTCGGCAGGAAATGGAGCGGGATCCCGACGTCTTCATCATGGGCGAGGACGTGGGGCCCTTCGGAGGGTGTTTCGGAGTCACCAAAGGGCTTTATGAACAGTTCGGAGAAAAGCGGGTGAAGGATACGCCCATCACCGAAAGCGCCATCATCGGGGCCGCCACGGGAGCCGCCGCCGCCGGGCTTCGCCCCGTGTGCGAGATCATGTTCGTGGACTTCATCGGCGTCGCCCTGGACCAGCTCTTCAACCAGGCCGCCAAGATGCGCTACATGTTCGGTGGAAAGGCCAAGATCCCCATGGTGCTGCGCACTCCGCAGGGAGCCGGGATCGGGGCCGCCGCCCAGCACTCCCAGAGCCTTGAAGCCTGGTTCGCCCATGTCCCGGGCCTCAAGGTGGCCATGCCCGCCACACCCTACGACGCCAAGGGACTTCTCATCACGGCCATCCGGGACGACAACCCCGTGGTCTTCCTGGAACACAAGCTTCTCTACGGGCTGGAGGGGGACGTTCCCGACGAGCCCTACACCGTGCCCTTCGGAAAAGCCCAGGTGCACCGGGAAGGGACGGACGTGACCATCGTGGCCACGGCCAAGATGCTTCACACCTCCCTGGAAGCGGCGGACGTCCTCGCCAAGGACGGCATGAGTGCGGAGGTGATCGACCCGAGAACCCTGGTTCCCTTCGACACGGACACCATCGTGGAATCGGTCAAGAAGACCCATGGACTGGTGGTGGTGCATGAAGCGGTGAAACACGCCGGATTCGGAGCGGAGATTGCGGCCCAGGTGGCGGAACTGGCCTTCGACTACCTGGACGGTCCCATCGTACGCGTGGCGGCGCCGTTCACACCGGTGCCCTTCTCGCCTCCCCTGGAGCAGGCCTACATCCCGGGCGTCGACGACGTGGTGACCGCCGTGAAAAAGATCCGGGCGTAGGAAGCTTTCCGAGAACACGCTTGGTTCATCTACCCACAAGGGATCCGCTTCTTTCGTACCCGCGGGGCTTTAGCCCCGAGGAAAGGGGCCCTCACAACCCCATGGATTGACAGGTGATACCCGATGCCCCATCCGACGTTCGAAGATGGTTCCGCAGCCCTAAAGGGCTGCGGAACCAAAGAGCGGTCATCCCCAGCGGTCTCGGACAAGTTCCCAAAAGGCTGATCGACGGCGGGATCGGTTCGATTCGTGTCAAAGGGTGGTGCTCCGGATCCCTTGTGGGAGGAGGGGTGGGCTTTACGCCCCCCGTCAGAACTTCACGCTAGGAAAGAATCACCCCTTTGCGAGCTGCGGGAATCGCCTCTGGTACCCGTGTGGGTTCCCGGCGCAGACGCCCGCAGCCCGGAAGACAAGGAGGATGCTCTTGGCGGCGGTGGGAATTGTGGCCAACCCGGTATCGGGAAAGGACATTCGACGGCTGGTGGCACACGGGAGCGTTTTCGACAATCAGGAAAAGGTGCGGATCGTCCGACGGATTCTCAAGGGACTGGAAGCCACGGGAACGGAGCAGGTCTTCTACATGCCCGATTCCTATGCCATCGTGGGCCGGGCTCTGAGGGGATGCGCGGTGTCCATGGACGTGACCCCGGTGCCCATGACCCTCACCGACAGCCAGGACGACTCCACCACCGCGGCCGCTTGGATGGAAGCCAACGGAGTGGGCTGCATCGTCGTTCTGGGAGGCGACGGGACATGCCGCGCGGTGGTCAAGGGCACCCGCCGAATCCCGCTCCTTCCCATCTCCACGGGCACCAACAACGTCTTTCCCTCCTTCATGGAAGCCACCATCGCCGGTCTCACGGCGGGCCTGGCCGCACGCCGCTCCCATCAGGCGGAAGACCTGGGCTACCGAAGCTGCTGCCTGGAAATTCTTTCCGGAGACACGGTCTTGGATGTGGCCCTCGTGGATGTGGCCGTGCATGAGGGTTCCTTCATCGGGGCCCGGGCCGTCTGGGATGTGGACAAGCTTAGCCAGATCTTCCTTTCCCGTTGTCGCCCCGAATCCATCGGCCTTTCGGCCGTCGGAGGCCAGCTCCTGACCATCGAACCCCAGGACCCCGTGGGGCTCCACATTCTCCTCGGAAACGGGTCGAAGCGGGTTTCTGCAGCTATAGCCCCCGGGTTGTTCCGGCAAGTGCCCATTGCGAGTTACGAAACCATGAGCCCCCTCAAGGCCTACCCGGTGCTGTCGGACCGGTGCGTGCTGGCCTTGGACGGAGAGAGGGAAGTGGAGGTTACGCCTTCACGGCCCGTTCGGGTCCGCCTTTCCATCCAGGGCCCCGTGGTGGTGGACGCCGCCAAGGTCATGCGCCGTGCTCAGAAGGACGGCGTGTTTGTCTCCACCCACTGAGTCCCGCAAAAACCCAGCGGCCGGTCTTGCAGAACGAGGAAGCAGCCTCTCCTCCCGTTCCCTTGCCTTGACGCACCGCCGACCGCGAAACACGAAACCCGGCTCACGGATCACGGCTCACGGATTACGGATCACAGATCACGGAAACAGCAAGGAGGAAAACCATGGCGGACATCCTGAAAGCGGCGTTTATTTTCGTGGCACCCGAAGCGGATCCCCAGACCCACCGCCAGTGGGTCCAAACCCCCAAGGTGCATCTTCTGGTGGTCGGCGTGGGAAACTACCGGCAGGCGGCCCAGACCGCCAAGGATCTGGTGGAAAAGGAAGGTATAGCCGCCATTGAACTCTGCGGCGGCTTCGGCAACAAGGGAACGGCCCTGGTGACGGAAGCCGTGGGCAGATCGGTTCCGGTGGGAGTGGTGCGTTTCGACATCCACCCGGGGCTCGGAAACGCCAGCGGCGACGCCTTTTTCTAAGGATTGCGGGGAGTCTTGCCGGCCGGCGCCAGGTTGATTCTCCCTCCGGGATTAGCGGGCGGGGATAAACCCCGCCCCTACGATGTGCATCGCGGGCGATCGAGCCAACACGTCGGGCACCGCGAGGGAATCGTTTGCCGCACCCCGCAGAGCCCTTCTGAAGCAGAAACCGGGACCTTGGCCCCTGAACCGGATCACTCGAAAAGGTCTTCCAGCGCCTCAAAGACGTACTTCAGGTACATGAGCTTGGGCGATCCCCCCATGGCCACCGCCATCAGGGCCGCCTGCAGAATTTCCTCACGGGTAGCCCCCGCCGCCGCGGCACCCTCCACATGGATGGCGATACACATCTCGCACTGGGACATCACGGAACAGCCCACAAGGATCAGCTCCTTGTCCCGAGGGCTCAGCCCCCCCTTTTCCGACATGGACTTGGTGAACTCCAGGTACTTCTCGTAGACTTCCGGAATGTGCTTCTGGATGTAGGCAAATGCCTCGGTGGCTTTCTCCGCCGCGTTCATGGTCCCTCTCCTCGCTCTTACGTGATTCGCCGGTGTCTTGATGCCGTGACATCCCTCCATTCCAAATCTCTCCCAGATCTTGTCGAGCAAAGAACGTGCAAGGCCCCACGCGTCCACCTTGGCCCGGTCCGCCGCGCCGCATGTTCACCTTTCGAACAGGCGCCCCACGCTCCTTGTTCGCTTCTGGAACAGCACCCACTCCTACAGCAGCCGCCACAGGAAAAATTCCGGATCCCGGGAGTTCCCCACGGGATGTTTTAGTCGGCCGGCCAATCGCCCGCGAAGTGATTCGGGATCGTGGGGGCACCCCTCGAGAAGCTCGCTCAGGTCGCCGTTGGCCGAAACAGGCGTCCCCGCGCGCACGCGGGCCTCCCGGATGATCCCCCGCACCACCTTGAGGCGCACCTCGCAAGGCTCCCCGCCATGGGACCGGGCATTTTGGAATTCATAAGGGGGAGACGTCCCGTAGGTCCACCTCCATCCGGCATACTTCGCCCCGGCAAGGTCGTGGATCCGGCGCCGATCCTCACGAGACAGCGCCACCGTCCTGAACCCCAGCCGCCTTCTCATGAAAATCCACAGGTTTTCCATGAAGGTTTCCACGGTCATGTCCGAGACCAGGTGGGGGCGTATATTGGTCACCCGGCGCCGCACGGACTTCACGCCCCGATGCCGGTATTTTTCGGTCTTTCCCGCCAGAGCCTTCCCAAGGGCTTCCAGGTCCGTGTCGAAAAGCAACGTGCCGTGGTAAAGATGCCGATCCCCGGTGGCGTACTGGGCGTTCCCGGAGACCTTGAGGCCTCCCAGGCTGATGTCGCTCTTGCCGTCGGGGCGGACCGGCAGGCCCAGGGATGTCAGAAAGGCCAGCACCGGTTGGCACAGGCGTTCGTAATCGAGCCATAGGCCGGATCGCCGAGTGCGCAGGAAGCTGAAATTCACATTCCCGAGATCGTGATAGACCGCGCCGCCCCCGCTCTGCCGGCGAACCAGGGCCGTCCCGCTTTCCAGAAGGAACCGGTGGTCCACTTCCGCGTGGGGGATCTGGTTCCGGCCGAAAACCACGGCGGGACGGTTCCTCCAGAGCAGGAAGCAGTCTTCCCGGACGTTGCGCAACAGGTACTCCTCGGCCGCCAGGTTCCAGGCGGCCTCGGTGGATTCCAGCCACACGCCGATCATGGAATGTGCGTCTCCTCCTTTCCGGACATGAGAAATGCGGCCGCACTACTGGAAGCTTGTCTGAAAACGTTGTAGATGACCGCCTTTCTCGTAGCGCAGCCCTTCAGGATTGCGGGCGCCCTCCCGGACGTCGGCTAGGAGGCTGCCCGAGAACTCCCCCAACCGTCACTCCCGCGCAAGCGGGAGTCCATCAGTTGCCGGAAATCCCGGATCCCCGCTTTCGCGGGGATGACGAATGGGCGTTGAACGGCGCAAATCTGCCGTTCTCAGACACGCTCCTAGGCTGCCGGGTTGCCTATCACGTCATGGGATTACGAGCGCCCCTTTCCACGGGGCTGAAACCCCGCGGCTACGAAAGATGTCGAGCCCCCTGTCGGTTGATGAAGAACGCCCGTTCCCCGGACACGCACCCAGGTTTCATTGTATAGATGGGCTTTGAAGGCTGTGGGGGTGAATCGTCCTTGGCCCCTATGGTTCCATCCCGAAAGGCACTCTGCACCCCCCATCCACCAGTGGCGCCACGGGCGCAGGCCATCCGACCAGGCAGGGTTTTAAGCCGATCAAGAGGTGTGCCAGAGAAAGGAAGGGTGGATACTGGAAGCTCATTTCAGGAAAAGGCGGCGGACGGATTCTTGCTCCTGCGGCGTGAGCCGATCCCAGTTGCGCAGGCTTTCCTCCACCCGTTTCTTCTGCTCCGGGGTCAGGCGCTCCCATTGCCGGTAGCGTTTTTCGTAAAGCTGCCGCTCCTGGGGCGGCAAGTTCTTGTATTTTTCGTAGCGTTTCCGGATTCTCTGTTTTTCCTCGGGCGACAAAGACTCCCACTCTTGGTAACGGTCCCGCCATGCGCCCCGGTCCGCCCCATAGCCCGCTCCGCTCCTCCCGTTCGACGCGTCTTTCTTGGCCAGGACGGCCCCGGAAGGAAGCTCGGAAACATGCCCCCGGGCATGGCCAGCCGGAAAGGGGGCCGCATGGGCTCCGAAGCCGAAGCCCGCCATCCACACGAGAAAAACTCCCCACAGGAGGATCCTGGAAAGAAACCTTCGCGGGTCACGCATGGCCCGTCTTCCTTTCGTTCCGTTGGCGGAATCCCTGCCGGGACCCCGGAACACTTGGGGATTCCCCCTTGTCGCGTTCTCCGTCCACTGTGCGAACGAGCTTTTCAATGGTTTCCAGATCCCGCAAAAGATCCAGGCGCTCGATCAACTCCCTTTCTTCCGGCGGCAACACCCGCTCCTGCGCGGTCCGTATGGTGACCGGACGCATCGTTTCCAAGTGACGCCACAGCACCCCGCCCAGGAAAAGTAGAAGGGCCAGGGCGCCGGCGGCGGCCCCCGCCCACACGCGACCGCCCCGTCCGAGGGAAACTCCCGGGCGCATTTTGCGACCGGCACCCCTCCTTTCTTCTTCCAGGCGGCGAAGCACCCGTGCCACCGCCCATGCCGCCTCCCGGGGAGAAGGCGAAGGCACACTCCCCGCCTGGGCCACTTCTTGAAGAAAATGTTCCCAGGATTCCACCTCGTTGCGGCACGACGCGCAGCCGAGCAGATGGTCCGCAAAGGCCCTGCGCTCCCCCGGATCCAATGCGCCCGCCGCATAGAGTGCGGCCGCGTCCCTGAACTTCCTGCATCCTGCCATGGCACCGCCCCTAACGATCCCCGCCATAATCCCGAAGCTGCCTTCGCATGGTTTGCATGGCCCGCACCAGGTGCGTCTTCACCGTTCCCAAAGCCATACCGCTCACCTCTGCAATTTCCTGCAGCGTCATCTCTTCAAAAACCTTCAGGACGAAAACCGTCCTCTGCCGTTCCGAAAGCGATCGCAGCGCACGGAGCACGTCCCGCTGCAGGCCCATGTGGGCAACGGCCGCAGCACTCGACGTCCCGGACCAAGCGAAACCGCCCTCCGTTTCACCGGATCCTTCCGCCGCGTTCGAGTTTTCCGTCGGCCACCACCTCAGCAGGGAAAAGCGTCTCTTCCTTTTCCGCCGTTCCATCAGGCAGGTGTTCACCACGATCCTGTAAAGCCAGGTGCTGAAAGCGGAGCGCTCCTCGAATTGGCCGATCCGGCGAAAGACGCTGAGCATGGCTTCCTGCGCCGCTTCCTCGGCGGCTCCCCGGTCGAAATCGCACAACCGAAAAGCCGTGGCCAAAACCCGAGGATAATACAACGCCATGAGACGTTCCATGGCGTCCCGGTCTCCGCCCCGCGCACGCCGTACAAGTTCCAGGTCGTCCGAAGAAGGGGCTCCGGCGTCGGATTCCACGCCGGCTTCCCCTTTCGCATCCGCCCTTCCCGCCACTCGGATCATTCCCTTCCCCGCTTCAGCATCCCCGGCCAAGGCGCCCCCTCACCCTTTGCAAGCGCAAGCTACAACCTGCTTCAATCATGGGAACGGAAGATCACCGTCAAGCCCGGGCTGTGGATGGCGGCTCCCACGAAATAGTGGTCGCCATCCCGATGATAACGCCGTTCATGGGTCCGATACCAGCTCTTGTATTGCACTTTCAGATGCGCACGGCAGCGCGATCGGCACGCATTCGGGTACCAGCAACGGACATGCTTGTGGTACACGCGGCAGGAATCACAGACGACCACCACAGGGCCTCGGCCCCGCACCACAGCATCCTTTCCGTAAACCCGCACCCAATCAGCCTGAGCCGCCACCGGGGCCGCCAGGAGTCCCACCCACAAAACCACCATTCCCATCAGAGTCTTCGTCTTCATGATTCACCTCCCGGTTTTTCGGGTTCCTGTTCCGGTTTTCCGATTCCAACCTGTTTGACCCCTTGGATGCCGGAAGTGCCCCGCTTGGATGACAACAGGAGGAATCCAGTTTGGGAGTGAAGGGAGATGTTGGATTTGCGGGATGGAAAACCGCCCATGAACGCCCATGGGCGCAAATGGGTTGTGTTAAAGGGCGTAAAAAGGAAGGGGGTTTCCTTTTTTCCTGCTCTGCGCTATAGGGGAGCCTTCCCATCAAAATGGAGACCCAAGTGACCCCTGAACTATCCACAAGGTCCCAACGCCCCTCCGGGCTTTATTCCGCCCGCCTCGACCACGTGGCCGCGGGCTTTACGGCGAACCTTCCCGTGGCGGCCAGCGTGGCAGCCTACGGGAGCGTCCTGGGGGTTCTGGCCGTCCAGAAGGGCATCACCTGGGTTCAGTTGCTGGTGATGAATCTCAGTGTCTTTGCCGGATCGGCCCAGTTCGTCCTGGTGGACATGTGGGTCCCGCCCCTCCCCATCGCGGAGATGACCTTGGCTGTGCTGGCCATCAACCTGCGCTACCTGTTGATCGGCGCCTCCCTGGAGCCCGTTTTCCGTGGCGCTTCTTTTTGGCACAAGGCCACCCGCATGCATCTGGTGGCCGACGAAAACTGGGCGGTCACCATGGCGGCCCGACGCCGGAACGGGTCCGTCTCCACGGGCTTCCTTTTGGGAGGCGGGCTGTGCGTCGTGACGGCCTGGTGCATGGGAACCCTTTCCGGCCATTTGCTGGGAGCCGCCGTCGACGATCCGGCCGTCTACGCTTTGGACTTCGCCTTCGTGGCCGTCTTCACGGCTCTGGCCATGTCCCTTTGGCGGGGCCGCATGGATCTCATCCCCTGGGTGGCCGCGGCCGGCACCGCCCTGGTGGTGGAGCGCTTGCTCCCCGGCAAATGGTACATCATCTGCGGCGCGCTGGTGGGATCCTTTTGCGCGGCCTGCAGACACGACGGTAAGTCAGAGGAGGAAACAGGGCCGTGACTTGGGGATTGCAGGATGGGCAGGCTTATGCAGCCATCGGGGCGGCGGCGTTGGTCACCTACGCCCTCCGCCTTGGGGGGCTCCTTCTTTCCACCAGATTGCCGAACAAAGGAAGATTCCGCGGTTTCATGGATGCCCTTCCCGGAACCCTGCTGGTCTCGCTGGTGGCCCCGGGCATCCTGGCCGCCGGGGCTCTGGGGGTAGTGGCCGCCGCCTGCACGGCGGCCGTGGCGCTGAGGTCGAGAAACGTCTTTCTGGCCATGCTCGTGGGCATGATCATCATGATGGCCGGCCGGAGGTTTTTCGCCTAGGAGCCTGTCCGACAATGGCTCTCCGAGGCAAGAGCCCGGGCTATGGCCCCTCTTTTCGTAGTCGCGGGGCTTCAGCCCCGCGGAAAGGGCCATCGCAACTTCATGAAGTGACAGGAAATACGCGATGGTCCATCCAACGTTCTGGGGTCCTTCCGCAGCCCTAAAGGGCTGCGCTACGCGAAAAGAGATCATCCGCGACGTTTTCGGACAGCCTCATAGGCACCATCTCTTTCAGCAAGGTTTCTCGCTTTTCAACGGTCCGGACGCGTCATCGATCGCGTCCGAGGCTCGGCACGCGCTGCCGGACTTTCCTTGGCGGAAATCCGCGACAGTCACGCCAGCAGGTCCTCCCGGGTGAATGGCTTCTGGAGCACATCCGCGATACCCAAATCCTCCAGGCGCGACTTGGGAAGGCATGCGGTATTTCCCGTGCAGATGACCGCCGGCGCCCGAACCCCCATTTCCCTCAATCTCTTTACAAGCTCCACACCAGTCATTCCGGGCATGGTCTGATCCACCAGGAGCACATCCAACCCGGTGCACCCACCGCCCTGCGCCGCTTCGATCACCTCCTCGGCACTGCCCACCACGCTGGCCTCGTGTCCTTCCAGCTCCAGCATCTCACGGAGCATCTCGCGCACCAGCTCCTCGTCGTCCACCCCCAGCACCTTCATGCGGTTCACCGGCATAGCTTGGGACCTCTCCCGGGCCGCTTCCTCCGCCTCCTGCGCAAGGGGAAGATAGACCCTGACCGTCGTGCCCTCTCCCGGCCGGCTCTCAATGGCAAGGGCTCCGCCATGGCCCGTCACGATTCCGTGGACGACGGACAGGCCGAGCCCCGTGCCCTGCCCGCGCGGTTTGGTGGTGAAAAAGGGATCGAAGACCCGCTCCAGCACGTGGCGGTCCATGCCCACGCCGTTGTCCTCCACGCTGAGACAAACATAGCGGCCCGGCTGCAGATCGGCATGGGGAGGTTCGCCCCGACCGGTTGAAGCAATCTCCCGGCACTTCACCCGGAGCACTCCCACCCGCCCTTCCAAGGCATGGGCCGCATTGGTTCCCAGGTTCATGATGACCTGATGGATTTGCGTGGGGTCTCCCCGGATCAGATCCTCGGTCACCTGGAATTCCCGCTGGATTTGGACGGTGGCTGGAAGCGTCGCCCTGAGGAGCTCGAGGGCCTCGCTCACCACCTCCGTCAAGCGAAAAGGGCCGAACGCTCGCTCCTCCCGGCGGCTGAACGTCAGGATCTGGCGGATCATGTCGC
The DNA here is from genome assembly GCF_900129305.1 of Desulfacinum infernum DSM 9756. GTDB lineage: Bacteria > Desulfobacterota > Syntrophobacteria > Syntrophobacterales > DSM-9756 > Desulfacinum > Desulfacinum infernum. The sequence continues at coordinate 70,162 of NZ_FQVB01000004.1, read as the reverse complement.
GGGCCCGCTCGCAGCCTTTGAAAATCCTCTCCATTCGTTCGCGGACCCGCTCATCGCCCTTTGCGTACATCAAGGCCAGCTGGGCATTGCCCATAATCGCCGTCAGGATGTTATTAAAATCGTGAGCGATTCCTCCAGCCAGCGTTCCGATGGCCTGCAACTTCTGACTTTGGCGAATCTGCCTTTCAAGCTCCCGCTCCCGACTCACATCCCTCTGAATATAGACGTAATTTACGATCCGCCCCTCCCTGTCGAAAATCGGGGTTGCACTGGCTTCCCCCTCGATACTCTTCCCTTGGCGTGTTCTCGTGGGGATCATCCCTTTCCAGGGCCTTCCGGAAGACAAAGTTTGTCGGATCTGGTCGTACACCTGGGTATCGATGGCGTCGGAGCGCAGCACGTCCAGCGGCTGTCCCAACACCTCCGCCCGCTTCCAGCCGAACATCCGTTCGAAAGCCGCGTTCACGTACTGGATGGTCCATTTCCGATCGGCGATGAAGACCGCCTCCGGCACTTGTTCAATGGCTATGGCCAGTCGCTCACGCTCCAGCTCCGTGACCTTCCGGGCCGTCACGTCCACCATGCACAACAACCGGGCCGGTCGGTCCTCCTCCATCATGGGACCGGCATACAGTTCGACCCATATCTCGCGACCCGCCTTGTTACTGAGCCGAAACTCCCTACTGGCGACGCGCCCACTTTTGATTTCATTCCAGAGCCGTTCCCGCTCACCCAGACGCACATCGCTGAGAAGGGAGAGAAACGGAACCGAGACCAACTCATCGCTGCCATAGCCCGTGATGTCACACACCGCCTTGTTGGCAAACAAAATGACCCCCGTCTCATCAACGGTCAGAATCCCCGCAGGGCTCGTTTCCACAAGAACCCGGTAACGCCTCTCGGAAGCGTCCACCTGCCTTTGGGCGGACTGCCTGATCCGCCCCTGGAGGTCCCAGAAGCTTTTCAAGACCCGGTTGAAGGAGGCGGCCAAGGCCTGTATTTCCTGGTAGCCCACGCAAGTCTTGATGAAACGCGGCTCCTGGGCCGAAGCCAGCTGGCCCGCCTCACGAACCAACAGGTCCAACGGCGAGCAAACCCTTCGGATGATGATCCGTGCAACCAGGAGGGTGCCCGCCAAGACCACGAGCACGATGACGCTCAACGTACTCACGAGTCCGGCCCGCTTCCGCTGCAGGACCGTCAGCGGGTACACCACAGAAAGGACCCGGCCGTCCTCCAGGGGCGCCATGACATAGCGGCCGCCATGCCCCCGCACGTCCCACCATGGCAACTTCATGAGCTCGGCAGGAATTACAAAGTCGCCTTCCACTGAGGTCCCGTTGCACACGTCGACAAATCCGGCCTTGTACGGACGAACGATACGCCCCGCCCCGATCGTCTCGAGCTCTCTTCGGAAGGCTCCGTCCTCTTGGAACACATAGACGCCCAGGACCGTGCCCAGGAGCTCATCCTGGCGTTTGACGGGCACCGTGGCCACGAGAAGCGTCCTTGTCCCGCAAAAGAAAGGGGTCGGGCGGGCCCCCAGGGCAAAGAAATTCTCCATGGGAACCCCTTCGCACAGTGTCGGCCGGTTCATTCCGGGTCCAACCGGGTGTATGCGGCCGCTCTGGGCTTCCTGAACGAAAACATGCATCCCATGCCGCGGCCCATATCGGGTGGCGATAATCTCGTCGATACGATGGCTCAGGCCCAGCATGAGGTTCACTCGCACCCCGTTGTCCGTGCTCACCGTGCGTACTCTTTCCGTCAGAGAGCTCAACCGCTCCCGCATTTCGAGCCTGAGTCGCGTTTGGTTGGCATGCAGATGCTGCAGGTATTCGTCCCTGTAGGACCGTTCCAAGATGGTGAAGAACCAGCCCAGAGCAAACAACAGGGAAACGCCTTCAAAGGTCAACAGGGTCCACAGAAGGGATCGGGCGAAGGAACGGGGTTTTTTCACACACCACACCTCCACAGAAGCATCGGTTCCGCTATCACCCATCGAGGCCATTCAGTGCGCAACAAAGCGTGTAAACCAAACCATGTCGGCGGCCAGGATGACGTCCTCCGGCAGTTGAATTCCCAACTGCAACGCGCGGTTGAGGTTGAAGGCGAGAGCACATCGGGAAGAGTCCACGATGGGGATGTCTGCCGCGGATCTGCCGGAAAGGATTTCCACCACCATGTTTCCGGCCTGTCTTCCCATGGCCCGGAAATCCACAACGGCCCCGCCGAACAATCCTGCCGCGACAAAAGTGAAATTGATCGCCATTTCGGGCTTCCGTGAATGGGCCGTCGTCCAGCGCAGAATCTCCGAGGTGGCATACGTTCTGCCTCGACCGTCCCTCAACAAGAGTGCCGCAGGATAGATAGCACCCACATCCGGGTCCTGCCCGGCCCGGAAGACCGCATCGCAGTAGGCTTCCCAGCTCCGGGCGGTGAACACCTCCCAGTCGCAGGGCGCTTCGGGGGCCGGCACCAAAAGTTCCCTGAGGATCTCCCTCTTGATAGCCCGCCCCGTGGGCGATTCGTCACAGAAAAAGACCACTTTCTTAAGGCCGGGAAAAAGTCGCTTATGAACCCTCAAGGCCTCGCGCACATGAAGCCTTTCGTGCACGCCTGTTACGTTTTTTCCCGGCCTTTGGCGAGTTTCCATAAAATCCCGGATCCGATCATATTCCTCCGGCGCCTCGTTCACGCCGCAAAAAACGACCGGAATGGGCTCACCCACCAATCTGAGGCCGACGGTTCGAAAGGCGTTGTCATCCAAGGTCAGGACCACATCGGGTCTGGAAGCCCGAATCCGTTGAAGAACCCGTGCCGCCTCCGTCTCCATGAGCTCCGGGGTGTTATTCCGCCTCTTCGTATCCATGAAATGGTTCTCGATCAGGATATTGACCCCGGGCAGGAGACCGGATTCGCCCAGCTCGGCCAGCATGCCGTCGAACTGCGGCTGCCCGCAGGCATGGCCTTCCTCATAGCTGTGAACGACAAAAAGCCGCGGCACATGACGCGGCGTTTCCGCCTTCCCACCTCCAGCCAGGATCGAAAGGACCAGCAGCGCCAATCCGGCCGCCCGCGCCACTCTATACCCGCGCGGACCGGCCTTCATCCGCTCCCGCCTCCCTGTTCGGAACTAAGCAGCCCACGCGCAGTGAATCGATTCGTCCACATGAGTCTCGAACCATTCGGCCCATCCAGTGCATTCAACGCGGGGCAAAAAACTTGCCCCCAGGCCTTTCCAAGGCATTGGGAACCCGCGACCGTTGCAAAGCACAAGATCCCCGCGCCCCTTCGAACGAAGGGTTCCTGGCGCGGGGATCCGGCGCTTTCACCAAGCCGTGGGATGCCACCTACGGGGCTGTCCGAGAACGCCGAGGCCCCGGTTTTCTCGTAGCGCCGCCCTTTAGGGCTGCGGAAGAACCTCCGGACGTTGGACGGGCCATCGCTCATTTCCCGCCACTTCATGGGGTTGCGATGGACCTTTCCGCGGGGCTGAAGCCCCGCGGCTACGAAGTGATTGGAAATTCCCGGCCCCTTGAGCCGGAAAACCATTTTCGGACCCGCTCCTACGGGGCCGACCCGATGGGCCGCCCTTCCCCTTGTCCTGCACTGGAACGGGTCGGCTTCCATCGTCACCAGCTCAGAACCGCGACGCATCCTCCTCGCGACCAAGGTAGGGAGCGTACTTTTGATCCACGCTCAGGATGTGCTTCTTCAGCCAGTTTTCAAGAAAGTTCAACACTTCCATACTCAGGCCGAATTCGCCGTTGCGGAATCTTTCGATGACCTCCCGCACCCGGTCCGTCAACCTGGCGTGCGCTTGTCTGTGAGCGGCCAGCTCGGGGTAACCGGCCCTGGCCATCGCTCTTTCTTCCTGCTCGAAATGCGTCTCCGTATAATCGGCCAGATCCTCCAACAACGCACCCAGCGTATCCTTCCCCTTGCCTTGGGCCATGGCCTGGGCCAGACGGTTGACCATGGCAAACAGTTTCTGGTGCTGCCGGTCCAGGTCCACATCCCCCACGGAGTACTCCTCGCTCCACACCAGAAGGTCCCTGTGTCCCGCATTTTCGCCGCCCCCCGGCCGGGTGGCCCGGTGGGCCGGAACTCTTGCGGGCGCATCGGCACCCATCGCCGGACCCCTCCCCGCCTTGCCCTCAAGGCCGAGCCGGGCAGCCGGTTCCCCCCACGCGGGCAGGCTCCGCGTGGGCCTGGACTCGTCCCCGTTGCGGGACACCGCATTCCCCACCACCTTGGCAAGCTGATGGACATAGTCGCGGACCATCTCCGCCTGGGCACTCAGTTCCTCGCTGGCCGAGGCGGATTCTTCCGCATTGGCGGCATTCTGCTGGACAATGCGATCCATATCGGCCACCGCCCGGTTGACCTGCTGGATGCCTTCCGCCTGCTCGCTGCTGGCCGCAGCGATTTCGGACACCAGCTCCCCGATCTTGGCAGCCCCGTCCGCCACCTTGGCAAAGGCCTGGGACACCTGTTCAGCGGCCTGATTTCCGAAGCTCACTTTCTGGACCGTTCGGTCGATGATCTGGGACGTATTCTTGGCCGCCTCCGCCGCTCGCATGGCCAGGTTTCGTACCTCATCGGCCACGACGGCGAAACCGGCCCCGGCCTCGCCCGCTCGAGCCGCCTCGACGGCCGCGTTCAGAGCCAGCAGGTTCGTCTGGAAGGCGATCTCATCAATGGTTTTGATGATCTTCTGGGTCTCCTGGCTCGCCTGCGCAATATCGCCCATGGCTTCCTCCAGGGTCTCCATGGCCTTCTGGGCTTCCACCAGATCCTGGCCGGACGTCTTGGCAATGGCGTTGGCCTGGGAGGCATTGTCCGCATTCTGACGCGTCATGGACGCCATCTCTTCGAGGGCCGATGAGGTCTCTTCCAGGGATGCCGCCTGTTGGGAGGCCCCTTCCGCCAGTTCCTGGCTCGACTCCGATACCTGATTGGACGCCGCCGCCACCTGATCCGCCCCTTCGCTCAGCCCGGTCACCACCCGGAGGATAGGGTCGGCAATGCGGCGGCCGAAGGCCACAGCAACCACGATACCCGCTGCCAGCATGGCCAAGGCGATCCCGATCGCCCACTTCACGGACTGACGCTGGCCTTGCCGCAGGTTGTCTCCCACATGCTTGGCCATTTCCATCAGCTCATCCTGGGCCATCATCGTCACAACCACGTAGGTCGCATCCCCCACCTTCAGGGGCTTGTAGGCCATGAACTTCGCAACTCCTTCGAATTCGTAGGCGCCTGTTCCCTTTTCCCCCGAAAGACCCTTTTTCAGCAGCTCCGCCAAAGCCCCGTACCGGGAATCCGTCAGGTTGATTCCATCCGTCAGGCCGTATTTCGGGTGAGAGACAATAATGCCGGCCTGGTTGACCACGGAAGAGTAGCCCGTCTTTCCATAGGTTTTGGAAGACAAGACGTCCCAGATGACCGACCAATCCAGGTTGAGCGCCACGGCACCTGCAAATTCGCCAGCCGCCCGGACGGGGATCACCACACGCATTTCCGGCTTTCCGGTGTTTTCGGCCAGGACCACGCCGGTGTTCACGAGACCGTCCGCCCTTCGAACCGCCTGGAACCAGTCGGCTCCGCCCTTGTCCCGCAGATCCTCCACGAAGGCGCCATCCACGAACTTCAAAACCTCCCGACCGCTGGCATCCAGGAACCGCACCTGGCTATAGAGCCTCTTTTCGCCCCGGGCCGTTTCCACCGTGGCCACCTTCCACAGGGCTTCCAACTCCCCGCGGAACCCCTGCCAGTAGGCCTTCTGGGCTTCCCCGCCCAGATCCTCCCACGAGCAGGTGCTCATGATCACCCAGCCGTAATCCACGAATTCCACGGCGGCCACGACCTTGTGAACGCCGTCGCCGTCGGTGTAGCTGCTGAAGGTCTTCCCGATCTCTCTCGCCTTGGAATAGGCGGCCATGACCTGCGACGAATCGGGAAGGTCGCCCACCTTCCTGCCCACCAGTGTGTCGTCCCGATGGGCAACGACGACCCCCTCCTTGTCGACTATGAAGAAGACACCGCAACTCCCGAGGCGAGCCGAGGCGATGGCCTCCCGCATTCCATCCAGGTCCTTTTCCTGGATAGTGATGGCCACAGCCCCGATCACATCATCGAAAGGATCCACCAGGGGCGCGTAAATGCTCTGGTACCATTCTCCGTCCCTGGCCTCCCTGACCTTGTAGTTCTCCCCATTAAGCAAGGCCTGGATGAGAGGATTCGGATCCCCCAAAGCGCCCTTGCTCGGAATGAACGACCCCACATCGCGCTGAGTCTCCGTCCTGGCCATGCTCGACCCCACGCGGAGCATGTCCCCGTCCTCGTTCATGCGCTGAAAGATGATGCAGTCGCTTCCCGAGATGGCCTTCACATCGTCGACGATCGCCACCTCCTGGTCGAAGGAATCGGCGGGGTAGAGAAGTTCCGACCCGAACTGCATGAGGGAAAGCTTTACGGGGTGCGTCTCACCCGTCACTTCGTTCCTGGCGTCCCACTGGAATTCGATGCCCGTAGTGGCCACCAGTCCGTATTGCTTCATCACGGCGCGGGCCAGCCTCAGATCACTCTCCAGCTTCTGTCTCACGGTATTCTGGCGCGACTCCAACAAATCGAAGAACCGGCCGATTTCCGCAAAGACCCTGTCCTTGGCCAGGTTGGCCAGGGTTTCGTTGGTTCCCGTCCTGGCGCTGATGTAGCCTTCCAGGTTGGATGATGCGGCCAGCCTGCGAGCGTCGTTCTCGGTCTGCTTGACCAGGTTCGCCACCAGGGTGTGATCGTTTTCCAGAATGGCGGACAGATGCGTCTTGCCATTCTCGGCAAGCACATCGTTCAGGTATCCGGTCAAATGGCCGGACTGGGACCGTGAAAGCAGCGTGTTGATGGTCGTGCTGACCACCAGCGGGACCGCAACCAGGGCAGCGCACAGCGCAATGAGCTTGGATTTCAACGTGAATTGCATCGGGAACGCTCCTTTCCTCCTTTCGGGCACACCAATGGCTCTACGGCATCGCATGTTTCCGTACGTTGCCTATCGGCTCGATTGTGAAAAAACTTAAGACTGATTTTGCCTATACGAGGATGTAAGCCAGCGGAGAGGAAAAGACGTGGCGCCGTGACTATCGGCTCCGGCACGCCCACCCCTTCCCGCGGCGGGGGCCCAGCCCGGGGAGGCCTTCGTTAAAATCCCAGCCGGGCGGGCTTGACACGAGGGGGCGAGTCCGGTACATATCACATGAACATGTGGTCATATGAGGAGGGTTTTATGCATGTGGATGTGTGCTCCGTCGTCTGCATCCACCCGGAAAAGGTGGATCGCGCCCGAACCCGGATGGTGTCCGAAGGGACCGCGGAACGCCTTGCGGAGCTTTTCAAGGTGCTGGCCGACCCCACGCGGGTGCGCATCCTGAGCGCCCTCCAGCACGGGGAACTCTGCGTGTGCGACCTGGCGGCCGCCATTTCCGCCTCCCAGTCGGCCGTGTCCCACCAGCTCCGCCTGCTGCGCGTCGCCCGGCTGGTGAAGGTGCGCCGGGAAGGCAAGATGGCCTTCTACTCCCTGGACGATGATCACGTACGCCACCTGTTCCGTGAGGGTTTGGAGCACGTGGCCGAAGAGTGAACTCTTTCCCCCGGAAGAAAGCACAAGCATGTCGCAAGCCGTTTTCCCCATCCTGTTGAAGATCGTTGGAAACAGCTGGGCCATCCTCGCGGAGTCGGCTCCGTTCATCCTCTTTGGTCTGTGGGCGGCGGGCCTGGTCAAGGTCTTTCTACCCGAAGAGAGGATTCTTCGGCACTTGGGAGGGCACAGCACGGCGGCCGTTGTGAAGGCTTCCCTTCTGGGCATCCCGCTGCCCCTCTGTTCCTGCGGCGTCCTTCCGGTGGCCATGGATCTCAGAAAACGCGGCGCGGGAAAGGGACCTTCCACGGCCTTTCTTGTCTCGGTGCCGGAAACGGGAGTGGACTCCATCGCCCTCTCCTACGTCCTCCTGGGACCGGTTCTGGCCGTTCTAAGGCCGCTGGCCGCTTTCGTCACCGCCACGGTGACGGGGATGCTCGTGAACCTGCTCCCCCAGTCCGATCCGGCCGAGGCACCTTCCCGCCCGCCCTTGCCTGACGCCCCCCAGACCGACCCCCATGCGGCCCACCAAGGTTCCCAGCCGTCTTTGGGAAGACGCGTGGTCCAGGGCATGCTCTACGGCTTTTCCGATCTCCTGCAGGATTTGGGCGGTTGGCTCTTTTTGGGGATTCTGCTCTCCGGCGTGATCGCGGCGCTTCTGCCGCAGGACGTCACCCGATTTCTCACCGCCCACGAAGGCTGGTCTCTGCTTCTCATGCTCGCAGTGGGAATCCCCCTTTACATCTGCGCCAGCGCTTCCACGCCCGTCGCCGCGGCCCTGATCCTCAAAGGGCTCTCTCCCGGGGCGGCCCTGGTCTTTCTTCTGGCGGGTCCCGCCACCAACACCGCCACCCTCACGGTGCTGGGGCGCTTCTGGGGAAAGGCCGTCACCGCCGTCTATCTCGCTTCCGTGGCTTCCTGCACGCTTTTCATGGGCTGGATCACGAACCTGGTGTTCGAGACCTTCAACATTCCGGTGGCGGCATCGGAGCTTGCCGCCGTCCATCATTCCCGGGGTCTTTGGGAGCCCTTGTCCGCAGCCCTCCTCCTAGCCCTCTACCTGCTGCCCTTGGGGGCCCGAAAGATCCGCGCCCGTTGGCAGGCCTCGGGACCAACCCGTGCAGCCTGTTCCTGTTCCTCCCTTCCAGGCACATGATCCTCTTCCCGTTAGCCGGCGCGGGACGCCGGCACCCGCATCCTTAAGTGTTGTGGGCTTCGGATGGTCGCTCGGGCCTCTGGAGTCAACCCGGTGGCCGGGGAGCTTTTTCTACGTGGAGGCAGGAGCTAACGCCTTCTTGTGAAGACTTCCACCAGGTCACCCTCTCTGGCCCTGTTCCAGTCGGCGATCTTGATCCCCACTTGAGCTCCAACCCCTGCTTCCTGCACCGGGCGCCGGTCCATCTGCATGGATTGAATCATCCCTTCATATACAGGGCCCATGGCCGAGATAACCCGAAACGGCCGTCCCACCACGAAACGCCCCTGGGTGATCTCGCAGCCGATGATCCTGCCCTGTCCCACCAGGTCTTCTTCCCCTGCATCCTTTTTCCTTGGGCTCTGAACTCGCTTTAAGACGGCGGCTTCCAGCTCGTGAACCACATCCGAGGTCAGTATTTCGACCCCCATGGTGCGCGCCGCTTCTTCCACCTTCGGAGAAACTCCAACTTGAAAACCCACGACCAGCTTCCCCGCCGTAGCGGCCAGGAGCACGTCGTTCTTGGTGACCTCGCCGGGCGCGCTTCGGATCACCCTCACCTCCCGACCCGCTTTTGACAAACGTTCCAATAGACCTTTGACCGCCTCACACGTACCCGCCGTATCGGCTTTCAACACCACTTCCAGCGCCCGTTCCCGAGCCTCTGGTCGGGGCCTCGGCAAGGGGTGAGCCCCTTGACCTTCCCCATGCCTGGTGTTTCTCCTTTTGGACTTCCGGACCATCTTGCCGACCTCCGAAGTTGCGGATTGGGGTGCCCGAATCACCAAAGCGGTCCCTGCTTGTGCATCCCTTCCGAGTGCATTAGCGTTAAGTAAAACCCATCGAGCGAAAAGGAGGGCCCATCATGAAAGTCTCCAAAATCTTATGGCCCACGGATTTGTCCAAGAGCTCCGCAGCGGCTCTGGACTATGTTTTGGATCTATCCGCAAAGTACGGTGCGGAAGTGGTCTTGCTCTACGTGGTCGAGGACATGAGCGGTCATGAGCCGTGGTACGGGGAGTGGGGCAGGAAGCACTTGGAAGAGTTTCACAAGTGGATCGTACGGGAGGCCACGGAGCGCCTCGACAGGATCTGCAGGGAGCGTCTCCAGGGGTGTCCGCGTTTTGAGCGGCTCGTGGAAGGCGGCGATCCCGCCAAAAAGATTCTCGAGACCGTTGAAAACAAAGGCATTGATCTGGTGGTGCTGACGAGCCATGGTCTCAAGGGCCACTTCCCCTTCGGCAGCGTGGCCGAGAGGGTGGTGAAGAACGCCAAGGTGCCGGTTCTCGTGGTTCGGCCCAGCAGCGGAGGCGACGGTTCCTGATCGCCCGGCGGTTTACAGGGGCGACAGCGTCCTCCCGCGCCTGCAACCCCATTTCCGGCATGCATGTGGGGGCGGTCCGGGAACCGCCCTCACACGCCAAGACCGTTTCCTAAAGGCATTGGCTCACCGTGTTCAAGTCTCACCGTTCATACGGCTCTGCGCCCTGAGGCGTGCAACATTCCGCTCGGCGGCTCGTCCGGCCCCGCGTCCCCTATCCCGCCGCGGAGTGCTCCCGCGTCCAATAGGGGTTCGAAAGATCTTCGAAGATGGTCATGGCTGCCGCCGCCCCGGCTGCCGTGGCCGTCACGATCTGCCGGTAGCCCCCCTCCACGTCTCCCGCCGTGTAGACGCCCGGAATGGCGGTTCGGTGCGACCCGTCGTGCCGAACGAACCCGTCGGGGGTGAGCGGGAGGCCCAGCTTTTTGGCCAGGGTGGTTTCCGCCACGTAGCCGATGGCCACAAAGACGGCGTCCGTTTCGCGGGTAAAGGTTTCTCCGGTCTTGTTGTTCTTAAGGAGCACGGCTTCCACGAAGCGCCCGCCCACGATTTCCTGCACCTCCGTGTTCCAAAGAACCGGGATTTCGGCACCTTCCAGCGCCTTCACCAGATGTTCCTGGGCGCGCAAGGAATCGCGCCGGTGCACCAAGGCCACCTCCACCCCGATGTGATGCAGATGCAACGCTTCCGTCACGGCGCTGTTGCCGCCCCCCACCACCACGGCCTTTTTGCCCCGGTAGAGCGGTCCGTCGCAGGTGCTGCAGTAGCTCACTCCGCGACCCGCCAGCCGGTCTTCCCCCGGCACTCCCAGCCGGCGATAGGAGGCCCCCGTGGCGAGAAGCACCGCGCGGGCCGTGAACCGCCGCCTGGTGGTGACCACTTCCAGCCGTCCGTTGGGACGCACTTCCACCACTTCTTCATTGGGAAAGATTTCCACGTATTCCAGCGCGTGGGACACCATGATGTCCACCAGCGTTTTCCCGGGCACGCGGCTCAACCCCGGATAGTTTTCCACCATGGGGGTCGTGGCCACCTGACCTCCCAGGTTGCCGCGCTCCACCACGGCGGCGCGCAGCCCGCTGCGCACGGCGTAAATGCCCGCCGTCAAACCGGCGGGACCTCCGCCCACGATGACGAGGTCCGTTTCCACTTCTTCCGCGTCGCTGTCCGGGATGAAGATGGTCTGGGGTTCCAGCTTCACCAGAGAAGCCATGAAGAGCTCCTCCGGCTGGGCCCCCTGGGCGATAAGCACCTCGTTGGCCACCACCTGCGGCACGCTGAAGGCCTCATAGGCATCGGCCAAATCGGGGTTGAACTCGATATCCACGATATCCACGGAAACGGCCTGAGGCCGAGCCACCGCGGCCTTGACGGCATTGACCGCCTGCTGAGGGCAGTAGGGGCAGGTGGCGCTCACAAACACCTTGATCCGTCGCTCTCCTTCCAGCCGGGAGAGAACCTTCCGGGACTGGTCGCTCAATCCGTCGGTGGCGGTACCCATGTGGAGGATGGTCTCCACCAGCGTTCGGCCTTCCTCCCCCAGAGGCAGCCCCAGATAGCGGACCCGGTAGCGATCCGGGCAGAAAAGGAGCATGGGGGTGCGATCCACATGAAAGTGGGCCGCTTCGGGGTCGGCCACGTCCCGGTGCATCACTCGAACCTTGCGGGACAGGTCCTTGAACATGGAGACGAAGGTCTCCACGGCCTCCCGCATCTCGGGATGCCTCCTATCGGAAAAGGCATGGATGGCCACCTCGTACGGCAGCTTGTCGAAAAGGTTTTTCAGATGTTCCGCCACATCCTTGGGCAAGGACCCTCCTTTCCGCGCCATGTCGTCTCCTCCCTTCCCCCATCGGCACAGGATCCGCCGGGGACCTTCCCTGTCCTGAAATGGAGCGTTCTCTCCGTCGGGTTTTCTCACCCCAGCGGGATGAGCGGGGGGATAGACCCCGCCCCGCTCCCACAGAGGGTTCATGAGAGAGAAAACGCCAGCGAACGTCAAGAAGCGCCCATGAAGATAAGAGGTCGCTCCGATCCTCGTTAACGGGCTTTGAGCTTGGCGGCGATTCGGGCCACGTGTTCGCCTTGGAACCGGGCCCCTTCCAGCTCGTTGGAGCTGGGAAGACGACGGCCTTCACGGCCCGCGACGGTGGAAGCCCCGTACGGCGAACATCCGGAAACCTCCTCGTCCGTCATCTGCCCTGCGAACGTGTAGGGAAGTCCCACCACCACCATGCCGTGGTGAAGGAGGGTTACGTGGAACGTCAGGATGGTGGCTTCCTGCCCGCCGTGCTGGGTGTTGGAACTGGCCAGGACGCTGCCCACCTTGCCCACCAGGGCACCCCGGGCCCACAGTCCGCCGGTGGAATCCAGAAACTGGCGCATCTGGCCGCACATGTTGCCGAACCGCGTGGGGGTTCCGAAGATGATCCCGTCCGCCTCCGCCAGTTCCTCCACCGTGCACACCGGCACGTGCTCCTGGCGGCGCAGACTCTCCACGGCCCCCATCTTTTCGATCACCTCCGGGGGAAGCGTTTCCGGCACCCTCCGGATCAGCACTTCGGTATCGGGAACACGTCGAGCCCCCTCCGCGGCGGCTTCCGCCATCTGATACACATGGCCGTAGAGCGAATAGTAGACCACGAGAATCCTTGTCTCCATCTTCTCCTCCTATGGACCGGGTACAAAAAGATGCGTGGCGCTGCCCAGAAAGACCTCGGCGGCTTCCCCTTCCGTTTCCGACAGCGTGGGATGGGCGTGGATCGACAGTGCCACGTCCTCGGCCGTGGCCGCCATTTCGATGGCCAGCACCCCTTCGGCGATGAGGGTTTCGGCGCCTCGACCCACGATCCCCATGCCCAGGACCCTTCCCGAATCCGGGTCCAGGACCATCTTGGTCAGGCCTTCGGCGGCTTCCATGGTGAGCGCCCGGCCGGAAGCCCCCCACGGAAAGCGTGCCACCTTGACCCGAAGGCCCTTCTGCCTGGCCTCCGTCTCCGTCAATCCCGCCCAGGCCACCTGCGGGTCCGTGTAGACCACGGCCGGAACGGCCCGGACGTCGTAGGCCGACGGCAGTCCGGCGATGGCTTCCGCGGCCACCTTTCCTTCCCGCATGGCCTTGTGGGCCAGCATGGGATCCCCCGCCACATCCCCCACGGCAAAGATGGTGGGAACCGATGTGCGGCATTGTTCATCGGTTTCGATGTATCCCCTGGCACCGATCCGAACGCCTGCGGCCTCCAACCCCAGCCCGGCGCTTCGCGGCCTTCGTCCCACCGCCACCAGGACCTTGTGGAAGCGGTCTTGAACCGGGCCATCCGGCGTCCGAAGCGTCACGGCCACACCGTCCTCTTCTTCGCTGATCTCCGTCGCCTCGCTTTGCAGGTGGATCTTTTCGAACACCTGGGCGAGCCGCTTTTCGAGAGGGCGCGTGAGGTCCGGATCCACGCCGCCCAGAAGCCTTTCTCCCCGGTGAACGAGGGTCACCCGGCTCCCCAGGACGGCATAGGCGCTTCCCAGCTCCAGCCCGATGTAGCCGCCGCCGATGACCAGCAGCCGCTGCGGCAGGTCGTCCAGGTCCAGCGCCGCCGAGGAATCCATGATGCGCCCGCCCACCCGAAAGGCAGCGTCTGGAAGGGCCGCCGGCTCCGACCCGGTGGCCACCACGGCATGGCGGAACTTAAGATGGGTGACGTCCGATCCGTCCAGGCGCAGGGTGCGCTCGTCTTCAAAAACCGCCCGGGCCTTGAGCACCTGGACGCCCCGCCGCTGCGCCAGCTTGGAAAGGCCGCCGCACAGCTTGTCCACAACGGACTCCTTCCAACTCCTCAGCTTGTGGAGATCCACTTGCGGCGGCCGAAAGTCCACACCGCGTTCCGACGCGTGGAGCGCGTCCCAGACGATCTCCGCCGTCTGCAGCAGGGCCTTGGACGGGATGCACCCGCGAAGGAGGCACGTTCCGCCCAGCCGGGCTTCGGCTTCGATCAGGGTCACCTCCAGGCCCAAATCCGCCGCCCGAAAGGCCGCGGCGTACCCGCCCGGACCTCCTCCGATGACGGCCACTTCGGTTTCCTGCGTCAACTCCCCCATGACCATGAAATTCTCTCCTCCTTCCTACGCGCAGCGCGCATCCGGCCTGTTCCGTTCACCGATGATGGACATGAAAGAGAACCGCGAATGAACACCAACGGACGAAAATGGACATGTGAAAAAATAGGGCTTTGGCGGCTTGGCGTGAGCCCATAGAGGTCTCGCGCATCCGATTGATCTGCAACGCGACCTTGTCCTGTTCGTGCGCACGGCCCGTAGGGGCGAATAATCATTCGCCCCTACGGCGACCTGCTTTCCGAAGGTGCGTTTCATCCTTCGTTGTCGCGGGCCGTCCGTGATGAGGGATAATGTGAAAGAACAGTGCTTTCGGTCCTTTACTGGAGCGGGCTTCGCCGCGATGGCCCCTTCCCGTTACGAAGACAACGGAAGTCCCCAGGCATCTTGAGCCGCCGAGCCCTTCTCGCAGATAATCCTCGTCTCTCCCCACGTTCCTCACATGGATACCAAGAGCAGCTTGGGATCTTCCAGGAGCGCCTTCAAGTGGTTGAGAAAACGGGCGCCGTCGGCTCCATCCACCACGCGGTGGTCGAAGGCCAGCACCAGGGGAAGCATCAGCCGGACCTCCATCCGATGGTCTTCCAGGGTTCCCTTCACCACCGGTTCCAGCGAGGCACGGCCGGCACCCAGGATGGCCACCTGGGGCGGGTGGATGAGCGGGGTGAACCCCCGGCCGCCCAACGACCCGATGTTTGTGACCGTGAAGGTCCCGTCCCGGATATCTGCGGGGCTCAGGCGGGCCTCCTGCGCCTTTCCGCCCAGCTCCTCCAACTCCTCGGCCACCTCCCGAAGGCTTTTTCCCTCCACATCGCGGATCACCGGCACCACCAGGCCCCTCGGGGTGTCCATGGCCACACCCACATGGATGGACCGGTAGATAAGGATCTCTTCCGCCTCTTCGTCCAGCGAGGCGTTGAAAGAGGGAAATTTCCGGAGAGCGGCCCCCGCCGCCTTCACGAGAAAGGCCGTGAGGGTGAGATGCACGCCCTCCAGGGCCGGGGACTCGAGCACCTCGCGGCGAAGCCTTTCCAGGTCGGTGATGTCCGCCAGGTCATGGTGGGAAACGTGGGGAATCTTCCAGGAAAGAGCCATGCGCCTGGCGATGGAGCGGCGAACCGACTTGAGGGGCACCCTTTCCCGGACCTCCGAGGGGCGGAGCTCCCGGGCCGCGCCGGCCCCCGGCTCCACACCCTCCCTTTCGGCCGGGGAGGGCTCCCGGGCGGCTGACGGCTCAACCGGCGCGGCGGGCGCCTTCGCCCGATCCGCCGCCCGACGCACGTCCTCGGCCGTCACCCTTCCCTCGGGTCCCGTTCCCTTCACCGCTCGCAGATCCACCCCCAGTTGGCGTGCCAGCTTGCGCGTGCTCGGAGACGCCGCCACCGGAAGTTCCGCCTCCCGCGGGACCCCTTCCTCTTTTTCCGCTTTTTCCGGAGCCGGTTCCGGCGCTGTCGCCTCCGCCCTTCTTTCCGGCTTCGCTTCCCGTTCTTCTTCCTCCCCCGCCACCGCGAGCAGCGGATCCCCCACGTGCACCACCTGCCCGGCCTTTACATGGACCGCTTCCACAACGCCGGTAAAGGGAGATGGAATCTCCACCGCGGCCTTGTCCGTTTCCACGATGAGAATCACCTGGCCCTCCGTGACGGTCTCGCCCACGGAAACCAGCACGTCGATGATTTCCCCCTCATGAATGCCTTCACCCAAATCCGGAAGCCGAAAGGTCCGTCCCATCGCTTCGCTCCTCCCCCTTAGGCCTCGACGGCCAGCGTTTCCTTCACCGCGCGTGCGATCCTCGCCGCATTGGGCAGATAGGCCTGTTCCCGGGAAAACAAGGGAAAGATCAAGTCGTAGCCCGTGGGGCGCCGAACGGGGGCTTCCAGGTGATAAAAGGCCTTTTCCACGAGCCTCGCCACGATTTCCGCCCCCGGTCCGTAGCTGCGGGGCGCCTCGTGCACCACCACCACGCGCCCCGTCTTCCGGGCCGATGCCGTGAACAGCGTGTCATCCAGAGGAGCCAGCGTGAGCAGGTCGATGACTTCCGCCTCGATGCCGTCCTTTTCGCTGAGCTGCGCCGCCGCTTCCAGCGTGGGCCGCACCATGGCGCCGTAGGTGATGAGGGTCACGTGCCGGCCCTCGCGCACCAACTCCGACCGGCCGATGGGCAAGGTCTCCTCCTTTTCGGGAACTTCTTCGCGAAACGCCCTGTAGACCGCCTTAGGTTCGAAGAAGATTACGGGATCCGGGTCCCGGATGGCGCTCACCAAAAGAGCCCGGGCGTTTCGCGGCCCCGAAGGGATCACCATCTTGAGGCCCGGCATGTGGGCGTAGAAGGCCTCACGGCTTTCGGAATGGTGCTCCAGCGCCCGCACGCCGCCTCCGTAGGGCGTTCGAAGCACCATGGGCACGGTGAATCGGCCCCGGGAGCGCCACCGGAGGCGCGAAGCGTGGCATTCGATCTGGTGGAAGTTAAGGTACGAAAAGCCGGAAAACTGGATCTCGCAGACCGGGCGAAGCCCGTGTACGGCCATGCCGATGGACATCCCCGCGATGGCCGATTCCGCCAAGGGAGTGTCCAGCACCCGGTCCTCGCCGAATCGGTCGATCAAACCGTCCGTGACCCGAAAGACGCCGCCGTCGCGCCCCACGTCTTCTCCCAGCACCACCACGCGGTCGTCTTGCTCCATCTCCTGGCGGAGCGCCAGGTTGAGTGCCTGAACCATGGTCATCTTAGGCATCGTGCGACTCCATCCTTTCGGCTTCCAGGGTTCTCTTCAGCTCCTCCCGCTGTTCCTGGAGCGTGGGCGGAAGCGTCTCAAAATGGTGTTCGAACATCTCCAGCGGATCGCCCAGTTCGCCCCGCATGGCCTCGTAGCGGTCCACCGCCTTGCCGATGGCCTCCCCGGCCCAGGCAGCGTTCTCCTCCACCTTTTCCTGCGTCAAGATCCCCTTTTCCAACAGGTACTTTTGGAAGCGCGGAATGGGGTCCTTTTGAGCCCACAGGGCCACCTCCTCTTCGCTCCGGTACTTGGTGGGATCATCGGCCGTGGTGTGCATGGCCAGCCGATAGGTGACGCATTCCAGGAAGGTGGGCCCCTCCCCCGCCCGGGCACGCTCCACCGCCTCGCGGGCCGCTGCGTAAACGGCCAGCACGTCGTTTCCGTCCACCCGGATCCCCGGCATTTCGTAGGCCACCGCCTTCTGGGCCAGCGTCTTGGAGCGGGTCTGGCGGGAAAGGGGCACGGAAATGGCCCACTGGTTGTTCTGGCAGACGAACACGGTGGGCGTTTGAAAAACGGCGGCGCAATTGAGCGCCTCGTGGAAGTCGCCCTCGGACGTGGCACCGTCCCCGAAAAAAGTCATGGCTACCTCACCCGTCTTCCGATAACGGGCGGCCCAGCCCAGGCCCACGGCATGCAGCAGCTGGGAAGCCACCGGGATGGCCACGGGAAGGGTCTTCTGATCGTCCGGAATGCGCCCTCCTTCCTCGTAGCCGCCGAAATAGAGGAGGATGTTTTCCATGGGCGTCCCGCGCCAAAGCTGGGCCGCCGTCTCCCGGAAGCAGGGAACCACCCAGTCGCCCGGATCCAGGGCGGCCACGGCCCCCAGCTGGGCCGCCTCCTGCCCCTTGATGGGCGCGAAGGTGCCGATTCTTCCCTGGCGCTGGAGCTGGAGCATCCGTTCGTCCAAAAGGCGCCCCAGGACCATGGTGCGGTAGAGGCGCAGGAGAAGATCTTCGGGAATTTCCGGTTCCAAGGCCTTGTCCAGCGTTCCGTCTTCCTTGAGGATGGACAGGTATTCCACCGGTGAGGTGATTTCGATGGGCACACGCGGCATCACGACTCTCCTTTTCTTCGGTTGCACGCCGATCGAGGGGGTTTTCGGTCGAAAGGCTCTTCGGGCCACGTAACATGCAGAATCGCTCACGACAAGCCGGGGCGGTGCTCTTGAGGACACCATGCCTCGAGTCCTTGTCGACGCGTGGCCGGCATGCTAGCTCTTACGGAAGTATTCCAACCTTTCCATCCACAAGGGAGGCGCATCATGAAGGTTCGGATTGACTACGATCTTTGCATGGGCGATCGCAATTGCAACACCGTCTGCCCCGAGGTGTTCCAGTATGATGAAGACAAACTGGTTTCCAGGGTGCTGGTGGACACCGTCCCGGCGCATCTGGAAGCCAAGGTCCGGCAGGCGGCGGAGGAATGCGCCCCGGGAGCGATCCTCATCGAAGAGTAGTCCGCCCGTGGGCGGGAGGCCTGCGCCCGGGCGATCCCTCTCCGGAGAACCGCCCGGGTCGGCCCACATCACAATTCGCCTCCCGCCGAAAAGCGCTTGCCCATAAGGAGGTTTGACATGCGGCGCAACAGAATCATCGTCAGCCTGGCGTTTTGTTTCGCGCTGGGGACGGTGGGCGCTCTTACGGCGGCCGACCTTCCCGGCACGGACCCCGGCGAGTTCTGGACCTACATCACCCGGCAAAACGATTACACCCAATGGAAGTTTTTCCCGGGCAAGGAGGGGATCTACCCCGGGCAGAGTCCCCACGGAGCCTACCTCAAGGTCTACGTGAACGACATCGCCTACGAAGCGGCCAAGGAAGGCCGGCCCATGCCCGAAGGGGCCATCATCGTCAAGGAAAACTACGGGAAAGACCAAAAGACCCTCATGGCCGTCACCCCTATGTACAAGGTGAAGGGATACAACCCGGAGGGCGGCGATTGGTTTTGGGGCAAGTACGGTCCGGACGGCAAAGTGATGGCCGCCGGCAAGGTGGACGGCTGCATCCGCTGCCACAGCGTGCACAAGACCAAGGACTGGCGCTTCCTCCACGCCAAATGACGCGTCGGACGGATCCCCTCTGACGCCGCGCAAGTTGGAGACACCATGATCTCCCTGACACTCAAGTCCTGGCTTTCCATGCCCATTCTGGGGCTGGGCGTGATCCAGCTCGTCACCGCCCTGGAACTTCTGGGCCGGCCGGAAAGACGCTTCGACGCCCAAAGGCTTCGCCGAATCCACCAAACGGCCGGCCGGATCGCCTTTTCCTGGATCATCGTGATTTCCGTCCTGTGCTTCATGATCCTTCGGGCGTCGGGAGGCGAGATGACCTCCAGGGGCGCCGTCCATTCCCTGACGGCGGTGCTCCTGGTGGTGCTCTTGGCCGTAAAGATCTGCATCGCGCGGTTCTACCGAAAGCTCTTCCATCTGGTGGTTCCATTGGGACTGGTGTCGTTTGTTTTGCTCTTGACGACCCTCACCCTGTCGGCGGGAGTCCATCTGACGGCATCCGGGCGCACGGCCCTTCGTCCTCCCGCCGAAGGGCGGGCGGCTTCGGGACAAACTCTCTTCGTCGAAGAGTGCGCCGACTGCCACTACAGCGACAAGGAGGAAACCAAGATCGGGCCGGGTCTTGGCGGCTTGGC
The DNA here is from genome assembly GCF_900129305.1 of Desulfacinum infernum DSM 9756. Lineage (GTDB taxonomy): Bacteria > Desulfobacterota > Syntrophobacteria > Syntrophobacterales > DSM-9756 > Desulfacinum > Desulfacinum infernum. The sequence continues at coordinate 50,480 of NZ_FQVB01000004.1, read as the reverse complement.
GCAACGGGGCATCCTGCCTTCCAGCAAGCGCTCAGCGACGGTGGAAAACATCAAGGCCCAACTGAATACACCCTACGGGGCCATGCCCGCCTTCGCCGATCTTCCCGAGGCGGACAAGGACGCCCTGGCCGCCTTCCTCCTGCGCCGCTAGAGCGGTCATTGAATGTGAAGAACCGCGAATGAACGCAAATAGACGCAAATGGAAAGGAAGGTCCTTGCCCCGGCCCACTCTTTCATCCATGAGGGGTGGCGGAAGGGCCGCCATGACTGTTAGGTTCTCATCAGCCCGAGCTGTCAGCCTCCCTCTGAAATCTTTTCTCCAGAAGAGATGGAAAACCCGATGGCCTTTTCCCCCGCCGACTTACCAAGACCCATCGCGTTCGTCTTTTCCGGCGGCGTTTCCCTGGGGGCGGTCCAGGTGGGCATGCTTCGAGCCGTGCTCGAATCGGGCAACCGGCCGGATCACCTGCTGGGAAGTTCCGCCGGGGCGCTGAACGCGGCCTTTCTCGCCAAGGACATTTCGATCCGCAGGGTGGAAGAACTGGGCCGGATCTGGCGAAATCTCAGAAAGGAAGACGTGTTCGGGAGGTTCACACCCCGCCGCCTTTTTCATGTGGTCTTTCGCCGGATCTCCCTGGCTTCCGGAGAAGCCCTGGAAAGGCTCATCGCGGCCCATGCGCCGCTTTCCTACGAGGGTCTTCAGGCCACACTGGGTGTGGTGGCAACGGACTACTTCACGGGAAAGACGGAAGTCTTCACGTCGGGGGATCTGCGCCGTCATCTTCTGGCCAGCGTCGCCATTCCGGTGGTCTTTCCCCCCGTGACCATCGGATCCGTGCTTTACGTGGACGGCTCCGTTTCAGCCCACGTGCCCATCGTGCCCGCCCAACGGTTCGGTCCACGCACCCTCGTGGTGTTCGACGTGGGATTTGCCTGTCACATCCGGGAATGCCCCTGCGGGTTTGTGGACAACGCCCTCCATGCCTTTTCCCTGATGTTGCATCGCCAGGTCACGGGGCTTCTTTCCGGCTTGGATCCGGAAACGACCGTCCTCTATCTTCCCGCCCCATGCCCGCAGGATGTACCCGCTTACGACTTTTCCCGCGGCGAGGCCCTCATTCGGGTGGGATACGACGCGGCTTCTTCCTTTCTTGCCCGGCTGGATGTGACCGGCCCGGGCGTTTACGGATCTCCCCATTCCCATGGCAAAGAACCATGACTAGGATAGGAGAGTTCGCAGCGTGGAAGAGATCGTTGAAATGGATGCTCGTGACGGGTTGGATCGGCCCCACAGGATGACGCCGAAGGGAGCCCTCTGAACGAGGTAATTCGTGCACGGAACGGAAGCGAGGAGTTCACCATGCCCTTTGATCCACGAGAGTGGGTGCGGATGGACTGGGAAGCCACACCCATCTACGTTCGACCGGATCCCCCCTGCTGGTTCGTCCCCAACGAGACGGGAGATCGCCTTCTTCAAGAGGCCTTGAGAAAGCCCGACATTCCCCTGAGCCACGACGCGGCCCGCTTCTGGCGGCGGCTTCCCGAGTCGTCCCCGTCCCGCTATGCGGGTCGAGCGGAGATACTCAAACCGCATCGTCTGAAGGAATTCTGGATCCATCTCACCGACCGGTGCAACCTGGCGTGCCTGCATTGTCTTTTCGCCTCCTCGCCCACCCGGGCCCGGGAGCTGCCGGCGGACCGGGTGCTGGAATCCGCCCGCCAGGCGCATGAACTGGGATGCCGGCTCTTTGCCCTCACCGGCGGCGAGCCCTTCGTTCACCCCCACATCCACCGCATCCTCCAAGGCCTGCTGGCCCTTCCCGACGCCCACGTGGCGGTGCTCACCAACGGCCTGGCCGCTCGGTCCGTCCTGGAAAGGCTCCCGTGGGATCCCCAACGGCTCCATCTGCAGGTGAGCCTGGACGGGCTGGAAGAAAGCCACGACGCCGTGCGCGGCAGGGGAACGTTTGAGAGAACCCTGCGGGAACTCCGGGCGCTCTCCCGCATGGGAATTCCCTTCACCCTTTCCATGTGCCCCACCCGCTCCAACCTGGCCGATGTGCCCCACATGGCGGATGCGGCACGGGACGCGGGCGCGTCCAACATCCACTTCATGTGGTACTTCGTGCGGGGGCGTGCCGTTTCAAAGGAATTCGTGCCTCCCGACGAACTGTTGGACGCGGTGCGCTGCGCCGCCGAACGCGCCGAAGATTCGGGCGTCTCGGTGGACAACGTGCAGTCGCTGGCTTCCCAGGTCTTTTCCCCGCCGGGAACCCGCTACGACGGGGGCGGCGCGGCCTGGGAATCCCTGGCCCTGGGCCCCGACGGAAACCTCTATCCTTCCGCGGCCCTGGTGGACGTCCCCGAACTGGCCGTGCCCTGGCCCCGGGGTCTGGAAAGGGCCTGGAAGGACAGCCCCGTCTTCGAGCAGATCCGGCGACAAACCGCCGCTCGGCTCGAGGATCCGCTGCGCTTTATTCTGGGGGGAGGTGATCCCGATCACAGCTACCTGGCCGCAGGCCGGTTCGTGGGAGCCGATCCTTATCAGGATCTCTATCGGAACCTGGCGCTCTGGCTCATCGCCCGCCGCGCCCCCCAGTCCGTCGCCACCACCCGACCGGCCCTTCGCCTCAAGATGGGGGACATCCTTCAGAGCTGCGGAAGCGGAGAGCACGGCGTTTCCTTCGTCCATTCCAATTGCCTGCTGGCTCTCGCCTCCCCGTCGAGCCTTTCCGTGGTACGGGACTTCTATTCCGACGCCGCGGCCCGTCCCAAGTTGGACATCCTCAATCCGGTGACCTATCCCGAGGAATGGACGGCCCACATCCCGGAGCAATACCGGTTTCGCGGCTACGGGTGCGGCAGTCCCGTGGTGGATGCGGCGCTTCAAGAGGGCGAGACCGTGGTGGATCTGGGCTGCGGAAGCGGTGTGGAATGCTTCATGGCGGCCAAGCAGGTGGGACCGGACGGTCGCGTGATCGGGATCGACATGCTGGAAGCCATGTTGAAACGCGCCCGGGCTGGAGCCCGCGCCACGGCCGAGCGGCTGGGCTACGACAACATGACCTTCCTCCATTCCCTCCTGGAAGACCTTCCCCTGGACGATCACACCGCGGACGTGGTGCTTTCCAACTGCGTGCTCAACCTTTCCGGCGACAAGCGCCGCGCCTTCCGGGAGATCCACCGCATCCTCCGCCCCGGCGGTCGCCTGGTGGTCTCCGACGTGGTCTGCGACGAGGACCCGGATCCGGCCATCCGAAACGATCCCGTGCTCCACGGAGAATGCATCGGCGGCGCGCTCACCCAACGGGACCTGGCGGGGATACTGGAAGAATCCGGCTTCCGGGCGGTTCGCTTCCTCAAGAGGTTTCCCTACCGCACGGTTCGCGGCCACCGGTTTTACAGCCTCACTTTCGAGGCTCGGAAAGAAACCGCCGTGGACGCCGTCCCCGTCCTCTATCCGGGACCCTTTGCGGCCGTCCAAACCTTCGGGGGAACCGTGCTCACTCCCGGACCGATCCACCGCATCCCGCGATGGGAAGTCCGGATCCTGGAAGACCAGCTGTGGATCCTGGACGATGCAGGCGCCGTGACGAACCGGGAAGGCGAAAGCTGCTGCGCCTGCGCCGCGCCGGATGACCAGCCGGCCGCGGATCCCGCTCCGCCCACGTTGCGCGTTCCGGGTCCATCCGGCCGAAAGACCGGCCAAAGCATCCCGCTCCGGCGCCGTTCCGGCTGCATGGTCTGCGGCGAGCCGCTTTCCTACGAATCTTCGGAAGCCCTGCAAACGTGCATCTACTGCGAAGGCCGCTTCCTTTCGTCGGCCCGGTGCGTCAAGGACCACTTCGTCTGCGACGCCTGTCATTCCCGGGACGCTCTCGCGGTGATCGAGCACCTCTGCCTTTCTTCCACGGAAACCGACCTCATCGCCCTCATGGACAAAATCCGCCGCCATCCGGCCATGCCGGTTCACGGGCCCGAACACCACGCCCTGGTGCCCGCCGTGGTGGTGGCCGCGTATCGCAATGCCGGCGCACCGGTGGACGAGGAGACCATCCGCTCCGCCCTTCGCCGCGGTTCCCGCGTTCCGGGAGGTTCCTGCGGGTTCATGGGCTGCTGCGGAGCGGCCGTGGGTGTCGGGATCGCCTTTTCGATCCTCCTGGAAGCCAATCCGGTCAAGGGACCGGAACGGCGCCTGGCCCAGCAGGCGACCCAAGAGGCCCTGGCGGACATCGCCTCCCTGGACGCCGCCCGATGCTGCCAAAGGGACTCCTGGATCGCCCTCAGAAAGGCCGCCCAGCTCTCCGGCCGCATCCTGGATCGACAACTCTGCGCGGATCACACCCTCAAGTGCCGACAGCAGGCGAAAAACCGGGAATGCTCGGGCGCCCGATGCCCGGTGCTCAGGAGCCTCAACGGACGCGCCGGCCAGGGCCTTTCGGCGTGAGAGGACTGATGAGTGATGGGTGATGAGTGATGGGGGATGGGTAAGGAGTAAGGAGTGAGGAGTGAGGGGCCGAAAATGGTGATGGCGGAATTCCCACCCCGCATCGGATGAAAGAACCTGCACCGCGGCGCTGGCGGGCCTGTGGGAGCGCCGCAAGGCGCGATGAGCCGGGCCCACCGCACCGGTCATTTCCATTTGCGTCCATACGCGTTCATTCGCGGTTCTCTTTCACATCAAGAATCGAGGACGGAGAAGATGAGAGACCCGGAAGAAAGGTCGGCGGTGTTGGAGCCGTGGGATGAGGCGAACCGGGAGCTGGCCGCCCTCGTTGGCCCCGCGCACTGGAAGAACCCAAAGCCCGCATCCCGCTACAACCTGGTGGTCATCGGGGCGGGGACCGCAGGGCTGGTGACCGCCGCAGGGGCCGCAGGACTGGGAGCCAAGGTGGCCCTGGTGGAAAGGCACCTTCTCGGCGGAGACTGCCTCAATGTGGGTTGCGTGCCTTCCAAGGCGCTTCTGGCGGCCTCCCGCGCCGCCGCCGCGGTCCGGGATGCTCACCGCTTCGGGATCCATGTGCCGGAAGGGGCCCGGGTGGACTTTCCAAGGGTCATGGAGCGCATGCGCCGCCTGCGGGCATCCGTCGCCCCCAACGATTCCGCCCGGCGCCTCACGGAACTGGGCGTAGACGTCTTTTTCGGAAACGCCCGCTTCGTGGATTCGGAAACGGTGGATGTGGACGGAACGCGGCTCCGGTTTCAGAAGGCCGTGATCGCCACCGGAGCTCGGGCCGCCGCTCCGGCCATCCCCGGCCTGGACCGGGTGCCCTACCTCACCAACGAGACGCTCTTTTCTCTCACCGAACTTCCCCGGCGCTTCGGCATCGTTGGGGCCGGCCCCATCGGCTGCGAGATGTCCCAGGCCTTCGCCCGCTTCGGGTCCAAGGTTTTCCTGGTGGAAGCCATGCACGGGATCCTCCCCCGGGAGGACCCGGACGCATCCTCCATCGTCTGGAAGGTCATGGAAGAGGACGGTGTGGAACTCCTTTGCTGCGGGCGGGACCTGGTCCTGGAGCCGGGTGAGAGCGGTTCCGTGCTCATGGAACTTCATTCCCACGGCGGCACGACCCGGGTGCAGGTGGACCGGGTTCTGGTGGCGGTGGGGAGGGCTCCCAATCTGGAAGGATTGGACCTGGACCGCGTGGGGGTGGCCGCCACGCCCAAGGGCGTCGTCGTGGACGATCATCTAAGGACCACGAATCCGAGGATCTACGCGGCCGGCGACGTCTGTTCCCCCTACCAGTTCACCCACGCGGCCGATTTCATGGCGCGCATCGTCATCCAAAACGCCCTTTTCTGGGGCCGGGCCAAGGCGAGCGGACTCACCATCCCCTGGTGCACCTACACGGATCCGGAAATCGCCCATGTGGGCCTCTATGAAAGGGACGCCCGGGCCCGCGGCTGGGAGGTTCAGGCCTTCACCCTGCCCCTTTCCCATGTGGACCGGGCCGTCCTGGAAGGCCGGGCAGAAGGGTTGGTTCGCGTTCATGTTCGTAAGGGAACCGACCGGATCGTGGGAGCCACCATCGTGGCACCCAACGCAGGAGACATGATCGGAGAGCTGAGCCTGGCCATGACCCACCGGATCGGCCTCAAGGGCCTGGCCTCCGCCATCCACCCCTACCCCACCGTGGGCGAAGCCCTGCGCAAGGTGGGCGATCTTTACAACCGATCCCGGCTCACGCCGCGGATGAAAAAGATCCTCACCCGAATCCTGGCCTGGCATCGAGGAAAGCGGATCTGAAGCGGGAATTCTTCAGCTGGGCGGGCGGTTGGCTCCCGACAGGAAGATTCCAAGGCGACGTTCGGGGAAGGTGCCGGATGGGGACCTGCGTGCTTCCAGGGAAGAACCGCGAGGAAGGCTCTAGGAGCCCGTCCGAGAATGGGTTCTTTGCCTCGTTTTGTCTCCATCCGTCATCCCCGCGAAGCTTGTCCCCGGCTTGAACGGGGAGCGGGGATCCAGGATTTCCGGAAACCTATGGACTCCCGCTTGCTCGGGAGTGACGGTTTATGGAACCGCTGAGGAGTCTGACCTCTTTCGTAGCCGCGGAGCTTAAGCCCAGCGGAAAAAAGACCATCATAACCCATTGAACTGACAGGCGATACCCGATGGGCCATCCGACATCCGGGGATCCTTCCGCAGACCCAAAGGGCTGCGCTACGAGAAATGCGATGACTCCCGGCATTTCCACACAAGGCTCTAGGACCAAGGCTCTTCGCAGATCAGGAGTGTTCGCCCTTCTCTGGAGATCCGGCCGGTTTCGCGAAGCTTTCCCATGGCCCGCGTGATGCTCACCCGGTGCGCTCCCACAAGGAAACTCAGCTCCTCGTGGGTCAGCGGGAAATGGATGGCGTACCCCCTGGCCGTGCGCCTTCCGTGCTCTTTGGCCACGGCGACCAGGATCCGGTAGAGACGGTCTTCCAGGTTCGAAAGGGACAGACTCTCCGCACGATCCGTCAGGAGATGGATCCTCTCGCTCAAGTTTCGAATCACCTGAAGCCCGATGTTGGGGCGCTCACGCACCAGGGCCTCGAAGCGCTCCCGGGTAAACCCGCAGATCAGAGTGCGCTCCATGCAGACGGCACTCACGGGGTAATCGGTTTCTTCGGAAAGCATCTGCTCGCCGAGAAAATCGCCCGGCTTACGCATGTCCAGCGTGATTTCATGGCCGTCTTCGTGCACCTTGGAAAGCTTGACCCGCCCGGCCTTGATCAAGAACATGCGGTGTGCCGGATCTCCCTGGTGGAAAATCACCTCGCGCGCCTGGTAAATCCGACGCTCCGCCGCCGAAACCAGCGCCAGAACGTCCTCCTGCTCCAAGTTTCTAAAGAGCCAAAGGTTGCCGATGCACTCGGGACTAACGGGCACATCCTTGCCGAGCAATTCTTCGCACACACATCCCATGGCAGCCCCCCGGACCGTTGCCAGTCCCTCTTCACGTAAGTCTCTTGGCGGCTTGAAGTTGCTGGACTCTCAACCTCGGTTATCGCAACTCGTCATCGTGACCGCTTGCACGAATCACGGCATTGCATCTTCCACCCGCGAGGACGACGTTTATTCAATAGATTTTTCCGATGATGTAGCACCCGCTACCAACCGCTCCATGATCAACGGTTATAGTACGATCAACTTAACTACGGTCACAAGGAGCAAAGACTATGAGACCTCAGATTCTCGGCATCTCCGGCAGTCCCATCAAGAACAGCAACACGGACCGCCTGGTCCAGGCCGTACTTGACAGCAGCGGCCTTCGGTCAGAGTTCGTCAAACTCAGCAAGATCCATGTCCGCCCATGCATCGGTTGCCTCGGTTGCAAGAAAGACAACATCTGTAAGCCCAAGGACGATTTCCAGGAACTTGCTGAAAAGGTTCGTCATTCGGGGGCCCTTGTCGTCGGAGGATACTCCCCCTACGGCGCGGTCGATGGTTTTACCAAAGCCTTTCTGGAGCGGCTCTTTTCCCTTCGTCACCAAAACGGCCTGAACCGAGGGAAACTCGCCGTGGTCGTCACCACCGGTATCGGACGCGGGGTGCCCGGGCTGGAAGAGGCCAGCGCCCAAATCGCTCACGCCCTGAGCCTTGAGGGCATGGAAGTCTTGGGCCGGTTGAAGGCCATCGGCAACTCCGAGTGCATGGTCTGCGGATTCGGCGATACCTGCCCGATGAGCGCCCTTCCCTGGGTATTCGGCGAAGGTACCCAGGTGACGCCGGACATGTTCTGCCAAGTCGAAGACCAGCGGGAAACCTGGCAGCAGGCCAAGACATTGGGCTTGGAAATCCGAGCTCGGCTGCAAAAGCAGATGCTGATGTAGCCCCGTTTTCCGAAACACCCACAAGTCCAAGGCAGGAGGAGGGACCATGAGCTATTTTTTGAAGGTCACGGAACCGGAACACGCAGATGGTCAATTGCAGAAGAGCTATGAGAGGCTGCAAACGATGTTTCAGACCGTGCCTAAGATCTTCGTGGCACAAAGCATTCGCCCCGATCTGTTGGAACCTATCGTTCAGTATGTCAACCGCTTGATGATCGAAACCCATGCGTTGCCGAGAAGCACCAAGGAACTCATCGCCGCCCATGTTTCCAGGCTGAATTCCTGCGCGTACTGAACGGATGCGCACAGCGCCATGGTGATGGCGCAAGGTTTCACGCAGGAGCAGGTGCAGAGCGTCCTGGAAAACATTGACGGCTCCTCTCTGATTGATGACAAGACCAAGCGGCTTCTTCATCTTGCCGAAACCGTCACCCGCAATTCCTATAAGATCTGGGAAGGGACTCTGCAGGAACTCCGTGACCAGGGCTGTACCGATGAGGAGCTTTTCGAAGCGATCGCCGTGGCTTCGCTCTTCAATTTCATGGATCGCATGGCTGACGCCCTGGGAGCGCCCGTCGAGGGGTTTCAGGAAAAGATGAAACAGACGGACGGCAGCCGGTCTTAATCGGCACACCTTTCGACCAGCTGCCGAACGACCGGCAGCGCCCCGTATTTGGTGTCGGCACAGACCAGGCTGAGATGATCATGGGCCCAAGACTAGGAGGTAGAGCCATGAAAGTGCTAATCACTTATTTCAGTCAAACCGGAAACACGGAGAAGATCGCCAAAGCTATCTATGAGGAAGCTTCCAAAGAGAATCAGGCAGATTTGAAGAAACTAGAGGATATCACCCCCGATGAAGCGGCGGGCTACGATGTCCTGTTCATCGGATCCCCACTCCATTCCGGCGGATTGGCCGCACAGGTAAGAGACTGTTTGGCCCTGCTAAAGCCAAGCTCGGGCCAGAAATTGGCGGGTTTCATCACCCATTTCGCCCCCGCCTATCCGGAGCAGGATATGGAGGGGTTCACCGAACCCTTTAAGACAGCCTGCAAGGAAAAGGGCATCGAGTATGTGGGTTGCTTTGACTGCCAGGGGGCGCTGACCGAATCCATGCACGCGGCAGTGCAAAAGAAGTTAAACATGTCTGATCAGCAATGGGCGGATATGGTCAAACAAATGACCGGACATCCAAACGAGGACGACGTGGCAAATGCCAAGGCATTTGTGAGAAAGGTCCTGGGATGATCCTACGAACCTCCGAAAAGCCGTAGGATCCAAATTCAGGTGGTCGTTTTCAGTCCGTCCCGTACCTGAAAGGGGGATCCCATGCCCGCAAGTGACGCTCTGGAGGGCATCCAGGCATGCGTGTTTGACGCCTATGGAACGCTTTTTGACGTCCATTCCGCCATCGGAAAACATCAGCATCGACTGGGAGGCCGTGCAGACCAGATCTCTCTGCTCTGGCGCACGAAGCAACTGGAGTACACCTGGATTCGCAGTCTGATGGGGCTTCATGCAGATTTTTGGAAAGTCACTCAAGACGCTCTGGATTTTGCCTTGGACAGGCACGGCATCAACGATCCGGAGCTTCGCGCAGACCTCATGGAGGCCTACCTGAAGCTGGATTGTTATCCCGAGGTACCGGAGGTCCTTTCCATGCTCAAAGATGGTGGTTTCAGGTTGGCCATTCTGTCGAACGGTACGCCGGCGATGCTGGAGGCGGCGGTGAAAAACTCGAACATTGAACAATTCATCGAAAAGAACTTTTCCGTGGAGGAAGTGGGCATCTTTAAGCCCGATTTTAGAGTCTACCAGATCGCTGTCGACGGCTTGGGAATCCGGCCTGAGCAAATCGTTTTTCTGTCATCCAACGCCTGGGACGCCCACGGCGCAGCTGCATTTGGATTCAAGGTGACTTGGGTGAATCGCTTCGGCCAGAGCAAGGAGCGGCTTCCCGGCAAGCCGCATTTTACAATTGCCAATCTTCTTGAATTGCCTAACCTTCTGGGATAGCGCCCGTATCAAACCTGAACCACGAAGGAGAAGACACCACCTGGGAGCAAACTATTTTCGGACGAGTCCAAAGGAGGGAACGATGGAACTGGGACGTGCCATTCGCGAACGGCGCAGTATCCGTCAGTATGAGGAACGCGAGATTCCTCAGGATATCTTGCGCGAGGTGATCGATCTGGCTCTCTGGGCCCCTTCGGGGATGAACCGGCAGGACTGGGAAATCGTGGTCGTCCAGGGAGAGATGCGGGATCGGCTGCTCGAGGTGGTATCCCGCTCTCAGGAGCATATCCTGCCTCATCTGCAGGAACTGTTTTCGGAAAAAATCATCAAAATCTCCCTGCAGGTCTTCAAGAACCTGGGGGGAGCTCCAGCGGTGATTCTCGTTTATGTTCCGGAAAGTCGCAGGGAAATCCAACCCTCGGCCGATCCCAAGGGCCGTTACCATCAAGAATTCGACCGTTTCAACCGGCTGCTGAGCGCCGCAGCGCTCATTCAGAACCTGCTCCTGGCGGCCTACGAGAAGGGCCTCGGCACCTGTTGGATGACGGGCCCCAAGTACATGGAAGAGGAAATCAATGCCTTGCTCGGCATGGAGGGACGAGAGCTTGTCTCCATCATCCCCATCGGCTTCCCGAACCAGGCGCCGCCGGCACCGCCGCGGAAAAAGGATGTGGTGCACTGGATTGGAGGTGCCACCTCATGAAGGTGCTCATTGCCTGTAGGGTTTTTGAGGATGAACTGAAAGCCTGTCTCCCTTGGGACGAAAAGCTGGAGGTGGTGTGGGTCGAAGCCGGTCTGCACGCCGACTTGGATTTGTTGGAAAAAACCCTCAGCAGAGCTTTGAGCGAGGCCGCCGCGGCGGGCGGCGAGGTCCGCCTACTCTACGGCGTCGGCTGCCATCCGGAGCTGGCACGGCTTGCAGCTCGTTTCGGCGTGCCCCTATCACCGGTAAAGAACTGCATCGAAGCGTTCTGTCGGGAGCGGACCCAGGAGTTGGAACGAAATCGCACGATGATCATGACGCCGGGCTGGGTGCGCGCCTGGCACGGCATCATGGAGGCCATGGGTTGGAACGAGGTGGACGTACGCATCCAACTCGGGCGCTACGACCGGATCCTGCTGCTGGATCCCGGAGTGAATCCGTTGAAAGACGAAGAGATCCTCGCTTTTTACGATCTGGTTCAAATCCCCATTGATGTGCAGCCCCTGGACCTGCAGCCCTTCCGGGAGACGCTCGAAGAGGTCTTGACATGATACTCGCACAGAATTTCGATGCGCGCTGTAGCGCCGGTTTCCGGCGGATCGCCCTGGTACTGCTTCTGACCCTGTCCCTATCCGGCGCCCTTTCAGCACGTGCGCAAGATTCCGTCTTTGCCCTGCGCTGTGCGGGTCGACATGGTGCGGATCGGGGACCTCAAGGTGGACGTGCTGGCCAAGTGCGGACCGCCCCTCTACGAGCAGTATGTGGGGGAGCGCAAGATCCGAACCCCGTGGGGTTACGACAAGAAGATTCTGGAGGACTGGATCTACAACTTCGGCCCCACCGACTTCATCCACATCCTCCGCTTCGAGGGAGGGCGTTTGACGGAGATCCTACGGGGCGAAAGAGGGTATCCTAATGTTGATTAATGTTCGTGAGTCACCGCCCGCCCGTTGCATGGTCGGCCGCCCTCATCGCGGCTTTCGCCGCTCCCACACAAGAGACCCAAGCCAAGGTTGTTTTCACAACAAGATGTCCCACTCCCTCATTTCTGATCATGATGCTTTCTTTGTGCCTTTGCGTCTTTGCGTGAGCCCTGAAGGGCGGGCATAAAGCCCGCCCCTACAAAGGGGTTCATTCCGACTTTCCGAAAACCTCCTTGGGAGGTTCGGTGTTTCCGGTGGCGTTGGGATAATCGGTGGCCTTGTAGGCCTTCTGGTTGGTCTCCACCAGGTGGCGCGCCTCTTCCATGAAGTTGTTGTAGCGCTTCTTGCACTCGTAGAAGCCGTGCCACCAGGAATAGTCGGGCGCCATCATGGCGGCACCCATGCGCGCCCGCCGCCCCTCGTGGTGCCACAGCTCGTAGTATTCCACCTCCAGCCGCTCGTCGAAGAACCTCGACTTATCCAAGAGCCCTTTGCCGTACAGTTCGTCCAGCATGGCCTTGGCCGGCTTGAAGTAGACGTCGTTGTACTCCTGGATCACCTTGTCCAGCTTCACGTAGTGATCCTGAACCCAGGTCTTGCCGTGGCACTGCATGCAGATGACCTTCATCTTCTCGCGCTCCACCTCCCAGTTGGTCTGGGCGGGCAAGGGCTTGAATTCCGACGGCCGAACGGTGAGCGGCGCCTGGAGCTCCCAGGAGAGGCGCTCGGTCACGTCGTGGGTGGTGAGCACCGTGCCGGCGCCGCTCATGTGACACGATGCGCAGGTGGGACCGCGGAAGTCCACGCCCGGGGTCCAGGTGCCCGGAGCGGCGTTCCAGTTGTATTCATCTCCGAAGGCCGTGTAGATGTCCCCGTGTTTGGATTCCATGTAGATTTCGATCTGCGGGTGGTCGGGACCCAGGTGGCACTGGCCGCAGGCCTCGGGCTTGCGCGCTTCCATCACCGAAAACCGGTGCCGGGTGTGGCAGCTGGTGCAGCTCCCCTTGCTGCCGTCCAGGTTGACGCGGCCCACGCCCACGTTGGGCCAGGTGGCCGGATCCAGTTTGCCGTCCTTCATGCGAAGCACCGTTCCGTGGCAGTGGAAGCAGCCGGCCTCCCGCTCCGTGTCGCTGTTCGTCCCCAGCTTCAGCCACGGGTCGATCTTCCAGATGATCTCCTGGGTGTTGGCGTGCTTGCTGCGGCTGTACTGCTTGGCCTCGTCGGGATGGCAGCGGGAGCAGTCCTTGGGGGTCACCACGGCGGCCACCGGCACCCGGTATTCCTTGGTCCCGTAGGGCACGTCGGAGCGTTCATACTGCTTGTAGTGCTCCTGGCTCACGTCCGGGTCGAATTCCTCGGCCTGATGGCAGTCCAGGCAGGTGATGTTGGCGCTGGCATGACGACTGTGGGCCCAGTCGGCGAAGATTCCGGGGCTTTCCCGCCGATGGCAATCGATGCAGGCCACGGCCTCCTTGGGCATGCTTCGCTCGATGCGAAATTCCTTGGCCTTGGGCGAGTTCACCGCCGTCTGGGCCCAGGCGACGGCCGCCACACCCAAGCCGGCCATCACGACGACCATCAGCCACATCCGTGAAAAGTCTCGTCTCTTCTTCATGACCCGTCCCCCCTTGCGACCAACACGGCTCAAGAAAAACTACATTCCCAATCCCCTATAATTTCCTTCCAGTTGCTTGTAGGCGAAACGATCCCGGGCCACATGCACCAGGTTGCGGTGGCAGTCCACGCACCGCTTTTCGTAGCCCGGCCTGGGGTAGAGCACCGACCGGTGGGCCAGCATGGCGCCGCGCTTTTGCGGCAGATACAGAATGTTTCGATGGCATTTTTGGCACTGGTCGTTCTTGAAGGAAGCATAGGCGGCTTCCCGGGCCTTGGCGTGATCGTAGGCGTCGGGCCCTTCCGTGAAGTGGACGAAGATGTCTTTGATGCCGTGCATGGTTTTGGCGTAGAAAAACTCCACCGTGTCGTGGGGCGCCGGCAGGTGACAGTCCATGCAGTCGGCCACGAAGCCCTGGGCGTTGTTGGTATGGGTGGACGTCTTCCAGGTGTTGTAAGCGAACCGGATCTCGTGGCAGGACGCGCAAAACTGCGGGGTGGAGGTGCGCACCATGGTGTAGTAGGTCATGGAAAAGAGCGGAAACCCCAACACGATGCCCACGCTGATCCAAAGCAAGGCCTTGACCCAACGCCTCATCTCCGCCCTCCTTTCCTCCGCTGCACTCAGCTTTTCGCCGTGAGGCACTCCCGGTAAAGGTTCCACGCGGTTCGGGCATGTTCCGTCAGGTCGAAGCGGCCTCCACTGGCGTGCCACAAGATGGCCGCCGGCTGCACGATCCCCAGAAACATGACCGCTGCCGATTCCGGGCTCACGTCCGGCCGGATTTCCCCGCCCGCCTGGCCTTCGGCCACGAGAGACGCGAGCCGCATGACGTGCTCGTGGATCACCTCCGCCAGTCGGCCCCGCCGCTCCTCCGCGTCTCCCACGATCTCCTCGCTGAAAAGGATCCGAGGAATGGCCTGCTGCGAGGTGATCATTTGCACGTGGCGGGCGAGGAGCGCGTCCAGGCGCGAAAGGGCCGAAAAGTGCTCCTTTCGCACCCTCTCCACGTGCTCAGTCAATCGGTCCCGAATCAGCTCCAGCACCGCATCCAGGATGGCGTCCTTGTTGGGATAGTGCCGGTAGAGGGCCGACGGCACCACCCCCACTTCCGCCGCAAGGCGGCTCAGGCTGAGTTTCTTCAGGCCATCCCGGTTGACGAGGCGAAGGGCCGCCTCCGCGATTTCATCTCTTCTCGTTTTCGAATCGAGGCGATCTTTTGATTCCGACACAGAGCGTGAACTTCCTTTCACTTTAGACAAGCTCTTCCATTCTGTCAAAGGAGAATTTCATCCGGAGCCCGATCCTTCACCGCCCCTGCACCCGCACAGGGGCGAACAACAACTCGCCCCACCAGCGGCCTTTCATCCTTCGTTGCCGAGAAGTTCCGTGATGTGGGTTCGCGGGAAGCCCCCCGGCGCTCTCATCATGAGCGTCTTTTCTCTTGACTTACCCCCGCACCTCGGATCCCATAGTGAATAGGGTTTCACATACGGAAAGGCTCTCGGAGCCCCCTTTGTTACCTGCTTACATAGCACGGAGGATGACCATGGAAAAGGAACGATTGTCCTATCACGCGTCGGTTCAAAAGATGGTGGAGCGCATCCGCGCCGACGGCATGACCAACATTTGGGACCGCTTCGCGGCCCAAGGACTGGGAAACGACCCGGACAAGCGCTGTCCCTTCTGCATGGGCGGCGTGCGGTGCGATCTGTGTTCCAACGGGCCGTGCCGGGCGGACGCCGAAAAGGACAAGCGCGGCGTGTGCGGGATCAAGGCCGACGGCATGGCCATGCGCATGATGGTTCTCCGAAACGTCATGGGGACCTCCACGTACCACTACCACACGGAACAGACCCTGCGCACCCTCCGGGCCACCGTGGAAGGAAAGACCCCATTTGGGATCGCCGAACCGAAAAAGCTTTTGAGCTTCGCCTCCCGTCTGGGGCTGGACACCTCCGGATCCACGGAGGATGTGGCCCTTCGGCTTTGCGACTTCGCCCAGGCCGACTTTCAACGGCCAGCCCATGAGCCCAGCCTGATCGTCGAGCGCCTCGCCCCTGCCGACCGGAAGGAGCGCTGGAAGCAGCTGGGCATCTTTCCCGGAGGCGTCTACGGCGAGATGCTTCGGGCCACCAGTTCGTGCCTCACCAACGTGGACGGCTACTACGTGAGCCTTGCGCTCAAGGCCATGCGCATGGGCATCGCCATGGCCTACCAGAGCCAGATCATCAACGAATATTGCCAGGACATTCTGTTCGGCATCCCCCGTCCCCATCGCATGCGCGTGGATCTGGGCGTCTTGGACCCCGATTATGTGAACGTGGTCCCCAACGGCCATGAACCCTTCCTGGGCTTTGCCATGGTCCAGCTCGCCCGGGATCCCCGGTGGCAGGAAAAGGCCCGGGCCGCCGGCGCCAAGGGCCTCCGGGTGATCGCTTCCATCGAAACCGGCCAGGAAATGATCCAGCGCTGGGAAATGGACGACGCCTTCTACGGATTCACGGGCAACTGGATCATGCAGGAGGCGGTGCTGGCCAGCGGCTGCGTCGATCTTTTCGCCTGCGACATGAACTGCTCCATGCCCATCGATCCGCTCTATGCGCAAAAATACCGTTTCAAGCTCATCCCCGTGAGCGACCTGGTGGCCTTTGAAGGGGTGAGCGAACGCTTGGACTATGTACCGGAAAAGGCCAAGGAACAGGCGGCGAAGCTCCTGGAGATCGCCATCGCCAATTTCCCCGAACGCCGCAAGAACGTGGAACCCGTCACCGGACTTCGAACGGGCGAGGCCGTGGTGGGCTTTTCCACGGAAAGCATCCTGGACGCCCTGGGAGGCAGCCTGGATCCGCTTTTGGACGCCATCAAGAAGGGCGCCATCCGCGGGGTGGCCGGGTTCGTCTCCTGCACCACCCTGCGGGATACCGGCCAGGACGTGCACAGTGTGCGCATGGCCAAGGAACTCATCCAGCGCGACATCCTGGTGCTCTCCATGGGCTGCGGCAACGCGGCGCTCCAGGTGGCGGGCCTGTGCCTTCCGGAAGCCAAGGACCTGGCGGGGCCGGGACTCCAATCCGTGTGTGAGGCTCTGGGAACCCCTCCGGTTCTCAGTTACGGCACCTGCACCGACACAGGCCGGTGCGCAGACCTGGTGGCGGCGGTCTCGGCGGCGCTCGGCGGCGTGGCCATTCCCGATTTGCCCGTGGTGGCCGTGGCCCCCGAGTACATGGAGCAGAAGGCCACCATCGATGCCATCTTCGCTTTGGCCTTCGGCCTTTACACGTATGTGAACCCCATCCCCAACGTGACGGGCGCGCCCAACCTGGTGAAGCTGCTCACGGAGGAACTGACGGAAGTGACCGGCGGGCTTCTCAACGTGAACCCCGACCCCCGGGAGGCCGCGGACGCCCTTCTGGCCCAGATAGAAAAGAACCGCAGGAAACTCGGTTTGTAACCGCATGCAGCCCCCGCGCCGAACGGGGGCTCCCTTTTCGGAACCCGGACCACCCGTTGCGACAATGCCCGGCAACGGGGACCATGTAGAGATTGAGTGAGGCACGAACATGCGCATCCAAGTGTTCCAGCACGTTCCGTTCGAAGGCCCGGCCCACATCGGACGATGGGCGGCTGCCAAGGGATACCCGGTCCACATCACGAGGCTCTATGACGGGATGCCGCTTCCCGACATGGGAGCCTTCGATTTCCTCGTCCTCATGGGCGGGCCCATGAACATCTACGACGACGATCTCCATCCCTGGCTGCCCCAGGAGAGGCTGTTCATCCAAAAGGCCCTGGACGGCGGAAAGACGGTACTCGGGGTCTGTCTCGGCGCCCAGCTTCTGGCCGACGCCCTGGGCTCCCCGGTCTACCGGGGAGAACACAGGGAGATCGGGTGGTTTCCGGTGGAACTCATCGAACAGGCGTCGTCTTCCGCCCTCTTTGCCGACTTTCCGGCCCGCTTCCATGCCTTCCATTGGCACGGGGACACGTTCCACATCCCCGCCCAAGCGCTTCACATCGCCCGCAACCAAGCGTGCGAAAGCCAGGCCTTCTGCTGGGACGATCGCGTCGTGGGCCTTCAGTTTCACCTGGAGAGCACGACCGAGAGCGTGGACCTCCTCCTGGAAAACTGCGCCCACGAAATTCGCCAAGGGCCTTTCATGCAGTACCCCGATACCATCCGCGAGCTCACGGCCCGGTATCTTCCACAGGCCCAGGGCATCCTGGAACGCCTCCTCGACCGGCTCGCCGGTTGAGTCCACAACACCCTCGACCACCGCCTCCTTCCTTATTTCAGGCGGACCCTATGTGCCGAAAGAATTCAGTCGAACACGCCCAAAGGAAGGAGAAAGAAGGACTCCCGCAGGGCATGGCAAGCCGCCGCGGGAACCCACATGTCCGGCGGCATCTACACACAGATCCGTTCGGCATTGGCGGGCTCCGCTGTTCAAGGCGCCGTTGCCGGTAAGGAAGCGGCCGACTTTACAAAGAGAGCCGTCTTTCAAAAAGTTTCCGAGGAGACGTTGGACGAGATCAAGAATGAAATTCTGGCGCCCCGTGAAAAGAGAATCCGGTTTAAGCCCGGGTTGGGTCACGCAAACCCTGCAGGGCATCCTG
Source organism: Desulfacinum infernum DSM 9756 (assembly GCF_900129305.1). Lineage (GTDB taxonomy): Bacteria > Desulfobacterota > Syntrophobacteria > Syntrophobacterales > DSM-9756 > Desulfacinum > Desulfacinum infernum. The sequence continues at coordinate 32,290 of NZ_FQVB01000004.1, read as the reverse complement.
ATACCCAACTTCGCCCTCTATATCAAACGGGGAGCCATTCTGCAGGCGGCTTTGGCCTACGTGGAAGAACTTCGGGATCATCATGTCCCCATGCTGATCGCCAAGGACCTGCATGAACTCCGGCTGGCGCATAAGACGAAAAACATGACCCTCAGTGCCGAGATGAAACTGCGCGCCGCGCCATTCCCCACGGAAAGTCGCCTGAGCCATTACCGGCTGACTATCCCGAAATGGATGACCAAAACTGGCGGGCCTGGATCAACATCTATAAGGGTGCGGATGGCAGGATGAAACTGGAAAAACAGCCCTTTGGCTACCGGCCCGACGGCAGGCCCATTGTGTGAGGCCGTCCGTTCATAACGCACGGCGGCTTTCGGCCCAAACGCGGGTCCTGCTTGGCATCCGCCCTGCCGCCGAGACAAAGCCTCCCGGCGGCCGCCGGAAGAGCGCTAACGAGGCACTGCCTGGAGGCGTTTGAGGATCTTGGAGTACACATCCTTGGCCGTGGCGGCCGTCATGAGCAGGTCGTAGTCGCCGTGGCAGGGATTGAAAAAGAGCCGGTCGCCTCGAAGCAGGTAGGGATGGGCGAGAAGCACGTAGACCAGAAAGCTTCGGGACAGCACCCGCCGGGGATAGAGACACAGGACACGGCAGGGAAGGCTGCGGATGACGGCGTTCACCCGGCTTTCGTATTCCACCACCTGGTGAATCCCCAGGGGATTGGCCCGGAGCCACCCCCCGTCGAAGAGCACCCGCAAGCCCCGAAAGCCCAAGTCCTGCGCCTGCCGGATGCAGGATTCCAACTGGTAGAGCGCCTGATCGGCGCTGAAAACGTCTTCTTGCATGAAGACGCTTTCGGGGCGCAGGAACTCCGCCTGCTCCGTGGGAGGAGCCGACAGCGCTCCTTCCGGCAAGGGCCCCAGGCAGAAGTCCCGCAGGCGGTGGGGGTCCTCCGGCACAATACAAACAATCCGCTCGCCGCCCCGAAGCCCCTCGCGCACAAAAGCGCGAAGGTAGCTTCCGCGTTCCCGTTCGCTTCCGTAGCACGAACAGAAATGATCGGGACACGGCGGCCGCCCGCCTGCTGAAAGATGATTGTGCGACGTGCCCATGGCTCGGCCTCCTGGAAGAAGTCTAACATGGCCGTCGCACAAATCCACTCGGCCCACTCAAATTGCCCCTGGAACGATGACCCTCCCCTCCTCTTGAATGCCCGCAATGGCCATCGACCATATCGGCCGCCTCGTCGGTTGGATCGACCTTACCATCGACCGGCGCCTCCTTGCCTGTGGCATCCGAAGACTTACTGTAAAGCCGTACGAACCTATCGGGTCCTCGAGCAAAGGAGGCACGCCATGAAAGACAAGAGAAACCTGCACCAGAAGATTCAGGAGCTCTGCGATTGTTTCGCCACAACGGACCCCCTGGCCGAAATGGCCACCGTGGCCGCTGAAGCGGACAAGGACGAGGCGGCGCTCAAGTGGCTGGCTCTGGCCGTTCTTCACGGCGTAACGGCCAATGCCAAGAAGATCGAGCTGTCGCGACGCCCGGAGGGCGGCGTGGACGTTCGAGCCAAGTACAGGGAAGCCCCCCTGAGATCCCCCGGATCGGAGGTGGGGGCCAAGATCCTGGATGCGGCGAAACACATCGTGGGCATGGAGGAATCGGAAGGGTCTTCCCGCTTGGCTCTCGGTATTCGGGACAGCAGCCTGGAGCTGAAGATCAAGGTCAAGAAGGACGACGGCGGCGAGAGACTTGTGATCAAATTCCCCGAACGATAGGAAGAAAGGTTCCTCCATGCTGGTCTACGACGAGTTCGGTCCGGAAAAGATCCTGAGCGTCTATGACCCCCGGGTGGGCATGCGCGGCGTCGTGGTGATCGACAACACCGCGCTGGGCCCCGGCAAAGGGGGGATTCGCATGACCGCCACGGTGGGCATGCGGGAAGTGATGGAGCTGGCGCGCACCATGACCTGGAAGTGCGCCCTGGCGGAACTTCCTTTCGGGGGCGGCAAGGCCGGAATCAAGGCGGACACCAAGGCCATGGGGCCGGCCAAGAAGAAGGCCTTGGTGGAAAGCTTCGCCAAGGCCCTTCGCCCCCTCTGCCCTTCCCTCTACATCGCCGCGCCGGACATGTACATGGGGGAGCAGGAAATGGCCTGGTTCGCCGAGGCCAACGGCGACCGGTCCGCCTGCACCGGCAAGCCCGAAGACTTGGGCGGCCTTCCGCACGAACTGGGAAGCACCGGTTACGGGGTGTTTCATGCCGTCCGAGCCGCCGTCCCCTTTCTGGGATGGGATCTTTCCCGGACCACCTTCGCCGTGGAGGGATTCGGCAACGTGGGCCGCTTTGCCGCCCGGTTTCTGGTGGAAGCCGGCGCCACCCTGGTTTCCGTATCCGACAGCACGGGAACCGTTTCCAGCCGGGCGGGGATCGATTTTTCCGTCCTGTCCTCGGTCAAGGACGAAACGGGCTCGGTGACGGCCTACGCGTCCGCGGGCCGCCCCGTGTGCCAGGTGGGCCCCTGCGAGAACGTCTTCACGGCGGAGGCGGACATCCTCATCACCGCCGCCAGGCCCCACGTCATCCAGGCCGGGGATGTGCGCCACCTGAGTTGCCGCCTTCTTGTCCAAGGGAGCAACATTCCCCTCACCCTGGATGCCGAGGAACTGTGCCGCGAGACGGGGATCACCGTGATTCCCGATTTCGTGGCCAACGCGGGCGGAGTGATCAGTTCCTACGTGGAGTGGAAGGGAGGAGGCAAGGAAGAGGTCTTTCCGTTGGTGGAGGAAAAAATCACAGCGAACACGACCCGGGTTCTTCAGTCGGCCTTGGATCGGGGCACGACTCCGCGCCAAGCGGCCCTCTCCCTGGCCAAGGAAAGGGTACGGGCCACCCGGCCCCTTGCCGAAACCTAGGCCGCCTTTCCGAAAACGCCGAGATGGCCCCTTTTACGTAGTGCAGCCCTTCAGGGCTGCGGAAAGCATTTCCCGACAACGGGCGGACTTTCAAGCACTGACCATGGACTCATGGAGTTGCGAAGCCCTCTTCCCGCGGGGCTGAAGCCCCGCGGCTACGAAGGAGGGGCAATTCCGTCGCTGGTTGCCGGCTGAAGCCTGTTCTCGGACAGGCTTCAGCAAACCTGTCCGAGACTCCAAGAATCGGTTGCCCCCCTTTCAGGCGAAACCCCGTATCGACCGCCGCTAGAGGCCCGCGGCGAAGGATGCGTCATACATGTCCTGAGCCTTGGGTTCCCAGCCGAGTTTGCCCAATTCCCTCCACACCGCGATCCGATCGGCGATCATCTTTTCCACCTTCTCGGGGAAGGACGCCTTGTTCATCTCGCGATCGTAGTACTGAATGCCCTGCAGGGTTTCCGCAAAAGCCTGGGGATCCTTCAGCCACCCGCCGATGGCCTGTGCCATCAATGCGTTGGCCTCTTCGGGATGCTCCTTCCAGTAGTCCACCGCGCGGGCCACGGCACGGCATACCTTCTGGACATCGTCTTTCCGTTCGCGGACGACCTTGTCCGAAAAGATGAGTACGTCCGAAATGAGTCCGGGAGTCTGGGAGGTGTCGATGAGCAGATGCCCATGCGGGGCCTGCTTGCCCTTGGTCAGATAGGGCTCCCATGTCACCGCCGCATCCACCTTGCCCGCAATGAAGGCTGTGCCTGCGGCGCCCGGTTCCATGTTGACGACTTGAATATCCGACATGGTGAGGCCGTCGCGGCGCAGCAGATAGCCCAGGAACCATTCCGAGATGGAGGCCTGCTTGAAAGCCACCTTCCTGCCCTTCAGATCCTTGATGGTCTGAATGTCCTTGTTGGCCACGATGCCATCCCCGCCCTTGGAGTCATCGAGCATGAGAACGACCTTGGCCGGAGCCCCCTCCTTGGCGTTGAGGATGAAGGCGGCCATGGCGGTGCTCATGCCGTCCAACTGCCCTGCGTAAAGGGCGGCGAACCGCATGGAGATGTCGTCCATGATGGACAGTTCCACCTCCACCCCCTCGTCCTTGTAAAAGCCCTTTTCTTGAGCCAGGAAAAGCGGCCCGTTGCCGACCCAGGTGGGCATGGAAATCTTGAGGGGCTCCGCCACCGCCACCCGGGCAACCCCGAACGCCGCCAAAACCAGTACGAACACCATCAGCCACTTGCGATTCATCATGCCAACTCCTTTCCATTGTTCGACAGCATCTACCTGGATTTTCGGCTCTCGGAGCCGCATTTCCTTGACAAGGGCACGAATCTTACCACATTGGGCCATCTCCCTTCGACTCCTAATTGATGGCCAGCCGGCGGAATCCGCCTCCGGAAAAGATCCCCGGCCCCAACCGGGTTGTTGACGGCCGCACCGATTCTGAATAGGTTAGCTCGTTCTGGAACCCGGGCGTTCCGGACGCCTGGATCGGCTGGAAAACCGGATTGATCATCATCGATCACGAAAACACATGACGAGGACAGCACAGCAATGAGTCTCAAGGTGAGCAGCCGACTGGAATGGGTGGCGCAGTCGGAAATCCGCAACATGTCCATAGAATGTGAGCGGCTGGGCGGCATCAATTTGTCCCAGGGGGTGTGCGATCTGGAAATCCCCGAGCCCGTACGCCGGGGTGCGCAACAGGCCATCGACGAAGGCTATAATGTCTACACCCGCTACGACGGCCTCCAGGAGCTTCGGGAAGCCATCGCCCATAAGCACAAGCAGTTCAACGGCCTGGAAGTCGACCCGGAGGGGGAAGTGATCGTCAGCGCGGGCACCACCGGGGCTTTCTACTGTGCGTGCCTGGCGCTGCTGGAGCCGGGCGATGAGGTCATCGTCTTCGAGCCCTACTACGGCTACCACATCAGCACCCTGCTGGCAACCCAGGCCCGCCCAGCCTACGTAAGGCTCCATCCTCCCGGCTGGACCTTCACGGAAGAAGACCTGGAAGCCGCCGTCACATCCAGGACCAGGGGAATTCTCGTGAACACCCCCGCCAATCCTTCCGGCAAGGTCTTCACCCGCGAGGAGTTGGAAGCCATCGGTCGGTTTGCAACCCGCCATGACCTCTTCATCTTCACAGACGAGATCTACGAATATTTCGTCTACGACGGCCGCCGCCACGTGCCCCCCGCCGCCATTGAAGGAATCGGGGAGCGCACCATCACCATCTCGGGCCTGTCCAAGACCTTCAGCATCACGGGATGGCGCATCGGCTATTGTATATGCGATAGAAAATGGGCACGTCCCATCGGCTGGTTCAACGACTTGGTCTACGTGTGCGCTCCCGCCCCTCTCCAGATCGGGGTCGCCCGCGGCCTCCTCCAGTTGGACGCCGGCTACTATCAGCAGATCGCGCGGGAATACCAGGAAAAACGGGACCGGATCTGCGACGCCCTCACCCGGGCCGGCCTGGACCCGGTGGTCCCTCAGGGGGCCTATTACGTGCTGGCCGACATCTCGCGACTGCCCGGTGACGCATCCAAGGACAAGGCCATGTTTCTCCTTCAGGAAACGGGGGTCGCCGCCGTGCCGGGGGAAGCCTTCTACCACGACGAGGCGGGATCCCAACTGGCCAGGTTCTGTTTCGCCAAGCGCGATCAGGTTCTGGACGAGGCCTGCCGAAGGATCGCACGGCTGGCGTCCCGGTTGATGTGAAACAGAACCGCGAATGAACCCGAATCAACGCCACTGGAAATGAACGGCATGTGGGAGTGACCAAAGCCGCGAATTCTTTCATCCATGCGGCGCGGCGAACATCGCCATGATCGTTAGCCACGACGTGGTTCCGCCCGCAAACGGGCGGCCCCGTCATCCGAAGAGACGCGCAAGCCACGACCGGCCCCGCCTGGAAAGCCCCCTGGCGGAAGCGTCGGAAGCCTCGACGGCCTTCAGGGTTTCCTCGCGGATGGATTGGGTAATCCGCCTTTTGATCTCCGTGAAAAAGGGCGAGGTCCGCACCTCGTGGTCCCGCGGGTGCGGAACGTCGATCTTCACTTCCTCCTTGATGGTCCCAGGCCGGAAACTCATGACGTAAACCGCGTCGCCCAGGAAGATGGCCTCATCGATGTCGTGGGTCACGAAAAGCACCGTGATCTTCTGTTCTTCCGCCACCTGCAGGAGCAACTCCTGCATGATGGTGCGGGTCTGGGCGTCCAGCGCGCCGAACGGTTCGTCGAGAAGGAGGATCTTGGGGTCGTTGGCCATGGCCCGGGCGATGGCGACACGCTGCTTCATTCCCCCCGAAAGGAACCTTGGATAGACGTCGTCAAAGCCCGCCAGCCCCACCTTGTCGATGAGAAACCGGACCTTGTCATGAATCTCCGACGGGCTGGCCCCCCGGAGCCGCATGCCGAAGGCGATGTTGTCATAAACGGTAAGCCACTCGTAGAGCGTGTAGGACTGGAAGACCATCCCGCGATCCGCTCCCGGTCCGCCCACTTCCCTGCCGTCCAGCAGGATTCTCCCTCCACTGGGGGCGTCCAGGCCCGCCACGATGCGCAGGAGCGTGGACTTGCCGCACCCCGACGTCCCCACGATGGTGACGAACTCGCCTTCCTCCACATAGGCGTTGACGTCCGTGAGCGCCTCGATGGGATGGCCCCCGGGGGTGTGGAAGACCTTGGACACGTTTTCGATGATGAGTTTTTTCTCTGCCATGATCAGTACCCCGCCTTTTCGGACCAGGGAAGCAGCACCCGCGTCAGAAGCTTGAAGGATTGGTCCGTGACGAGCCCGAGAAATCCGATGACCCCCAGGCCCACGAAGATGGCTTCGGTGTTGAGGCCCCGCATGGACTGGAGGATCATGTAGCCGAGCCCGCGCTGGGCCGAAACCAGCTCGGCCACGATCAAATACGTCCAGGCCCAGCCCAGGGTCATGCGCAGGTTGTCGAAGATCCCCGGCATGGCGGCCGGGATCAGCACACGCCAGACCACGTCCCTTTTTCGGGCCCCCAGCGTATAGGCCGACTCCAGAAGGTCCCTGGGTATGTTGGCCGACACGTCGGCGATGAGGAAAATCAGCTGGAAGAAGGTGCCGATAAAGATCACCGCCACCTTTTCCATGCGGCCGATGCCGAGCCACAAAATGAGCAGCGGTATCATGGCGCTCACGGGAAGGTAACGGATGAAGTTGCCCAGGGGTTCCACAAGGGCTTCGACGAACTTGAAGCTTCCCATGAGGATCCCCAGGGGCACCGCCACCACTGCCGCCAGGGCGAATCCCATCAGGATCGTGGTCACGCTGGCCACCGTGTGCTCCCAGAGCTCGCCGCCGGCCGCCATCCGCCACCCTTCCTGAAGGATGCTCCAAGGACTCGGCAGGAACATGGGGTCGATCCAGTGGGCCGCGGTCACCGTCACCCACGCTGTGAGCAAGATGAAGAATCCCGTCAGGCTGAACGTTAGATAGAGGTTTCTGGGGATGGGCCTCTTGGGCTGAAAGACATCATGATCCGACCATTTTCGCGTTTTGGACTCGCAGCGGTGTTCACTCACGACGGCCACTCCCTACTTCCTCGTCATAAAAGGCAAAGCCACGGGCCCCCTGCCCGCGGCGCCGTGAGATTAGGGGAGGCCCCGGTGGGTTGTCAAGGCTGGAGGGCTCTGTAGGCCGGCTGCACGCCTTCGCGCGCCGCCGGGCCTTTCCGGGGAACCCCAATGGGAAGATTGCCTCTGGCCATTGAGGGAATCCGGCAATGGGATAGCCGGATTCGGGCGGAATTCATTCCCAGGTTCGGGCGTCCAGGGCCACCTTGCATACCCCGTCGGAACGATCCTTGGCCAGGCGGTAGGCTTCCTGGACCCGCTGCACGGGAAGCCGGTGGGTGATGAGCGGCCCCAGTTCCTCGGCATGGCGGCCGACCAGTTCCGCCGCGCGCGTCAGATAGGGTACCCAGGGCGGCGTGATGGATGCGACCAGCCGAAGGTTCTTTCTGAAGAAGGTTTCATAGTCGAAGGCGTAGGCGGATGGTTCAGGAACGCCGAGGGCCAGCACGGTGCCGCCCTTGGCCGTAAGGGCCACGGCGTCGTTGAGCGCCGTCTCCCGGTGTCCCACCGCCTCCACGCAGATGTCCGCCGCAGGTCCGGCTGAAAGGCCGCTGCGTTCCATGGCCAGCACCTGAGCGGCGGTGGCCCGGATGGCACGGTCCGCCCCCAGCCTTTCGGCCATGAGGCAACGGCCGCCCACGGGATCCATCACCCGGAGGAACCCGGCTCCCCGCCGGCGCAACTCCCAACATGCCAACAACCCGATGGGCCCGCCCCCGACGATGTCCACGCGAAGACCCCGAACATCCCCCAGCTTATCCAGGGCGAAGAGCACCGTGGAAAGCGGCTGGGCGAGCACCGCCAGTTCCATGTCCCCAAGGTCCTCAGGAATGTGGACCGCTTCTTTCCCGACGGCCTCGAAAATCCGGCACAACCCCCTGTCGTCCCGGGGCAAAGCCACCACGCGATCCCCCGGAACGAAACGGGACGAACGGCTTTCCACGACGATTCCCGTGCATTCGTGGATGAACATGCCGGGCGCCAGGGGATAGTCCAGCTCCGTCTGCTCCCCGGCATAAAAGGGAAGGTCCGTACCGCACACCATGGCGTGCTGGAGCTGCACCAGAAGGCCTCCCTCCCGCTCGAGCCTCGGCTCGGGAACGTCCACTTCCACCACGGTTTCCGGTCCGACGATCTGCAACGCGCGCATCCTGGACACTCCTTATCTGCCTTTTTCTCCGTTTCCCTCTCCGGCATCAGGCGGACGGGGCCCTTGCGTCGGGCCGAGCGTTGTCTTAGTCCAGTCGGCCGCACAAGACAAGCCCGCATCTTCCCCCATTTCATGACGGGGCGGATTGCATAATCTCTCCGGTGTCCAAAAGCCATACGGTTTCCCGGCAGGAATGCCGCGATCCCAGGGCAGGCCTCAACGGCGTACCGCGCCGTCGGGCCCCTTGAACAACAAATGCAGCGCGAAGGCCGTTTCGGCCAAAAGAGGAACGACGTAGGTCGGCTGGAAAGGACCCAGGAGGCCGGGAGCGAAGAAGCGGAGCATGCTTCCTGCGGCATAGACCAGCGCCGATACGAGCAAGCCCAGGCCCAGGATCCTCGGGAAACCCGATGAGCAAAGCACCAGGTGGCCCAGGGCGAAGATCGAAACGGCGAAGAACAACAGCGCCAGATCATAGCCGCGGGCATGGAGGCCGAGGAAAACCACGGCCGCCGCATCGGCATCCCGGAACAAGGGATACGAACCATGATCCGGACTCACGACCATCAGTGCGGTCTGGTAGTGTAGTAGATTCAACCCGAGGATCGAGGCCTCGAGGAGGCGGAAGACTGCCGACAGGCTTGATACCGTCGTGCTCACCGGTCGAAACAGCTCGTAGAGGAGGAGGGCGACGGCCGCGTCGCAAGCCACCATGACCACATCGGCGGCGAACCCGGCCCGAAAGAGCCAGATACTTTCGCGGATCCTCGAAGCCAAGGCGCCCGGATCTCCCTGGGCCACCGCGCCGGACCGAACCATCCCCTCCGCAAAAACACCGCACAAGATAATGGCAAGATAAAGGCCCCCGGCCAGCCTGGCCCTTTTCCATGGGCGCTTGACGGATTTCATGGCCCGCCCTCTACCGATGGGGGAAACATCTCTGCGATGTCGGCCCTTCCTGTGTATTCGCGACCACCTTTGGAATCATGCGAAATGGCAAGATGCCTTCACATGATTTCCAACCGGATGAGGGTCCCGCGGAGCTTTTCGCCTGTGATTTGCAAAAAGGCTGATCAAAGCGCACTCAGTCGATGGATTGGACAGGCCGGCAAGCGATAGCCGACAGCCGCCCCCGATCAGGCCTTCCGCTCCGGCCATATGATCAAGCTCGGCTTCAGGTGAGATTGCAGGAGTTGGAGGGCGACCCGGGGATCGAACCCGGGACCTTTGGTTCCGGAGAATAGAATGCATGGTATAACTCATTGATTTTATTGTGGCGGATTTCCCGATAAACCCGCCATAATCGCGCCAATCCGCAACCTATCCGCAACCAAATTCGGGGCATCTCCTATTGTTGCCTGACTTGGTTTTCAGGTGCCCCTACCGAAACAATTGAAGTAGCGCTAAGGAGGATCATCGACGCTCGAAGCCTCTGCCAACCAATCTTGCCACCCGTGAGTCGTGCGCATCTCCCGCACTTTCCGTCAAAGAAAGAACCGGAACGGCTGTCTCAATCAACCCCTGGCACCCTCTAAGACCTGATAACTCCGCCATGGGTGGGCAATGGACAAATTGCCGACACCCCAAACCTTCCTTTCTTCCCGATGCATCACCCCCCAAATATATCTTTACGCCGATTCTCCAAAGCAGGCAGTTTTTCACGAACTGAGTGGACGCGCCCCTTCGAGATGGTCGCAACCAGGCAGTCCTCGGTTTCGATTGCCGACGCAACAGGCGTTCCGAACGGATCGAAAACCGAACTCCTTCCACAGAAAGAAGGCCCAATCAGGTTGCACCCCGCCACATAAAAAGTGTTCTCAATGGCGCGCGCCCGAAGAAGGGTCAACCAGTGATCTTCCTTCATGGGGCCTTGATACCAGGCCGATAGCACAAGGGCCAGGTCGGCGCCGCCCTCGGCCAGGTGGCGAAAAATTTCAGGGAATCGAAGGTCGTAGCAGATTGCGACCCCCACGCTGAGACCATCAATCGACACCACAGGCGGAAGGCCGTCGCCGGGAAACATGGTGTCGGATTCGCGAACACTTAAGGCATCGAAGAGATGAATCTTTCTGTAACGGGCAATCAACTCGCCGTTGGGATTCAAAACGACCGCCGTATTGAAGGCCCGCTCCGGGTCGGGTGATCGCTCCCAGAGACCGGAGGCTATGGCCAATTGGTACCTCCGCGCGACACCGGCAAGCCCTCCCAAGAAATCAATCGATTGATCCTCTAGGTACTGTATCGGGGGGCGGTGCGGCGCCGGAAGCCCCATGAACATTTCTGGAAAGATGATGAGCCGTGCTCCACGCTCCGCCGCCGTTTGTGCGTAGTGGTCAGCCGTAGCGAGGTTCCTACGGGGATCCTCGCTTCCCTTCACTTGCGCCAGCGCGATGGTCAGGGTTGCATCCATGGAAAATTTCGCCTCCGTCTTCGAGTGCTCGTGTGTAATATATCTAAAATATACTTGACCTATATCACGGCCTCCGCTATGGTTCCAAGCCAGAATCGTCGAACTTGTGAATCCTTAGGGAAAGGGGCGTCAATGACTCCCGCAGAACTCAGAAAGCAATGTGAGAAGGGATCGTTTGACAGGCCTACCGCCGGATATTGTGACGGCTACGTCCAAGCCAACTTGGTGGCTCTTCCCGAACGCTACGCAGCCGACTTCGAAGCATTTTGCCGAAAGAACCCCAAACCCTGTCCCCTCCTCGAGGTCGTCGGCCCCGGAACCTCGCTGACATCCCGACTGGCTCCCGGAGCGGATCTCATCAACACCCTCCCCCGCTACCGCATCTGGATCGACGGGGAATGCCGCCATGAAGTCAAGGAGATCAGCGCCTTTTATCGGGAAGACCTGGTCTTTTTTCTGCTGGGCTGCAGCTTTTCCTTTGAAGAAGCCCTTATGAAAGCCGGCATTCGACTGCGCCATGTGGAACAGAAAAAAAACGTTTCCATGTACCGGACGCGCATCCCGTTGGAACCGAGCGGCCCGTTCCGAGGCGAAATGGTGGTGAGCATGCGCCCCATCCATTGGAGCCGAGTCGCCGACGCCTGCATCATCACGGGCCGGTACCCGGACGTTCACGGTGCCCCGGTGCATGTGGGTTATCCGGGCATGATCGGCATCAGGGACATCTCAAAACCAGAATACGGCGACGCCGTCGAGATACTTTCAGACGAAGTACCCGTGTTCTGGGCCTGCGGGGTCACCCCGCAAAACGTTCTGCTACAGGCCAAGTTGCCCTTTGCAATCACCCATGCTCCCGGACACATGTTCGTCGGAGACTTGAAAAACGAGCAGTTCGCGCGCGGGTGCTGCAGGTAGCCATCAGAGCCCAGGAAGGACAAGTGCCATGAAGGCGGCACCGAAACTGCTTCGCGAAAAGGCCTACGCTCTCCTCAAACGCAAAATCGTCACCCTCGAATATCCGGTCGGCTCCCAGCTGGTGGAGCAAGAGATCTGCGAGGAACTTGGCATCGGGCGCACGCCCGTACGTGAGGCGCTGCAACGATTGGCCGCCGAAAAGCTGGTCTCGATCATTCCGAGGCGCGGGATCTTCGTAAGCGACATCAACTTCTGGGAATTGCAACGGCTCATCGAAGCCAGGCTGATGATCGACGTCTTTTGTGCTCGAACCGCCGCTTCCATTGCGAGCCCCAAACAGATCCTTTCCCTCAAGGACCTTCTGGTGAGAGCCCAACAATGGGCGGCAGAGCGCCGAATCCCGGAGTTGCTGGAAACCGACCGGCGCTTTCACCTCCAGATTGTGGCTGTTCTTGAAAACCCCTTTATCAGTCAGGCGGCCGAAAAGATTTACGACCAGATGTTTCGTACATGGTTTCTCTCCTTCTCTCGAAGAACGAGGGAAGAAGTTCTGGAGACGCTGAGCGAACATCTTTCTATCATTAACGCTTTGGAAGCACGGCAATCCGATGCGGCAGAGCAAGCGGTGCGTCGTCACATCGAAAATTACCGCAGGAAGCTCATTCAGGAAGATTCGGCTTTTCGGAATATGGGATGTGTGGCAGGTCAGGTCAACGCCTAACGGGCAACCAAGGAGGTAGTGCGATGCATAAGAAGAAAATTACTTGGATCGTCGGCATGTTGGCACTTTTCATGTTCTTGGCTCTTTCGCCGGCCCATTCACAAACCAAGGAACTTCGTGTCGTTGGAAGCTGGAACAGCCTCACCATGTACAAGAACTTCGAAATGCCTTTCTGGACCGAAGTGGTGCCTGCCGAACTCGGCCTGAAAACCAGCATGACCTCTCTGAGCCAGATAACTCTCAAAGGCCCTGCTGTGCTTCGGCAAATGAGCATGGGCGTGTTTGACGCCGTCCATACGGTCGTCGATTATGTGGTGGACGATTCACCGGCCCTCGCCGGTCTCGATCTCCCGGCACTCGCAACGGACATTGCCGATGCGCGCAAAGTGGTCGAGGCCTACCGCCCGGTATTGGAAGAATACCTCGCCAGGGATTTCGACGCGAAACTCCTGAGCGTCGCCCCCTACCCGGCACAAGTCATCTTCTGCAGGGATCGCATAAACGGCTTGGCGGACCTGAAGGGCAAAAAGATCCGCGCCAGCGGCTGGACCACGTCCGAGTTTGTCAACGCCGTGGGGGCGACCGGTGTGACCCTCTCCTTCAGTGAGGTGCCCCAAGCCTTGCAGCGAGGCGTTGTGGATTGCGCCGTGACCGGAAGCCTTTCAGGCTACTCGGCGGGCTGGGGCGAAGTTTCCAATTTCGTCTACCCGCTTCCCATAGGTGGCTGGGACTACGTGATCGGAACCATGAGCCAAGCAACCTGGAATTCGCTGAGCCCTGACCAGCAGGCCAAGCTGCAAAGCCTCATCAAGGAAAAGCTGGAAGACCCCGCATGGGAGGTCACCAAGAAAGAAACCCAGGAGGGCCTTGATTGCCTTAGCGGTGGTGAGTGTCCCCACGGCACGCCCAACAAGTTGGAACTGGTTCCCATTTCCGAAGGGGATCGGGAACTGGCGAAGAAGTTGCTCGTGGAGGCCGTCCTTCCTGCCTGGTCCAAGAAGGTGGATTCCAGCGCCGTGAGCAAATGGAATGAGACCATCGGTCAGGTGGTAGGATTCAAAATCGAATAGTAACCAAGCGTTTCTCGCCGATGCCCGGCGGCAGGGCTTCAGAGTGGCCGCTGGGCGTCGGCGATTTCCATTTTTGCAGTCCGAATCAAAACGGCTGTCCACTTAGCCCTTCGTAATGTTCACGACGTTGCCCACGAGGGAAACCCGATGAATCGCCTACTGAGCATAAGCGAGAAGATCGCCACGGGCGCAGCATGGATCAGTGGAATTCTCCTGCTGGCGACGGCGGTCCTCATAGCAGTGGAAGTGACACTCCGGAAAGGATTTGCCATTTCCATGGGCGGCGCTGACGAAATATCCAGCTACACACTGGCCATCTGCTGCAGCTGGACCTTGGGGTTCGCGCTTTTGAAGAAGGGGCACATACGGATTGACGTTCTCTATGTTCGCCTCCCCCGCCCCTTTCAACACGCTCTGGACCTGGCCTCGCTTGGCCTTTTTCTCTTCATTATGATCGTTTTGAGTCATTACTCCTATAAGGTGGTGAAGACTTCTTTCTTGAAGAATTCCATGGCCAACACGCCCCTCGCAACACCCTTGTGGATTCCCCAGGGTCTTTGGTTTGCCGGGCTTATTCTCTTTACGCTCATTATCTTGGTTCTGTTCGTTGCCACGCTTTCGGCCCTCCTTCGTGGGAATAGCGATCTTGCCCGAAAATTGTACGGAGCCTCCACGCTTGATGAGGAAATCGAGGACGAAAGCAGAGCAGCGCGCGCTTCGATGGGTGGAGAGATCTCATGATTACCACGATCCTTGTCTTTCTACTTGGCCTCTTGTTGTTGAGCATCCCGGTTGCTGCAGCTCTGGCCGCCCTGGGTCTCCTTGTGGGACAGATTTTCTCGCCCTTTCCCCTTTACAGGGCTATGGGTGAGATTGCGTGGACAGCGAGCACGGATTTTATTCTGTTCGCCATTCCTTTGTTTGTGCTTTTGGGAGAGATCCTCCTTCAGGCGGGCATTGCGGCCCGCACGTATCGAGCCCTTGACTTGTGGCTCTCTTGGCTTCCCGGCGGCCTCATGCACGCCAATATCGGCACCTCCGCCATGTTTGCCGCGACGAGCGGATCCAGCGTGGCCACGGCAGCCACTATTACCACCGTGGCCCTCCCCCAGGCCCGCCGGTATGGATACCCGGAGGGACTTTTTGCCGGCTCGATCGCGGCAGGCGGCACCCTGGGGATCCTCATTCCTCCTTCGATCAATCTTATTGTCTACGGGTTTTTGACCAACACCTCCATCCCGCAGTTGTTCATCGCCGGGATCGTCCCAGGCCTCATCCTTGCTCTTCTCTTCATGATCTGCATTCTCATCGCCTGCTCCATAAACCCCAGACTCGGCGGCTCGCGCCGTTCCGCGCGTTGGTCTGATCGCATCGAGAGCCTCAAGGACCTCTTGCCGGTTCTTTTCATCTTCCTCGTGGTCATCGGGTCCATCTATGCCGGCTGGGCGACCCCAACGGAATCGGCGGCTCTGGGAGTGATCGCCGCCCTTCTCCTTGCGTTTCGTTACCGGGCGGTTTCTCTTGGGTTTTTCAAGCGCGTATTTGAAGGGACCATGCGCACCACCGCCATGATCATGCTGATCCTCATCGCCGCCAACTTTCTTAACTTTATCCTCGATTCCATAGGGCTGGCCGAGACGCTTCGGCAGTTTGTCAACAATCTTGGACTTTCCCCTTTCAAAACTCTTTTGGTCATCATCGCCTTGTACCTGGTGCTGGGACTTTTCGTGGAAACCCTTTCGCTCATGGTCATCACCGTTCCCATTGTGACGCCGGTCATCACGGGAGCGGGCTACGATCCCGTATGGTTCGGCGTCCTGCTGATTCTCTTGATTGAGATGGCGCTCATCACACCCCCCGTGGGGCTCAACCTCTACGTCGTACAAGGCGTGCGGCGTAGCGGTTCCATCAGCGATGTAATGATCGGAGCCTTTCCATTTGTCTTGATGATCCTGGTTATGATCGGAGTCTTGGTCGCTTTCCCGGGCCTGGCGCTCCACTTCGCCCGCACAGTCGGCTGACGGTCCGTCGCCGCTTTCTCCAACGGCGATTCAGAGCCGTGCTCACCCAACAAGGGAGGAAACCTAGCATGACTCACAAATCCCTGCGCCTGGAACTGGAAACTCTTCGCGGAAAAGAAGCCCTTTCCCTGGACATTTCGAGGCTCGTCGTCGCCGGTTGGGTAGGTAAAGACAAAGCCCGCCTTCAGGAGCACATCGAGGAACTGGGTAAGCTCGGCGTCCCGGCACCTTCCCGAACCCCCACCTACATGAACCTCTCTGCCATGCTGCTCACCACCGGCGAAACCATCGACGTGATCGGCGGAATGGCTTCAGGCGAGGTGGAGTGCGTCCTCTTTCGAAAAAAGGATCGAATCTTTGTGGGAGTCGGCTCTGACCATACGGACCGTGACTTCGAAAAATACGGCATTCCGGCATCGAAGCAGATGTGCGCCAAGCCCGTGGCGCCGGGTGTCTGGGATCTCGAAGATGTACGCAATCACTTGGATCGGATCATTCTGAGGTCGTGGATGACCTGTGAAGGCAATCGACGGCTCTATCAGGAAGGAACGCTGGGCGACAACCTGGGTGTCTTGGAAATCCTCGAGGGGATCCCCACGGGTGACGGCCTTGGCCTCGATTCCCTGTGCCTTTTTTGCGGGACTTTTCCGGCCCTCGAAGGCATCGTTTATGGTGAACTCTTCGAGTTCGAGATGGAAGACCCTGTTCTCGGCCGATCAATCCGGCACGCCTACCGGCAGCGGGTGCTTCCGCAATACATTTGATACGAAGAGCTATACTTTCGGCACTTTGCAGGGACTCCGGAGGCGCCAATCACCATATGTAAGGGCAGCCAAAACCGCTTTCAACCACCGTTCATTCCGATTGATCGGAGTGGGAGGGGATAGCTATCGATTGAGACAAAAAGGACAAGGCTGATTTTTTCGTCCTAAGTGGGTCAAAATGGTTGTCCCCAAAAGGGTCAAAATAATTAGCCATTGACAGCATCGGTCTTTTGCCGATTTCCACACAAAACAGCAAAGAGCCGAAAATGAACCAAGTATACGATCGTACGGCAACCGATGGTTCCCCTATGCCACCAGGCTATCGCACGAAAAATCAGCGTACCCAGTATTCTTTTCAAGAAACCACATAGTTGAGTGGTTTACCAAGTCTAAGGCGATCGATGTTTTCCGCCACCTCCTTGGCGATGGAGTCGAGGGACAGGTCGGTAACACCGGCAATGTGCGGGGAGACGATCACATTGTAGCGAAAAAGAGGATCGTTCGGATCTATGGGTTCGCTCCAAAAGACATCGAGTCCGACCCCGGCGATCTGACGATTTTCGAGTGCCTCCAATAAAGCTAGGTAATCGACGACCGGCCCTCTTGAAACATTGATGAGGTAGGCGTTCGGCTTCATCAAACTGAATTCGCATTTGCCGATCAGGTTCTTCGTTTCCGCAGTGAGGGGAACGGCGAGAATAAGGAAATCCACCTCCTGTAAAAGCTTGTCGAGATCATCTGGACCGCCTAAAAAATCGACAAGTTCGTAAAGCTTCTCACATTCTCCGGGATGCCTTTTGAGCGCCAGGATTTGCATACCCAACGCCTTAAGCCGAAACGTGATGGCCTTGCCGAGATTACCCATGCCCACGATCCCGACTTTTTTGCCGAAGAGTGTTTTCCCGGTCGGTACTCCCAGTTTTCTCTCCGCAATATTTTTCAATTGGCTGGGAAAATCCCGGGCAAGAGCAAGCATCAGAAAAATAACCCACTCAGCCACCGATGCAGCGTTGCCGGTTTTATCGCTGGGAACGTTGGCAACGGAGATCCCCCTTTCTCTTGCCGCCGCCAGGTCTACGCCCTCAAGGCCAACCCCAAACTGCTGTATCAGGCGCAACCTGCCGCCTTTGTAAATGAGATCCCTGTCTAGTCTGGACATGAGGGGAATGGCGACATCCACCTGGTCGATAAGGGAATAGATCTGCTCTTTCGGGCAATAAAGTATGGTATCCTCGGGAAGGTAGCGTTCCAGATTCTTTCGTGCATCTTCAAAGGCAGCATCACAGAACAGGATTTTCATCGTGTTTCATCTCCAGCAGAACTCTCGCATCCACGGCTACGCCGGCTCCGTCTTGATCACATAGAAGGATGGGGTTGATCTCTACTTCCCGAATCTCGGGGAAACGATCTATCAGCTGTGAAATGCGCACCAAGGCCTTGGCGACCAAGGCTGTGTCGGCCGGTTTCAGACCGCGATAAGATTCGAGCAAGACGGCACCGGAAAGATCGCTGATCATTTCCATAGCCTGGTTGCGGTCGACGGGCGCAAGACGTATGGAAACGTCCTTGAGCACCTCCACCCAGATCCCCCCCAACCCTGTGAGCACTACCGGACCGAAGGTGGCATCGCGTTTGGCACCCGCAATCATCTCCCGCATCCCGAAAATCATTTTCTGAACAAGGATTCCTTCTAGGTCATTGAACGATGAAATCAGTTCATCCCAAGCTCTTTTTAGAGCGGCCGAATCCTCAACGTTGACGACCACGCCGCCTCGATCGCTTTTATGGAGGAGAGATGCACCAACCGCTTTCAGCACCACCGGATAGCCCACTTGTTCGGCTGCTTCCCGCGCCCCCTCCAGGGATGTCGCAAGTTTCCATGGTGCTGTGGGAATTTGCAGGATTTCGAGAAGCTCAAGGGCATCGTGGGCCATGGGTTGCTGTCCTGATTCTTGACGAGACTTCAGCCACGCCGCTGCCTCGTCAAACCAGAGATGTTTATCTCCTTCTCCTACCACGAACAACGGCTCCTTCTGTCGTTTCGAATGATGCTCGTGCTGAATGGCCAACGCCTGAACGGCCTCACGAACATCAAAAAAGAAGGGGTAATCACCGTTCTTTTCTATCATTGTTCGTTGGTCGAACGGTATCTCAAGAACAACGGCAATGGGTTTTCGGTATTTATCGGCAAGCCGCCCCAACTCTCCCAGCAGTTTCCGAGTGGCATCTTGTTCTTCAGCCATATGCGACACATGGACGTGAACAATGCCGTCGA
Organism: Desulfacinum infernum DSM 9756; assembly: GCF_900129305.1. Classification (GTDB taxonomy): domain Bacteria; phylum Desulfobacterota; class Syntrophobacteria; order Syntrophobacterales; family DSM-9756; genus Desulfacinum; species Desulfacinum infernum. The sequence goes on along the minus strand of NZ_FQVB01000004.1, from coordinate 13,429 downwards.
TATCTGGTTGTTCCAAGACTTGTTCAACGATACCGAAGTAGACGTTCAGATCGTAAATATCTCCCAAGTCCAGGGGATTCCCAAGCTGGATCACACCTGCTCTGGCATGACGGCGAATCTCTTGGAGCACCTCTTTTCCTAACGGCGGAAAGCAAAAGCCGAACTCGCCACAGGCATCCGCCGCCACCACGGCGTGGCCGCCGGAACGGGAAAGCACGGCGAGGTTTTTCCCTTTAAGCTCCGGCATGGAGAAGGCTTTGGCTGCCTGGATCGCTTCTGATACCGAATTGACCCGGACAATGTTTGCGGCCCGTGTGAGATAGTCCACAACCCGGTCATCCGTGGCCAGGGCAGCCGTGTGTGACTGGGCAATCGTTCGGCTGACAGGCGAAGTGTTGGACTTATGAAGGATGATGGGCTTCGAGCTTTCGACAGCCAGTTGGACGAATTCTCGACCCCTTTTAAAATCTTCCAGATAAAAATAGATGATATTCGTTTTCGGGTCTTCCATGAGATATTTCAAGTAATCCACTTCGTCGAGGTTGAGTTTATTTCCAAGACTCACGAACTTTCCGAACCCCACGCCGGAGGTGTTCAACCTTTCGGCAAGGGAAAGCCCCATGCCGCCGCTTTGCGCCATGATTGCCACGTTCCCCGTACGATAAACGGAGGGCAAAACGATAAACGGGACTGAAAACCCCGTGGTGGTATCCATCACTCCCAGGCAATTGGGGCCGACGAAATGGACTCCATGGCGATTGGCCGCGTCAACGAGTTTTTTTTCCAATGCGATCCCGCCAGTACCCGATTCCCGAAAGCCCGCCGTCTGGATGACACCCCAACGAACGTTCCGGCTGCCGCACTGCGCCACGATTTCTGGAACAAATCGAGCCGGTGTCAGGATGACAGCCACGTCGACGGCGTCGGGAATCTCTGTAATGGCAGAATAGATACGGAATCCCTCTACCTCACCGCTTCGAGTCCCTACCGGATAGATTTTCCCCTGATAACCGAAATTCAAAAGATTCTTGATGATGTTCTTGCCGAGATTGTCTTTTGACGCCGAAACGCCTACAACCGCCACCGATCGTGGATTGAACAATGGATCCATGGAGCCCTCCATAAAAGTAATCCCGGCAAAGTCATTGCTGACGGGAAGATTATTCGCCAACTGGGGCAGAAGATTACGCCATCGTCAGGCCGCCGCTGACGCTAAGCGTCTGCCCGGTGATAAAGGCGGCATCGTCGGAAGCGAGAAACACGACGGCCGCAGCGATCTCATCTGGCTTTCCCATGCGCCGCAGGGGAATGATCTTTTCCATGGCGGGAAAAACCTTTTTGGCCAGTTCACTTTCCTGGATCATTCCTTCCACGAGAGGGGTCGGGGTCGGGCCGGGACAGACCACGTTGACGGTGATTTGATAGCGGGCCACTTCCCTGGCGATGGATTTGCTGAAGGCGATCACCGCTCCCTTGGCTCCAGCGTAGACGGCTTCTCCCGTACTTCCCACCCGGGCGGCGTCAGAAGCGATGCTGATGATTCTTCCTTGCTTTCTTTTCATCATCTCGGGCAGCACGGCGGAAACACAGTTGAGCACTCCCTTGTAATTGATGGCGATGATTTTGTCCCAGAGTTCCGGCGTGGTCTCAGTAAAGAGCTGCATCTTGTCCCAGCCTGCATTGTTGACCAGGATATCCACAGGGCCGAAGGTGTTCCTGGTTTGGCGCACCATGGCCTGCACTTGGTCAAGATCCGTCACGTCGACGGCAACAGCCTTGGCCCGCCCGCCGTCGCGAGTTATTTCCTTCACCGTTTGCTGTCCTTCTTCTTCCAGCATATCCGCCACAACCACCTGCGCCCCCTGGACGGCAAGTACCCGCGCAATCGCCTTGCCGATGCCACGTGCCGCTCCCGTCACAATGGCCACCTTGCCATTAAGTTCAAACATCATCACACCCCCTTTTCCGCTAACCCCATCATGTCGGATGTTGTTACGCCCTCTCCCGGCTCTTTATTGTTTCAATAAGCCTGACTTGCCCAAGAGATTTCGCCTCGGCGCCCGGCACATTTCCACCGTCAACTCATCCTCCAACACGTTTTTCTTCCAGCGAAACCGGCCCTCGTTCAGCCCATCGAACATGGTTCCCATTATTGCCGAATTCTAGATCGGCCGGTTCGGTTCGCATGCTTCAACGATGTGAAGACCGTGGGAGAGCAAAAAACCTTCGATAAGTAGCTGGGTCATTTCTTGGCCGCATTTTCGTAATGCCGCGTGAGCTATCGCCGCCCCGAGTTTGCCTTCGAGAAGGTTCTTCTTCATGTGGAGCCAACGGGTTCGATTCATAAATACCTTGAGTCTGCCGGTGACATTGCGGAAATACACGGGAGAGCCGCTAACGATGGCATCCGCGGATTGCAGTTTATCGGCCAGTTGCACCATGTCATCATCCTCGATGGAACATTGCGGCTTGCGCAAACACTGGTTGCACGATGTACAGTAATCGATCCGATAATCCACAGATTCCAGTAATTACGCCTTAACACCGCCCTTTTCAGTCCCCTCCAAAACAAGGTGCAGCATGGCAGCGGTGTTTTTCCCTTTCCGGTGACTACCGTTGATCGCAACAACTTTCATGATCTTTTCTCGCATCCTCAAAGATATTTTCTGAATTGCGGTTTCCGTTTCTCCTTGAAGGCCAGTATTCCTTCCCGTGATTCATCCGTTCCCCAAAACAAAGCGAGTCCTTCCATACCCTCTTCCATGGACTGGTAGGCCAGCTGGTAAAAGGCGTTGAGGCTTCTCTTAGCCATAGCTAATGCGGTGGGACTCATAACCAGAAGCTCATCGCACCACCTTTGCGTCTCTGGTACCAGGTCATCGTGGGCAACTACTTTGTTAACCCAGCCCAACTCTGCCGCTTCCCGCGCACTGTAGGTTCGGCACAGAAAGATGATCTCCTTGGCTCGTTTTTCACCAACCAGCAAAGGCATGATCTGGGTAGCTCCCATCAGCGGCACCGATCCGACGCGCGGCCCAGCCTGGCCGAATTTGGCCTTTTCTGATGCGATACTTAGATCGCAAGCAACGTTCAGTTCGTTTCCGCCTCCGATGCAATAGCCATTGACGGCGGCGATCACCGGCTTGGACAGGCTCCTGATGGTTACGATCATTTCCCTAAAAAGGTTCAAATAACCTCGCCGGTCATCAATCGGGGCGGTACCAAGGGCGTTTATCTCCTCCAGGTCGCCGCCGGCACAAAAGGCTCTGCCGGCTCCGGTAATCACTACTACCCCCACATCTTTTTCCGCTTCCGCTTCTTTAAGACGGGAAACCAGGGTCTTCATCATGGCCGTATTGATCGCGTTAAACAGTTTTTCTCTGTTAAGAGTGATCCATGCAACCCCGTCTCGGTATTCCATCAACACTACGTCAGACATGCTCGTTCTCCTTCTTTGGTGGCTTCGCTATGTTGCCTCTTTAAGGTGGACCCCATTGTCAAGACAACGTTTGGAGAAATTTAAGGTGTTGTCTCGGTTCTTGACGCTCCCGCTTCCTGTTTCCTTTGCACCTGGTCTCGGATTGAGTACCCGGCTTTTCAATGTGCCCCAAGGGACGTCCCCTTGCCAGAAGACCGAGTCGCGGAGGGGCGCCGAGAATGGGCCCAACCGTGGCTCGTCGGAGGCGGCCCTCCGCGACGGCTCGGAAGGCTCCATTCATGCCGCATTCTCTAGGGCTTTCCCCTGGTAAACCTCCGCCGGTGTTCTGCCCTTCAGGCTCTGATGGGGACGTTCGTTGTTGTAAAACTCAAAGTACCTCCGAAGTCCTTGGATGAGATCCTCCACCGTCTCGTAATCACGAAGGTAAATGTCTTCATACTTCAGGCTCCGCCACAATCGCTCCACCATGATGTTGTCCATGGCGCGCCCTTTGCCGTCCATGCTGATCCGGATCCCGTGGTCTTTGAGAACACCCGTGAAGGCGTCGCCCGTATACTGCGAGCCCTGATCCGTGTTGAAAATTTCAGGGCAGCCGTGCCGTCGTAAGGCCCGTTCCAGGGCGCTGACACAAAAGCTGTCGTCCATCGTCACCGAAATCTCCCACGAAAGCACATAGCGCGAATACCAATCCATCACCACGGTCAGGTAGACGAACCCTCCGGAAAGCCGTATGTAGGTGATGTCACTACACCAAACCTGATTGACCCGGTTGATCTCAAGATTCCTCAGCAAATACGGGTATATCTTGTGAGAAGGATTCGAAATGCTCGTTTTCCTCTTGGGCGCCACCGCAACCAGGCCCATCTCGCCCATGAGTCTTTGCACCCTTTTGCGGTTCACCTTGTAACCCATGCGGCGCAAGTGATCTCGGATCTTGCGACTTCCATAGAAAGGATACGCTGTATAGATCTCATCGATACGACACATAAGCTCAAGATTTTTCGCCGATTCCTCCTTCGGCCGGCGATAGTAACTCGCACGGGAAAGCCCCAAAAGCTCACATTGGCGGCTCACACTCAGTTCGGGATGATCGGGTTCGATCCGTGCTCGCTTTTCGGACACACTCAGTCGAGATACCCGGTCGTTTTTTTTAGCCAGTCCACCTCGACTTGCAGCTGGCCAACCTTCTGGTAAAGACGCTCGCGCTCTTTTTCCCTTTTCTTTTCCTTCTTGGCCTCCCGACGGTCAAAGAGCTCGGCTGCGTTTTCAACCAGCTGTTTCTTCCACAGATTGATCTGATTGACATGGACCCCGAACTCCTGAGCCAGTTCGACCGCTGTCCGCTGGCCTTTGAGCGCTTCCAGGGCCACTTTCGCCTTGAATTCCTTGCTGAACCTTTTCCGCTTCATCGGACCCCCCTTTCTCCGCAAGATACACCTTAACATGGTGTCTCATTTTTGGGGTCCACAATACTTAGACCAGATCGATCAGACAAGCCTGATCAACTCGGAACCCGTTCGAAAATGGCCGCAATGCCCAGCCCCCCGCCGCCGCAGATACATTCCAGGCCGTAGCGCACGCCGCGCCGGCGCATCTCGTGGAGCAGGGTCACCAGGACGCGCACGCCCGTGCAGGCGATGGGATGGCCGAGCGAAATGCCGCTGCCGTTCACGTTCACCCGGTCGTATCGATCCGGGCCGATCCCCATCTGCTTCAGGTCAGCCAACACCTGAGCCGCGAAGGCTTCCTGGACCTCGATGAGATCCATGGCCTCCAGGTCGAGCCCCGCCTGCTCCAGGGCCATGTTCACGGCCTTGGGCACCGCCTCGTAGGTGCGCCGGGGATCGCACCCCGCCACCGCGCAGGAGACGACGCGGGCCATGGGCCGAAGCCCCCACTCTTTCGCCGTGCGGGCGTCCATGAGCACCACCGCGGCGGCGCCGTCGTTTTCCGAAGAGGAATTGCCGGCCGTGCAGACGCCTCCCAGCACCGGCTTGAGCCGCGCCAGCTTCTCCGGGGTGGCGTCGGCACGGGGCGTTTCGTCCCGGTCCAGCACCACCGGCGGCCCCTTGGGACCCGGCACCTCCACGGGCACCACCTCCCGGGCGAACCGCCCCTGGTCCCAGGCGGCACAGGCTTTTCGGTGGCTCTCGGCGGCCCACGCATCGCACGCCTCCCGGCTGATGCCCTCTTCCCGGGCCGCGGTCTCCGCCCAACTCATCATGGACGGCAGGATGCCGTAGCGCTCTTCCGGCTGGGACATGACCCGGGCCCGCTGGATCCGGTCGTAGAAGGGAAGGCCCCAGATGGACAAATCCCCGTGACCCCGTGGCATGCCCTTCCGGCCTCCCACGCCCCACTTGATATGGCCGGGAAGGTAGAATTCGGCGTTGCTCATGCTTTCCACGCCGCCCGCCACCACCACCCGGGCGTCTCCTGAGCGGATGAGGAGAGCGCCGTAGCGCACCACGTCCAGGCCGGTGCAGCAGCGCCGGTCCAGGGTGATGCCTGGGATGGATTCGGGCCAGCCGGCCTTGAGGAGCGCCATGCGGGCGATGTTTACGTACTCGCCGTTCTGGTAGGCCTGCCCCAGGACCACCTCGTCCACCTGGTCCGCTTCGATCCCCACCCGGAGGATCGCTTCCCGGAGCACCACCGCCGCCAAGTCGTAGGCCTCCACGTCCCGAAGGGCTCCCAAGTAGCGGCCCACCGGCGTCCGCACCCCGCTCACCACCACCACGTCTTTCATGACCGTTCTCCGTTGTCCGTAATCCGTGAGCTATCTTCCGTAACTCGTGATTCGTGACCGGTTGCCGGTTATCTGTCTTCGGATTTTCTTGTTCGTTGTGCGGCGACGGAGGTCCCTCGCTCGATCGCTTTGCCGGACGCGGCCCTCCGTGGCATAGCTCGAGTGTGTATCCACCGACTTGCACGTATTTCCCCGCTGGAGGCATCCATGGCCGTATCCCATCAAACAGACGACGCCGGGCTGGAGCAAAAGATCGCCGTCCTCGTGCAGCAGATCCTGAGAAGAGAAGCGGACGAGCTTTTCGCCGAGAAGATCGCTGCCTTCATCCAGGAAAACGAACGCCGTTCCAGAGAGCTTTCCCTTATGGACCTGAGGGAAATCGAGGTGGCCCGATTCGAAGCCGCAGAAAGGCGCTTCGAGGTCATCGACAAACGTTTCGAAGCCCTCCAAAGGCAAATGAATGCCCGGTTCGAGGCCGTGGATCAATGGTTCCAGGCCATGGACAAGCATTTCCTCACCGTCCAATAGACCCTGGGAATCGGTTTTTCCTTCCTCACCGTTCTCATGGGCATCTTCAAGCTCTGGCCATGACGCCCCGCCCCTTAATCCTTTAATCCTTAATCCTCTAATCCTCCTCACACGTCGGCGGGTCCGATCCGGTTCCCCTCTTGGTCGTAGACGTACCAGCCCCGGCCGGTCTTCTTGCCCAGCTGGCCCAGTTGGACCTTACGGCGCAGGATCGCCGGCGGATACCAGCGGGGATCCCGGGTTTCCTCGAAGATGGCCAGAAGGGCCCCGTGGGTCACGTCCAGCCCCACCATGTCCCCGGTCTCGAAGATGCCCATCTTCCGGCCCGCCGCCAGTCGCAGCCCCTTGTCCACGTCTTCCACCGTGGCCACGCCCGCCTCCACCAGCCGCATGGCTTCCAGCGTGGCAGGAAAGTTGATGCGGTTGAGGAGAAAGCCCGGTACGTCCTTGTGCACCAGAATGGGCTCCTTGCCCAGGCTCCGGACGAAATCCCGCCCGGCCAGGAAGGCCTCTTGGCTGGTGGTCATGGCCCGCACCACCTCCACGGCCTGCATCATGGGCACCGGGCTGAAAAAGTGAAGCCCCAGCACCTTCGGCCTCCGTCCCGGCGAAACGGCTGCGGCCAGCTGGGTGACGGGAATGGCGCTGGTGTTGGTGGCCAGGAGGGCGTGGGCGGGAAGGACCTGGTCCAGCCGCAGGAAGACATCCCGCTTGACCTCCAGGTTCTCGAAGACCGCCTCCACGGCCAAGTCCGCTTCCCCGGCGGGATCCACCTTCAGGGTGGGCTCGATTCGCCCGACAATCGTCTCCACGGGCTCGGTCACCCGCCCCTTTTCCGCAAACTTTCCCACGGACCAGCGGATGTTGTTCAGGGCCCGCTCCAGGGCCTCACGGCTCACGTCGCACAGGCTCACCGAGTAACCCGCCTGGGCGGCCACCTGGGCGATGCCGCTCCCCATGAGGCCCGCCCCCATGACGAAGATCCTTTTGATTTCCATGGCCTTGTCCTTCTCCGTGTCGATTTTCGCCTACTTGAGAAGCTCCCGCGCAATCACCAGCCTCTGGATCTCGCTGGTTCCCTCGTAGATCCGCGTGAGCCGCACGTCCCGGTAGAACCGTTCGATGGGATAGTCCTTCATGTAGCCCATGCCGCCGTGGATCTGGACGGCCATGTCCGCCACCCGGTTGACCATCTCGGTACAGAAGAGCTTGACCATGGACGCTTCGCGCACCACGGCCGTGCCGCGCTGATCCCGGAGCCACGCGGCGTGGTAAAGCATGTTGCGGGCCGCATAGATCTGGGTGGCCATGTCCGCCAGCATGAACTGGATGGCCTGGAACTCCGCAATGGGCTTTCCGAACTGCACCCGCTGCTTGGCGTAGTCGATGGAAAGCTCCAGAAGCTTTTCCGCCGTTCCCACGGCGGACGCCCCCATGGTGAGGCGTCCCTTGTCCAGGACCTTCATGGCCGTTTTGAAGCCTTGGCCCACCATGGCCTCACCGCCGATCACGTTCTCCCGGGGCACGATGCAGTCTTCGAAGACCAGCTCCGCCGTGTGGTTCCCGCGAAGGCCCATCTTCCGCTCGATGGTCCCCACGGAATAGCCCGGAAAGGTCCGTTCCACGATGAAGGCGGTGATGCCGCCCCGGGCGCGTTTTTGGGGGTCCGTCACGGCGAAGACCGTGGCCACGTCGGCGATGTCCCCGTTGGTGATGAAGTGTTTCTTGCCGTTCAGGACCCAGTGGTCCCCCTTAAGTTCCGCCCGGGTGCGGATGGCGGCGGCGTCGGATCCCGCTTCCGGTTCCGTGAGGGCGAAGCAGGCGGTCCATTCCCCGCTGGCCAGCTTCGGCAGGTACTTCTGTTTCTGCTCCTCCGTGCCGTCGATCACGATCCCCTGGCTTCCGATGCCGTTGTTGGTGCCGATGCGGCTCCGGAAGCAGGCGTTGGTCTTGGAAAGTTCCTGGTAGACGAGGCATTCTCCCAGAACGCCCAGGCCCAAGCCGCCGTATTCCTCGGGGATGGCCAGCCCGAAAAGGCCCAGGTCCCGCATCTTCCGGACCGTCTCTTCCGGGATCCGGTCCTCGTCTTCCACCTGCCGGCTGATGGGCTCCAGGTCCCGTTCCACGAACCGGCGGACCGTTTCCTGCATCATGCGAAGGTTCTCGGGGATGGTGAAATCCATGGGTGCGCATCCTTTCCTGTGCGAGATTCTTGGGGGCCGGCGTGATACGACCGACCATACGGTAGAATAGCAAAGAAAAAAAAGACGCCCCGGGATCAGCGGCCCTTCCAGACGGGCCTTCGCTTTTCAGCGAACGCCCGGGCCCCTTCCATGTAGTCCTCGGAAGACCGCAGCACCTCCATGCCGGGAAAGACCGTTCGAAGCGCCTCCCCCAGTGGCATCTCCAGCCCCTTGAGCGCCGCTTCCTTGGTGGCCCGCAGGGAAAGGGGCGAACAGGCCAGCATGTCCTCAGCCCACCGCCGGGCGCAGGCCATGAGTTCCGCCGCGGGCACCACCTCGTTCACCAGGCCCAGGCCCCGGGCCTCCTTGGCCGAAAGACGGCGGCCCGTGAGCAGCAAGCCCATGGCCGCGTGGTAGGGAATCTGGCGCGGCAGCCTCAAGGCGCCTCCCGCCGCGGCCATGGCCCCCACCCTCGGTTCGGGCAGGCCGAACTGGGCATGTTCGGCGGCGACGATCACGTCGCAGGCCAGAGCCAGTTCGAAGCCGCCCCCCAGGGCCAGGCCGTTCACCGCCGCGATGAGGGGCTTGAAACAGTCGGTCCTTCGGGTGATGCCGCCGAAGCCGCCCCGCAGCGAGTCGATCTCGCGGCGAAGGGCCGCGGCGCCGTGTTCCGCCTGCCACTTGAGATCGTTTCCGGCACTGAAGGCCTTGTCGCCGCGGCCCGTGAGGATCGCCACCCACAAGGTCCGGGTCGTCCTGGAAGTCGTTGAAGACCCGGTCCAGTTCCCGGCAGGCGGGCGGGTGCAGGGCGTTCATGGCTTCCGGCCGTGCGATGGTGACCGTGAGGAGATGGCCGTCGCGTTCCACGTCCAGGTATTGGTAGTTCATGGCTCCCCTCCGCTCCCAGGCTGTTGTTGGGGGTGATTTCGGCGGGCCCATTCACCCATTGCGGGCGTTGGGCGGAACGGCGGCTCCGCCCCCTTCAGCCCTGACCCCGTGCAGGAAAAGGTCCTCCCAGGCGGCGGCGATCTCTTCCGGACTCTTTTCGCCGGCGGGATCCACCCAGCGGATCGTCCAGTTCACCATGCCCAGGAAGGCGAAGCCCACCAGCTTTTCGTCCAGGCGCCGTAAGACGCCCTTTTCCATGCCTTCCCGGAGGATGGCGCGCAGCAGCGCCTCGTAGCGGTCCCGCAGTGCCACCACCTCACGCCAGTGGTCCCCGGCGTTGACGGGGGTGAATTCCCGAAGCGAGACGGTGAAAAGGTCCAAGTTGCTGCAGATGAGCCGTACGTGGCTTCGGAGGAGCTCCCGGAGTTTTTCTTCAGGGGGGAGGGGCGCCGCGGCGATCCGCTCCCCTTCGGCCACGAGCATCTCCATGGCGGCCCGAGCGATGGCCGTGAGCAGGTCCTGTTTGGTGCGGATGTAGTAGTAGATGGACGCCTTCTGGATGCCCAGGGCGTTGGCGATGTCCTGCATGGACGTGGCGCGGTAGCCCTTTTCCTTAAAGAGGCGGGCGGCCACGCGGTAGAGTTCGCGCTTGGTGACGTTGTCCGACGGGTTGCGGGCGGGGGAGAAGAGATGGGGCTCCATAATTCTACCTACCGTTGGGTTGGCTAACGGGTCCCGTCTAGCACCCACCGGACTGAAATGTCAAGGACTCTTGGAAGGTTTGTTAGGAACAAATCAATGTCATTAGTGCCTGACAGAAAACTTCGGTCGCCCTACGGGCTCCCTTCGTTTCCCCGGCAGTTCACACACGGGTGGAAGGAGGATGAAGCGCCCCTTCTCATCCTCAATGACGCATGGCTCAGGGTGGTCAAAATTCGGTTATCACAGATGGTCAATTTTCGGTTGTCACTCCGAGCACCTCCTCCTTCCAGTGGCTGTGGATGGCGGTGCTGGCGCCCTCGTCTTGCCGAGGCTTCTTTTTCAGGGCCGCATTGCGGCGGGACGCCTCCTGCCTGGCATTTTCCAAGTTGGCGTTGAGGGCGCAGGCGCTCACCATGACCGCGACCAGCACTGCGAAGGCGGAAAAGAGCACCCTTTGCCCCAAGGACCCGTGCGCCGTTGGAATACCCTTCCTCACCACCGTTCCCCCATGATCTGGGCCCGCTTGTTTTCGTATTCCGCCTGGGTCAGGATTCCCTCGGCCCGCAGGGCCTCCAGCTCCCGCAGTTTCCTGGCGAAATCTCGGCTGTCTTGCCGCTCGGTCTCTTCCATTTCCGCTACCTGGATCCTGCCCTTTCTTACCAAGCGCAAGGCGCGGACGGCGTTGAAAATGATGGCAAGGCAGCTCGCCGTCCATATCACTGAGAACAAGGCCATGAAAGGCCGGGCCTCGCCTTCAGAGGCAAAAAAGAGGATAACCAGCCCGAAGGCCAGAAACAGGATGCCGAGAACGATCTGAACGGCAAACATGCCCCTGGCGGCAGGGGGCCAATGCTGTTGACTTAAGGGTCAGCGCTAAGGGTGTAATTTTCATAAGACGCTGAAATGCATAAATATTTCATTGCAATTCTCCACAAAATGTGCAATACTGGTTTCTGTCAAAGACGGCAGCAAGACATCGATCCTACAGTAAAAAATTGGGAAAGGAGATGAGCATCATGGCACAGAACCTGCCATGAAAATGCATGCCAAATCGCCTCTGTTCTTGCGAGTTTTTTAAGCCTTATCCCCAAAAAGATTGCCCCCGATGCCAAACGCTCCGCCAAAGATTTCACCCGGTCTCGCAAGCTTCCCTTTCCCAAGCTCATCGTCTTTATCCTCTCGCTGGTAGGCGGTGGAAAGAGCAAGGGAGTGGACATCAAATCGGGTGAATTCTTCAGGGCTGCCAAGAGAAGCGGCCTTTGGCCCGAAGCCGATCAAATCCATAGGAGCAGCCTCACTAAGGCTCGGAAAAAGGTTTGCTGGACCCTTTTCAGGCACATCCTGCAAAGTGCCGTTGAGCTGGCCTACAGCTTCTATCCTCGTCATCCTTCGTATCTGTGGCATTCCATGTCGGTCATCGCTTTCGATGGCTCCAAGTACGACCTTCCGGCAACAGAGGAGATGAGAAGTGAGTTCGATCCCAAAAGTGGCCTCCAGCATGAAGGACGTGGTCATTGTCCTCAGTGCCTGGTTACCACCGCCTATGATGTCTTCAGGCGTCTTCCCATCGCCAGAAGTGTCGTGAGCATCCATGGATCTGAACGCGAACAGGCTCGGGACCTGTTGCCGTTTGTCCCGTCCGGGTGTGTGCTGCTATTCGACCGCGGATACCCGAGTTTCGATTTCATCAGCTATCTCAGAGACAACTACGACGGTTACTTCCTGTTCCGGTGTCCGGCCGAAGGCACTTTCCCAGCTGTCGAGGCTTTCGTTCGCAGCGGCCGGCAGGAAGACTACATTTGCATCACCCCTTCCAACAACTACCTCAAAGGGCTCAGCACCCGGCAGCGCAAGAAAGCCGGCGTCATCCAACTGCGAATGATCCGGCTGGTGAGCCCCGAAGGAAAGATCTCGGTGCTCCTCACCAATCTGCTCCACAAAGCCGGATTCCCCAAAGAGGAGATCATTGAGCTTTATTTCCGCCGATGGGCGATAGAAGACCACTACAGAAGCGAGAAGGTCGTGCTCGAGATCGAGAAGTTTCATGGCAAAACGCCTAACAGCATCCGGCAGGAACTGTTCGCGGTGGTCATCATGTCCGTGATTGCCAGAACCCTGATGGTGATCACGTCAAAGGTTGAGGGTCCCAAAGGCGCTGAATTCCAGTTCAAAAATGCCGTCATGACTCTGGTCGGAGTGACAACCGAAAATTGACCATCTGTGATAACCCAATTTTGACCACCCTGAGCCATGCGTCATTGAGGATGAGAAGGGGCGAATCATCCTGCCTTCCACCCGTGTGTGAACTGCCGGAGAAACGAAGGGAGCCCTTAGGGCGACCGAAGTTTCTCCGGCCTCTGCCTCCTGGCGCATCCTTTTCGGGGAGCCCCCGGTGTGGTAAAAGGTCTCTGCCCCTCTTGAGCTCCTAAAGCGATAAACCCAAGTCGTCCACCCCGGAGCTCAACTTGGTGACTCATGTGGGTTCCCGCTGGTCCCCTTCAGGGCCCGGGATAGGATCCGTAATCTTGCGCCTGGGGAGCATCGTTTTTCCCTTGTCCCCTCCCTGCAGACCGTTTCGGGCTCCGCCTTTGGATTTCAGGCTCTGCTTCAGGCGGTAGCTCTCCCAACTGCAGTTGATGATGTAGGCTCTGTGGGTGAGACGATCCAACAGGGCGGCCGTCATGGTCGGATCCCCAAAGACCTGGGTCCAGTCGGCGAACCCGAGGTTCGTTGTGATGATCACCGACCCCTTCTCGTGACGTTCCGCCAGGACCTGGAACAGCAACTCCGAACCTTCCTTGGAAAACGGAATGTAGCCCAGCTCGTCGAGAATCAGCAGGTCGTAACGAACGTATTTTTGAATCAGCCGCTGGAGCAACCTTTCCTGCCTGGCCTCCACCAATTCGTTGACCAACCCGTAGCAGGTGACAAAACGGGTCC
>NZ_FQVB01000048.1 GCF_900129305.1 Desulfacinum infernum DSM 9756 | reverse complement strand
GGCTCTTCGCTGTTTTGTGTGGAAACCGCAAAAAAACTGATGCGAAAGCGTTAGCTTCGGCGGCCCCCTTTCCAAAGACGCTAGCATGGGCGGAGGTGATGTCAAGACCAAGCCCTTCGGGTGCTATCGCAGTCTTGACATCACCTCCTTGCCCATGCTGTGTGGAAAGTAGGCCGACGGCGAGAGGATGGCCTCCTCCAGCCTCCGGCTCAAGGATGTTAGCGGTGTTCGGCCATGCGGGCTCGACGATCACATCTGTTGACACAAGGCGCAAGAGGTGTTTTCCCGGATGAAAACTGAAGAGCTCTTCCAGGTTGCTTTGTCGCTCACCCCACCTTGGTATGTTCATAAGATTACCTTTGATCCCGAGCGGCAGGTTCTCGACATCGAGCTGAACTTCGAGCCGGGAGCCCAGTTCCCTTGTCCGGTGTGCGGCTCAGAAGGTTGCAAGGTCTACGACAGCTCGCAAAAAACCTGGAGACACCTCAACTTCTTCCAACACGAATGTTACCTGCATGCGCGCCTTCCCAGGGTCCGATGTGGCCACTGCGGCGTTAAGACCCTCAATGTGCCTTGGGCCAGACCTGGAAGCGGTTTTACCCTTCTATTTGAAGCTTTCATCTTGCAGCTCGCAAAAGAGATGCCCGTCAATGCCGTGGCCCGACTGATCGGAGAACACGATACCCGCATCTGGCGGGTGATCGATCACTATGTGCAAGAGGCCAGAACCAGAGAGGATTTCTCGAAAGTCCGAAAGGTCGGCATCGACGAGACTTCGTCCAAGCGGGGCCACAATTACATTACGGTCTTTGTCGATCTCGACAGACGAAAGGTGATCTTCGTCGCACCGGGCAAAGACTCCCAAACCGTCAAAGCCTTTCGTGATGACCTCAGGGCCCACGGAGGCAAGACGGAAAACATCGTTGAAGTCTGCTGTGACATGTCTTCGGCCTACATAAGCGGCGTGTCCGAAACCTTCCCCGATGCTGAGCTGACCTTCGATAAATTCCATGTGGTCAAGATCCTCAACGATGCCGTCGACCAAGTCCGGCGTCAGGAGCAGAAGGAACGGCCGGAGTTGAAAGGAAGTCGTTTCCTCTGGTTGAAGAATGAGATCCACCTCACCCCCAAGCAGAAAGAGTTGCGAGAAGCGTTGAGCATGAAAAGGCTTCACCTGAAAACGGCTCGTGCCTACCGCATCAAGTTGGCTTTCCAGCAGTTCTATGAACAGCCCCTCGAACACGCAGAAGAGTACCTTAAGCGCTGGTTTTTCTGGGCAACCCACAGCCGCTTAGAGCCGATTATCAAGGCAGCCTACACGATCAAGAATCATTGGCAGGGAATCTTGCGATGGTTCCGTTCTCGAGTCACCAATGGCATTCTCGAGGCCATCAACGGCCTGATCCAAGCGGCGAAGAGAAAGGCCCGTGGGTACCGCAACAGCCAGAATCTCATCACGATGGTCTACCTCATTGCCGGGAAGTTAGATTTGGCTATCCATTTGAAGTAGCGAAGAGGCAAGATGAGGCGAGCGCCGCGGCTTTTCGGTTTCACACTGGCGGGAGGTGCCCTGGGCTACCTTTTACTCCACCCTTATGCCATGGTCGTTTTGTGGCTGAGTTCTCCGTCGGGGAGCCCGGGCGGCGCCGATCTGTGGGATTCGGCCGTGGCCAGCTTCTCGACCCACATGCACTCCATGGGGGTGGCGTTCGGAGCCTTCGGGGCCGCCGTGGGCTTTTTCTGGGCTCTTAGTATGCACCGCGGCCAACGTCTTCGGCACGTGGAGCTGGAAAATGAACGCCGGCAGGCGGCCCTCCAAACCCTGCAGCAGCTCATGCTCATTCTTTCCCACCATCTGCTCAATGCCACCATGGCCATCGGGGGCCAGGCCCGTCGAATCGCCCAATCCCTTCCCGACGGGGCGTCGCCCGATCCCCCCCGCATCATCCTGGAAGAGTGCGCCCGCATCGAACGCGTCGTTCAGGCACTCCGCGCCCTCAAAGAAGAACGCACCGCCCAGGCCGCCGGCACGGTCGATGACGCCTTGGCGGACATGGAAACACAATTGGAGCAGTTGATCCACGAGATGAGCACAAGGAAAAACCCCGCATCGGAGGAGGGCCCATGAAGGAACGAACCTTGCGCGCTTGGCACCGACGGCTCGGGATGGTTCTTTTCGTCTTTGTTCTCATCCAGGCCCTCACGGGCCTCTACCTGTCCGTTCCCGCCGGGCGGGAAACGGCCCACGCCCATGAAGCCGGATCCGCCCCCGCAGCCTCGTCCCACAGCCACCACGGATCCACGTCCCGCTGGGCGGCCCTGGTACACCACGGGGGCGGCGATGCAGGTGATGTCTACCGCACGATCCTGGCCCTGGCCCTGGCGGTTCAGGCCGTCAGCGGCGCTGGGATCGGGGCCAAAATCCGCGCCCGCTCCCGCTCTTAGGAGCCCGCTCCGGGAGGTGCCTTATGGAATTAAAGCGCATCCTGATCGCCGCAGCCCGGCCTTCACCACGGACGCGAGCGTGGGCAAGGGGCGGGTCCGCCCCCCATGCCCTCACAGGTGTTGGCGATACGTGATGGTGTACCGGAAGGAATCCGGATCCAGCGAATCCAAAGGCCGCCCCCCCACTTCGGCATAGGGGTAGCCGAAGGTGTTCAGCGGGGACCCCTGCTGGGGCGGATTCAGTACCAGGTCCCGCCCACGGCCAGGCGCACCCGGTAGGGATCCCAGCCCCCCCAGAAGTAGTCGCGCCAGCGGCGGGTTTCCGGATCCTTCAGCGTGAGTCCTTTCTTCAGCATGATTTTGCGCACGTCCGCCGGATCCACGGGCACCCAACCGTAGCCCGGCAGGAAAAACTCCGCCCAGCAGTGCTGCCATCGGGTCACGTCCACCACGGGTTCGCGGCCCAGCGTCACCCCGAAGATCTCCCGGGCCGGCACCCCGGCCGCCCGCGCCGGCCCTCATAGCAGACAACGACGTCCGGTATCCAATAGGTAATTCCGTTCATTGTCGATTGATTCGATAGGAATAGTGGCTGCTTCCCACAAGAAACCCCCTCCCCGTGGACGGGAAGGGGGCGCGGGCAAGGAGGGCTTATATGGGGAGGGACGGTGCCCGGATCAGCGGGCACTCGGGTTGGAAGCGCCACCGCCGACATCAGCCCCGTTGTTGTAGCCGGGCGCTGGGCTATTGCCGCCATTGGAATTCCACATGCCGCCGTTGCCGCCCATCATGGAACCGGGGCCGTAGTTGCCGTAATTGGGCGCCGGGCCCTGCACGGTTCCCTGCGGGGCCTGTCCGGAACCCCAACCGTTGAGGCACTGCTGCATCATCTGGCCCATGCCGCCCCAGCCGCCGCCTCCTCCGTAGCCCCCCATCATGGCCGGAGCCTGGGAAGCCCCCACGGCAATGAGGAAAGCCGCACCAATACCCACCAAAACCAACCATCTCTTCTTCATCGTCTTGTCCTTTCTCTTCTCAGTTAATCCCTGGGCCGGAGTCCCCCTGCGGGATCTCTCGGCATCGCGTGCGCGACGGGCGCCCGTCCCGTGCGCGTGTTTCGCTCCCCAAGAGAGGCACATGGCATGCCAAAAATCGACAGAGCCCGTCTTATTTGCCAGAGAATTCATATCCCATTGATTGTACAGGATATTTCGGGGTGACTTCTACGGCCGATGCGGGACTGGCCCGGAGGTTTTCGGGGGAGGGGAAGGAAAAGGATGAAAAGATCTTTTTGAAAAGGGAAAGGATCTTTCAGTCCGAGTGCCCTAGGAGGCCGTCCGAGAACTCCGGAAACCGTCACTCCCGCGAAAGCGGGAGTCCATAAGTTGCCGGTAATCCTGGATCCCCGCTTTCGCGGGGATGACTGATGGAGACAAAACGAGGCAAAGAACCCATTCTCGGACAGGCTCCTAGGAAGCCGTCCGAAAACGCCGCGGACGATCTCCTTTCTCGTAGCGCAGCCCTTTAGGGCTGCGGAAGAATCCCCGGTTGTCGGATAGGCCTCGCATACAGCCTGCAACTTCAAGGGGTTACGATGACCCTTTACGCGGGGCTGAAGCCCCGCGGCTACGAAAAGAGGGGCCATAGCCCGGGCTCTTGTCTCGGAGAGCCATTGTCGGACAGGCTTCTAGCGATCGTGGCGAGGCCTGCCCCCCTGCGTAGATGAAAAAGCGACGAGCGGGCGGGGATAAACCCCGCCCCTACACGCATCCATTCGGGGTGGCGAGGCTCGCCATGACCGTTAGGACATGAATCAGATTCCGCTCTTGTCAGCTCCGGAGCCATCGGAGGAAGCCCTTGGGGCGGCGTTCGGGCTCGGGCAGGCCCAGCTTCCGGCACACGGCCGCCTCCAGCTCCCACTCGTCCACGTCGGAGCCCTCCACCAGGATCTCGTCGTCCACCATGACCGCGGGAGCCACCGGTAGGTCCAGCTCGAAGTATTCGTCGGTCTGGTATTCCTCGCGGGGCTTGGAAATCACCTCGATGGTCACGTCGTACTTTCCGCCCAGCCTGGGCATGATCTCCCGGAAGTGCTTTCAGGGACGCCCGTTGGGTTCATTGAGAAAGAACCGCACCTTCACCATGTCCGTCCTCCTTGCCCGTTTCGGCTTTGTTTTTCCCCAGCTCCTCCATGATTTCCGCCACGACCCGAGGCGGCGCGAAATCCACCAGCCGCCGCTCACGGACTTCCCTTCCCGACGAGTCCAGGAAGACCACCGTGGGAACCCCTTTGACTTGGAAGCGTTCCACCAGGGCTTCCAGTACCGGATCCCCGCCTCGGGTGAGATCCACCTTCACCAGGACAAATCCCTTCCGGGCCAGATCCACCACCCTCGGATCGCTGAAGGTTTCCTCTTCCAGCCGCCGGCACGGCGCACACCAGGAAGCGGAAAAATCGAGCACCACCGGCATCCCGCGCTCCTTGGCCTCTTCCAGAATACCCGCCCGATAGGGCTGCCACGGCGCGGCGGAACCTCCCCTCATTCCCTGCCCCACGAAAAAGACGAGCAATCCCGCCGCCAGCAGCGCCGCCCCCAGCCGCACCCGGCGGAACCAAAGGGATTCCTTCTCCGCTCGATGAGCTTTCAGAAGATGCACGCCGGCGGCCAGCGCCACCGCTCCCAGGAGCAGGTCGCCCGCGCGGGGTCCCAGTAGGGGGCTCAGATAGTTTGCGGCCATGCCCGCCAGGATCCAGCCCATGAGGGCCCGCACCCACACCATCCAGGCCCCGGAACGGGGAAGGCTTCCCAGCCGATCGGAAAAGAGGGCCAAGAGGAAAAGGGGAAAGCCCATGCCCAGGCTGAGCGTGAGGAAGATGAGAAAACCCAGCAGGGGGCTTCCCAGACTCGCCACCCAGGTAAGAAGCCCCAGGACGAAGGGGCCGATGCAGGGCGCGGCCACCACGCCTAGGGTGGCTCCCATGAAGACGCTGCCGGCATAGCCGGCCACCCGGGCCGACACCAGGCGGTTGAAGAAGGCGGGAAGGCGCAGTTCCCAAAAGCCCAGGAGGCTGGTGGCGAAGGCCAGCAGCACCGCCGCCACCCCCGCAAGCACCCAGGGATTCTGGAGGAGCCCGCCCATGATCCCGCCCGTCAGGGCCGCCGCCGTACCCAGCAGGGCGTTGGTCACCGAAAGTCCCGCCACATAGGCCGAGGCGTGGGCCAGTCGCGGCCACAGGGAACCGCGTGTACCATCGCCCAGGGCTCGGCCCCCGAAGTAGGAAAGGGTGATGGGGATGAGCGGATAGACGCAGGGAGTGAGATTGAGCGCCATGCCTCCGGCGAAGACCCCCAAGAGGGTCCAAAGGAGTGCCCAGCCGTGGAGCGGGCCGGCCGTCGGCGGCTTTTCCGCCCCCGGTCCCATGGCGCCGACGGATCGCTCCACGGGGAGGCCTCGGGCCTCCCACTCGGGAAGGCCCAAAGGGTCGCGATAAACATTCCTGTAACCAAGCTTTACGGCCACCCGGGCCGCCGAGTCGCTTCGGACTCAGGCGAGGCCCGCTCAGTAGAAGACCACCGTCCTGTCCCGATCGGGTCCCAGCAATTTTTCCAGAGCCCGAGCCTTCCGCCATCGGGCCCACCAGGTGGGCTCCATGGGAAAGTTGACCGACCCCGGGATGTGCCCCGCCCGGTATTCCCAAGCTTCCCGGGCATCCACCAGGAGCACGCGGCGGGACGGATCGTCCAGGAAACGCTGCAGACCCTCGGTGTCGATGAGGCGATAGCCGCCCCGCCGTGCTTCGGCCCGTACATCCTCCCAGTCGGCCGTTCGCGGCGCCGTGGCCCGGGAAACCCACCAAAGCACGCCCACGCACAGCGCCAAAGCCACCGCTGCAACCGGCATCCATGTCCGTCTTTTCATGGCGGGCATCCTTCCGATTCCGATGGAGCGCCCCGGCGCGCCTTGGCCAGAAGAAAAGACGCTCCGCGGCGGCTGAGCCCCAGGGCGTCGGCCAGATCCGCCGGGCCCGCGCCGGGGTTCTTTTCCAGGAAAGACGCCGTCTCCCTTTCCAGCTCGTCCAGCCAGTCTTCGAAAAGGGGCAGCAACCCCGGATCCGCCACCGCCTCCAACTGCTTGGACCGGCCCACCTTGTGAACCAAGCTCTCACACATTTCCGTCGGGTCGACACCTTCGCCCAGGCAGGTGGCCAGTCACAAGTGCACCAGGCTGCTCACCCTGTCGTCCCCGCTTTCGCCCAGAAGCTCCATGACGAAGGCCGTGCGCGCCTCCTCGCCCGCACGGGGAAGAACCTCCCTGAGCGCCTCCAGAAGGGCCCGCAGAGCCTGATCGGGGGGCATTTGTCGGATTCTCTCCGTTACTTTTTCCATGGATCCCTCTCGCCTCTTGTCGCACCCTTCGGTGGTTGTGCCCGCCTTGCGGTCTTATCCCGTGGGAGCCGGCCTGCCGGCGATCCGAAGCGCAGCCAAGGCCGTTCCCGCAAGGGGCCGGAGGGCGAAACCCCTACGAAGGCAGATGGACCTCTTGAGTAGGGGCGGGGTTTCTCCGCGCCCGTCAATCGCGCGGAGAAAGTAGAGTGCAGCAAGTGAATCGCTCCCTTTCGTTTTACGTTCCTTCCTTAGCCGCGGGGGATTCAGCCCTGCGGGAAAGAATCCCTGCAACTCCTCAAAGTGAAGGAACCTGAAACCGATGGCCTCTCCGGCGTCCGGGACTCAGAAGGAATCGCGCCGCTCCAGAAGGTCGCAGGCCACGGAACGGAGCCGATCCAGCGCCTCCAGCACCCGCGGATCGCTCAGCTCGTAGAAGACGAACGGTCCCTTGCGCTCCACGGTGACCAGGAGCGCCCGGCGCAGCTCCTTCAGGTGGTGGGACACCAGGGGCTGGGAAAGCCCCAGCTCCTCCACGATCCGCCCCACGGAACGGCGTCCCGAACTCACAGCCAGGAGGATCCGCAGCCGGTTCTCGTCGGACAGGCTCTTGGCCAGGAAGGCCACCTTGTCCAGATGGTCGGCCAGATCGGACGTGTGGGGGATCTCAGCGGGTCCCTGCCCACCTTCTGCTTTTTCCACCGGTTGCCGCCCTTCCCGTGTCACGGCGCATCTCCCCAACCCAACATCATATCAACGTATGTTTATATGCTGAGCGCTCCCGGTGTCAAGGGAGGAGAAGGACGTTGGGACCGCGGCGCCAAGCCACCTCCGCCATGCCGGGTTCGCCGGGAAGAGACGGGGCCGTGCGCCGTGTTGCCCCGGGAGGGCCGAGGGTGTATATGGAGGCGGAGGAATCAGGAAGAGGAAAATCAAGGACAAAGAAAGGAAGCGGCCATGCTGAAGGCGGCTTTTGTGGTGGCCCGGGACATCCCGGATCTTTGGTACCAGCTGGTTCGAAAGGCGGTGGAGGAAGGCCGGGAATACAAGGTGGACAAGGGGAGCACCCCCACCAAGCGCTGGGAGCTGGACTTCGTGTCCGCCCAGATCACCCATCCCGGCACCCGGCCCCTGGAGCCCGACATCCCGCCCGGGGTGGGCATTCCCAACCCCATCGAACCCGGTTACGCGGAAAAATACCTTCCCTACTACATGACGGACGTGGCCCAGCCCGGGGAACACTACACCTACGGCCAGGACTTGGCCTGGCAGATCGAATGGGTGATCGACTACTACCGGAAGAACGGCCCCGGCACCAAGCACTGCTACATGACCGTGGGACGACCGGAGAGCCTTCTATTCTACGACGAGACGGTGGACTACGAGGAGGTGATCCGGGTGGCGGACCGGGCCACGGGAAAGACGGTGCGCTCCCGCACCATCTCCAACGCCTTCAACAAGGAAGAACCCGGCACCACCCAGTGCCTGCGCGGAGTGGACACGGCCATCAAGTACGGCAAGCTCCACTTCAGCATCCATTTCCGCAGCTGGAACCTGTGGAACGGCCTGCCGGCCAACCTGGCGTGCCTCCAAATGGTGAAGGAATACATGGCCCAGCAGATCGGGGTGGAAGATGGGGAGATGTTCGTGACCTGTCTCAAGCTGGGCCTGGCCGAGGCGTACTTCGACCTGGCCAAGCTGCGTCTCTATCTCAATTCACGATGATGTTTTCCCCACGGGGCAAGCCAGTTCGCACCGGCGGCAGTACTTGACCCGCCGGGCGGTTTCGGAACTCCCAACCACCGGGAACTCCTCGGCATGTGCCAGGTCCCTTTCCATCTGGATCGTGCACAGGGCCACGCTGTAGCCTGCGTTCCGTGCCGCCGGATCGCCCGAAAAGGCCCCTTGGGGGCAAGCCGTGCGGCAGGGCATGGAACATCGGGCGCAGGGATCGAACGGACGCCCGGGGGTGGGGGAAAGATCCGCGGCGGTGAGAAGGAGCCGCAGCCGAACGCGCGGCCCGTATTCGGGGGTCACCAGGAGGTTGTTTCTCCCGATGCAGCCCATGCCCGCCAGGGCGGCCGCATCCTTCATGAAGAGACCGCCCCGCTCCAGGTGGTAGGGGATGGGGAAGCACTCCCGGCCCGTTTCTTCCAGGATCCACCGGGCAAGCCGCGAAACGATGCGAATCAGCTCCTCGTTTCCAGGCGTGTTCCCGGTCCCTGATTTCCTGGTCCACCAATCCAGCTCCGGCATGTCCTCGGGATGGGCCAGACCCAGCACAATCACCGAACGGGCGTTTTCCGGCCAAGGGTCTTCTCCGGCCCGGGGAGACGAACCCAAGCGGAGCGCATGGGAAGGCGAGCTCTTCAGGTCCTCCACCCGGCACACTCCCGCCAAACTCGCCCCGAACCCGATCGCCGCCGAAACCACATCCACCGCCACTCCTTTCGTTTTCCCCGGCAACCTGTCCCGGGAGCTTGTCTGAGAACTCCGCCAACCGTCCCTCCCGGGCAAGCGGGAGTCCATAAGTCGCGGGAAATCCTGGATCCCCGCTCCCCGTTCAAGCCGGGGACAAGCTTCGCGGGGATGACGAAGGGGCGTTGAACGGCGCAAATCTACCGTTGTCGGACAGGCACCTGGGAGCTTGTCTGAGAACTCCGCGGACGACCTCTTTGTCTCGTAGCGCAGCCCTTTAGGGCTGCGGAGGAACCCCCGGTCGTCGGATAGGCCATCGCGTATTCCCCGTCACGTCATGGAGACCCTTTCCGCGGGGCTGAAGCCCCGCTGCTACGAGGAGGACCCAAATTCCTCGGCCTTGTAAGTCGGAGAGACATTGTAGAACAGCCTCCTAGGAGCCTGTCCGAGAACAGGTTTCCGTCTTGAACACTTAAAGAGTTTGACCTCTTTCGTAGCCGAAGGCTCTTCCGTAGCCCCAAAGGGCTGCGCTACGAAAAAAGCGGTGGTCGCCGGCGTTTTCAGACAAGGGCCTGAATCCGAGCCCTCTTCCGGCACCCTTTCAGCGTAGGAGGGGGATTCTGTCATGGTCGCCGTCCCGGTCCAGGTCGAACTGGAAAAAAATCGTCCCCAGCCTCTGGGCGCGCACCGCCCGCCATTCTTCCGGTACGGGCTCCGCCGTGGGGCGCCCCAGTTCCACTTCATGGGTCACGGGATCGCTGTAATGGTTCGCCCGGTCGTGGATGCGGAGCACCACCCGGAGGGTCTGCCAGCCCGACCTCCCGAGAATGGACGGCGTGGGAAGGTGGATCACGCCCTTGAAATGAGCCTTCCGATCTCCCTTGAGATACACCCGGTGATTGGACCACATGTTGCCGCCCAGCTGGGAAACTTCCACCCAGATGTAGTCCATGTCCCCGTCCGGGTCTTCACCTTCCACGAAGATCTCCCACGTTTTTCCGAACCAGAGGCTGGAAACCGCGAAACTGGACTGGATGCGGGGCGGGTGCACCCCGGCGGGCCGGGCATCCTCGGCTCTTCTCCCCATTCCCGTGGAACAGGCGCTCGTCAGAACCCAGACAAACCCCAGGATCGCCAGTAACCTGATGAAATGACCGGACCGTCTCATGGCACGTCTCCTTTCCATGTGTTCATCTATCCATCGTGCCCGGCCCGGTCAAGGTCCATCGGATCGGATTCAGCCGCACCCAAGGCCGTCGCCGCCGCAGGTCCGCCCCTCCCTTGGACCGCTGCAGGCCGCACCCGGCCGTCTCTTCGCCAGCGGGCGAACGGATCGTCCCTGGTACACCGCCTCCAAGCCGTCGGCGATCAGTCCCTCCATGACCACCACCGCCAGGCCCTCCTGCTCCAGAACCCGGCAGGGATTCTCCCCGGCGGCGTTTGCCAACAGAGCACGACAGTCACGAAGCCGGGAGGCCAGGGTCCGCCAACGTTCGTCGCCCGTACCCCGCGGCGGCGTGGGACGCTCTTCCACGAGCCGGTAGCCCCCCTCGGCGGGGGCCCATATCTGGAGCCGGTCGGCCTCGCCCAGGTGCCGGTTCACCAGAATCCCTTCGTGGCTGGCCACGGCCACATAGGGCCGAAGGCCGTCCCGGGGAGGGGTTGCGCTGAAGGACGCCCGCAGGAGCTCGGAACGGAACTCGGCGCTTCGGTCCTCGCCCAGGAGCCCCACGGCATCCGCCCGACACCGGGTGCAGTGGTTCATCTGCACCATGAACGACGCCGCCTCCCGGCGGATGCGTCGCACCGTTTCTTCGTCCGGTTCTTCCAAGTGAGCGAAGGGGGTGTCCCGGTTGGGCACCAGGGGCATGCAGTTGAAGAGGTCCGCCCCCAGGGTCCCCATTTCCCGGGCCACCTCCGCCACATGGTGATCGTTGATCCCCGGAACGAGAATGCAATTGATCTTGACCATGATCCCGTGGCCCTTGAGCTCCTGCACGGCTTCCCTCTGGGACTGCAAAAGGACTTCGGCCGCCCGACGCCCCCGATGGACCCGCTTGCCCTTCCGCACCCACGCGGTGAGCTTTTCCCCCACCGTTGGATCCACGGCGTTCACGGTCACGCTCACGTGGGTGCAGCCCAGATCCGCCAGTGCAGGCACATGGGGAGCCAACTCCAAACCGTTGCTGGCCACGCAAAGGAGCATGTCCGGGAACCGATGCCGGACCAGGGACATGGTTTCCAGGGTCTCTTCCACGTTGGCGAAGGGGTCCCCCGGCCCGGCCACCCCGGCCACCGCAAGGGAGGGCACTTTTCGCCGCACGGTTTCCAGGTAGTGGACGGCCTGCCGGGGGCTGAGCACGGCGCTGGACACGCCGGGTCGACTTTCGTTGACGCAGTCGTACTTGCGGTTGCAGTATCGGCACTGGATGTTGCACTTGGGGGCCACCGGAAGGTGGACGCGCCCGCGGCATCCGGAGGCTTCGGCGTTGAAGCAGGGATGTGCGCTGATGTCCGGAGCAACTTTCTTCATGGGAACCTCCTGGGATGACGAGGAACCGGACCCGCGGGACGCCCGCCGCCCCGGGGGACGGCTCCGGCACGAAAACTCTCCTTCCTCGGCCGTCAGAGATAACCGTAGCCCACGGGCGATTCTTCCTGGCGGCGTTCGAAGATCGTGTTCACGATCTGGTCCAGCAGGCGCAAGGCACCTCGGTAGCCCACATGCAACAGCCGCTGGGCTCCGAAACGATCGTGGACGGGAAAGCCCACCCGGATGAGGGGGATTCCCAGGCGCCGTGCCGCGGGATAGCCCTTGCTGTGCCCGATGAGCAGGTCGGGGCGGAGCCGGTCCAGCTCCTCCTCGATGGCACGGAAATCGGCCTTTTCCAGCACCCGAGGGGCTTCCGGAACCAGGTCGGCTGTAACGTCCCGCACGGCATGGCGGAGACGTCCCCTTCCGCCGCCGGACGCGCACAACACGGTCTGTACGCCGATCTCAGCCAGAAAGGCCGTGATTCCCACCACCAGATCCTCTTCGCCGAAGACCGCCGCCCGCTGACCGAAAACCACCTTGTGTCCATCCACGTAGGCGTCCACCAGCCGCCCCCTTTGCTCTTCATACCGTTCCGGAACCGGCCGGCCGGAAACCCGGCTCAAGACTTCCAGGAACCGGTCCGTTTCGCGAAGTCCCACGGGAAGCCCCAGTCGGTAAAGGGGAACGCCCCATGCGTCCCGAAGGAAGGTTCCGGCGGTGCCCGTCTCGGGAAGGTTGCGGCCCAATTCCACCGTGGCGCCGGCCCCGTGCAGGCTGCGAAGAAGGGCCAGGGGCGTGCCCCCCTGGGGCACCAGCGGATAATCCTCCAAGGCAGGGCCGTCCAACGTCCCGGAGATGTCGGGCACCACCGCGGCTGTCAGTCCAAACCCTTGGAGGATGTCCTTCAGTTCCCGGATGTCCTCGGGGGAAAGCAGGCCCGGCATCAGGTTCACGGCCGGAGATGCCGACAACGGCGGGGCGGTCCCGGCCAGAGTCTCCACCACGGCGCGCACGGCGTGATGAAATCCGTCTGCATGGGACCCGGAATAGCTGGGCGTGGAGACGGTCACCACCACCGGCAGGGCCAGGTCCGGATTGAGGCGCCCCAATTCCTCCATGAACTCCTTGATGATCCCGGGCACGTCGTCGCCGATGGTTTCCGTAAGACACGTGGAGGCCACGCCCACCAGCCGGGGCTGGAATTTTTCCAGGACGTTCTTGATCCCCAGCTTCAGGTTCGGACCG
This sequence comes from Desulfacinum infernum DSM 9756, assembly GCF_900129305.1. GTDB lineage: Bacteria > Desulfobacterota > Syntrophobacteria > Syntrophobacterales > DSM-9756 > Desulfacinum > Desulfacinum infernum. The sequence goes on along the minus strand of NZ_FQVB01000048.1, from coordinate 11,704 downwards.
CCCCCGTAGACCGCGTCCTTTTCCCCCAAAGACGACGAGGCCACGTCCATGGGCTCCCGGAAGTGGCTGATCACGTAGCGGCGCATGTACGTGGCACATCCCTGGGATCCGTGCAGGAACGGAACGGCGCCCTCCAGACCGCGGAAGGCGAGCGCCGCCCCCAGGGGGGCGCAGAGCTTGCACGGGTTCGTGACGGACGAATAGGGAGCCGGGCCCCTGGGGCCGTCTCCCACATCAATGGAATCCAGGACAGCCATCCATCCTTCTCCTCTTCACCATTTCCTGTAAGGAAGAAACTTCCCGTCCAAGGTGATCACCACTCGTTCGGGATCCCCTTCGGAGGGTTTGGAAACCCGCACCGTGAAGTCGATGGCACTCATGATCCCGTCCCCGTAACGTTCATGAACGAGGGCCTTGGCTTCCAGCATCCGGTTCACGTACCGTCGCTGCATGGGATGGTGGCCTATGGGATGGGATGATCCGGCACACATGGTTGTTCCTCCTTCCCTTCCCGGTGGCGGGGTTTGGCATCGACAAGATGCCTTCACATCACCTACGGACGGCCTGCAACCGCACACCCCGGGGTTCCTCCAGGCGGCGCGGCACAAAACGCCAGACCGGGCTCATAACGGACCGGTACACCTCCTCGGCGAAGTGGAGCATTCCCTCGAAGCCTTCCAGGGGGATCTTGCGTTCGTGGTTGTGGTCGCAGAACCCCACCCCCAGCTTGTGGGCGATGGGCCGCTCCTTCACTCCGCCCACGAAGATGTCCACGTCCTTTTCCTTGATGAACGCGGAGAGCTCCAAGGGGTTGGAATCGTCCACGATGATGGTACCCGGGTCGGTGATCTCGTGGAGTTCCCGGTAGTCTTCTTCCGTTCCCGTCTGGGAGCCCACCAGGACCACCTCCATGCCCAGGTGGCGGAAGGCCTTGACCAGAGAAAAGGCCTTGAAGGCGCCTCCGGTGTAGACGGCCGCCCGCTTGCCCTGAAGCGCCTCCCGGTATCGCGCCAGTTGCGGCAGGAGCTTTTCCAGCTCGGAACGCACCAGGCGGCGGGCCCGGTCCATGATCCCCGGGTCCCTGTGCGCGAAAAATTCCGCCACCCGGTAGATGGCGTCCGCCACATCTTCCACACCCACGTAGGACACGCGCAGGTAGGGAATCCCGTGGGCCTCTTCCATCATGCGGGCCAGTTCCAGGGTGGCTCCCGAACACTGCACCACGTTGAGGGCCGCCCCATGGGCTCGGCGGATGTCGCCCACCCTACCGTCTCCGGTCACGTTGGCCACCACCTGCAGCCCCAGGGACTCGAAATAACGACGAATAATCCAGATCTCTCCGGCCAGGTTGAAATCCCCCAGGATGTTCACGCTCAGGGGGCCGATCCCGGTCGTATCCCCGGTACCCACCAGGTGGAAAAGAGCCCGACAGGCGGCCTGGTACCCCGCCCGCTTGTTGCCCTTGAATCCTTCCGACTGGACCGGGATGACGGGAATGCCCGTCTCGGCGCTCACCTGCCGGCAGACCCCTTCCACATCGTCGCCGATGAGGCCCACGATGCAGGTGGCGTAGACGAAGGCCGCCTGGGGACGGTGACGGGGGATCAGTTCCATGAGGGCCCGCTTCAGCTTCTTTTCGCCCCCGAAGATCACATCGGTTTCCTGGAGATCCGTGGTGAAGCTGAGCCGGTGCAGTTCCGGTCCGGAAGAGAGGGCTCCCCGGATGTCCCACGTGTAGACGGCGCATCCCACGGGCCCGTGGACCAGGTGCAGGGCGTCGGCCACCGGGTAGAGCACCACGCGCGATCCGCAAAAGACGCACGCCCGCTGGCTCACGGCCCCGGCCAGGCTTTCCTTGTTGCAGACCATCCGGAAGGGCTCCTCGCCCTTTCGATGGATCTGGGCGCTTCTTTCCGCATAGATGGACCCGGTCATGGCGCATCTCGCTTTCTGACGGGAGTTCGAAGGGTTAAAGAACCAGTTCCAGTTCCTCGTCCGGCGCGTCCCGGTCGGCGCGTTCCAGCAGGGTGTTCACGATCCGGGTGAGAAGGTACAGGCCTCCCCGGTAGCCGAGGGTGGGAAAGTGGGCGTGGCCCACCCGGTCCAGTATGGGCCAGCCGAACCGCACGTGAGGCACATCCTCGGCACGCGCGATGTACTTGCCGTAGGTGTTTCCGATGAGGAGATCCACCGGTTCCTTCTTGACCACCTGATGCAGGAAGAAAAGGTCCGCGCCCGCCCCCACCACCGCCCGGGGGGCCGTCTTCTTGAGGATGCCGCGCACGCGCAATTCGAACCGTTTCCCCGGCGTCCCGGTCAGCACGCAGACGGGTTTCATGCCCAGGTCCGCCAGGAACTCGGTGAGCGACACCACCGGGTCCGGATCTCCCCACAACGCCACGCGCTTTCCGTGCAGGTGCGCGTGCATGTCCGTCATGAGGTCCACCAGGCGGCCCCGCTCATCGTTGAGCTCCGGGCTCAGAGCCCCGCCGGCGTCTTCCAGGAGCGTTTGCACGAATCGATCCGTAGCCCGAAGGCCGATGGGAAGATCCAGCACCCGGCAGGGAACGCCGTGGGCCGCCTCCAGGAAGCGCGCGGCCGGTTCCGAGGCCGTGGGGCCCAGGGCCACGGTGAGGCGGCTTTGGCCCAGCCGCTCCAGAACGCTCACCGGCGTTCCGCCCGAGGGATACATGCGGAAGGAGGCCGTCTGGGGAGCGTCCAGCACCCCGGACGTATCCGGAAAGACCCGCGCGTCCACCCCCAACATCTTCGCCAGATGTTTCACCTCCCGCATGTCGCTGGGCTCCACGTAGCCCGGGATCAGGTTGACCGCCTCCATCCTTTCGGCGGCGGGAACCGGGAAGGTTTCCACCATGGCCCGCACCATGTTGGCGAAACCCGTGACGTGGCTTCCCACATAGCTGGGCGTGTTGGCATGGAAGACCCGCTTGCCTTGAGGGATGATGCCGTCGGCCGCCGCCTTTTTCAGGATGCTGGGGATGTCGTCTCCGATGGTTTCCGAAAGACAGGTGGTGTGGATGGCCACCACGTCCGGGTCGTAGACGTCGAAGATGGTGGCGAGAGCCTGCCGCAGGTTGGGAGCCCCTCCGAAGACCGACGCCCCTTCGGTAAAGGAGCTGGTGGAGGCCATGACGGGCTCCCGGTAGTGGCGTGTCAGGTGACTCCGGTGGTAGGCGCAGCAGCCCTGGCTTCCGTGGCTGTGCGGCAGGCACCGGTGGATGCCCAGGGCGGCGTACATGGCGCCGACGGGCTGACAGGTCTTGGCCGGGTTGATGCGAAGGGCCTTGCGTTCCGCGACGACGGCGGGGGTGTGGTGGAGCATGGGGCAACTCCTTTCTCGGGTGACGGGCGTTGGGAACCGGCGGTCACGCCGTGAGCTCGGCCCTGAGGCAGGGTTCCTTTTCCCAAGGCGGGCGCACCAGTTTCCAGACCGGACTGTGGATCATGGAGTCGATGTCCCGTGCGAAATTCACCGCCCCCCGGAATCCCGCATAGGGGCCCCGGTAGTCATAGTTGTGAAGCTGCTTGGACGGGACGCCGAACTTTTCGATCACGTACTTGTCCTTGATGCCCGAGCAGACCAAGTCGGGCCGGTAGCGCTTGATGAGCATCTCCAGTTCCAGGTGGCTGATGTCGTCGATCACCAGGCTCCCCGGCTCCATGTCGGGCAGCATGCCCTCGTAATGGTCGATCAGCCCGGCACGGCGCAGCTCCTCGGCGCGTTCCGCGGGCAGGCGCGGGCGGTACTTTTCCGGGTGCGGCCCGACCTTCAATTCCTCGATGTTGCGGCTGTCGGCATCCATCTTGAGGGTGGGCAGGATGTGGCGGCCCTCGTAATCGTCCCGGTGAGCGAATTCGTAGCCGGCGGCAATGGTCCGCATCCCCAGGTCCCGGAAAAGATCCTGGTAGTGGTGGGCCCGGGAACCGCCCACGAAAAGCACCACCGTCTTGCCGGCCAGGCGTTCCCTGTAGGGGGCCAGGTCCCTTTCGGCCCGTTCCACTTCATCGGCGATCACCCGCTCCACCCGTTCGCTCAGGTCCGGATCCTCGAAGTAGGCGACGATCTTTCGAAGACTCTTGGCCATGGCCCGCACCCCGATGAAATTCACCTTGACCCAGGGGATGCCGTAGGCCTTTTCCATCATCTCCGCCATGTAGTTGATGGATCGGTGGCACATGACCAGGTTGAGTTGGGCGGTGTGGGCCCTTCGGATGTCGTCGATGGACCCGTTGCCGCTGAAGACGGCCCAGACACGGATACCGCACCGTTCCAACACCCGTTCGATTTCCCAGGCATCCCCCCCGATGTTGTATTCACCCAGAATGTTCACGGCGAAGGGCGAAGACGGCTCCAGGTCGTCGCGGCCCACGGCCGCCTTGAACAGGTTGTTGTTGGCGATGTGGTGCCCGGCGGACTGGCTCACCCCCTTGTAGCCCTCGCAATGGAAGGCCAGAACGGGCACCCCCAGCTCTTCTTCCATCTCCCGGGCCACGGCCTGGACGTCGTCGCCGATGAGTCCCACAGGGCAGGTGGCGTGGACGCTCACCGCCTTGGGCCGGAAGAGCTCCACCGCTTCGCGGATGGCCTCCCGCAGCTTCTTCTCGCCGCCGAAGATGATGTCCTCCTCCTGCATGTCCGTGGAAAAGCAATAGTGTAGGAAGTTGGCGCCGTCGGCCCGGGGCCGGAACAGGTTGCGGCGCGTGAGCCACGAATAGTAGCCGCAGCCGATGGGCCCGTGGGTGATGTGGACCATGTCCCCGATGGGCCCGATGACCACCCCCTTGCACCCGGCATAACAACAGCCCCTCTGGGTGATGATCCCCGGCACGGTCCTCACGTTCGCTTCGATGGACTGGGGTTCGGAAGGGTCGCGCACCAGGATGTGACGCCGCCTCTTCTTGGCCACCTTGGCAGGGTAACGCCGTACCAGCTCCTCCACGAACTCTTCGGGATCCACGGCCGGCGCCGTGGGGATTCGGCTCTTAGACATGCTCCGCTCCTTCCCCTCCCGCCATCTCGTCGATGGCGTCTTCGTTGGTTTCTCCCGTACGTATCCGCATAATCTCCAGAACGGGACAGACGAAGACCTTGCCGTCTCCCGGGGTGCCCGTCTGATTGGTTTTGATGAGAACATCCACCGCGTCGGCGACCCGCCGGTCCGGCACCAGGAGCGTGATCATTCGTTTGGCCATGAGGCGCGGCCCTTGGGAGAGGGTGGCCAGCACCTCCGGCTGCACGTCGGGATTTCGGTTCATGGCCTGGAGCACCTCATAGTTCACGGTCCGCTTGCCCCGCCCGCTCACCCTCATGGCCGTGAAGGCGGAAAATCCCGCCTGCACGAGAGCTTCCTTGGTGGCATTGATCTTGTTCATACGGATGATGGCGCACACTTCTTTCATGGGTTTCCTCCCGACCGACCGCGCATCGCCTCTCTTCCCCCGCCCGGTTCGAGTCCCTCGGAGGCTGTCCGAAAACGTCGCGGATGATCTCTTTTCTCGTAGCGCAGCCCTTTAGGGCCGCGGATAAACCCCCGAACGTTGGATGGACCATCGCATATTTCCTGTCACTTCATGATGTTGCGATGGCCCTTTCCGCGGGGCTGAAGCCCCGCGGCTACGAAAAGAGGGGCCATAGCCCGGGCTCTTGCCTCGGAGAGCCATTGTCGGACAAGCGCTCAGGTTTCCCGCTCTCCCGTACGGATGGTATAGGACTCCTCCACGGGGGTGACGAAGATCTTGCCGTCTCCGAACGCCCCCTTCTCCCCGGTTCGGCCCGCTTCCACGATGGTGCGAACCACGAACTCCTTGTCGCTTTCCGGAACCACCATGAGCAGCAGGTCCTTGGGCAGTTCGTCATAAACCACGTTTCCCAGCTTGAGGCCCCGCTGTTTGCCCCGGCCGGCCACCTCCATGCGCGTGACCGCCGGGTAGCCCGCCTCCAGCAACGCCTGCATCACATCCGCCGTCTTCTCCGGCCGGATGACGGCCCGAACCATGACCAGCATCTCACCCTCCCCTTTCCATGTTTTTCCAAGGCGCTCAGTTCAGAATCCCGTATTCCATAAGCAGGCTTTCCAGTTGATCCGTGTCGAGGGGGGTCGGAATGACGAACAGGTCGTTTTCGTCGATATTCTTCGCCAGGTTCCGGTAGTGGGCCGCCTGTTCGCAGTCCGGAGCGTAGTCGATGACCGTCTTGCGGTTGATCTCCGCCCTCTGCACCATGTTGTCCCGGGGCAGGAAGTAGATCATCTGGGTTCCCAGCCGCTTGGCGAACTCCCGGATCATGGCTTCCTCATTGTCCACGTTCCGGCTGTTGCAGATGAGCCCGCCGACCCGAACGCCCCCGCTTTCCGCAAATTTGCGCACCCCCTTGCAGATGTTGTTGGCCGCATACATGGCCATCATCTCCCCGGAACAGACGATGTAGATCTCCCGGGCCTTTCCCTCCCGGATGGGCATGGCGAATCCGCCGCACACCACGTCTCCCAGCACGTCGTAGAAGACGTAATCCAGCTCCTCATCGTCCTCATACGCCCCCAGTTGCTCCAACATGTTGATGGACGTGATGATGCCGCGCCCGGCGCAGCCCACGCCCGGCTCGGGCCCCCCCGACTCCACGCACAGGGTGCCGCCGAAACCCTCCTTGCGGATGTCCTCCAGGTCCACGTCCTCCCCCTCCTCCCGCAGGGTGTCCAGGACGCTGCGCTGGGCCAGCCCGCCCAAAAGAAGCCGGGTGGAATCGGCCTTGGGATCGCACCCCACGACCATGACCCTTTTGCCCATCTCGGCCAGACCGGCCACCGTGTTCTGGGTGGTGGTGGACTTGCCGATACCGCCCTTTCCGTAGATGGCGATCTTTCTCATGGAATCTCCTCCCTGCACCTCGTCAATGTTCCTGGTTGTCCATGCATAAGGGCAAGGCCCGTGCCAGGAAGGTGGAGGATCGAACCCCATGGTCGCCAACCCATTGAAAAGTCGATACATACGGCTTCAGAGGGTGGAGCGCGCGAGGGGAGGATGTTCCGCTTCCGGGGACCGTCCCCCTTGGAAACCGACGAAAGTGTAAGGGCGGTGTCGACAATTGTGTGGGGTGAACCTTTGGTCGCTCCCAGGGAGACAAAAACAATGAAGAACCGTTTTGCTTGGAGGGAAAAGAAAGAGGCTTTTACAGGCCGTGCCGGGATGGAAGAGAAACCGGTAGGGAAAGGAGCGGGAGCCGGCCTCGGGACCGCCGGGCCGTCATGGCGTGGATCTTCGAAGGTTCGCTTTGTTTTCCTTGACGACGGGATCCAGGCCGTATTTTCGGACGCGATAGCTCAGCTGTCGCAAGGTGAGACCCAGGTCGCGGGCCGCCCGGGACTGGACCCAGGCGTTCCTTTCCAGCGCCCCCAGGATTTCCTCACGCTCCAGGGCCTCCAGACGGCTCATCCCGCTTCCGGGAACCACGGAAGCACTCCCTTCCTCGGCGACAAAAGACGGGATCTGGGCCGGCGTCACCAGGGGGCCGTCGGTCAGGATGACCAACCGCTCGATCACGTTTTCCAGCTCCCGCACGTTGCCGGGCCAGGAATACCGACAGAGGACCTCCAAAGCTTCCGGACTAAAGTGCAGGTTTTTTCCGTATTCCGCGCAGGCACGCCTCAGAAAGAAGTCCGCCAGGAGCGGAATGTCGCTCCTGCGCTCCCGAAGCGACGGTACCCGAACCGGAAAGACATTGAGCCGGTAGAAGAGGTCGCCGCGAAAAGTACCCGCCTCCACGGCGGCTTCCAGATCCTTGTTGGTGGCCGCCACGATGCGCACATCCACCCTTTTGGTTCGGGTTCCCCCCAGGCGCTCGAACTCCTTCTCATGGAGAAAACGCAGGAGCTTCGCCTGAAGGGCCGGAGACAACTCTCCGATCTCGTCCAGGAACAGGGTCCCGCCGTCGGCCGCCTCCACGCGGCCGGGCTTGGAAGCGGCGGCGCCCGTGAACGCACCCTTTTCGTGGCCGAAGAGTTCCGATTCCAGCAGGTTGTCGGGAAGCGCCGCGCAGTTCACCTTGACGAACGGATGCCGCGCCCGGGGACTCAGTTCGTGGACGATGCGGGCCACCAGGGTCTTGCCCGTCCCCGATTCCCCCAAGAGCAGCACCGAAGCCTTGCTCGCCGCCACCTTATGGATCAGCCCCTGGAGTTCCACCATGGGAGGGCTCTGGCCGATCATGAAGAAGTCATTGTATTTTTCCGAAACTTCCACGCGCAGGGCCAGGTTTTCCCGGCGCAGGTCCTTTTCCCGTTCGGCCACCTGCATGTTGAGGTCGAAAAACTGGGCGATGATGGCCGCCACGATGCTCAGAAAGCGGATGTCTTCCTGAAAGGTCACCTCCCGGCCGAAGAGCCGATCCACGCTGAGGACGCCCACCGTGCGCCCGTGCAGGATCACCGGCACGCCGATGAAGGCGATCTGGTCCTTCTGGATGGAGCGGGACCCGGTCTTGTTGAGAAAGAGGGGTTCGCGGCTGATGTCGGGAACCACGAAGGGCTTGGCGGTGCGGAAAATGAGACCCGTGATCCCCTCGTCCGGATGGTAGATGCCGCGGTTGATCTCTTCGTCCCTCAGGCCGTGGGCGGCCCGGATCTTGAGCAGCCCTGATGCCGGATCCCGGAGTACCACCGTGGCCCGCTCCATGGCCATGGATCGGGACAGGACCTCCAGAATGCCGTAGAGGGCCTGCTCCAAGTGGAGGGCCTGTCCCACCATCCGGCTGATCTCGTAAAGGACCTTGAGTTCCAGTGCTTCAATGCCGTTTTCCATGCCCCATCCGTCCAAGCGGTGCAGCGGGTCAAATGGCCGTTTCGCCCGTTTCCCCCGTCCGGATACGGATCACCTGGCTGAGCGGATAGACGAAGATCTTGCCGTCGCCGATCTTGCCCGTGCGGGCGGCCTTCTGGATGGCGTTCACCACCTGGTCCACCAGATGGTCGGGGACCACCGTCTCGATCTTGGTCTTGGGCTGAAACTCCACCAGGTATTCCGCCCCCCGGTAGATCTCCTTGTGGCCCTTTTGCCGGCCGAAGCCTTTCACATCCGTCACCGTGAGGCCGGTGACCCCCACTTCGTGGAGGGCTTCCTTGACGGCATCCAGGACAAACGGCTTGATGACGGCTTCTATCTTGACCATGAGTGCCTCTCCCTTCCCCAAGGTTTACAGGACATAGCCCGTCTCGCTGTGCTGGGTCAGATCCAGTCCCTGGACCTCCTCTTCCCCGGCCACACGAAGGCCCGTGAGCTTGTCGGTGACCTTGAGAAGGACCCAGCTCAACGCGAACGAATAGACGATCGCGCCCACGGCGCCGATGGCCTGGACGAGGAACTGTTTGGGATTGCCGTGGAAAAGGCCGTCGGCCCCCGCCGGATTGAAGGCGGTGGAAGCAAACAGCCCCGTGGCCAAGGCCCCCCAGAGGCCCCCCACGCCATGGATCCCCACCACGTCCAGGGCGTCGTCGTAGCCCAGGCGTTCCTTCAACAAGACGGCGCCGTAACAGAGGACTCCGGCTAGAAGGCCGATCCAGACGGCCGCCAAAGGCCCCACGAATCCGGCGGCCGGCGTGACGGCCACCAGGCCCGCCACCGCCCCCGATGCCGCCCCCAGGGTGGTGGGCCTGCCGATCTTGATCCATTCCGCCACGATCCAGGAGACGGCCGCCGCGCCGGTGGCCACCTGGGTGTTGAAGAAGGCCAGAACGGCCACTTCATCGGCCTTGAGGGCGCTTCCTGCATTGAACCCGAACCACCCGAACCACAAAAGCCCCGCTCCCAGAACCGTCAAGGGCAGGTTGTGGGGCTGGAAGGGCTCCCGGCGGTATCCGCGGCGCCTGCCCACGACCAGGGCCGCCGCCAGGGCTGCCGCGCCGGAATTGATGTGAATGACCGTACCGCCGGCAAAGTCCAGGGCCCCCAGGCCCCCGATCCAGCCGCCCCCCCATACCCAATGGCAGACGGGAAAGTAGACCAGCAGGGTCCAGAGAATGGTAAAGCAGAGGAACCCGGAAAATTTCATGCGCTCGGCAAAGGCGCCGGTGATGAGGGCCGGGGTGATGATGGCGAACATGAGCTGGAACGCGCAAAAGAGAAGATGGGGGATGGAATCCGCATAAGGCCCCGCTTCCAGCCCCACGGACCGGAGACCCGCCCAATCCAGACCTCCGATCACGCCCCACCGGTCCGGGCCGAAGGCCAGGCTGTAGCCCGCCACCACCCACAGGAGGGACACCACCCCCAGACAGATGAAACTTTGCAGCATGGTGGCCAGTACATTTTTGGAGCGGACCAGCCCGCCGTAGAAAAGAGCCAGCCCCGGCGTCATGAGCATCACCAGCGCCGTTGCCATCAGCACGAATGCCGTGTCCCCCGTGTTCATCGCCCTTTGACCTCCTTCGTCTCGTCGTTTTCGCCTGCGTCGGCCCCGCCGCGAGCCGCTTCCCCGTGCCTTTGGGGGCAAAGGGCATGCCGGGACGATGGAGACGGACGAAATACGTTCTGAAATCAGGGATTTGAAAGATCCTCGCCGGCCCTTTCGACGCGCGGAACGTCACAACAGGGAGGCCCGGGGGCACAAACTTGTCGACGAAAAGCGGGGACAGGGCGGTCCTGAGAAGTTAAGGGGTTGGAATCCAGGGGATTTTAGGTCGATACATTTTTGTGCCTCACCGTTTCATAGAAGACGACGGTTCCCTTCCCAAACGATCGGCGCCGGAGGGCGATCCAATTCTCGGAGGCCAGGAAGGCATCGGTCCCCCCGGCGTTCATGTAGTCCCGGAAGGCCCGGTGGTGTTCGCTTCCGGCCTTTCGTTCCACCAGGGAGAGGGCCGCCAGGACCATGCGGCCGGCAAGGGACCCGGGGCACGCATAGTCCAGGACGAAGAGACGCCCGGTAGGGGTCAGGACGCGGCGGGCTTCCGCCAGCATGGCCCGGCGGACCGGTGCGGGCTTTTCATGCAAGGCGAAGGAGAGGATGAGGCCGTCGAAGACGGCATCCGGGAAGGGGAGGCGCGCGGCATCGCCCCGCACCAAGGCGGCGCCGCAAAGGCCGGCCTTCCGGCCCGCTTGGGCCAGCATGGCCTTCGAAAGATCCAAGCCCACCGCCCGCACGCCCTGTCGGCGCAGGTCCGCCGCCTGGGTTCCCGTGCCGCAGCACACGTCCAGGACCCGACGGCATCCCGCCGCGCGCACGGCCCGCGTGACGGCTGACCGTGCAGGGGCGATCCAAGGCTCCATGAAGTCGTAATACCGGGCAAAAAGCGCGTAGTCGTCGGTCATGGCTGCTCCCTGTTTGTGACTCTTTTGTGACGATCTTAACCCAAGTTTGTCATCTATATGCTGCATAGTGCGACAGTGTACCGATTTTGCTCATCTAACTATCTGAAAGGTCGTTGATGAGGCCCCGAAAATTCGGTGTAGTGGTAGAAAAAGGGCAGCCCGCATTGACTCGCCTTCCCTCCTCATGCTAATGTCCTGCTACTATGTTCATTCGACGAGTCAGAAAAAAAGATCACCAAACGGGAACCACCTACTTCTACCACCAGTTGGTCGAGTCCTACAGGACTCCCAAGGGGCCTAGGCAGAGGACTCTTCTCAATTTGGGAAAGCTGGACCTCGAGCCCAAACAATTAAAAGGATTAGCAAATCGCATTGAAGAGATCCT